>VHAX01000017.1 GCA_016872215.1 Sphingomonadales bacterium | reverse complement strand
TGGTGGATTCGGGGTCCTCCACCCCTGTTTGGGTCGAAATCCGGTGGAAAACGCCTATTTTTGTGGACGATTTGGGGGGTATTGGGGATGAACTGGCCTCGTAGTTCAACGGATAGAATAGAAGTTTCCTAAACTTTAGATATGGGTTCGATTCCCGTCGAGGCTACAAAAACCTTAATTTAAACAACAGAAATAATGTTTTTTCATTTCTGTGTTCCAAATTATACTTAATCTGGGTCATTTCGTATCCTTCAGGCGTGTGCTTTCGAGCATACTCCAGTTCCTTGAACAACTTATATTTCGAAAGTCAAAGACCATGAAGCTCCCAGTTGGTCTGCGTTTTCGTGACTGCTGAGGGGGTATCAGCGTAGAGTTTGTCGAGCTCCCCGGCCAATTGCCGGTCGAGGTTCGTAACCACATCGCCTTGATCGTGGGTGGTGATCCAAACTTCAACCCGGTTATAGCGGTTGGTCCACTCCGGATGGTGGTTGAGGCGGCTGATGATCGTCGCCGCCCGTCGCATGAAGTCAATCGCCTCCTCAAATGAGGCAAATTCGAAGGTCTTGTACAAATACATTGCTGCAGAATTTAACCCTGTGTTCGCAAATTGATTTTCTCAAAGATAAGTGGTTGACCTACCCGACGTTGATTTAAGAGCGCCCCCAATGTTCAAGGTCGAAGAGGTCATCTCGCAAGATTTACCCTTGTTACATCCATTGTTCAAGTTCATGAGCAATGGATTATTACCCATTTTAAAACACCGCCTTGGCGATGCGCGCGGTGGCGTCTGATTTGCCCATGGTGTAGAAGTGGAGGACTGGAACACCGGCGGCTTTGAGCTCGCGGCACTGCGCGATGGCCCATTCTATGCCGATTTCACGAATGTTGCGGTCATCGGTGGTCTTTTCTACTGCGTCGGCCAGGTCCTCGGGCAGGTCAATGTGGAAGATTTTGGACAGGGTCGACAGGTGCTTGCGGACGGTCAAGGGCTTGATGCCGGGGATGATGGGTATTTCGATGCCTGCCTTCCGGCATTTATCGACGAACCTGAAATAGACCCGGTTGTCGAAGAACATTTGTGTGGTGATGAAGTCGGCGCCTGCATCTACCTTGCGTTTGAGCCAGTCAAGGTCCGACTTTAGGTTGGGAGCGTCGTGGTGCTTTTCGGGATAACCGGCCACGCCCACACAAAAGGAAGTGGGGTGTGGATCCACGAGGTCTTCGTCGAGGTACCGTCCCTGGTTCATATGCTGCACCTGCTCCACGAGCTGCAGGGCGTCGTGGTTTCCTTCGGTCTCGGGTTGGAAGCTACTTTCATACTTGAGGTTGTCGCCCCGCAGCACAAGCACGTTGTCGATGCCCAAAAAGTTGAGGTCGATCAGCGCGTTTTCGGTTTCCTCACGCGTGAATCCGCCACAAATGAGGTGGGGTACGGCGTCGACTTTATAGCGGTTCATGATGGCGGCGCAGATGGCCACAGTGCCGGGGCGCTTGCGGGTGGTGATCCGCCGATATGTGCCGTCGCGCTGCAGCTTCATTTCGGATTCCTCGCGGTGGTAGGTCACGTCGATGAAGGGTGGGTTGAATTCAAGAAGGGGATCGATGCCCCGGTAGATCTGGCTGATGTCTTGTCCCTTCAGCGGTGGCAGGATCTCGAAGGAAAACAGCGTGTCGGATGCGTTTTTGATGTGGTCGGCGATTTTCAAAACAGCGGGGATTTATGGTTGATGAGGATTATTGAATAAAGAATGATGGGTGATGCGTTTTTTTTTGAAGTAACTATTTAAATTGGGGGGTATCCTAATTTAACATATTATTTATTTGTGATTGATGCGACTTTCTCATTTCACCTACATTTAACTATGAGCTTATGAGGTTGGGGCCGAGCCAGCGGCTGGCTTCTTCGGGTGTGATGCCACGGCGCCGGGCGTAGTCGACAAGCTGGTCGTGGTTTATTTTACCTAGTCCGAAGTAACGGGCCTCGGGGTGGGCGAAGTAGTAGCCGCTCACGGCCGAGGCGGGCCACATGGCCATCGACTCGGTGAGCTGCAGTCCGATTCGGTTTTCTACGTCGAGGACTTGCCATAGGGTGCGCTTTTCGAGGTGATCCGGGCAAGCAGGATAGCCGGGGGCGGGACGAATGCCCCGATATTGCTCATCGATCAGCTGACTGTTGCTGAGCGATTCGCCGGATTCGTAGCCCCAATAGGTGCGGCGTACTTGTTCGTGCATCCATTCGGCAAGGGCCTCGGCCAGTCGGTCGGCCAAGGCTTTGAGGAGGATGGCGCTGTAGTCGTCATGCGCCGCTTCGTAGCTGCGGGCGCGTTCATCGGCGCCGAAAATTCCGACTGCAAAGAGTCCCATGTAGTCGTCGCGCCCCCGACTGCGTGGACTTATGAAGTCGGCAAGGGCGTAGTTGGGCAGGCCTTCGGCCTTTTTGTTCTGCTGCCGGAGGGTAATGAGGGCCACTTCATTCAGGTTTTTGACACCGCCGACCCCTGCATCCCCCATTACTTTCAAATCAACCGCCTGCGCATCCCATAGTTCCTGCTGATTATCCGCCCGCGCATCCCTCATTTCTTTCAAATCATCCGCCCGTTCATCCCCTAATTCCTCCGTAAAATGAATCCGGAAATCCTCCATAGCGCCAGTAACATTAATCATTCTAGATTTAATGCCCTCGCTGCCCTTCTGATCTACCCGGATGTAGAGGTCGTCGCCCTCCGATACAGCCGGGAAGAGGCCAAACACGGCACGTGCTTCCAGCCATTGCTCGCTTTGTAGGTGCTGCAGCATGCGCAGCGCATCGTCGAACAGGCGGGTGGCGGCTTCACCCACGATTTCATCCTGGAGGAGGTCGGGGTAGCGGCCGTGCAGCTCCCAAGCCTGAAAGAAGGGAGTCCAGTCGATGTAGCGGGCAAGCTCGGCCAGGTCGATCTGCCGCAGGGTGTGGATGCCTGGCTGTGCGGGTTTGGGGGGGATGTAGGCCTGCCAGTCGAGGACAAGGGCGTTGGCGCGGGCCTGACCAATGTCGAGCAGGGTTTTGGCCTGGGCCCGGCTGAGGTAGCCTTCGCGCAGGCTGTCGTATTCGGTTTTGATGTCAGCCTGGTAGGAGTCGCGCTGCTCCGGACTAAGCAGGGCGCTCACCACGGGCACGGAGCGACTGGCATCGGTCACGTGCACTACGGTTCCGGAGTAGGCAGGGGCTATTTTGACGGCGGTGTGGGCCCTGGAGGTGGTGGCTCCTCCAATGAGCAGGGGTTTGCGGATGCCCAATCGCTCTATTTCGGCGGCCACGAAAACCATCTCGTCGAGCGAAGGGGTGATGAGTCCCGACAAGCCGATTACGTCGACCTGATGCGCCTCGGCAGCTTCGAGTATTTTGTGGCAGGGCACCATCACGCCGAGGTCTATGACTTCGTAGTTGTTGCACTGCAGCACCACGCCTACGATGTTTTTGCCGATGTCGTGTACATCTCCTTTCACAGTGGCCATGAGGATGCGCCCTTTGGCGGTTCGGACCGACTCGGGTTGGGCCTGTTTTTCGGCCTCCAGGTAGGGTAGAAGATAGGCGACTGCTTTTTTCATGACGCGTGCGCTTTTTACTACCTGTGGGAGGAACATTTTGCCAGCTCCGAACAGGTCGCCCACTACGTTCATACCGTCCATCAATGGTCCCTCGATGAGCTGCAGGGGGCGGTCGAATTGCTGGCGGGCTTCTTCTACATCGGTGTCGATGTATTCGTCGAGACCCTTAACGAGGGCATGGGTGAGCCTCTCTTGTACGGGCAGCAGCCTCCACTGCTCGTCGCGCCCTTGTGCTTCGCGTCCGGCTTCGCCTTTGTAGCGCCCGGCCAGGGTAATGAGCCGCTCCGTGGCATCGGGCCTTCTGTTGAGGAGCACGTCTTCTACATGTTCGAGTAGCTCGGGGTCGATCTGCTCGTAGACTTCGATTTGTCCGGCGTTCACGATGCCCATGTCCATGCCGGCGGATATGGCGTGGTAGAGGAAGGCGGAGTGCATGGCCTCGCGGACTTTGTCGTTGCCCCGGAAGCTGAAACTGATGTTGCTCACGCCGCCGCTGACGTGGGCACCAGGGAGGTGCTCTTTGATCCAGCGGGTGGCGCGGATGAAGTCGACCGCGTAGTTGTTGTGTTCCTCAATTCCAGTGGCCACGGTGAGGATGTTGGGGTCGAATATGATGTCGTCGGCCGGGAAGTTGACTTCTTTCGTGAGGATGTCGTAGGCTCTCTGGCAGATGGCGATGCGACGCTCGTAGCTATCGGCCTGTCCCTGCTCGTCGAAGGCCATCACAATCACCGCGGCGCCGTAGGCCCGCACCTGCGCGGCGTATTCGCGGAATTTGCCGGCTCCTTCTTTGAGGGAGATGGAGTTCACGATGGCTTTGCCTTGCACGCATTTGAGGCCGGCTTCGATCACGCTCCATTTGGAGGAGTCGATCATAACGGGTACGCGGGCGATGTCGGGTTCGGCCGCGATGAGATTGAGGTAGCGCTCCATAGCGGCTTCGCTGTCGAGCATGCCCTCGTCGAAGTTCACGTCGATTACCTGGGCACCGTTGTCGACCTGCTGCCGCGCTACTTCCACGGCTTCATCGTAGCGCTCTTCGCGGATGAGGCGTGCGAAAGCGCGTGATCCGGTGACGTTGGTGCGCTCGCCTACGTTCATAAAGTTGGCACCAGGGTATAAGGTCACGGGCTCTAGTCCACTCAACCGCAGGGCTGATGGGGGCTGGGGCAAGGGTCGAGGAGGATGCAAGGCGGCTTCGGACGCTATCTCCCGGATGTGGTCGGGTGATGTGCCACAGCATCCACCGATAATATTCACGATTCCCTGCTGCAGAAATTGTCGTATGTGCTGACGCATCTGTTGTGGACTCTCATCGTATTCCCCGAAAGCGTTGGGTAGTCCGGCATTGGGGTGGGCAGATAACCGAAAGCGTGAGGCTTTAGAAAGTGACTGCAGGTGGGGATGCATTTGGGATGCTCCGAGGGCGCAGTTCAAGCCTATGCTGAGCAGGGGAAGGTGCGATACGGAATATAGGAAGGCCTCTACAGTTTGTCCACTGAGTGTTCGTCCAGAGTTGTCGGTAATGGTGCCGCTCACCATTACGGGGAGGGGGGGGCGGGCAGCTCGGCGGAAATGCCGTTCGATGGCATATAGGGCTGCTTTGGCGTTGAGGGTATCGAATATGGTTTCCACCAGAAGGGCGTCTACCCCGCCCTCCTCCAGGGCGGCCACCTGTTCGCCGTAAGCCTCCACCAGCTCGTCAAAGTGGATGCTCCGAAAACCGGGGTTATTGACGTCGGGACTAATACTCGCGGTTTTGTTGGTGGGGCCTATGGCACCCGCCACGAAGCGCGGCTTGTGGGGTTCCCTTGCGGTGAATTCGTCGGCTACCTTCCGCGCCAAGTGCGCAGAGGCCAGGTTGAGTTCGTAGCTCAGCTCCTCCATTCCGTAGTCGGCCATCGATACCCGCTGGGCGTTGAAGGTGTTGGTTTCGGCGATGTCGGCCCCTGCCTCGAAATAGGCCCTGTGAATGTCCTCTATGATCGACGGCTGGGTGAGGCTCAACAGCTCATTGTTGCCCTTCAAATCGCGATGCCAATCGGCAAAGCGTACGCCCCGATAATCGGTTTCGCTCAGCCTATGCTGCTGGATCTGCGTGCCCATAGCGCCATCCAAAACCAGTATACGCTGTTCTGCCGCACGTGCAATGGGATGAGGGGCAGATCGCTCCTGCACGCCCACTCCTATTGGGTTTTGTTGGCCGGAGGCACTCTGGACCTGCCCGTCTTGATCATTGGAACCTGCCAGCCCACATAATTCCCGAAGGCTTGTTCCGTCAAATACGCCTGCTTCCCGAACCATCGACCCGTCAAATACTCCTGCATCCCGATTACTAGAATTCTCTATTGAGATTAATCCCTTATCGTTGGTTCCATAAATTACGCCTGATTCCCGAACCATCGATCCGTCAACCCTGTCTGTCTGGTGCATAAAAAAAGCTAAACTTAGGTTTAGCTTACCCCGAAGGTATCGGGACGACTCGCGTGGGTGACAGCACTTTTTCGCTGTCTGAACCCGCTCATCTTAGCCACCAGTATTTATCGGAGGCTTCGGAATTGGCACCGGACCATTTTCGGGTGTCACCCGAATTGCGGTTGCCAGGACATCATAGGGCCGTTCCCTCCATCCTTCTGGATAAGCGGTGCAAATATACGAAAAAAATGAATGCAATTGATTTATTGGGATTATTTAAGTATTAGTAGGTTCTATCGGGATTTTTTTGGATTACTATTCTAGTACACGCTCCGGCCCGCATCCGCAATCGTTGAAATAGGCTACCCGCAACCTGCGCGGGGCACTACCCACTCAAATAGATACGTTTGCGGTGCGCTGTCCCGAAACCAGCTCCCAGTCACCGCCCGGTATCCAAAATCGCCGAGACTACCCGAACTACCCGAAGAGGTGAACGAGCATAGAGTATCGGCACGGGGCGGATCGGGTTGGGCATTAGTAGGGAAAATGAAAACCAACTGATTGTTTGAATGATGCAGAGACAAATTGTGCATCACGGCTGCCCAAAAAATTATACCCCTAAAGGCAAAACCCAAAAATATAAAAATATAGACGTAAAAACGATAATTTTTGCGCATCTGTTCTTTGTTTTCGGTGTGCAAATTTTCCCCTCAAATTCTAGTTTTGTAGTATGACAAATACCGTACAATTCCCCTGGCCGATGGCGGTATTCCTTCCGTCAACCCCCCCGTGGGTCACGCCTTTGCTGTTCCCCCTCTTCCCGAGTCAGCAGAAGTCAACCGCCCCTCCTTCAGCCGTGGGGCGAAAAGATCCGTACAGCGGTCACGCCCCAAGCCTGTCCTATATGAGTCAACTCAACCCCGATACGCCCCTGCCCATCAGCCTCGGCGCGGTACTCATCGCCCCCCTTTTGCTCTACCTCCTCTACCTTCGACTCAGCACACGGCAACAGTTGCGCCAACAAAAGCGCGAGCAGCACACAGAGTTACACACACAGCGCGAACACTACGAAAATGAAGTGACCAATCTCCATCAACAAATCCAACATCTCAAAGAACACATAAACTGCCTGCGCACCGAACAAGTCCTGCGCGAAAAGCAAACCCTCCAACTGCGCAACCGCCTCGAGCAAAGGGAAAAACTAATCGACCGACTAACCGCCGAGCTACTGCCCCAGGCACTGAACATGCCCGAACTGGCATCCACCGCCCGGAGTCTGCAACAGGCATACAGAACCGCTGAATTATCGGTGCGGTTCGACAACAAACTCCTGCAACGCCTTCCCCCCTCATTCGAGCGCGCGCTCACCCAACAGCATCCGGGATTGGGCGACGAGGATCTACGCCTGGCGGGTTACCTGTTTCTTGACCTCCCAAATAAGGAAATTGCCGAGCTACGCAACATCTCCGCCGCCGGGGTGAGTAAGTCACGCAACCGCCTGCGCAAAAAGCTGGGACTAAAGCCAGAACAAGACCTGACAGCCTTTATGCGCAGCCTGACCGACGGCCACCCGGATCGAGACATCAACCGGCTTGCCCAACAAATCCTGCACATCAATCCACACGACCCTCCACTGTCGACCGAACCCCTACACAAATTATCCAATTTCGTGGCCCTACACCTCCCATCAACCTACCGCAAGTCGGCCGCCTAACAAACTAAATACCCTTACGATAAAACCACCCGCATAATCACCATATTTTTGAGGTCGCACCCCTACATATTCCGGCGGTACTGACCACCCACTTCATACAAAGCCGAGGTGATTTGTCCGAGCGAGCACACCTTAGTGGCCTCCATCAGTTCATCGAACATATTATCGCCACAGGCGGCAACGGCCTGCAGCGACCGCAGACGGGGGTCGACCTCGGTCTTGCGGAACTGATGCAGTGTACGCACCGATTCCAATTGAGCACGCTTTTCGTCTTCCGTGGCCCGGATCACCTCTGCAGGCACTACCGTTGGCGAGCCCTTACTGCTTAAAAAGGTATTAACGCCAATAATCGGCAGCTCTCCCGTGTGCTTGCGCATCTCATAATACATACTCTCCTCCTGGATCTTGTTGCGCTGGTACATCGTTTCCATAGCCCCCAAAACCCCGCCTCGCTCTGAGATGCGGTCGAACTCGAGCAGCACCGCCTCCTCCACCAGATCGGTGAGCTCCTCGATGATGAAAGCCCCCTGCAATGGATTTTGGTTTTTGGCCAGACCCAACTCGTGGTTGATGATCAGCTGTATGGCCATGGCTCTGCGCACCGACTCCTCGGTGGGTGTAGTGATGGCCTCATCGTAGGCGTTGGTGTGCAGCGAATTGCAATTGTCGTAGATTCCATAGAGCGCCTGCAGGGTGGTACGGATGTCGTTGAAGTCGATTTCCTGCGCATGCAACGACCGGCCGCTGGTTTGGATGTGGTACTTCAGCATCTGGCTGCGCTCGTTGGCACCATATCGGTAGCGCAGCGCCCGTGCCCAGATGCGGCGGGCAACGCGACCAATCACCGCATATTCGGGGTCGGTACCGTTACTGAAAAAGAAACTCAAATTCGGCGCGAAATCATCGACCTGCATCCCACGCCCCACATAATACTCCACAAACGTGAAGCCGTTGGCCAGGGTGAAGGCGAGCTGGGTGATGGGATTAGCTCCCGCCTCCGCTATGTGGTAGCCTGAAATCGATACAGAATAGAAATTGCGCACCCGATTGCGGGTGAAGTAGGCCTGCACATCACCCATCAACCGCAGGGCGAATTCTGTACTGAAAATGCAGGTGTTCTGGGCCTGGTCTTCCTTGAGGATGTCGGCTTGTACCGTTCCCCGCACCTGCTGCAGGGTTTCTGCCTTAATGCGGGCATAAATTTCGGCCGGCAGCACCTCGCAACCGGTCACCCCCAGCAGCATCAGTCCGAGTCCGTCGTTGCCCTCAGGCAGGCACCCGTCACCATAGCGTGGACGAGCAACACCCTTTTGCTGGTATTTCTCCTGGATGCGCCGTTCCACTTTCGCCTCCAAACCCTGCGCACGGATGTACTTCTCGCACTGTTGGTCGATCGCCGCATTGAGAAAAAAGCCCAGCAGCATGGGGGCCGGACCGTTGATGGTCATCGACACCGAGGTGGCGGGATCGCACAAATCGAAGCCGCTATATAGCTTTTTGGCATCGTCGAGGCAGCAAACGCTCACCCCCGAATTGCCGATTTTGCCGTAGATATCGGGTCGCAAATCGGGATTCTCGCCGTAGAGGGTCACCGAATCGAACGCGGTGCTGAGTCGCCGCGAGGGCAGTCCGAGCGACACATAGTGGAAGCGCTTGTTGGTACGCTCCGGACCGCCTTCGCCGGCAAACATGCGGGTGGGGTCCTCATTTTCACGCTTAAAGGGAAACACCCCGGCGGTGAAGGGGAAGCGTCCGGGTACATGTTCGGCCCACAACCAGCGCGCCCGGTCGGCCCATCCCGTGTAGCGGGGCATACTCACCTTGGGTATGCGTAGTCGGCTAAGGCTTTCGGTATGGGTTTCCACCTCCACTACCTTACCCCGAACCGTGTAGCGGTACACCGGGGCCCTGTAAGCCGCCACCCGATTGTCCCATTCCTGCAATTCCTGCAGCAGCTCTCCGTCCATTTGTCGCTCTATGCGCAGTCGCTCGGCATCGAGCCAAGCTACTACGGCTGTAGGCTGATGCGCACCGGCAACAGTAGCCGCCACCCCCGCTATTGCAGAGTCACGGTTCACTTGTGATGGGACCTCTGCCGCTTCCGTTGTCGAAACCTCCGCTGTGGGTGTATGCACAGTCGACCCCTGTCCCTGTACAACTGAGTTGACCTGCGACAACACCGCCCCGCTGGTGGAGGTCATCAACTGCTCCCTTAGCTGCATGATGGCTTGAAGTTGCCCCGCCAAACGGGCTTGTTCGTCGGCATGCTGGCTCCGTCGACGGATCTCCTCGCTGATTTCACTGAGGTAGCGGGTCCGATGGGGTGGGATGATGTGGATTTTGGCCGATTCGCCATGCACATCCACCGAAGGTAAGCGCAGATCCGCGCCGGTTTTTTCGGCCAGTGTATGCACCACCGCCCCAAACAAGCGGTTCATGCCGGGGTCGTTGAACTGCGAGGCCATAGTGCCAAACACCGGCATATCGGATGGGTCGGCATCCCAGCGACCCCTGTTACGTTGAACCTGCTTCTGTACATCGCGCAGCGCATCGAGTGCGCCCCTTTTATCAAATTTGTTGAGCACGATGAGATCTGCGAAGTCGAGCATGTCGATCTTCTCGAGCTGGGTGGCGGCCCCATATTCGGGGGTCATCACATAGAGACAAACGTCGCTGTGGTCGATGATTTCGGTGTCGCTCTGGCCTATACCCGAGGTTTCGAGGATCACCAGATCATAGCCCACCGCCTTCACGATGTCGAGGGCGTCGCGTACATGCTTACTCAAAGCAAGGTTGCTCTGGCGCGTGGCGAGCGAACGCATATACACCCGCTGATTGTGGATGCTATTCATCCGTATGCGGTCGCCCAACAGGGCGCCGCCCGTTTTGCGCTTGGTGGGGTCAACCGATAAAACAGCGATGCTTTTGCCGCTACTGATGCCTGTTTCACCGGCGAAATGGCGCAGGTAGCGGCGCACCAACTCATCCACCAAACTCGATTTGCCGGCACCGCCCGTACCGGTGATGCCCAAAACGGGCACCGAAAGCCGTACATCCTGTTCAGTAGACTGCTGTTGGTATTGCGATTTCGATTGCGATTTCGATTGCGATTTCGATTGTGGTTGTGATTGTTGTTTCGGATTCGCTTTCAAGGCATCCCTCATGCCGGGCCATACCTCGGCAAACCTCTGGGGATGATTTTCAGCCAGTGAGATGAGTCGCCCCATTGCCAGAGTGTCATGGTCTCGCAGGGCCTCCACACTGGGTAGTTCTGGGTTGCGTTCCACCGCCCGGCAGCGCGCCAGAAGGTCGTCGATCATGCCTTGAAGTCCCATCAACCGCCCATCATCGGGCGTGTAGATGCGTGCAATGCCGTAGGCATGTAATTCTTCGACCTCCGTAGGCAGGATCGTGCCACCACCACCGCCAAAAATGCGAATATGGCCGGCGTCGTGCTCCTGCAACAAATCATACATATAGCGAAAGAACTCCATGTGCCCACCCTGGTAGGAGGTCATCGCTATGGCGTGCGCGTCTTCCTGCAGCGCACAATCCACTATTTCGGCCACCGATCGGTTGTGACCAAGGTGTATGACCTCCGCGCCCGATGACTGCAAAATTCGGCGCATGATGTTGATGGCAGCGTCGTGGCCATCGAACAGCGACGCAGCGGTCACAATGCGGATAGGGGTATGTATACTTCCAAATGCCTGAGTCGAGGCTTCAGTCGGTGTATGCCCGGGGGATGGCGCGTTCATGGTTCTTCAAAACGCAAAAATACGGACAGTGGCGGCCCGCACCGCCGCAACTACAAACTCAACTTGTGTTTGTGCATCATCCGCCGCAGATTGGCAAGAGCGTAGCGCATACGGCCGAGGGCGGTGTTGATGCTGACCCCCGTGGCATCAGCGATTTCGCGGAAGGAAAGATCACCATAGATGCGCATCACCAGTACCTCCCGCTGCTCCTCGGGCAGGTGAGCCACCATTTTGCGCATGGTTTCATGGGTCTGGCGGCGCATGATCCGATCCTGGGCATTTTCTTCGCGCAGGTCGAGGTATTCAAACACATCGCGCTCGTCGGTCGAGTTCAGCATCGGCATCCGCTTGTCGCGCCGGAAATGGTCGATGCACTGGTTATGCGCAATGCGCATGAGCCACGGCAGAAATTTGCCCTCCTCCTGATAGCGACCCCCGTTGAGGGTTTCGAGGGCTTTGAGAAAGACCGACTGGAAGATGTCGTTGGCCAATTCCCGATCGCGCACCATCTGCTGCACATAGGAGAAGATGCGGCTTTTGTGCCGCATTACCAAAGTTTCAAAAGCACTCTTATCGCCGCGCAGGTAGCGGCTGATGAGCTCCTGATCGCTTACACTGACCATGGTGGTTTTCATAAGAAAAGGGGGTTAGGTTCAGGTAGCGATTCTTTCTATAGGACCTCCGGATTTTTGAATGAAATAATAACGGGGTGAAAGTAGGGTGATTTTTTTTAGATGCACCCCCGACCTGTATTATTTTTTATAAAGTTTTTTTTCGGCCAGTTGGCTCGGCCATCTGGCATTTTCGCCTACATTCCCTTTTTTATCATTTGTCAGCTTTATGCACTGCGAAATTCACCACTGGTACAGTCCCAACCTGAACAAAGAAATGCCTTTGTCGCTCTTCTGCCACTACGGCCCGGTACTCCTACTCATCCCCACAGCTACAGCAGATTATCTGGAATATTGAGCGGTTCGGACTCCTAGAATCGGTCCGATCGTTTATCGATGGGGGCAAGGTGAAGGTGATGAGCATCGACAGCATCAACCGTGAAAGCTGGCCGGGTCTGGATATGCCCTATGCCCTGCGCGCACGCCGCCATGAGGAGTGGGACCGCTATGTGTTCGACGAAGTGATACCCTTCATCCACAGGCATTGCTCCGACGAAACCTCCATATACCCCTGCGGAGCCTCTTTCGGTGCCCTGCACGCAATGAACCTGTTCCTGAAACGCCCCGCGATCTGCTGCAGGGGGCTATTGCATTCAGCTGGGTGTATAACCTCATGGAATATATGAAGGGCTACGATGACGATCTGGTGTATTTGAATTCGCCCTCGCATTATGTACCCCATATGCACGACCACACCACTCTGGAGCGCATTCGTGCGGGCAAAATCGTGCTGGCCACTGGAAGCGGTGCGTACGAGGACCCCAACGCCTCGCGTATGTTTGGTGATGTGATGGAGTCGAAGGCGATCCCCCACCTGCTGAGCAAATAGGGTCCGGAATGGACGCACGACTTGCTTACCTGGAAGGCCATGATGCCCTGGATTCTGAAAGATTTGTAGAGGACTCGGATTTTTCTTACAGGCTTTCCCATTTTTTTTGGAGAACATTATGTTCAGGCTCACGGGAAGCCATCTAGTTGAAATTAATCAATCGCAGCCCGTCGAGCATGCTTAGACTCAGCGACTACAAAACCTCCGGTACACAATCAACAGTAGGGTGAGGTCAGCCTCGGAATCGGCATCCCAGTTGCGACCTGGCAAGAGGGTCTCAAACAAGAGTTTCTCGGCCTCGATTAACGAGGCGGCACGGTTGAGGCGGTCGAGATCCGCCGTAAAGCGCATCGCATCGTTGCTGAAAAAGCTTCGCATGAGTAGAAACTTCTCGTTCAGTCCAAGCCCCTTTTTGATGTCAGATATGGGGATTCGACGAGCATCGGCCAGTCGGGCCGCTCCTCCCTTGCCCGAATGGATCAGACGCTCGATGCGCGATGCTTCCACGCCGGCATTGGATTCGCCCGGCGGGGGGTCGACCGACAAACCTGTGGCCGCCTCGGTGGGTGGGCTCGCTGGCTCCTGTTGGGGGTGACCGTAGGGCGGTTCATTCGACAATTCAAACAGGGAAGGGGCATACAATTCGGTCCGCCGGGTTCTCTCAAAAGACGTCTGGTTGGATTGGGTGCCTTCCGCCGCGGGAGCGAAGTTAAGGTCTTCACCCCCCGCTTTCGCTGGAGTTTCTTCTGAAGTCAACTCATTCTCGCTTATTGCATCTGCCAGTGTTTCATCATCAGGTATTTCATCCATTGGTAAGGCATCCACAGGTACAGAATCAACCCTTATTTCGTCAACTGTGGCTTCTTCGACCCATATTTCTTCTGAGTAAATATCTCCCTCCGATGAATCTCCCGTGTGTACTTCACCGGTTGACAGCCTATGCCCTTTTGCCTCATCCGCCGTGCATTCATCCTCTGGCCGCTTACCAAAAAGCACACCTTCATTGGAGTCTTCCTCCTTTTGAATAATCCCAGGCTCATCTCTTTCATCGTCTTCCGGCTGATGCACAGGCTGATCGGCATCTGTTTCGTTTTCCCCGGTTGGCGGATCGCCCACAATCCACTCAATCTGCGGCTGAGCCGGTTCGCTCAACGGGTCTTCGTTAGAAGAGTCAGAGGAAAGAGCATTAGCGGAAGAATCATTCTCCTCAAGAGTTGGATCAACATCGGGAGTCTCGGCAGGCACCAATAAATCCTCATCCGCCGCGGAAGAATCACCCTCGGGCGCATCATCAACACCAGTCAAATCCTCATCCGCAGTGGAAGTAATATCCTCGGGCGAATCACCTGTCTCAACATCCGGGTGTGGGAGGGAAAGAGGAGCGGCGGGTTCGGCAGGAGAATTGTGTTCGAAGGCCGGGGCCTCAGGCAAGGCGGCGGTGGGCCAGGCCGAAATGATCCGGTAGCAGGCGCGGAGGTCATCGAGCAGCACATCTCGGTCGAGGAGGTCGATGGGTTGGTTGTGGCGGCGGGCTTCCTCCAGGCAATCGCGCAGGGCCGACAAAGCCTGGCGGAGGGAGGCATCCCACAAAAATTCAGAAGAAGGTTGGGTCTGGTTCATGCACAAAATAACGCAGTAGCGGTTAATATTGTGCAATCTGGAAACAGGAAAAATTCGCCGGAAAAACACAGAAAAAATGACGGGAAACCGAAATGCACACCCCGAGAGTGGGTCGATAGAAGTTATCTGCGGAGCCATGTTTTCGGGCAAGACCGAGGAACTCATCAGACGGTTGAAAAGGGCACGCATAGCCCGGCTGCACATCACCCTGTTCAAACCCAGGGTCGACACCCGCTACCACAGTGAAGATATTGTGTCGCACGACCAGAGTCGGATCGAGGCGAGGCCCGTGGCCCATTCCTCTGAAGTGCTCGAGCAGGTGGGAACCACCGACGTGGTGGACATCGACGTAGTGGGTATCGACGTAGTGGGTATCGACGAAGCACAGTTTTTCGATGAAGGGATCGTGGATGTGGCACGCAAATTATCGGCCCGCGGCATAAGGGTGGTGGTGGCTGGGCTCGACATGGACTACCTGGGCGTGCCGTTTGGGCCCATGCCTGCCCTCATGGCCGTGGCCGAGCAGGTTACCAAATTGCATCCCGTGTGCATGGAGTGCGGCGGCCCTGCCAGTCACTCCTTCCGAATCGTGCCCGACGACAACCAGCTGATGCTCGGGGAAAAGGAGAGCTACGAACCCCGCTGCCGTGCCTGCTTCAATCGGGGCATGCAAAACCCATAAACCCGACAGCAGTAAATTTTTTTAATATTTTTTGGCACAGACAGAATGAATCCGCATTTAGGTATGCAATCCAAACAAAACGATCCAAACTGGAAGAGAATTCTTGTGCGTTCCGAGGTGCGGGCGGCCCTGCATCCCCTGCAAGAACTGGCGCAGAACCTGTGGTGGTCATGGAACTAACCAGCCATTGAACTGGTGGTGAGCGAAAAGCAGGGCGACAACGACGAGTACCAGGTGGTGGTGGACCGCGTGGAAATTGCCCCTACCAAACGTGACGGCAGTAGGGTACTCTACGACTTGCATGTGCAAATGAAGTGCAGCGGGGTATTCGACTACGGCTTCCGCCTCACACCCCGTCATCCGCTGATGGCCTACCGCAACGAGTTCAACCTCGTACGCTGGTTGTAGTCGAGGTGCTCGTCACTCTGGGTCCTATATTTGCAGGAACCAATAGTTGATTTATGCCGCGCCGCCTGCTTTCTCTATTATTTATTATGGCCTTCGGCCACGGCCTGTTCGGTCTCCAGATCCTTCACGCCCAAAACATTGGACAAACTGCAATTACACTCAGCGACCCCGCGCGGGGCAACCGACAGGTGACCGCCGAGGTCTATTACCCGGCAAGCAGCTCCGGACAAAACGCACCCATACAAGCCGGGGCGTACCCCCTCATAGTGTATGGCCACGGATTTGTGATGGTTTGGAGCGCCTACCAGAATGTGTGGACCGACCTCGTGCCTCAGGGCTATATCGTGGCTTTTCCCACTACTGAAGGAAGTTTTTCGCCGATACATGCCAACTTCGGTGGCGATCTGGCATTTTTGGTGACGGCCATTCAGGCGGGTGAGGCCGCACCCCGGGTACCGGCAGCCAATGTGGCAGCTACCTCGGCCATCATGGGTCACTCCATGGGCGGGGGATCCTCCTTTTTAGGCGCAGCCGGCAACAGTAATATCACAGCTATGGTGACCTTCGCTGCGGCCAACACGACCCCATCTTCGATCGCCGTCGCCCCACAGGTAACAGTACCTACGCTGTTGTTTAGTGGTGCAAATGACTGCGTGACCCCGCCCGCTCAGCATCAGGATCTCATGTACAACGCAACAGCAGCCACGCATAAAACGCAAATCAGTATTAACGGGGGCGGCCACTGCTTTTTCGCGAACAACAACCTTAACTGTAGCTTCGGCGAATCGACTTGTACCCCAACACCCACAATCACCCGTGCCCAACAGCAGTCGACCGTCTCCCTCTTCTTATCGGCCTGGCTTGCGCGCTTCCTGAAAAATGATTGTTCACAGGGGGAGCGCTTCCAGGACTCTTTGTTGTCGCATTCGGGCATCACCTTCCGGCAAAGTCGCTCCATAGCTTGTGCCACCTCTGTGGATGAAATAGGCTTAACCCGTCCGCGACCGATGGTGTACCCCAACCCCTTCAACAGCACAATCGCAGTGGATCAGGCTGTGGAAGGATCGATCTATAGTCTGTGCGATTTAGGTGGACGAATGTTATGGACGGGCACAGAATTATCGCGGCAGGATTTATCCTATTTATCGCCCGGCTGCTACCTCCTCCATATTCAAACGCCCGGCTGCCGATTCACCCGAAAAATCCTGAAGCAGTAAGCTACTCTTTTCGTTTGAAATCGCCGCGGCGGATGGCTTTGATGAATTCGGCCCACGCAAGGGGGTTCATCAGCGAATTGGGAATCGGAACCCCATTCATACCGGACCCCGACGGAAAAAATGCTTGTTGTCCCCCCGCATAGTAGGTCTGGGCGATGACCCGTTGCATATACAACTTCTGATTCTCGGAGGCGTCCATGTTCATGGCTCCGGCCAACTGCCGCATAAGATCGGCCTCCAGATTGCGGGTCGCGATGGTCTGGGCGTCGTCTTTGAGTTGCAGGGCCATAAACTCTTGACGAAACGCCTCTCGTGAGGGCCACGGATAGATGATGGCCTCGGGTAGCCTTAGGGTATCGCGTTCCATGGGGATGAGCACCGAAAACAGGGGGTCCTTCACCATGGCCGCCGTAACGAGCAGCGGATACACGCGAAAACCCACCGAGCTGAACTGCAGCGAATCGCCCTCCAGCACCACCAGCGAAAAAAACCCCCGACCATCCGAAATGGTGCCTTTGTAGCGGTTCTTAACGAGTACGGTTACGTAGGGAATCAAGTCGAGGCTGTCGTCGGATAGTGTGAGTCCCGACAGCTGCACCGCTTTCCGCTCGACCGGCTGCTGCTCCTGCGCCCAAAGGGCAGGCGTCATTCTCATAACCAACAGCAACAGACAAAAAATTCGGCCCATGCTTCAAATATACGGACAAACAGCCTGAACGCCTGTTTATTGCCGCCGAGACTGCGTATTTTTGGGGGTGATTTTTTCCTTTTTCCGCACCGCAAAGAACAGGCAGTTTACCTACCGGCCTCTATACTACCGGCCAGAAGCTGAAGAACAGGCGCTGAGACACGGCAGCAACAACCTACGGCGCACCCGTGGCGCTGAAGAGGGCGATCTGGGTGAATATGCCGATTTAACCGCAGGTTCATCAGAAGTTTCATTTGCGGGTGTGATTGGGGATGCCTTAAATTCTGCCCGCGAAGATGGACAACGCCAACACCGTGCTGCACTGCGATTTCGCCGTCAGGTCCTACGACAGGAGGCCCAGCAGTCGAACCGCCGACTGCTCTTCATCGTCTTCATCATGCTTTCGATGCTGTTGCTGCTGTTTGGAGAACTGAAAAAACTGATGTACCTGCTCCCCATTTTCATCCCCCTGTTGTGGTGGACCTTCCGCCGGGCGGCATGGGAACGGGAAAAAACGGGTGCAGGACTACAGGGTCACCATCACACCAGAAATCTTGGTCAACCCGCATCCACCCGGAGAGACGCAGAACCCACGCAACCGACATGAGCTGCACGATCGAACGATTGCCCGAAGCCCTGGCCAACCAGATTGCCGCGGGGGAGGTGGTGCAGCGACCCGCCTCGGTGCTCAAGGAGCTCATCGAAAACGCAATCGACGCCGGCGCTACCGAGATCCAGGTGCACCTGCGCGATGCGGGCAAAACACTCATTCAGGTAATCGACAACGGCAATGGCATGGGCCCGGAGGACGCAAAACTCAGTTTTGAGCGGCACACTACCTCGAAAATACGATCACTTGATGACCTGTTCTCGCTGCGGAGCTATGGTTTTCGCGGAGAGGCGCTGGCCGCTACCGCGGCCGTAGCCCAGGTGGAGATGCGCACCAGACGGGAGGTCGACGAGCTTGGCACCATCATCCGGATTGAAGGTGGACAAATGCGACAACAGGAATCGGCTCCCTCATCGGTGGGTACCAGCATTCAGGTCAAAAATCTATTCTTCAACGTACCCGCGCGACGAAACTTCCTCAAGAGCGACGAAACCGAACTGCGGAACCTGATCGACACCTTCCAGCAAATGGCCTTGGCTCGCCCCGACCTCCGGTTTCGCTTGTCGCACCAGAGCACCGACCTCTATCAGACCCGGCCGGGCAACCTCAAACAACGCATCACCACCTTTTTCGGAGAATCCATAGCCAGCGGCATGGTACCGCTTCAGGAATCAACCCCCATCCTCGACATTTCCGGCTTCATCGGTAAACCTAACATTGCGCGTAAATCGAGGGGTCATCAGTTCTTTTTTCTGAATGGCCGATACATTCGGAATCCATACCTCCACCATGCGGTAGCCACCGGCTACCACGAACTGCTGCCCGAGGGAAGCCAACCAGCCTACCTGATCTTCCTGACGGTCGACCCGAAGCGGGTAGATGTAAACGTGCATCCCGCCAAAACAGAGGTGAAATTCGATGACGAAAAAACGCACTACGCTATATTGATGTCGGCCGTTCGACGCGCCCTTAGTCAGTATCAGGTGGCTCCTGCGCTCGACTTCAGTATGGAGCCGGGACTAGAATGGGCTTCGGGTTCCCAAAAGTACTGCACCCTCGACCCATCAGGCACAGGTTCAGAATCGGGGCCAGGTTCCGGACAGAATTTCGGCCCATCCGGGGACGCCTCGGCCGCACCCAACAACGGCAATATGCGGTCGCCCTTTAATCCATCCTATAATCCATTCGACGCCGGGAACCGTGCTCCCCGTCAGGGCGATGATTCATGGCGCAGGTTGATGGAGGTAAAACTCCCACCCCATACCCCGGGGGCGCCTAACTTTCTCCCCACAGCAGAAGAGCACGGAGAACCGGCACAGTACCCCATGGAATCACCCCTTCCGTCACCTGCCGGGGTGTCCGGACACCCCAAAGGCCAGGTTTTGGGAAATCCGGCAGCCGAGTCGGGCTATAGTACGACATCGGGAGAGCGCCCTTCAACGGATAGTCCGTCCGAATGGAACAACCAGGGTATGGGAGAGGCGGGACTCTTCCAACTGCACCAGCGATATGTGGTTGGCACCCTGCGGAGTGGCCTGCTGGTGGTTGACCAGGAGGCCGCCCACTACCGCATCCTGTTCGACCGCTTTCGGGCACGGCTCACTACAGGCTCCGGTGCTAGTCAACAATGCATGTTCCCCACCACCCTCCAACTGCGGGGCGACGAAGAGCTGGCCCTTGGTCGACTCGAACAGATTCTACGCGCGGCAGGCTTCGATTGGACAGCGGGCTATGCGCCCCTGGAAATCCGCCTCACGGGTCTACCTGCAGACATAAACCTGCCCGAGCCCGAACAACTGTTTCACGAAATGCTACGCGACGAATACCCCACCACTGGCGATGCTCTGGCATCGATTCGCGAACAATTGGCCCGCATCATGGCCCGAAGGAGCCATATTCGGGCTGGAAAAACCCTCTCACCCATCCAGATGCGCCAGCTCGTGGATGAACTCTTTGCCTGTGAAAACCCTTATTATAACCCCGAAGGGCGACCAGTAATCCTCACCATCACCATCCCGGAAATCATGCAGCGCCTGGGCGGTCCCGCATAAAACGTTTGTAACGCTACATATATGAGTCAACAATTCCAGCCACGCCGTTTCGATATACTGCCCACGATCACCAAAAATATCATCATCATCAATGGACTGTTTTTCCTGGCTACATTGGCCATTGACACCCGATATGGCATCGACCTCACCCAATGGCTGGGTCTCCGCTACCCCGCTTGCGACACCTTTAGGTGGTGGCAACCCATCACCCACCTCTTTATGCACGGCGGTTTTGGGCATCTTCTATTCAATATGTTCTCTTTTTGGATGTTTGGCAGTGTGCTCGAACAGGTCTGGGGTGAGAGAAGGTTCTTACAATTCTATCTGATTACGGGCTTGGGTGCCGCATTTCTCCATTACCTCATGGTGTATGTGGTGAATATTGCCCCGACCCTGCAAAGCCTTCAGATTCAATTGAGCACCGCCGAAGCGGAAGGCAATAGTCGTTGGGCACTCGACGTGCTCCAACAAATGGAGGCCGTTCGGAGCGTGCACAACATCATCGGCGCGAGTGGGGCAGTGGCAGGGGTCTGGATGGCATTTGCCTATCTGTTCCCCAATAGCAGCCTATACCTTTTTCTGTTTATTCCCGTTAAAGCCAAATACCTTGTTCTGATTTATTTCCTGTTTGAGCTATACGCTGCTCTGCAGTTCGACGCGAACGATCGGGTGGCCCACTTTGCCCATTTAGGTGGCATGCTGATGGGCTTGGTGATGGTGCATTGGGTTTATCGCCGCAACCGCTCGCAGTTCTATTGATTTTATGCCGCAGTCATCCTTGCTCGACGAACTCAAAGACACCTTCAGGCACAGCGAAAACCGCCTGAATCAGTTGATTCTAATCAACGTAGGGGTGTTTTTGGTGATGAAAATTGCAGTGGTTGTGTTGACTCTGTTCAAACTACACACGGGCTGGTATGACAGTCTTTCCCGCGCCCTTGGCGTGCCCGCTTCGCTCCAATTGCTGATCCAGCGCCCATGGTCGCCCATCACCTATATGTTCATCCATTCGGACTTTTTCCACCTGCTGTTCAATATGATGTGGCTCTACGGCATCGGCAACATCCTGCAGTCGCTGCTCGGGGCTCGTCGCATTTTGGCCATCTATATAGCGGGCGGATTGGCGGGCGCGGTGGTTTTTATCCTGGCATTCAATCTGTTGCCCTTGTTCCAAGGCCTTCGCGACCACTACGCCGTGGGGGCCTCGGCATCAGTGCTCGCCGTGGTGGTGGGCGCCGCTACGTTGAGTCCCGACTACCCCATCCGCCTCTTTCTTTTGGGCAATGTGCGCCTGCGCTACCTGGCACTGGCCATGGTTGTGATGGATCTCCTGAGCCTTTCCGGATCCAATGCGGGTGGACATTTCGCCCACCTCGGGGGGGCGGTGTTTGGATATGTCTACATCAAAAGACTGCAGCAAGGCCAAAATCTGGGCCTTTGGATTGAGCAGTTTTTCGATGCCTGGCCACGCTTTATGGCCCGAAAGAAGGACGATTCTAAAGGGCGTTCAATAGGCCACGCGAGCCGCGGACCCCTGCGGGTTGTCAAATCGCCATCGCCCGTTGCCACAACAGCCGTTAATCGTGGCACCGCGAGGGGTTCCTCTGACTTGACCCCGAGGGTGTCGCAGCAGGAAATCGACGCTGTGCTCGACAAAATCTCCAAAAGGGGCTATGATAGCCTGAATGCCAGCGAAAAAGAAATCCTGTTTCGTGCCAGTCGACAATAACGCATCTAACAAGGGCCTGCAACGGGCCCGCACCGCCTGGAATTTGTTGCTCACCTTCCTGAGGCGCTTCCTTCTTTTGATTAACCTCGGGGTGGTGGTCGCCACCCTTCCCCTTTTGGCTGTGGCCTGGATCCCGCCCGACCGCGCCTGGCCCCTCATTTTTTATCCCTACCTGATGTTGCCCCTGTTGTTGGCCCATCTGGCTTTTACCCTCTGGTGGGCTCTGGGGCGCCACAAGGTGTATGCCCTAATCTCACTGGCAGTTGTGCTGGGGGGATGGCCCCTGCACCGCACTCAGTGGCAGGAGCCGGGATGGGATCAGGAACGCAATGAATTAAGCATAATGAGTTACAACGTAGGACACTTTCGCGAAGGGGTTCGATTCGGGATAGAAGAAGCCGCGTGTATGGATGGGGTCATCCGGTTGATTGCGAAGGAGCGGCCCGATGTCTTGTGTTTGCAGGAATACCACAGCAGCGACCGGGGCAGGGGGGGGGTGACCGACCGCCTGTTTCGGGAATGCGGAATGCAGCAGGGCTATTTCCAGCGCATTGGGGGCGTTGGACCGGAAGGTCGGAGTGGAATGGCTGTTTTTAGTCGACACCCCATCGTATTGCGGCGGTTCGTACCCTTCCCCGGATCCATCAGCATCACAAGTTGTCAGTTCGCTGACCTGGAAATCGGCCGCGACACCCTAAGGGTCATCAACTTTCACCTGCAGAGCAATCTTATCGAAAAATCGGAACTCGCCGAAATCGAGGCGTTTAGTCAGGATCCCAGGGCGGGGCAAACCAGCAACGTGCGGACTATCCTCGGGAAAATCCGTCATGCTGCACGACTGCGGTCACGGCAGGCCGAACACCTTGGTCGGCTTGTGCGTGAGAGTCCCCATCCGGTTGTGTTGTGCGGTGACCTCAACGACCTGCCGGCATCTTACGCCTACTGGCAGGCACGTGTGCACCTGCAGGATACGTACATGGAGGGGGGACAGCTGTTGGGCAACACCTTCGCGGGGGGTTTCCCCTCGTTTCGCATCGACCATATGTTTGCCGACCCGCTACTCGAAGTCACCCGCCACCGGGTCATCCGCCATCGCTACAGCGACCACTTTCCCGTTGTGTGCAGCGTGCGCATGCGCTGATCCGCCTCAAAACCTGTTATTTTTGTAGTTAATGTGGTGAATTGAATAATAAAGAAACACCTGATTTTAATACCCCGGCACCCGCACACCCGAACGCAAACCTATGAACCCCCAACCACTGCACCTCCACAACACCCTCAGCCGCAACAAAGAGCGGTTTGCGCCCCAGAATCCACCCCTGGTTGGCCTTTATGTGTGCGGACCCACGGTGTATGGCGAGGCTCATCTCGGTCATGCCCGTCCCTATCTGACCTTCGACGTACTCGTGCGCTACCTCAGCCACCAGGGTTACCGGGTTCGCTACGTTCGGAACATCACCGATGTGGGGCATCTCGAACACGATGCGGATGAGGGGGAAGACAAAATCGCCAGCAAAGCCCGACTCGAACAACTCGAGCCGATGGAAATCGCCGAACTCTACACTCGCTCCTTCCATGCCTCCATGCGGGCGCTGAACATACTGCCGCCCAACATCGAACCACGGGCCAGCGGTCACATCCCGGAGCAATTGCAGATGATTGAAGAACTCATCGAATGTGGCTATGCCTACGAATCGGCGGGCTCGGTCTACTTCGATGTGGCGACCTACGCCACACGCTATCCCTACGGCCAACTCTCAGGGCGCGTGTCGGACGAACTACAGGCTGGGGCGGGCAACGAACGTCGCGCGCTGGAGGGACAATCCGAAAAGCGGAATCCAGCCGACTTTGCACTGTGGAAAAAAGCCCAACCCACCCACATCATGCGCTGGTCGTCGCCCTGGAGCGAAGGATTCCCCGGATGGCACATTGAATGCTCCGCCATGAGCCGCAAATACCTGGGCGAGCCATTCGACATTCACGGCGGTGGCATGGACTTGCTGTTTCCCCACCACGAAAGCGAAATTGCGCAGTCACAGGCGTGCTGCGGACAAGTGCCGGCGCGTTTGTGGATGCACAATAATATGGTGACCATAGACGGACAGAAGATGGGCAAATCGCTCGGCAACTTCATCACCCTCAACGAGTTGTTCACCGGCAATCACCCCCGCCTCAGTCAGCCCTTCGACCCCATGGTGATCCGGTTTTTCGTGCTTCAGGCCCACTACAGGTCGACCCTCGACTTCAGCTCCGAAGCCCTGCAGGCCGCAGAAAAGGGCTATAAACGCTTCATGGATGGGGTGGGTGTACTTATGCAGTTGAAATCAGACGCTGCAACGGACGATTTCGAGGTCGATCCTTTGATTTCAATGCTCTATGAGGCTCTCAACGATGACCTCAACACCCCCATGTTGATTGCACGGCTCTATGAATTCCTCCCCCAAATCCACCGCATGCATGAAGGCAAGGCCAACTTGTCGGCCCCCTCGCTGTCGCGCCTGCAACAGGAAGTGCAGATGCTGGTGAACAATGTACTCGGCCTCAACACACCTGAACGAAAAACCGATATCCACCTAGAAGGGGTGATGGAACTGTTGCTGGAAATCAGACAGCAGGCCAAGGAACGACGTGATTTCGCCAGTAGCGATGAGATCCGCATGCGGCTTGAATCGCTTGGCATCCAAATCAAGGACGGCAAAGACAAAAGCGAATGGAGCCTGATCTAACTGCCCGGAAGTCCAGTGCGCTGAGCCGGTTACAGCGGAAGATATGCGCCACGCCTATCAATGCATCACTGACCCTATTTTTGTGCACCCTGATATTGGTACGCTGCTCATCGCCCAAGCCTACAGATTCCCACGAGCCAACGCCACCCGCCGAGAAAAGTAAACCAGTGGTACAACCGCCACCCTTCTCGGCCGATAGCGCCTACCTGTGGATTCAGATGCAGGTCGACATGGGCCCTCGTGCGCCGGGAACCTTAGCCCACAACCGCTGTGCCTCCTATCTGGAGGCCGAACTGAGGCGCTTCACACCCCATGTGAGCCGCCAACAACCGCCCATCACCACCCACGATGGTAAGCGGTTTACCCTGCAAAACCTCATCGCCCGCTTCAATCCAGACGCCAGAAAGCGCATCCTCCTATGCGCGCACTGGGATAGCCGTCCACGCGCGGAAATGGACGTCGAACGCAAGGGCGAGGCCATTTTGGCAGCCAACGACGGAGCCTCCGGGGTGGCTGTACTGCTCGAAGTGGCCCGAAACCTATCCCAAAACCCTCCCCCCTGCGGGGTCGACATCGTGCTCTTCGATCTGGAGGACTATGGAGAGTCATCGGCCGAAAACAGCTATTGCCTCGGCTCGCAGTACTGGTCACGCTCCCCTCACGTTCCAGGCTATGATGCCGAATACGGAATCCTGCTCGACATGGTGGGAGGCAAGGGTGCCCGATTCTTCCGGGAAGGCACATCGCGCACCTACGCCCCACAGGTGGTTGACCGGGTGTGGGGACATGCCCAGCGTCTGGGCTACGGTAGCTGGTTTGTGACCCAGGACGGCAATGCGATAACCGACGACCACTACTACATCAACAAAATCTCAGGCATCCCTACAATCGACATCATCGAAATGGACCCGGGGAGCGAAACCGGCTTCGGCCGCTATTGGCACACCCACCGCGATGAACTTTCTCTAATCGATAAAACCACACTCCACACCGTGGGTCATACCCTATTGTATACACTCTATCAGGAGTGACTAGGGCCGCGCGGTACACTACTCCAAATCGCACACAGATTCCCTATTTTTGGGTAACCTATGGAAGCACCAAACCCCCGCAACAGCCGCAGGCGAACGCCCCCTACCGGTAACATGAAATCGGGCCGAACAGGTACGCCGCGCCGCTTCGAATATAATTTTAGTGAACAATGGGTGCGGCAGGTGCCCGGAATCATCTTTTCGGGCCTCGGCGTATTTGGCTTCTTTGGAATCTTGGCCTATTTTTTTACATGGAAGGGCGATTTCTCCCATGTGTCGGGAGGTAATCCGTGGAATTATCTGGTGTACGGCCCGGAAGCCGATCACTGGCTGGGTCGCTCAGGCGCTCTCTTCTCACACCTGCTCGTTAACCGCGGCTTTGGTCCCGCCGCCCTCTACTTCCCTTGGATACTGCTTCTCATAGGCATAAAATTGCTGTTCATCGACTCAAAACTGGGATTAACAGCACGAATCTACCACAGCCTACTGCTAATGATCAGCTTGTCGTGCACACTCTCCTTTCTGGGCAATGACCTGGCGGGTGATGGCTTCGCCTGGGGTGGGAACGCAGGAAACGGCATGAGCAACTGGCTGATTGGATTTGGCGGCATCCTGGGCACCGCATTCTTTTTGGGGTTGTACTGGATCACGTATTTTTCGATTCGACTGGGATGGGTGTTCTCGCTGGCAGGCCTGCAGGCGCGTATGCCCTGGCTGTTTTCGAAGCCGCTCAACACCTCGGCCCTTCCGGATGAATCCAACGAACTTGATCCTACCCACGGCAGTGGCTGGCAAGGCGGAGTACAAGTAGCAGGGGGCGAAACCGCAGGCGCATGGGGTGGGGCGGGCGCAGGCGGGACGAACACGGGCACCCGGGATGATGATCCGGAGGCGGATCTTTTTGGGGGTGACAAGGATTGGGGCGATCCGGAAGACAACAGGCAAGCAAGTAGGGCAGCACCCCCATTCAGGCGGGGAACTGCTGCGGATGATGCGGATATGGGGAATGCCGGCGCCCTCAGCAACACCCATTCGCCAAGTTCGGGCAGTACCACGGCCGTCCCCGAATTGGAGATCCGCGAATCTGCCGATGAGGGTCTCGGCCACGTAAAAGAAGGCGGGGTCGCACTCAGCAGTGAGCAACTCTACGACCCCAAACTCGACTTATCGGGCTATAAATACCCCCCCATCGACCTGCTCGAGGAATACGGAAACCAGAAAATACAGATTCACCCCGACGAACTGGAGCGCAACAAAAATCAAATCACAGAAACCCTGCGGCACTACAACATAGGAATCGACAAGATCCGGGCCACCGTAGGACCGACCGTCACCCTATATGAAATTGTTCCGGCCGCGGGTGTGCGCATCAGCCGCATCAAAAATCTGGAGGACGACATAGCCCTTTCCCTCGCTGCCCTGGGCATCCGCATCATCGCACCCATGCCCGGCAAGGGTACTATCGGAATTGAGGTTCCAAACCAAAACAAGGAAATGGTAGGCATGCGGTCGCTGCTGGCCTCCGAAAAGTTCATCAAAACAGATATGGAATTGCCCATGGCACTGGGTAAGACCATCTCCAATGAGATTTTTATTGTCGACCTGGTGAAAATGCCGCACATGCTCATGGCCGGTGCTACCGGACAGGGTAAGTCAGTGGGTTTGAATGCCATGCTGCTTTCGCTGCTTTACAAAAAACACCCGAGCGAACTGAAACTGGTGCTGGTCGACCCAAAAAAGGTGGAACTATCGTTGTTTCGGCACATCGAACGGCACTTCCTCGCCCGCCTGCCCGACAACGATGAGGCCATCGTGACCGACACCCTGCAGGTGGTCGACACTATGCAGTCGCTCTGTATCGAAATGGACCGCCGCTACGATCTGCTGAAAGACGCGCAGGTGCGCAACCTCAGCGAGTACAACGACAAATTTCGCAAACGCAGGCTGCTGCCCCGAGAGGGCCACCGCTTCCTGCCCTACATAGTTGTGGTGATCGACGAATTTGCTGATCTGATCATGACCGCCGGCAAGGAAATCGAAATGCCCATTACACGCCTGGCTCAACTGGCCCGTGCTGTGGGCATTCACCTCATCATCGCCACCCAACGGCCCTCGGTCAACATCATAACGGGTACCATAAAGGCCAATTTCCCGGCCCGCATTGCCTTTAAGGTGAGCTCGCGGATTGACAGCCGAACCATCCTCGATGTGGGTGGGGCCGATCAGTTGATTGGCCGCGGTGATATGCTCCTCTCGCAGGGCTCCGATGTGATCCGCCTGCAGTGCGCATTCGTGGATACCTCGGAGGTGGAGTCGGTGTGCAATTATATAGGTGGGCAAAGGGGATATCCTGACGCGTTTTTGCTACCCGAATACAGCAGCCGTGAGAATGGGGGCAGCGCCCTCGACTTCGACCCATCGGATCGTGATCCCCTGTTCGACGAAGCCGCCCGCGTTATTGTTCAGAATCAAATCGGCTCCACCTCCCTCCTGCAACGCAAGATGAAGTTGGGGTATAACCGGGCTGGGCGCATCATCGACCAATTGGAAGCCGCTGGCATCGTTGGGCCCTTCGAAGGCAGTAAACCCCGGGAGGTTTTGGTGGGCGACGAATACTCTCTGGAACAGCTCCTGCAGCGCCTCAACAAATAAATACCACGGATTTTCACACTTTTACGCCGGTTTGTCGTTCTGCTTCAGCTCGAGGCCCATCCTCTTGTTACTCTCGATTTGGAAACGTACCTTCGCACCACTTTTCACCAAGCACCCCAGTCTATGTCACGCCCGCCTATTTCATCTCCATTCGTCGCCGGCATTTTCTCTATATTCCTCATTCTTTCGTTGGTCTACCCCAGCCCGGGTCATGCGCAGGGTGATGCCAAAGCACGTGATTTGCTGCGCCGCATGAACGCAAATTATAAATCGTTTCGTACCATGTCGGCCGATTTCTCTTTCACATTAGAGCATCCCACCCAGAAAATCAATGAACAGCAACGGGGTAAACTCGAGATTAAGGGGAAGAAGTACAGGCTCGATATGAAACAGCAAACCATCATGACCAATGGTTCGATCCTGTGGGTGGTTTTGAAGGACGCCAAGGAGGTAAATGTTTCCGATTATGAGCCGACGCCCGATGAACTCACGCCCACATCGGTTTTCACCCTCTACGAAAAGGGATTTGTGCCCTATATGCAAGCCGAAGGCAGCACCGCTACCTCCAAAATCATTGATCTGGTGCCCGTAGATAAGAAAAAGCCCTACTTTAAAATTAAATTATCGGTGGACCCTGCAAAAGCGCTGCTTACTCAGGCCGTGGTGATGAACAAAGACGGGAGCCGCATGACCTATGTGATCCGCGACTTCAAGTCAAATACCCCGATCAACGAAACACGGTTTCAATTCCAAAAGGCACAGTTCCCGCAGTTTGAGGTTATCGACCTGCGCTAAGACCTTTGGCGGGACAAGCCCTCGGATTTATGACATCCATGGATAAGATTTCAAGTACCGCTTCCTCACGCAATTCAAATCCCACATACACCGTATTACCCAACAAGCGCCCCAGTAGATTTCCGGCCTCGCTCAACAAGTGAATCAACTCGCTGCTGTTCCAGGTGAAATTTGGACAATTGTCTTTCTAATGTAGGAGTAGCCCATTTGTCATAAATATTCAACAAATATGAGGTTATTCGTTGCAGCCGAAATTTCCGATACTCTTTTTACAGCTTTTGTAACCTTTTAAAGCCCCTTCGGCATGCAAGAAGGCAAACAGATGATCTGAGGCACCAAGATTCCGCGCCCTACTCGGCATCGCGGCGCATATCGCGCTCCACATCCCGGTCTTTAATACTCTCGCGCTTGTCGTGCTGCTTTTTGCCACGTGCCAGTGCGATTTCCAGCTTGGCAAACCCCCGTTCGGAGATGAACATGCGGGTCGGCACCACCGTAAATCCCTTCTCCTTCATGCGGTGCCGGAGCTTGCGCAATTCGTGCCGCTTGAGCAGAAGTTTTTTGTCACGCATCGGCTCATGGTTCAACCAGCTCGCCTCCATATAGGCACTTATGTGCAGGTTGCGCACCCACAAATCACTTTCAAAAAACAAACAATACGCATCGCCCATGTTCACCTTGCCCTGCCGGATACTCTTGATCTCCGAACCCAGGAGCACAATGCCTGCTTCAAACGTCTGCAGCAATTCATAGGAAAACCCCGCTTTTCGATTGCTGATCGACAACCGCGGGATGTTGGGGACAGCGTTGTTCGACATAACTACTCCTCCGCCTCCGCAATGCGCTCGTCGATCATCCGGTTGATACGCTCCTTTTGTTCGGCCGAAAGCGACTGGCTCGCCTCGTTCATGCGCTTCATGTGTCGGTAGAGACTCCTTTTGTGGGCCTGCATGGCCACATAGTGCACATATTGACCATTGGGTCTGGTGAACGTCTTCTGGTCGGCTGCCACCGCATCGTTCAGCTGGGTGTTGAGCACCTCGCGGTACAACTGCTGGAAGGTTTTGCCCATAATCTCCTGATCACCCACCTCCTGCTGTCGCTGAAACTGCTCGGAAACCGCCAACATCTGAGTATGCACCTCAGATGCCAGGTTTTTACGGGCCTCAAGCAGGGCCTTTTGCTTCGCAATGCCCAAGTCTGAACTGCTTCCGGTGCCGGTACTGCGCCAGTGCCGCAAATCGCTCATATATTTCGAACCACTGAAGGGCTCGTTGAACTTTTCACCTGGCTTGGTGTTGCGGCTGCACGATGCCCCAACGAGCATTAAAATGATTGACAAATAGCGGATGGTGCGGAACATAGGTAAGGTATGAGATAAGGTGGACAAGCACTTAAAAACGCAAGAATCATACAAATAGTTCACCTACCCCCCGATCGCGAACCCTAATTCATCCGCGTCAATTCGCCAATTTCATCTCCTGAACGAGGTGCCCAGCACCAGCGAATTTGTCGATGATGAACAACACGTAGCGGATGTCGACCGAAATCGTGCGCTGCATTGATGGACTAAACAACAAGTCGCCAGTCATCGACTCCCAGTTGCCATCGAATGCCAGTCCCACCAGCTCACCCCGTCCGTTGATGACCGGACTACCGGAATTGCCACCCGTGATGTCGTTATCGGACAGAAAACAGGTATTCAGAACACCATTTGAGCCATATCGACCAAAATCGCGGGCCTTGAGGAGTTCCTTCAGGCGTGCCGGAACCACAAACTCCTCATTAGAAGGATCTTCCTTTTGCAGGATGCCCTCATGGGTGGTGAAATACTTGTAGAAGACCGCATCGCGGGGCACATAGGGGCGCACCGTTCCGTAGGTCAATCGCAGGGTGCTATTTGCATCTGGCGCAAATACACGCTCCGATTCAAACGCCATCATGGCCGACATCAAATCCTTACGCAATACCTCGATCCGCTGGAACAACTCCGTGCGGGGTGGAAGGAGTGTTTTGTTATAATGAAGCGCCGCAGAGGTAAAGAAATTAATGCCCACATCCTTCTGCATAGCCTTGAGACCGGGCTTTTTCAAAAAGGCCTCCATCCGGTCACGGTCGGTCAGCAGGGAAGTGGAGAACATACTGGCCGCCAATGCGGAAATTTGGGCCGATTCGTCGTATTGGCCTGTCCCTTTCAATGCCTGCACCAGAAAATCCGGGCGGTCGGCTACAGGGGTTGCCTTCAGGTAGGCCGCCAGCACGGCCACAAACGCTGATTGCTCGGTAGCCGGAAAATACTCCGTGTAGAGATCGTCGAGCGACATACGTATCTTCTCGCTGGCCGACTTTACCGTATCCGAGCCGGCTTTGTTGGCTTCCAGTACCGACTTCAATCCCTGCAAGCGGTCGTTGATGCGGTAGGCAGCCTGGTTCACCATACCCAGGCGGAAGTACATAAACCGGCGGTTCACAGGGCCAAACGTCTTCATTTCGCGGGCAATCTTATCGGTAATTCCCTGGAAACGCTCCCGATCCTGTCCCGATAGCCGTTCACTCCAGGCCCCAAGCTTCTGTTCATAATCGGCTTTGCGCTCAACCACCCCGTCATTTTTGAGTCCCAGATTCTGCCCGATGAAATATTTGTATGTGTTCATGCCCGATGCATAGGTCGAGGCCAGCGCAATGCGGATCTCGGGACTGGAATCCATCGATTCCTTGTATGCCTTCATGCGGGCACCAAGCATATCGATGATGGGCTGGTTGTTGTTCTCTATGTTAGTGGCCAGATTAGCACTCGTCAGGTAGCGGTTGGTGGTGCCGGGAAAACCAAAAACCATCACAAAATCATCTTCCTTCACTCCGGAAGTACTCACCGGCAGCACATGTCTGGGTTTGAGGGGTATATTCTGCTCATTGTAGGGTGCGGGCTGACCATCGGCACCGGTGTAGATGCGCAGGAGAGAGAAGTCACCCGTATGTCGGGGCCACATCCAGTTGTCGGTGTCGCCACCAAATTTCCCGATGCTGCTGGGAGGCGCCCCCACGAGGCGAACATCCGAATAGGTGGTGTAGACCGAGAGAATGAACTGATTACCATAGAAAATGGCGCGCACATCGGCCGTTTTGGCCGCGTTGCCCTGTGTGATTTCCCGGGCGATCAGACGGCCCACGCGCTCTATGACCTTCGGACGCGGGGTATTGGGATCGGCCGCGATGGAATCGTTCATACGCGCCGTAACGTCCTCCATACGATCCAGAATCGAGGCCGTAATGCCCGGGTTCGACAATTCATCGGAACGCTTCATGGCCCAGAAACCATCGGTTAGGTAGTCGCGGCCCACTGCGCTGTGGTTTTGAATCATATCAAAGGCACAGTGGTGGTTGGTGAGGAGCAAGCCTTCACCGGAAATAATCTCGGCCGTACAAAATCCACTTCCCAGTCGCACAATCGCGTCTTTAACACTGGAACGATTGATTTCATAGAGGTCCTCGGCCGACAACTGCAGGCCTTTGCCAGCCATTTTTTCATGAATGCGGCGGATCTGTAAGGGCAGCCACATACCCTCATCGGCCCGAACGGGCAAAAACGGCAGAACCCAGGTTAGAATCAGAAGGTAAACTCTGGCTTTCATAGAATGATATTAAATAGTTTGGATGTCAGGTTACTGAAAGAAATGTAAAAGTAGCCAAATAAGGGTGACAATGCACGGATTACAGAGATTCGAACCAGGCAGACTCCGTATTCCGTTCCCGAACGCTAGCTTTGGGCCTTCGAATCGGAGTGGGCACGGCTCTCGGGCGACAAAACCATCCCTTCGCGACTCATATACCAGGTTTTGCCTCCCACCTCCTGCTCGTCGCTGCCCGCGGGGCGTGGAAGGGGCCCCAGAAACGGGACTACCCCCGGATCGATATAAATCGATCGGCCCAATGGCAGATGAAGGATCACGCGCACATGCTGGTCGCGGAACCGATCGGCCATCGGATATTTCAGCACATCACACAACGCAATGGTGCCCACGCTGTCGACCCTAATGTCATACCCGATCCGTTCAGCCATGGTGCGTGCCAAACGCTGTCCAGGCCCCCGGGCCGTGGCCAGCCACTCCAATCGGGTCATACTATCGGCCGATGGCAGGATTTCGATCTCCAGGTGATCATAGCAGATGCTGTCGCCCCGTGCAATGAGCGATCCGCCTTCCTCATCGGCGTTGAAATGAAGCATGCGATCCGGATTGAACGACAATGTATAAAGTTCCAGGCGGTATTTTTGGGGTTCATCCGGCAGCATTACGGTATGCGCCACAATCCCCTCGGTGCGAAACTCCGACGCCATACGCATTCCGATTTGCAGCGACAATATAAGTCCCGCCACAAACAGGAAAAACGAGATCAGCATGATTCCTCTGGCCAAATAGGCTGGCAAGCGCACCAATAGGCGCAGTCCCACATACAACAAGACCAGGAGTGGTGCCAGCAGTATGAGGGTCGCGGCCCAGTTTACCCGGGTGGGTGATAGGTCGGGGGGCAAGATCCAATCGGCACACTGAATCAGGTTCAGGCCATTCACATGTATTACGTTAATTTCACTGCCATTGATCCAAAAATCGCCCGACCAAAGGGCTATGGCGAGCAGAGCCGCCGCGGTAAACACCCCAGTCAGCAAGAGAACCCCCACCACCCGGGCAAGGCGAACCAATACCTCACGAATTCCAACGAATATTCCTTCAAGACCTTTGCGCATTCGGTTGCGGGTTTCGGGATCGTTGAAACGACGTTCTACCTCGCGCGCTTCCTCCTCCACCGTTTGACGGATGTTGTTGAAGGTAACCGGCCGGCCCTGCATCGACAAGCGGTCGGCCGTATTGCGCACTTTAGGAACTGAAATCCATAAAATAATATACAAGAGCACACCGAATCCAGTAAACAGGACGAGCAAAACGAAAATGATCCGCAGGATGGCGACGTCTATTCGCAGGTAGGTCGACAAGCCCATGCACACACCGCCCAACACTACGCCATCATCGTCGCGAAATAACCGTCGCTTTGCGGATGATTCCCCCGCAACCGTCTGGGCCGAAGCGCCGGGGTTTGTCCCCTCCCCGGCAGTGAAATCGTTGGGATGCCCCAGGGCTCGTATGACCAATTCCACATCTTCCAGTTCCACCACCTTGCGCATGCTTCCGAGCCGACCGATCAGTAATTCGGCAAACCGCATTTCGATGTCGGTGAGAATTTCATCGCATCCCTCGGTATCACGCAGGTGATTACGAAGCTCGTCGAGGTACCCCTTTAAACGCACATAGGCATCTTCGTCGATGTGGATGAGCTGTCCACCCAAATTAATTTGTGTCGCTTTTTTCATGGTTTATCGGGTTTGGATTCTTGTGCTTGATCGGGTTTGGATTCTTGTGCTTGATCGGGTTTAGATTCTTGTGGCGGCAGGGATTGGTTCAAGGATTGTACGGCTTCCACGAAGGTTTCCCACTCGCGGTCGAGCAATTGGAGCTGCCGGATCCCTTCCTCCGTTAACGTGTAGTATTTGCGGGGCGGGCCGTTTTTCGACTCCGCCCAGCGGTAGACCAGCCAGCCGACGTTTTTCATGCGGGTGAGGAGAGGATAAAGTGTGCCCTCCACCACCAGGAGCTCTGCCTGTTTGAGGCGGTCCGACAAATCTGAGGTATAGGCCTCGCCATGCGATAAAATGCGGAGGACGCAGAGCTCCAACACACCCTTTCGCATTTGTACCTGTTCATTCTCGTTTTGCATGGGGCAAAGTTATAAAATTATTTTGGTACTATGTATTGCAAAGTACTAAAATTTTTATCAAACCTAGAGCCCTCCGCTTTTCGTATTTTTGCGCGTTTTTATTGTATGTGGACCCGCATTGCTCGTTTCATCCTCCGAAATCGCCCTCTGTTGCTCGCAATTCTGGGATTGACAACGCTGTTTATGGCCTACAAGGCCAGTCAGGTGCGTATGTCATATGACGGCAATCGCCTGATTCCGCATAACGACCCCGACCTGCAGATCTACGAGGAATTCCGCGGCCGATTTGGCATCGACGGCAATGTGATGGTGGCCGGCTTCCAGTCCGACAGCCTGTTCACACCCGATTTGTTTCAGGGACTGCAACTGGTGACCCGCAGGGTGAAAGAGGTGAAGGGCGTGAAGTCGGTTTTAAGTCTCGCCAATCTCCCCGCTCTGGTGCGCGATGATACCAAACAAAAGTTTCGGCTCCTGCCCCTGGTGCCCGATGGACCATTGAATCGGACTGATCTCGATAGTCTTAAACAGGTGGTTCACCAGACCCGTATGTATGAGGGTATCTTTATCATCCCCGAAACCAATACCACCCTGCTGGCCATCGCATTCGACGGGAAAGTGCTAGACAACAAAGGACGCATCGGCACCGTGGATGGGGTGGTACGCCGTCTCGACGCATTCGCGCTAAACCACGGCCTCACCCTACACTACTCCGGCCTTCCTTATGTACGTACGGTGTTCGCTACCCGGGTGGCCGATGAGCTCAAATTGTTTAGCGCTTTAGCCCTCATCATGAGCGGGCTCGTGCTGTTCTTTTTTTACAGAAGCTTTGCCCCGGTTTTTTTTTCCCTGTTGGTGGTTTTACTGGGCGCGGTGTGGGCGCTCGGACTCATATCCAGCTTCGGGTTCAAAATCACCATTCTGAGTGGACTCATACCAGCCTTGGTGGTGGTCATCGGCGTGCCCAACTGCGTGTATTTGTTGAATAAATATCACGACGAATTCCGTAAGCACGGCAACAAAATCAAGGCGCTTAGTCGCGTCGTGGAACGCGTGGGCTTGGCCGCCCTCCTCACCAACACCACCACAGCTATCGGATTCGGTGTGTTCTACCTAACTGAGGTCACCGTTCTTAAGGAATTCGGACTGGTGGTGGCCCTCAGTATTAGCGTGATTTTCCTCATCAGCTTGATCATCATTCCCATAGTTTTTTCCTACCTGCCTGCCCCTGAAACGAAGCACCTGAGGCACCTCGAGCGCACCGCACTGCAAAGCGTGGTGGATAGGGTGGTTCGTTGTGTGATGGGATACCGAAATGCCCTATACATTGGGTTCGTGCTAGTGAGCCTCCTCGCTGCTGTAGGAGCCGTCCAACTCAAAACTCGGAGCCGGCTCGTGGACGACCTGCCCCAGCGCGATCGGGTGATGTCGGACCTACGTTTTTTCGAGGAAAACTTTGCCGGGGTAATGCCGCTGGAGATTCTCATCGATACTGGCCGGAGGGGCGGCATTCAATCACCTAAGAATCTGCAAAAGGCGGAGGAAATCCAGTTGCTGTTGTCGGAATACCGCGAATTTGCCCCCCCTCTTTCGCTGGTTCAACTGGTGAAGGCCGCCAACCAGGCCTATTTTCAGGGAAATCCCGAGTATTTCAGGCTGCCGGGTGGACAAGAACAACTGTTTGTGATGCCCTACCTGTTGCGCTCGCGCAGCACCACTGACAGCACCCTTGCGTCACTCACCGATACCGCCCGACAAGTGTTTCGCCTGAGCCTGAACATGGCCGATGTGGGCACCAAGAGATTGGAGGAGTTGCTCAAAGAATTGGACAGCCGGGTCGATTCGCTGGTGGAAGGCTCCTCCGCGAAGGTGATTTTTACCGGCAGCAGTCTCATTTTCCTGAGGGGCAACCAGTACCTCGTGAGTTCCCTTATCAACAGTCTTAGTCTGGCCATTTTCCTGATATCCATCATTATGGTGGTACTGTTTCGGGAGGTTCGGATTCTGGTCATTTCCATAGTACCCAACCTCTTTCCGCTACTCGTTACGGCCGGAGCCATGGGCTACATGGGTGTTCCCCTCAAGCCCTCTACCGTGCTGGTATACTCTATGGTCTTTGGCATCTCCATCGACACCAGCATTCATTTTTTGGCCAAATACCGGCAGGAGATGAAGCGCAGGAAGTGGGACATCCCGCGACTGGTTGAGTTAAGCCTGCGCGAGACCATTCCCAGCATGATCTATACATCACTGATCCTGTTTTTTGGGTTCCTCGTATTCGGCGTTTCTACCTTTCAGGGCACCGTAGCGCTCGGTATGATGACCTCTTGTACCCTGTTGGTGGCCCTTTTGAGCAATATGCTTCTGCTGCCCGCCCTGATTTTGTCGTTCGACCGACGTCGGCAAATCATAATGGCCCGCAAAAATGGCAACCCTATCCCCAGCGCAACTGCAACCGATAGTGATGAGTAAACCTCAGAATCCCTATCCTACCTATCACCAACTCGATCTCCCTGGCGTGGGACGCGACATCGCCGCCTGGTGGAAAGAACACGATATCTTCCGACGCAGCGTGCAACAGCGGTCGCAGTCCCAACCCTTTGTGTTCTACGAAGGACCGCCATCGGCCAATGGAATCCCGGGAATTCACCATGTGATGGCCCGAACCATTAAGGATATATTTTGTCGGTTCCAAACCATGAACGGCCGAAAGGTGGAGCGGAAAAGTGGCTGGGATACGCACGGACTGCCCGTGGAGCTTCAGGTCGAAAAGAAACTGGGCATTCGAAGGGATGACATCGGCTCCCGCATTAGCATTGAGGAATACAACCGCCATTGCCGGGAGGATGTAATGGCCTTCACCACGCACTGGGAGCGGCTGACGGAGCAGATGGGCTATTGGGTGGATCTCGAAAATCCCTACGTGACCTACACGCCCGAATACATCGAATCGGTTTGGTGGCTTTTGAAGCAGTTGTTCGACAAGGGCCTGCTCTACAAAGGACACAGCATTCAACCCTACTCGCCTGCCGCCGGAACCGGATTGAGTTCGCACGAGCTCAACCAGCCCGGGGCCTACCGCGAGGTGAAAGACACCAGCGCTGTAGTGCAGTTCAGGCTTACCCAGCCCGAGTCGTGCCCCGCCTTGGAAAAACTGCTGGATGGATTTAAAAAGAACCTGCCAATCGGATGGGCGATTGAAGAACCGAAAGACAGTGCTGGTAGTGATCCTGAATGGGGACCCTACCTGTTGGCGTGGACGACCACGCCGTGGACCTTGCCCTCCAATACCGCGCTGGCGGTTGGGCCCGACATACCCTACACGCTGCTCGCCACCCACAACCCCTACACCCGCCGTCCGGTACTTCTGATTCTGGCCGAGGCCCGGGTGGGGGCCTACCTCCCGGCTGCGGATACGTGGACGTCAATGGCTGAAAATGAACCGAACAAGGCTGAAGTCGAATCGAACGAAACAGAAGCGGGGCGACACCTGACCTGGCCGACACCAAAATCATGGAGTAAGTCATTGCCCTGGATGCGGATCGGCATCCTACAGGGCAAAAGCCTGAGTGGCCTGCGCTATGAACAACTCCTCCCTTATGCGCGTCCCGGGCAGGGCGATGCCTTCCGGGTGGTGGCGGGTGACTTCGTGCGCACCGATGATGGCACCGGAGTGGTACACCTGGCGCCCAGCTTTGGGGCGGATGACTTCCGCATCGCACAGCAGGAAGGCATCGGCGCCCTCACTTTGGTGGACCGCAACGGCCGGTTCACCGAACAGGTGCAGGATCAAGAATTTCCCCTGCAAGGCATGCCGGTGAAGAACGCATTCCTCGATGAAGCCGAACGAGATGCGCTGCTGAAGAAACAACAAGAGGCCCTGGCCGGCATCATCCCCAACCTCAGCAAGATCCTCAACGCCGATGAACTCATCACTCTAAAACTGAAAAGGGGAAACCGGGCCTTCCATATCGAAAAATATGCGCATAGCTATCCCCATTGCTGGCGGACCGACAAGCCCATCCTCTATTATCCGCTGGAAAGCTGGTTTATCCGGACGACCGCAGTCAAAGACCGGATGGCGGAACTCAATCAGTCGATTCAGTGGAAACCCGAGAGCACCGGAACCGGCCGATTTGGCCACTGGCTACAGAATCTGGTCGACTGGAACCTATCGCGCTCCCGCTTCTGGGGTACCCCTCTGCCCATCTGGAGCACGACCGATGGGAGCGAAAAACGGTGCATCGGATCGCTCGGCGAACTCCGTGTGGCCATGGAAGAGGCTCGTGCGGCTGGTTTGGAAAACCCCGAGTCGATCCAAGACTTGCACCGACCTTTTGTCGACCAGGTGGTGTTGTTGAGCCCAAACGGTGACCCCATGCGCCGCGAACCCGATCTTATCGATGTGTGGTTCGACTCAGGAGCTATGCCCTACGCGCAGGGGCATTACCCCTTCGAGCAATCGGAACGTATCGATCGCAACACCGCCTTTCCGGCCGATTTCATCGCTGAGGGTGTCGACCAGACCAGGGGGTGGTTCTTTACCCTGCACGCCATCGCTGTGATGCTCTTCGATTCTGTGGCGTTCAAAACTGTGGTTAGTAACGGTCTGGTGCTCGATAAAGACGGCAATAAGATGTCGAAGCGATTAGGAAATGCTGTAGATCCATTTAAAACCCTCGAACAGTATGGACCCGATGCCACCCGCTGGTATATGGTGGGCAATGCGCAGCCGTGGGACAACCTAAAATTTGACCCGGCAGGGATTTTGGAGGTACAGCGCAAATTCTTCGGGACGCTCCACAACACCTACAGCTTTTTCGCCCTGTACGCTAATGTCGACGGGTTTCGATATGAAGAAGCCGATGTGCCCCTCAAAGACAGACCCGAAATCGACCGGTGGATCCTATCCCTGCTGAACTCGCTGACTGCATCGGTGGGGGTCGACTACCGCGAATACGAACCCACGCGCGCCGCCCGCAGTATTCAAACATTTGTGGATGAGCACCTCAGCAACTGGTACGTACGCCTGTGCCGCCGACGTTTTTGGAAAGGTGAAGAAGGCTTGGATAAACAGGCGGCCTACCAAACCCTATACACCTGTCTGGAAACCGTGGCACGGTTGATGGCGCCCATCGCCCCGTTCTACGCGGAACGGTTGTACCGCGACCTCAACGGGGTAACAGGCGGCCAGCCCCACGATTCAGTGCACCTGTGCGACTTCCCTAAAGTGAATCCGGAAGAAATCGACTCGTTGTTGGAGCAACGAATGTCGTGGGCACAGGACATCTGCTCTCTGGCCCTTTCGCTGCGCAAACGTTCGCAGATTAAGGTGCGGCAACCTCTGAGGCGACTCCTCATACCGCTAACGGATGAGGGCGAACGCAGCCAAATCCTGAAGGTGGCCGACCTGATCCAATCGGAGCTCAACATCAAGAACATTGAATTTATTTCGGAGGAACAGGCCTCGGTAATCGTGCGCAAGGCTCGTGCAAATTTCAAATCACTGGGGCCCCGCTACCCCGCCCGGATGAAGGCCATCGCAGCAGCGGTTCCGTTGTTGTCACAATCCGAACTGATGACACTGGAGCGCGAGGGGGAGATCCATCTGAAACTGGAGGGCGGTTCAATCTCCTTGGGTCGCGAGGATGTGGAGACGAGTTTCGATGATATTCCTGGCTGGCTTGTGGCTTCCGACGGAAGGCTTACGGTGGCGCTCGACGTGGAGCTCAACGATGAGCTGCTCCAGGAGGGGCTGGCCCGAGAATTGGTGAACCGCATACAAAAACTACGTAAAGACCAGAATCTGAAGGTCACCGACCGGATCGAGTTGATCCTGGAAGAGCAGCCTTGGCTGAAGTCGGCGGTCGACCCCTTTTCTGCGTATATTTGCACCGAAATTTTGGCCACCCGCCTAATTTGGGTGGACCAGATCAAGAGCGAGGGCGTGGAATTGCCTCTCGATGAAGGTCCAGTTATTGTTTCGATAAAACCCCACAAGCCATGAGTGAATCAGCCGAAAACACCGCAAAAAACCGATATTCCGACGAGGAGTTGGTTGAGTTCAGGGAGCTGATCCTGGAGAAACTGGAAGCCGCCCGCAGCGAGTTCCGCTACTACCAGGAGCAGCTCATGACGGCCAATGCCAACGGCACCGACGACACCTCCAGCGGCTATGTGACGCTTGAAGAGGGTTCGGTGACGATGGACAAGGAGCACTACAGCCAGCTGGCCTCGCGTCAGCGCAAGTTCATCGACCACCTTGAAAACGCGCTGATTCGTATAGAGAACAAGACCTACGGTATCTGTAGGGAAACAGGCAAACTCATCCCCAGGGAACGCTTGCGTCTGGTGCCCCACGCTACTTTGTCGATGGAAGCCAAGTTGCGCCAGTGATCGGCTCCGGTAGACTAGCCACATTTTCTCGAGGGTTGTGATGAACTGCAGGTTGTGATGAAAAGCAGATTCTGGATTCCGATTGGATTCACCACGGCCGTTCTGCTGGCTGACCAGGCCAGCAAAATCTGGGTGAAGACGAATATGATGCTTGGAGAGCATTTCAACGTCGCGGGTCAGTGGTTTCAGATTTATTTTATCGAAAACAACGGCATGGCGTTTGGGATGGAACTGGGTGGCGAATGGGGCAAGCTAGCCCTCACTCTGTTTCGGTTGGTGGCCGTGGGTGGCATACTTTATATAATTAGGAAAATGCTCAAATCGAATAAGGCCCGTGTGGGCGCCCTTGCAGCCCTCTCTCTGGTGCTTGCGGGTGCATTGGGTAACATTATAGACTCGGTATGCTACGGACCCCTGTTTGGCTACGAGCGCTGGTTCCACGGACGGGTGGTCGACATGCTTTACTTTCCCCTCTGGCAGGGATTTCTGCCCCAGTGGCTGCCGTTGTGGGGCGGCGATTATTTCATTTTCTTCCGACCAGTATTTAATGTGGCCGACACAGCCATCACCACCGGAGTAGCCATGTTACTGGTGTTCCAGCGCCGATATTTTCCCCCCGATGCAGCACCTACATCACCATCTGAAACCCCGGAATCTTCATCACCCAACGATGGCGGACAGTAGGCCTGCACAAACCTCGGGTAGACGCCTCAGGATGCACGACCTGTTATTATGACATTTTACGACTTTGATCTAGACCCTGATTTGCTGGATGGACTGGATGCTATGGGCTTTCGTAGCCCCACACCCATCCAGCAACAGGCCATCCCGATTATTTTGGGAGGTCGCGACCTGATCGCCTGCGCACAAACCGGAACCGGAAAAACGGCAGCATTTGTGCTGCCGGTCATCGACCTTATCTTGGCCAGTCAGAAACGGCATTTGAATGCTCTCATCCTCACACCCACGCGTGAATTGGCGCAGCAGATCGACCAGCAGGTAGAGGGCCTCAGCTATTATACTTCGGTGAACTCGATTCCCATCTACGGTGGGGGCGATGGGGCGCTGTGGGACCAACAGCACAAGGCTCTGAAAAAAGGGGCCGACATGGTGATCGCCACGCCGGGGAGGCTAATTTCCTTCCTCAATACGGGCAATTTCGACTTCTCCTGCCTGCAGCACCTTGTGCTCGATGAAGCCGACCGTATGCTTGACATGGGATTTTTTGATGATATCATGCGGATCGTTTCGATGATGCCCAGGCTGCGGCAAACCCTTCTTTTTTCGGCCACTATGCCCCAGCGAATTCGTCAACTCGCTGCTGTGATACTGAAAAATCCCGCTGAGGTGACCCTCGCCGTGGCCAAACCGGCCGAGAAAATCGACCAAAGGGTGTGCAAGCTCTACGATCAGCACAAAGAACCCCTGCTGCTCGAGATCCTGAACGACCCTAAATATTCGTCTATTCTTGTGTTTTGCTCCACGAAAGACAAGGTGAAGGAACTAGGCCACCTGCTCAGGAAGCGGCACATTCCGGCCCGCCCGTTCCACTCCGACTTAGAGCAGGCGGAGCGTGAGAATATCATGCGTGACTTCAAATCGGGTAAGCTGAGGATTATAGTAGGCACGGATGTTTTGTCGCGCGGAATCGACGTTGACGGCATAGATCTGGTGGTGAACTTCGACGCGCCCCCGGATGCGGAGGACTACGTTCACCGTATTGGCCGAACCGCACGCGCTGAACGCAGCGGCACCGCCATAACCTTTATCAATCCAAAAGATGGAAGGCGGCTCAACGCCATTGAGAGACTCATCGAACGGACCATTCCCCGAATGGAACTACCCGAACAAATCGGAACCGTTGGCGAATGGGTAGCCGAAAGCGGTGGTTGGGGTAGGCGTACAGGTAGAGGAAAAAGCGGTGAAGGCAGACCAGGGGGGGGCGGTGGAAGTAGATTCAGAGGAAATGGAGGAGTAAGACCTGGAAAGGGACATGGCTCAGGTGGGGGCAAACCCAGAGGGAATGGTGCCGGGAGACCCTGAGAGGGTGTCAGGAGACCGACAGTTCAAATCTGGAATCTACAACTTGATAATCAGGAAGTTACCAATTTAATTTGGTAGCTCCTTATTTTTATGTGCATACAATTTGCATACAGAAGGCGTCAAAACCTCAATCGCAGGATATTGGTCGATGCTGAGTGATGGCTCGAATGCGACTAGACCTTTAACTTTAGTTGGCTCGAAGGAACCGCCAGCCACGCCCCACCGCACAAACCCAAAAAAGTCAAAATTCGAGGTTCAATCCCGGGCGCAGCGAACCGAAAAACCACTCCGCTGGCCGAAGTTGCCGCGGTACGCACCCGCACTGCCGTTGTTCAAGAAGCGGTACCAGGCATTGCCCGACCCAACATCCGAAGAACTCCACCAGCCCCCGCCGTCGCCCAAATTGTTGACCCCGCCACCAGAGCTGCGGTAGCCACCAGGCAGGCCGGTGAAGCCACTGGAGTTCGTGGCTCCTGTGTTCGGGGAAATCCAGCCACCTGAAGTTGGTTGTATAGCTGTGCTCTTCATCTTGCCGCCAGCTACGGATGTTCCGCCCAAGAAGTCGGTGAGGGTCGTCCACTCCGCATCTGATGGTACATGCCAGCCCACAGGACATAGTCCCCTTGAATCATTTACCGAATACCAATTGTAGAGCTTGCCGTAGAGAGCG
>VHAX01000016.1 GCA_016872215.1 Sphingomonadales bacterium | reverse complement strand
AAAGGTACAAATTTGTACCGAATAAACGTATAGCATCACAAAACAAATAATAACTTTGTACTAATAAAAAAGCCCTTTTTTCAGGGCTTTAAGTGGGTTTAATACTTGTTTTGTGTTTGGTTGTTTTGTGGTGGTTACTTTCCAATACAAAATCTGGAAAATATAGCACCAAGCAGGTCATCGGCGTCTACCGCCCCGGTAATTTCTCCCAGATGACGTAGGGCCGCGCGCAGGTGAGCCGCTAACAGTTCAGTGGGGAGCCCTGACTCCATGCCCAACTCTACCTTCTTCAGCTCGGTATCTGCACGGCCTAAAAGCTCATCGTGCCGCAGGTGCGCCACCAACACTTCAGACGATAAGCCCAGGGCGTCGACCATGTCCCTCAGTGCACTTCGCAGTTCGGATAGTCCATCCCCAGTCAAGCCCGAGATTACCAATAGATTGGGCAGCGCAGACCTCCACTCAGGTTCATCGATTCGGAGGCGGTTTTCCGGGACATCGCATTTGTTGGCTACTGGCAGCACCATAGCATCACCGGTGTGCAAGCCTTCCAATTCCTCGTGCACCTGCTGAGGCGAATGATGGTGTGCAGGATCGAATACAAAAAGAACCAGCGCGGCGCGCTGCATACGGTCGCGCGTGCGGTCAACTCCCATTTGTTCGACCGAATCCGCTGTAACCCGCAAACCTGCCGTGTCGAGTAAGCGAAACTTTACCCCGCCAATCTGCAGCACATCCTCCACCACATCGCGGGTGGTGCCTGGAATGGGCGATACAATCGCCTTCTCTTCACCCAGTAGGGCATTGAGTAGAGTCGATTTGCCCGCATTGGGACGGCCTGCAATGACCGTGGCGACCCCCTCCCGAGCCATTTGTCCGGCCCTATACCCGGCCCTCAGGGAAGCCAGTTCTGCCCGCACATCAACCAATAAACCACGCAAGGTTGTCCGATCGGCAAAGGCCACATCCTCCTCCGAGAAATCGAGCTCGAGCTCAAGTAACGCAGCCAGGTCGATCAACTGCTCCCGAAACCTGCCAATGCGCTCCGACAAGCCACCCCGCATCTGGTGGACCGCCATTCGGTGGGCAGCTGGACTGTCAGCAGCGATGAGGTCGGCAACGGCCTCGGCCTGACTTAAGTCTAGTCGGCCATTCAAAAAGGCGCGCAGGGTAAACTCGCCGGGTTCGGCCATCCGCGCACCTGCCTTGAGGCACAAGCGCAACACCCGCTCAATGATGTAGGGCGATGCATGCACCCCCAATTCCACCACATCCTCCCCGGTATAACTACGCGGCCCCGCAAAGCCGGTCACGACCGACTCATCGAGCAGCTCCCCCCCATCATACAAGCGCCATAAACGCGCCCGGCGGTCCAATTGGGGCACCACACTTTCTTCGGCTCTACATAAAGACGATACGATTTGCGCGGATGAGGAGCCCGAAAGCCGGATCAGAGCCACCGCCCCCAAACCCTGTGGGGAGGCCAGCGCCACGATGGTGGTGCCGTCAGAGGCCCTATTCATGCTCATTTGCAGCTATTTTTTGCAAAAATAACCCCTGATTTTTTTTCATTCGAAAGAAAGCCTTTATTTTGGTACGTATTTTTCACCATGAGCAAGCTGGAAGCCATCCGAATGTGGTGCGCCGACCGGGAAACACCCCCCATCATCTGCTTTGTGCAGGGGACCGACCCCGAAGTGATTAAGCTCACCAAGATCCTCCTTCAAGAGGAACTGGCAGAGGTGATCCTGATGGGCGATGAGCTCGAGGTCTACGACCAGTGCCACATTTACCGGGTCAACGAGAGCCTGTTGTATGGGGTAATGAACCCCGCCGATCATACGGAGATTGAGTATTATACGGATCTCTACCTAGAACTGCATCCCGACGAGGATCCCAAGAAAGCCGGCCGTGTCATCAAACGACCAGAAGTACTAGCACAGCTGATGCAGAGCGATGGGGCGGTCGACCTGGTCATCCCGGATTTGGGGACCTGGACTGGTCCCGGCCAGGTCACTTAAGCCGCACCCCAGCTGATCGGTTCTCCACCCCCAACGAAAACAGGCCGTAGTCGAACCGCACCGGATCTTCCGGGTCCAACATACGCATAAAAGCTGTGAGGGCCTCTACCGCATGCCAACCCCGCTCGCGTCCGGTCAACAACCGCCACTGCAACGCCACCCGTTCCACATGCACATCAACCGGCATCATAAGGCTGGCCGGCGAGATGCGTTGCCAAAGGCCGAAGTCGACACCCAGCGGATCGCGGCGCACCATCCAGCGGAGGAACATGTTTAAGCGCTTGCAGCGGGAACCGCGGGCGGGCGATGGCACATGCTTACGGGTGCGCATAGGGGCCCATTCAAGGGCAAAAACGCGGTCATGGAAGGCCTGAAGCCGCTGCCGGCCTTCGAATGCAACGTTTGGCCCTTCGGCACTTAGAAACGCATCCTCCATACTTTCATAACACCTATAATGTCGCCGAAGAAAGTCGGCTAAAAACAGCAGATCGGTATCCTGAAAGGTGCGGTGCACAAATCCCTGTAGTGATGCCCATTCGCGTTCCGATGAGGATCGCACAAAATCGCCGGGCATGCCGTCCATACGGCGCATGAGTTCGCGTGACTTACCAATGATCGTGGTGCGGTTGCCCCACGACAGCAAGGCGGTGAAAAACCCCGCTACTTCTATGTCGACCCGCCGTGTACAGCTATGGGGAATTTGTATGGGATCGTTCTCTATAAACTCCCGGCAGTGATAGCGTTCGGTCGCCTCCAGAATAGCCTCCCGCCAACCCGGAAGGGGATCCTGAGCAGTTTCCATCACATCCGAAGGGCTACTCACACTAGCATTTCGTGCCCTAGCGCAGGCTTTTATGTCTGGTTTTTTCACCCCAATCCGTCCAATCCAGCCCGCAGATCGTCGAGCAGGTCCTCTACGTCCTCCACCCCCACACTCAGGCGCAGAAGTCCGTCGACCACACCTGCGGCCACCCGTCGGTCGCGGGGTATGCTCGCATGGGTCATACTGGCGGGATGTCCCACGAGTGACTCTACCCCACCCAGCGACTCAGCGAGGGAAAAGACCTTCAGCGACGAGGCGAGTTGGCGCGCAGCCTGTTCATCGTCGTTGCCTAAGGTAAACGAAAGCATACCGCCGAACCCCCGCATTTGTCGCGCCGCCACCTCATGCCCTGGGTGGTCTTTAAACCCTGGGTAATAGACCAGGCCCACAGCGGGGTGCTCACGCAGAAATTGAGCCACCGCTGCGGCATTTTCGCAATGGGCCTTCATGCGCAGGTGCAGAGTTTTGACCCCACGCAGGACCAGAAACGAGTCCATCGGACCGGGATTGGCACCGCAGCTGTTGAGGATAAACGCCAGTCGAGCATACAACTCCTCCTGATTCACCATCAGCGCCCCCATCACCACATCGCTGTGTCCGCTCAGGTATTTGGTGACGCTGTGCATCACTATATCGGCACCCAAATCGAGCGGATTCTGCAGATAGGGCGATGCGAATGTATTGTCGACCGCAAGCAGAAATCCGCCTCCCCGCGCCAATTGGGCCAATGCCACAATATCCACAATACGGAGGGTGGGGTTGGTGGGTGTTTCGGCCCATATCAGGCGGGTGCGCTCGTTCACCTGCGCCGCAACATGAGAAACATCCGATAAATCGGTGAAGTGAAAGCGAATCCCGAGGCGCTCATAGATTTGGGTGAACATCCGATAGCTGCCCCCGTATAGGTCGTCGCCCGCGATGACCTCATCGCCAGGTTGCAAAAGCTTGATGACCGCGTCGATGGCCCCCATACCACTCGAAAAACAAAGTCCGTAAGCGGCATTCTCCAGCGCCGCGAGATTGGCCTCCAGTTGGGTCCGTGTGGGATTTTTGCCACGGGCGTAGGCATAGCCCTTGTGCTGCCCGGGCGCCTCCTGCACATAGGTGGAGGTCTGATAGATGGGTGTCATGATAGCTCCGGTAACCGGATCGGGATGAACCCCTGCGTGGATAGTTTTGGTTGCGAATCTCATTTTTATTATGGTCATTTTGATTTTGCGGCTAAAATTCTCAATACTTCCCTTGCCTGCTCCAAATGTCTTCGTTCATGTTCAACTATGATATGAAAGGCTGTTTCTAATTTGTAAACGATTATTTTGCTGGCCGGTGAAGAGATGACAACATCCCTCTCGACAAAGTTGACCAACTGTTCTATTTTGCGTTTAAGCTGATCTTGATGTAACTCAAATCGTTTCATTATGTCCACGCCTATTTCACTTGCAGAAGGCTCCCAAATGGGAAACGTCTTCATCTTCCTTTTTCGGTCGGCCCTCACAGAATTCAGGATCATCTTCCCAAAGAATGAAACGATCCAACCCATTCGGGCGAGCAGGGGTATTTTGTAGGTCTCATCATTCAAGGACTTGAACACAGGATTGTATGATTCATTTACCACAATGAGATGATCCAGGTTTTGGGCTATGCTCCAGGTGTCTGAATTTGGCTTCCAATTCAGCTCCTCCTTTGTCAATGCCCCAAATTCTCTGAGCACTTCCCCGGTAATTTTGTCGATTACAGATGTCCAGTTTGTCATTCTAAACCGATGACATTATATTATATTACATGTATGGGTCTTATGTACATACATTTATCTGCAAACATACGTAAGCAGGGGCAGAAGCGGGCGATTTTCGGCAGGTATTACCCCGTGCTTCCCCCCTTTTCCGTTCCGGGTCAACTCGTACCTTTGTATCTGTAAATTTTCCTTCCTTCTCCTTATCACTTCCGCCCCTTGATTACCCGCAGCAGCATCAACCAGATTATGGAATCGGTTCGCCTCGAAGAGGTAATCGGGGAGTTCGTGACTCTCAAAAAAAAAGGCACCAACTGGATCGGCAATTGTCCGTTCCATCAGGAAAAAACCCCTTCGTTTGTAGTAACCCCCGCCAAAAACCTCTACAAGTGTTTCGGTTGCGGCGCATCAGGCAATGCAGTGGGCTTTTTAATGGACCACGACCACCTGTCATATCCCGATGCCATTCGCTGGCTGGCCGGACGCTATAATATTATTGTAGAGGAAGAGATTTCGGCCGACAGCGAGGCGGAACGGGTACGTAAAAGCGAACGTGATCGCCTCTACGACCTACATGAGCTGGCTGGTGCCTTTTACCGGAGGCTGCTGCATGACAGCGAAGAGGGACAAGCCATAGGCCTCAGCTACTTCCGCGAGCGTGGACTCGCCCCAGACACTATGAACGCATTTGGTCTGGGATACAGCCGCGACGCCCGCGACGCATTCCTGCGCATGGCCACGGAGGCCGGCTACAGCGAAGAAGAGACTACGGCGGCTGGACTCACCGCACGGAATGAACAAGGACAAGGATTCGACCGCTTCCGGGGCCGTGTTATGTTTCCCTTCTATAACCTCAGCGGCAAAATCATCGCGTTCGGAGCGCGCAGCCTGCGCAACGACAAAAAAGAAGCGAAGTACCTCAACTCACCAGAAACCCTCATCTACTCCAAGGGCGATGGCCTATACGGCCTGTTTCAGGCCCGCAAGGCGATCCAGAAAAAAGAAAACACCTACCTGGTGGAGGGCTACATCGACCTGCTCACTCTCGTGCAATCGGGAATCGAAGAGGTGGTGGCCAGCAGTGGAACGGCACTCACGCAGCGACAAGCGCGACTGCTGGGCCGACTTACCCCGCGGGTGACCCTGGTGTATGACGGGGACGAAGCCGGACAAAAAGCAGCGATTCGGGGGGTTGACATCCTACTGGAGGCCGACCTCAACGTGTTTGTGGTGACCCTCCCCGAGGGTGAAGACCCAGACAGCTACTGCCGGAAACTCGGTACCGGTGCCTTCCAAGCGTATTTGCAAGAAGAAGCGCGCGATTTCCTACGCTTTAAAACCGAGATGCTGATTTCAGAGAGTGGCGACGACCCGCTCAAAAAGGCAGAAATGCTGCGCGACCTCGCTGGCACCATCGCCTGCATATCAGATCCCCTCAAGCGGTCGACCTACTGCACCGATATTGCGGCCCGCACCGGCGTGGCAGAGTCGGTGTTTGTGGATGCCGTGAACCGCGCAAGGATCACTAAGGCTACACAGGGCCGACCCGATGACCGTCGGGCTGCACTCGATTCGCTCCCCACACCAACGACCACGTCCGGCACCGAACCTGATCTTCCCGATACCGCTTTGGGTAATGATCGGCAGACACTGTTGAGCGACGAGCACCAGGAAGAGGATGTGATTCGGTTACTCTTACAGAGTGCCACGCATGAGGTCCGTGACGGGCGATCCGTGGTGGGAATGGTGGTAGACACCCTCGATGAGGTGAATTGGGACAACCCCTTCCTGGAGATAATTTTCCGTTGTTATGAAGAGCGGTGGAAGCGCGATCGCTCTTGTCCGGCCACGTACGAGCTTCTAAACCACCCCGATGAATCGGTGCGCAAACTTGCGGCTCGTCTCGCCAGCAAGCAGTACAATATCAGTAGACATTGGAGCGAGAAGTTTCAGATTGAGGTGCCCCTACCGGAGGACCGACTGCTGGAGGATGTATTAAATGCCCTCAACCGGGTGAATATGAAAAAGGTGATCCGACTGATGCATGAAACCCTGCAGGAAATGAAACAAGCTACCGATTCGGGCCTAGAAACCCCGGAAATCCTAGAGAATTTTGTGATTTACAAGGAGATGCACAGCAACCTGAGCCGTACACTGGGCACTGTGGTGAGTCACTGAGCCTCAAATTCCATCACCCCCTGATTTTGATAAAGGAGGATTTCACCGTTATTCAAATTATTCGATGACATAAGTTATTGATTGTGATCGGATTGGTGCAGATTTCCTAAAAATAAGAAAAACATCATTCCTGCCCTTTTTTTTTATAGTCAGCCGAAAATCGATAATTATTGCACAAAAATTGTAGCATCGTCCCGAATTCACTGCCCTTCCACCACCCAGGCACATACCCGCTCCAGCACGGGCTGTTCATCATAGCGTACACATAAAACCGCCGCGTCTGGTTGGCCCGCCACCCTGACACTAACTTGCACCTTCCCCGGATCCGAATGCATCGACTCGATTCGTATAGCGTCACGAAACGCAATTCCACCGCCGCCAATCCATTTGAATACCGCCTCCTTCACCACCCAGCCCAATGTGAGCCCAGCCGTATCCTGCCCCAGGATGTACTGTTCTGATGCATCCAAATAACGATCAGACAGGCGATGCACCTGTGAGCGATAGCGCTCCACATCAACCCCAACCCGCCCGGGAGCCAACAAGATGGCCGCATATCCCGGGCAATGGCTCACCGAGACCCCCCAATCGGGCGCAAAAGGCAATAGCAGTTGCCCGTTCGGCGTTCGTTCGAGGTGCAACCGGGATTCGCCGCCCCCGAAGGCATCCACCAACTCCTTTTGAAGCCAGGAAAACAGCATCCAACGGGTGGCCACCCACTCCCGACGCCTTTCCTTTTGCTTCAACTGTCCCCATTCGGTGAGCAGAGAGGTTGATAACCAGGCAGATGGGTCGGGCAGATCCTCAAAATCGGGCAACGCCAAAGAAGCAACCCTAAGCTGCCCGCCTTGTCCGGCCTCACAGATCCAATCGACCGAGGCAGATTTGGGCGTAGCTGTGGGTATCTTTGTCATTCTGCAAAAATGGAGATTTATCCCCTATTTCAGTGGCCCGGCCACCGCGACGCTGTCTATACCCTCGCCGCAGGGGCCAACGGGCAAGCGGTGAGTGCCGGGGGCGACGGGATAGTCGTAGCCTGGAATACTTCGCAGCCCCACAACCCGGGAAAGGCCATGTTTCGACTCAACAGTGGTATTTACATCCTTTTACCCCCATCAGCCCATCACGCTGGCTGGCTGGCAGGTGGCCGCAACGGGGAATTGCATTCTATTTTCTCTGACTCATACAGCCACCTCCCTTATTCATCAACCGAAATAGGGGATATACACGGCTCCATATCCGCTCCCGGATGGCCGACACCCGTATCAAATGGGGTTGCCACGGGCAAAACTCCAATCCACGATCTGCAATTTATGGGTAACTGGCTTTGGTCGGCCCATGGTGATGGCCGGCTTCTGCGCTGGAACCTAGAGGACCGTTTTCCGAGCATCGATGCTGCCTTTGCGCTGGCCCCAAGCGCACTGCGTTGTTTGTCGACCCACCCCTCAGCCCCACACCTCGCCTCGGGCAGCAGCGACGGGAAGATCCGCCTCACGGGTGAAAAAGGCGAGATCCTGCAGGAATTCGTGGGTCACACCCTGTCGGTCTTCAGCCTGCTCTTCCTCGTTGGAGGAAAATACCTGCTCAGCGGATCGCGCGATGCCCATCTCGCTGTCTGGGAAACCGAAAGTGGCAAACTGCTCGGTCGCTTTCCTGCACATATGGGCACCCTCAACCATCTCGTAGCCATTCCCGAATGCGGATGGGTGGGCAGTGCGGGGCGTGACAAAGAAATAAGGCTCTGGGATGCCCATTCGCTGGAACTGCGCAGGGTGATCAATAGAGAGCATTTTCCACAACATGCCCATACACACTCGGTGAACCGCCTTCTATGGATGCCCGGGCAACGCCACTTGCTGAGTGCCGGCGATGACCGTAAAATTCGGGTTTGGCAGTTCAGCCAGCCCGATTTGGCAAATTGATGACATATTTTTCGACCCTCACCTGTGTCAACTGTCGAGGATACCCAAAACAGGATATTTCGACAGAATTAATCACCATTTAATATCGCAACACTTATTGTTGCATAATGAAACGGATGCCCAAACTGCTTCCCAAGCACATTACCCTACTGGATCTGACTCTGGAAGACCTGGAGGTTCTGCTTGACGACGAAGGAGGCTTGATTTCCCACATAACCGGGTTCCGCCACCCAAACGCTCTGGATGATACGCAAGAGGAAACAGCCCCAAATCTACAGGGGAAAGTTCCTACAAATCCACCAGAGGAATTTCATATAAATCGACATAAAAAACATTTTTCAAATCAAAAGGATGTTATATCCTCAAATCAACCGGAGGAATATCCCTCAAATCAGCAGGATGCACCTCCTCTAAAATGGGAAGAGATTATCCATACTCCGAAATATACGATTTACTCCGATGTTGACCTCTGCCTCTATTTCGTTGAGGGCGATGGGGGTAGCCGAAGGGTATCGCGGTCGCATGCAATTTTCCATTTTCTCGACACCACCGACCTGCCCGACTGGCAAGAAATTCTACAGCATCTCCATTGGGAGCAACACAGACTAAATTCATTGGGAGACGAATAATAAGGATACCGATATTTACCCTCGGTGCACGCGTAGCTCGAGGTCGATTAGCACATTCAGAAAGTTGTTGTAGGTCTCGAAGCCGATTCATATGGACTAAACCGATTTACTTCGCCGCGCTCTTCGAAGCCCTGAGTCATATAGGAGAAATGGTCGAATGACTGCAAGCGCATCCAGGCTCGCAGCAATGATTCGTCGCCCTGCACCAACACTGCGTCCTCTAATTCTTACAATCGGTTGATTGCCTATTAGTACAAATCGTTGCCCGTAAACGCATCGAGGCTGTGGTCGCCATACGACCAGGTGATGGCCGCAGGCACGTCGTATTTGTCGCCCGCTACCAGACTACCCAACAGCTGCGACGGGGTCCTGAACAGGTGTCCGCGTGCCGTGGCCACCCGCCTGCATGGGCGGGAATTCTCAGCCAATCATCAGCATCCGACGGCCCGACAACCTGTCACGGGTGCGTGCATATAAAATGGGTTCCTCCTGCTTAATCAATCGTAAAAATATCGATTTTTGAGGCCAAAACCGCGACCCCCAATGATTTTATCCGACATAGAAATCCTACGCCATATCGATGAGGGCAGCATCCTGATCGAACCCTTTCGACGCGAAAATCTGGGGACTAATTCCTATGATGTACACCTGGGACGCTACCTGGCCGTTTATCACCACCGGATCCTCGATGCACGGATCGACAACCCGATTGAGGAGCTGCTGATACCAGAGGAGGGTCTGACGATCTATCCGGGCATTCTCTACCTTGGAGTGACAGAGGAATATACCGAAACGCATAAACATGTGCCATTTCTGGAGGGTAAATCCTCCGTTGGCCGACTGGGAATCGACATCCACGCCACGGCCGGAAAGGGAGACGTAGGATTCTGCAATACCTGGACACTCGAAATTTCCTGCACCCAACCCGTCCGCATTTATGCAGGTATGCCAATCGGTCAGCTGATCTATTTCCTGGTGAGCGGCGAAATCCAAACGCCCTACAGCCAAAAGAAATCAGCGAAATACAACCACCGGTCGGTCAAGCCGGTGCCTTCCCAGATGTGGAAAAACCGCTTTTAGTTAAGGCGGGTAATCTGCCCTATGGAAGCCTGTGCCGCCGGCAGTATGAGCATATCGGCCACATGCACATGAGGGGGGCGACTGGCCATATACCAAACGGCGTCTGCAATGTCATCTGCCAAGAGAGGTTCTAGACCCTGGTAGACCGCTGCGGCCCGCTGGAGGTCGCCCTTGAAGCGCACCACGGAAAATTCGGTTTCCACCAATCCCGGCGCAATGAGGCCCACCTTGATGCCGTCGGGGTTCAACTCCAAGCGCATTGAACGTGTGATGGCCTCCACCGCGTGCTTGGTGGCGCAATAAACAGCGCCGTTGGCATATACTTCCTTTCCGGCAATTGAACCCAGATTGATGATGTGTCCTATGCCTCTTCGGCGCATCCAAGGGGCCACCACCCGGCTCACCCGCAGCAGACCCTTAATGTTGGTATCGATCATCCGATCCCAATCCGCCGGATCCTGACGATGCACAGGCTCCAGGCTTTGTGATAAACCGGCGTTGTTGACCAACAGATCAACCGTCTGCCATGCCTCATCTAGCCCCTCCAATGCTGCGAAAGTTGCAGCTTCGTCACACACGTCGAACACGAGGGGAAGTACCTGAACCTGCCGATCGCCTCCCGCGAGCTCCTTCGAAAGAGCATGAAGACGATCCGCCCTGCGGCCTGTCACCACCAAATCCCATCCTGTAGCAGCAAGCTTGCAGGCAACAGCCTCTCCAATACCGGACGTGGCGCCGGTCACCAGTGCCAACTTGCGGTCTGTTCCTCGTCTTTCCATCACTCGAAATGAAATGACAAAATAATCGTGCGGCCCAGCAGAGCATCGAGTGGGGCACTGTAAATGTGCTTTTCGGGCACAAGGGTGTTTCTGATCCCTTGGGAAAAACGCAGTTCGGGCGACATTTTAAAGAAGGGGAAATACAGATCCATACCCACCCCCACATCGAAGGAATAATCGTGGCGCCTGAGCTTCACCCGCTCAACATCGTCGACCACACGCTCCTGAGAGGCCATGTCAATGCTGTATTTGAACCCGCCAATCACATACATTCTATAATTACGAATCCGGTCGGAGCGCCACTTGAACAATAAAGGAAGGTCGACATTCGCCATTTGTACTGATTTTCGCAGATCGCTGCCGGGGCGGGTGTAACTATAGTACATATCTCTCTGCAGAAACATCAGGGTAGGCGTAAAGCGGAGGGCAGCGTGCTCGGCCAAACGAAAATCACTGACCACCCCGAGCTGGAAGCCGGGACCATGGCCCGAGCGCACATAGCGCAAACTGTCGTCGCGTTCCAATACAGCGTCATCCAGACTCATGGCAAAGCCACTACTGTTGAGGCCCACCAGGAAACCGAAATGGACAGCCTTTTCGTCGTAGTGACTAAAATTCCTTTGTGCGCTGACTAACTTCCCGGTCAAACCGATTACAGCTACAACAAAAAATGGCGAATACAGTAATTTTAGACACATACTCATGGCTTTTGTGCGGTGTATAGGGTGCATATTCCGAAGGTTAATCGCTCCTGGCGTGCCTCAGCAAATCCCGATTTGTGTATGATCTTCAGGAAATCTTCCCCTTCCGGAAAGACTTCGACAGAGGCAGGCAGATAAGTGTAGGCCGATGCATCGCGCGACACCCATCGCCCCAAGGCGGGTAATATGTGGTGGAAATACAATTTGAACAGTGGGGCAACCAGGGGTACACGCGAGCGCGAGAATTCGAGTATGGCAATGTGTCCACCTCGTTTAACCACCCGCGCCATTTCCGACAATCCTTTTTCGAGATGCTCAAAATTGCGCACCCCAAAGGCCACCGTAACGGCATCAAAATAATCCTGTGCGAAAGGCAGCTGCTCGCTGTCGCCCTCAATAAACCGGATTTTCGATGCCAGTCCCCTTTTCTTCACCTTCTGATCGGCCTGAGCAAGCATTCCGGAAGAAAGATCGAGACCCACTACCTCCTTCGGATTCAATTGAAGAAGACCAATAGCCAAATCCCCCGTGCCGGTGGCCACATCTAATATGCGTTTGGGGGCGTGTGGCCTCAGCAACTTAAGCACACGACGACGCCATTGGATATCGATGCCGAGCGATAAAACTCGATTGAGTAGATCGTATCGCCCCGATATGGAGTCGAACATTTCCGCGACCTGCTCTTTTTTGGTGCCGGATTGACCTGGATATGGGGTTATGCTGGGCAATTGAGGTGGGTTGATTGACTGGTGCATCGGCTAGAAGAAACGCTTTTAGCATTAAAAAGTTGCAAATATAGGGTAAATAGACCCCTTTAAGTCACCCGTGTCGGTTTGTCAACATATTGTATGCCCGAGTCTTACCTTTGTCCGGATGAAGTCAACCCCACCCCCATTTGAGTATGTGTCGAGTCAACTCGACCAATCGAAGATGCCTACCGCAGACCGGGCTGAGTTCGCAGTTGCCGGCCGGTCGAATGTGGGGAAGTCATCTCTGATCAATATGTTGGCGGGTCATAAGGGACTGGCGCGAACCTCGGGACAGCCGGGTAAAACGCAAACCATAAACCACTATAAAGTGGGGGATCGTGCATATCTCGCCGATCTACCCGGCTATGGCTATGCCCGTGTTTCACAGAATATACGGAATGAATGGTCGAAGCACCTGAAGTCTTATCTGGCCAAAAGATCAAACCTGTGTTTTGTGCTGTTATTGATCGACTGCCGGGTGGAACCGAGACCCAATGATCTGGAATTTGCGCGGCTATTATCACAATATCACCGTCCTTTCGCCATTGTCTTCACAAAAACCGACAAGTTGAAGTCGACCGCGCTCAAAAAACAAACGGGGGTATTTCTCGCAGCACTCCCATGTATTCCACAATGCTACTTCTGGTCATCCTCGGAAACGGGCCGCGGTCGCGAAGAGATCCTGGAGTTTGTAATGGAACAATCCCACTTATTTCGTGCTCCAGCAAAACTGAAGGGTTAGTTTAATCCCGTCTGTATGTGGCGGAAGACCTTGATCTGACCGCTTGCAAGGTGCATTAGCTTCAACATATAAAATCCGGGCGACAGGTCTCTTGTATCAATTTGTTGCTTTACACTTCCCGCTTCAATCTCCCACCGGTCACTTTTCAATACACGCCCACCCGGCTCGACAAGCGTCCAGCGGTATTGGCCTACCCAGTGTCCGGGTGGGATGTCCTTCCATTCACAAAGAAAAGAGCCATCCTCGGTTGGTCCGCACCGGCAGGGTATTCCCCCGGCATTCCATTCCCGGATGGTTGAGCCGAAGGACGGGGTAATTTGCACATCTAATACGACGGGCAGGTGATCGGAGACATTGAACAGCGCATTGGCCACCGCGACCGGCACCGAACTGTTGAAGGGTGACTGCACATTACCCTGGAAACGTTGACCATCATTTCCGATGCTCCGGTAACTACCTGGGATGTAGCGCACCCCTGCGGAATCGCCTAAAACGCGCCGGTTCACCAAAATCTGGTCGAAGCGATCGTCGAGTCCGCCGCCCGAGAAACAAACCGTTCCGCTGGTGCGGGTCGACTGGGTATGCCACAGGGCAAAAGCGCTGTTGTTGTTCCACGTTCCGGGTCGGTTAATGGGATCATATAGGCGATTGTCGGGCAGTGGATGATTCACCAACTGACTATAGGCCAATTCACTGCTGGAGGTTACATTCATGTCGCCCATCACAAGCAGATTCTCGTTGAGGTTCTGCTGATCGAGGTACAACATCAGTTCCGCTGTTTCCTGAGCGCGGGTTGCCGTATCAGATGGAGAGGAACCTGCCTTCAAGTGGAGGACCACCACATTTAACCATATGGTGTCGCCCGAAGGAGGAATCTGTCGGTAGAACATGCGGTAATACATGATGTCACGCACGGGTGTAGAAATGGGGAATTGTCGTGATACACCCAATTTCTGATTGTCGTAATACAAAATACTAACTATCGATGAGCCCGATGGATTCATCAGGTTGGCACGCGCCCAACGTGTTTCACCCGCCGTATTCAGAACATTATTTAGAATGGAAAGGGTAACCGCGCTGCTTGGCCCAACCTCCTGGAAACCGATTATGTGTGGGTGTACATAAGGAATGATCGTGCGGAGGTGCCCCTCCTTCACTGATTGTACGTTAATGGAGGGTGTGCAATCGGAAGTCGATGAACCGAAGTACAACAGATTGTAGGTCATAACCCTCAGGGTATCACCTGCATGCACAGAATCAAACAATCCTAATCCCACAATCAGAACCCATGTCCGAACAAATCCTTTCGACAAAAAAACCCTCCGAAGAGGGTTTAAAATATGGACAAATGCCATAAGTTACTTGTTGCGGTAGCGCTGGTTGAACTTATCTACGCGGCCCGCGGTATCGACCAACACCTGTCTGCCGGTAAAAAATGGGTGAGATGTGTGCGAAATATCCAATTTAATTAGCGGATACTCGTTGCCGTCTTCCCACTTGACAATATCCCGGGACTCAGCTGTCGATTTTCCGAGGAACATATAATCGTTCGACATATCCCGAAACACGACAAGACGATAGTTGGATGGATGAATATTCTTTTTCATAATCGAGTAAATTCCTTAAAGAGGCGCAAATGTACGGAAAAATTGAAGAAACGAATACCTTACCGGGTCAAAATCATTTTGCGTGTCTTCGAAACTCCATCGGCCCGCAATGTATAGAGGTAGATCCCTGACTGCAGATGAGCAAGATTGACTTCCTCCTCATGCATGCCCGCTTCGCGCCGCTCCGGTTGACCCTGCCACAAGACACGGCCCGACAAATCCTGGATCAACAACTGCGTTTTAGCGCCCTCCGACAACTCATAGCGGATCCGGGTTGAACCCGAGAACGGATTTGGATAATTGGGGTACAGGACAAATCCATCGCGGGTTAAATCCTCAACCGAAACAAGATCGCATGGTGCGGAAACTTCCTCGAAACAAAAATCATCGACGGCGAAACCCTCACCCTGGAAAGCATCATCCGATGCAAACTTGAAACGGAAAATCACGCGACTGGTACTGATGGTATTGAAAATGTGCGACATATCCATCCACGCACTATCGCTCTGGCCCGACCATCCAAAACCAGCATTGCTTGGTGATACGGTATAGTCTTTCAACGAATGTACCACGTTATTATACCAATTAAAGGTGATGGTATCGATTTCACCCCAATTCAGGAACCGGATTCCTCCATTGGTGGAATACTCAATAGTTCCACCATCACCATGCAGCGGTGCATTTGCAATGTTGTTGGCCCAAAAGTCCGTCAAAAACTTGGTTTTAAAACTCACCCGGTAGCAAGAGCCCTGCTGCACGCTGAAGATGGGGGTGAACAATGCAGAGGAGTCGTACGGACTATAAGTACTGTCTGTATCAATATACCAGCAATTAGCGCCGCTGGCCGCACCATTGATGAAACCCTTACCAGGCGTTCCCTTGGTCCAACTGTTGCCACTGCTGCGCAGGGTCGACCAGTTACGGGTGAGCCACTCCGGCAGAGATCCGTCGAAGTTGTTGCAATAGGGGAACGAACTGATGACTGGGAATCCAATCGCCTCCGTACACGCTGTGTCGTTGAAGGGATACTCATCCGAAGTACCATTTGGCTGGAAAACTTCGGCACAGATGGTATTGGTGCCCTCATTCAGGAAGAAGGGCGCCTGAAACTGGAAGAGGGTATCCGCCATAAACCCAAGGTTCAAATTGCTAATGGTGAGTGTGCCCCCCGGAACCGCTAAACCGTTCAAGGTCAATCGTGCGTCAACAGTGTTGAGGGTATTGTCGCCATTGTTCCTAATCCTAGCTGATGCCAGAACCGTATCGGTGGCCGAAGGGAATGGTTTGTTGTAGATGACCTCCATGACCTCAGCACCTTGAGCGTGTCTGTGGTAGATAAACAAATCATCGATAATGTTGGCATTAGCCCTCAGAGAAGCATTGGTACTGTATGAGAAATTTGACTTGCCCTGAATTTCCAATAAAAATGGCTCGCCTGGTGTGTAAAACCCTTTGAGGGAAACATTCTCGAGCGACTGGAAGGTACCGGCCGCGGTGCGGGCGGGTGCGTTGTAGACCTGCTGGCCGTTTACCAATACCCGCAAATAGACATTACCAGCACCCGAAGTTCCCGAAGCACGCAGTATTTGCTGCAGACGGAATCGGATGTGTAGGTTAGTATCGTTCACCGTACTTGCAACCGGCATAGCCACCTGACGCAAACGATCAGGGTTGTAATTCGCATTCCAGACTCCACCCAAAGAAGGCAAAGGCACGGCCGCATCCCAGGTGCCTCCAGAACCCTCCAAAATCAAAGCCTTACCACTACCCCCCGTTACGGCAGGAATTGGCGTTGCGAGCCCTATGGAAGAGGGTGCGAGGCAATACAGACCCAGTGGATTGAAGACATCGAAGGAATTGGTGTGGATCAAACGAATAGGAGGAGAGCCCACGAGATAACGAATAAGTGTGTCGTTGTTGGGTACAGGATCCGAAACGTTTCGCACGAACACCCTGAGCGTATCGGGTCCCAACAGTACATTAATAGGCGTCGACAAAGTAATTGTGTCATACCCCTTAGGCTGTATTATGCGGGTCAATGATTGGGTCTGTGTAGCACCTGAGGCTAATCTATACCCCAAATTGAAACTACCGGATGCGGTATGGCCAATGTTCCGTACCACTACACGCACACGTGTGGGGCCTGCGGGGTGACAGATAGAAGATGCCGGCTCGAGAATGTTCACCACCATCAAATCGAGCGCAGGTATGGCCCGGACAGATCGACTGGCGGTGTCGTTTCGTCGTACCGTATCGGTTGGCAATCGGTGGAATGCACGCAAAGTGTAACAGCCTGGAGCAGGTGAATTTAAACCACGCAGCAAACGAATCAACTTGGTTTGGTTGGGTGCAATCGTATCAAGATGGATGTAGTCGGTCGGCCACAAAAGAGGCCCTACTGTGGTGCCCGTCGATAAACTAATATTGAATGGAATCGACCGCAGCGTGTCGCCGCCATTATTCCGAACCAAAACGGAAACGGTATCAACAGCCCTCAAACTATCACCACTTATCACGGGTAAGCAATTGCCAATTCCAGGGGCAGTTACCCCAATGAGTTCCAGTTCAACGGGCGGCGGAGGCAAAATCTCAAAATTATCGATCACTACACCTTCGGCCGTGCCGCTTTTGAATTCAAATCGGAACCGTACCCCCCTTCCCGCTCGGTAATTGAAAGATGTGGGAAGCCTTAGCATATGGGTAATGTATCCTGTATCGGCCGATGTTTGAGTCCATGCCGCTCCACTTACAGCACCAATGGCCACGGAACTGCTGTACCATGTCTGATTGGGGCTGGAACCATCGGCAATACCTCCGAGAATCTGCCAGGTGTTACTCAGTGTATCGGCCCAGCTCAATCGTATGGCTCCGCTTCCGGCCAAACGCTTGTTCATTCGAAAACGCACCGTAGAGTTCACAATATTGTTGAACCGAATAATGGGGGAATATAAATAGGCGACCGCATTGGCTGCCGGCACGCCTGATAAATTCGTGGCCCAGACATTGGGTGTCGTGAATGCTGAATTCAATTGGGTACCAGTGGGTATTCCTCGTTGCCAAACAATCGGACTGGTGCCCACGGGAATAGTCATCCATTCATCGAATGAGCCATCAAAATTATCAAGGTATCCTACTGTACGCAGAGGCACACCATACATTTGTACTGAAAGAGTATCATTGGACAGGTTCTCGTCATTAGGGAAAATTGAATAGACCCGAACCGTAAACCATCCCTCAGGAACAGATGGTATGGTATCCAGACGGAAGGCTGTGGTGAAAGACGGACCAAAGGCGTTCGGATTGATGCGCGTATTGATAAAGGTCGTGTCGCGGTATGTACCCAATTCGACCACTACGGGTATGATTGTATCTATGACAGATCTTCCAAAATTTCGAAAGCGTGAAAACAATACCAACTTATCACCTGCAATCCTCTGGAAATTGTTGTTGACTATGGTCACAGGTAAATTCGCCGAATTGGAGGCTATTGAAGTCACAGCGAGGTCAACCAGCGGAGGGAATGTGATGCTGATGTCGTCGATCGCCACCCCATTGCCCTGAGCCGTGGCGTTAGAGCGGAATACAAAGCGGAATTTAACCTTATCATTTGGAACTGGTCGATTCACACCTTGAAGATTGGTTTCGCTCAATCGACGTTCCGAGCGCACCCACCCATTTGAACTACCAGCCCACGCGCCTCCGGAGGCTCCGGTGAGTCCGGCAATATCACTGACACTATACCAATCAGTCTGATTGGTGTCGGTTGCCGATGCATTACCCAGTTTAGTCCATGTAGGGGGAACACTATTGGGGTTGACCGTATATTCGATCCAGAAGCCATCGCCGGCACCGAATTCCCGGCGCTGCCAAAACGACAATATCACGTTTTGTGCCTGTGCAAATGTGAACACGGGTGACTCCAAAATATACCAGGAATTGGCCGGGTAATCGGCATTCAATGCCCCGGTCACCCACGCATTCGGAGCCGAACGGGCAGAATTGATAATGCTTTTGGCCGGGGCTCCCCGGTTCCAGCCACCAAGAGTGAGGGCAGGATTGGTAACACTTCCACTGGCAATATAACCGGTCCATAAATCACTCACATCAAAGTTGTCGGTGTAGGGCAATGTTGTAGGGCCTAGGGTGATAAAGAATCGGGGGGATGTGGCCGGGGGCGAAATTGTGAAATTGTTGCGAACAGACGCGTCTTGTACCCTCGCATAGTAGAAAACCGTGTCGAGGTTGGTGACAGTGGGGGTAATGGTGGCTTGCCAGTTACAAAATGCGTTGGCCACGGTATTGCGTGTCATTCCGGCCTGAAGCCAAGGGCCCTGGTTTACTTTGTAGAACAAAATAGCGGTATCGATTCCGGATCCATCGAGTGCTCTCAGACCGATGGTGAACGGGCCATACGAAAAGATGGAACCTAAAAACACATCACACTGGTTGGAGGATTGTGGCCATGTGACGTCGGGTGGACCAGAGGCAATGAACAGCCAAGAAGTATCGGGCGATACATTGCGGTTGGGGAGGAAAGCCCGGAAACGACGGAGCGAACCATCCACCGCCTCAAGATAGTAGCGTACGGTGTCGCCATCCACTGTATGGATGGTATCCCTGTAGTTGTTGCTGCTCACAGGAAGCACAGGAAGCATTCGCCGCTTGATCCACGGACCCTGATTGATCCGATAGTTCAATATGGCCGAATCTATACCCGAAGCATCTGTGAAATTGGCTGTTATGGCAAAGGGACCAGGAGAGAATTGTTGTCCTTGAATAGCAGTATGTCCGCCAATAGTTGGAAAAAATGAGGCCAAATAAGTAATGAAACTGTCGCCAGGGTTCACCTGATTGGGAAAATATTTAATGTTGCCAGAAGGCGATGAATCCTTCGCACGGATGTAATAGCGAACCGTATCCCCATCCGCCACACGGCTTGTATCTAAAGCACGTGTCCAGTTGAGAGTCGTACCCGTACGGTTCATGATCAGGGAATCGATTGGATTTGAATTTTTCTTGTAAAACAGCCAAACATCCGCTATGCCTGTTGAATCGCAACCGAAACTATCACGAACAGTGGCGGTGATGATCTGACCGATATTGAACTGCATACCGCTAATCGGGGTGTGCGTGATGAGCGGTGGAATCAATTCCGAGAATGCCGAGGTCACCAGAATGCTATCCAACAACCAACCATAAGCAGCGTTGGGGGATCCCATGGCGTTGTTGTTGCGGTCGGACATGAAGAACCGTAACATAACATTGGGTTGATTACCTACTGCAAGGGAAATATCGAAACGCTCGTTTTTCCACCAAGTGTTGTTGTTCTGAGGAATTGCGCCCGTACTAGCCAGTTGCCATTCCACTGGATAGGCCTGCTGGGTGAACTTATTGGCAGTCCGGAAATACGACGACGCACCAAAATAGCGGCAGGTCTGACCTGTTAGGTTGGTCCAGGTAGTTCCATTGTTTATGGAATACTGAATTACCGCAGAGTCAATCTGCTCGATTTTGGCAATGTGGGCAAAATCAAGCCATACTTTGTACTGTCCCAATGTTGAAAAAGTACATGTAGTGAGTGTACTGCTCTGCGCAACGCCCATGCGTCCACGTACCGACTGTCCGGCAATGATGGGGAAACGGAGAGCCGTGTCTATTGTAAATCCCGGATTTCCTACCGAAATAGCACAATTAAAGGGATTGGGATTCTCAAATGAAGTGAAATATCGGAGGGTGACACCGGGCGGCAAATTGATCGGCTGCGCAATAGCTTTTATGGCCGGAATGGACACCAATAGGGAAAAAATGGCGAATCGTAGGAGTTGTTTCATTCGTTTGTATAAATCGAGGGCACAAAATAACTTTTTTCGAGCAAAAATCAGTAATTGATGAGGGCTTTTAATTTGATTTTAAAGCGCTCCACACCCAGAAATTGCTGTTCCAATGTAAGTGCAAATGGAACCGGGGTGTCCATGGAACCATGGCGCATGACGGGCGCATCGAGCCAGCGAAAAGCCTGGTCGGCTATAACTGCAGCGATCTCACCTCCAATTCCACCCGTTAGGCAGTCCTCATGCAACACCAGAACCCTCCCAGTCTTGCGCACCGATTCCAACACCGTTTCCTGATCCCAGGGCAACAATGTGCGCAAATCGATCAACTCTACATCACAGCCTTGTTCTCCAATCGTTTGCAGGGCCCAATGAACGCCCATTCCATAGGTAACAATCGTCGCATCGCTTCCCGTACGTACCACCCGCGCCTTGCCGATTGGTAGGGTATAATAGCCCTCGGGTACCGGACCGGAGATCGAACGATAGAGCGCTTTGTGCTCGAAAAACAAATAGGGATTGGAGTCTTCAAAAGCGGTTAGCAACAAGCCTTTGGCCTCCGCCGGGGTCGACGGATAGAGAATTTTGAGGCCAGGAGTATGAAAAAACCAGGCTTCGTTCGACTGCGAATGAAACGGACCAGCACCAACGCCGGCACCTGTTGGCATGCGCACCACAACATCTGCGGTTTGTCCCCACCGATAGTGAATTTTAGCCAGATTATTCACAATCTGGTTGAAGCCAGCGGTTACGAAATCGGCGAATTGCATCTCAACCATGGCCTTTTTGCCAGCAATCGACAAACCCAGGGCGGTCCCGATGATGGCAGATTCGCAAAGCGGGGTGTTTCGCACCCGAGCCTGACCAAAGCGATCCATGAGCCCTTCCGTTACCTTAAATACTCCCCCATAACCCGCTATATCTTGTCCCATAAGCACCAATCCATCGTGCCGCTGCATCGCCTCGGTCAGTCCCTCCTTAATCGCGTCCACATACCTCAATTCGCGCGGGGAGGACGGTGTTTCCACTGGCCCGTTGTAGTTAAAAGGGGCGTACACAGCCGACATTTCCTTTTCCCAATTCGGTTGAACCTCGGGTTCTTCGTAAACGGCTTTCAAGGCCACATCAATTTCGGACTGATGTCGGACACGGAATTCATCGCGCAGACTGGCGGTGAGAATCCCCTCCCCCATCAAAAATTCCTCATACCGCTGCACCGGATCACGCTGGGCCCAAGTTTCAATCAGTTCCTTGGGCACATATTTCACGCCCGACGCTTCTTCATGTCCACGCATTCGGAAGGTCATGCATTCCAGCAAAACGGGACGGGGCTTCTGGCGCATCGATTCAGACAACTCCTTCACCGTTCGGTGCACATCGAGAAGGTTATTGCCGTCGACCTGTACAGCCTCCATACCGTAACCGACGCCTTTATCCACAAAACTCTCACAGCGGAACTGGTCGGATGAGGGGGTCGACAAACCGAATCCATTGTTCTCAATCAGAAATATGACCGGTAACTCCCAAACGGCTGCTACATTCAACGCCTCATGGAAATCCCCCTCGGAGGTGCCTCCATCACCCGAAAAAGCCAGCGACACCTTAGCCTGCCCATCCAGTCGCGCAGCCAGCGCGGTGCCGTTGGCAAGAGCCAACTGCGGACCCAAATGGGAAATCATGCCCACAATGTGGTGGGCCCGACTCCCAAAGTGAAACGAACGCTCCCGACCCTTGCTGAACCCCGATTCCTTACCCTGAAGCTGGGCAAATAAGGTGTCGAGCGGCATCTGGCGCGACGTAAATACACCCAGATTTCGGTGCAGGGGCATGATGTACTCATCGGGCTGCAGGGCAAGCGTTGCCCCGACCGCAATTGCCTCCTGTCCTATTCCGGAGAACCACTTGCTCACCTTTCCTTGGCGAAGGAGTACAAGCATTTTCTCTTCAATCATTCGCGGAAGGAGTATCGCCGAATAGAGGTGCAGCAATTCTTCCCGGCTAAAGCCCTTTTTATCGAATTTCATGGAATTAAGTATTTTTCTTTCCCATCGCCCTGCGCCTGGAGAATGATTTTTCAGCTGGTTTCCATAGGTCGGAAGGCCCCGGCATCTGGCAACGGAGCATCGACTGCACCTTCTGATCGAATCCAAACATTCCGAGCCATCCCTCCCCCAACATGGCTTTCCGCCACGATTGCCAGGCCTTTAACTCCGTTTCCTGATCGCAACGGGCCGCATTCTGTACTTGCTTCCACGCCATGAGCCGGTGTATGGGGATGCCGACCGGACAAACAACACTGCATGCGCCACAGCGCGTACATGGGTAATCGGAGGCCGCCTCAGGGGTGCCAACCACAACGCCGGCCCGTATCCCCTCTCTGGGACCGAAATCCGATTGGCGGGTGGGACAAACTTCACCACAGCGGCCACAGGATATGCAATAGAGCATCTCACGCATACGCAGATCCTCCAATAAGGCCGTCCTACCATTATCGATGATGAAAACATAAGTATGCTCGGGCTGTCCGTCGTTGGTTCGCTGCATGGGGCCCTGCACCAGAGTAAGTCCGCTTCCACCCGCACGGGCAACAGCCGCCGGAGAATTTTCTCCCCCTTCCCAGGCGGGCCACCAATAAGACAGGTCGGCGATCGACTGTGTTATTTGCTCTAGTCCCGCCCAAAAAATTCGTACCCGGTGGGGGCCGCCTCTATGATACAAACAGGAAATGGGCTCCCTAACCACCACTGTTCCGGTACCGGCCACGAGCAGATCTGCACTTCCCATCCAGGCCGAGTGCCCAGCACCGCCTAACGAAACCACTGCATTTTGACCTCCATTAACACCGTCACCTGCCGATTCGATGTCTGCCAGGTACAATTCCTGAAAATCCAATCCGTTTGTGCGCAAAATTTCGCTAAATCCCAATTCCCCCAATGCGCCACCCGGTGCTGCGAGTATATGTTCGATGTCGTGTTCCTTGCACAAAAACAACAACTCCTTAACAGCTTCCGGTACATCCAGCACCCAGCGCACGTGCATTCCGGCCGCGGTCGCATTCCGATCGAACCGAAGCAGCAATGCCTCGAGCTGGTCGATGGCCTGTACGCGGAGGGTGCGGACTCGTTGCACCCATTCGGCGGATAATTCCTGAATGGCTATGCTCATAACAGACGTTTTGCGATTTAGGGTTCTACAGGGTTCAAACGCTCATTTCGTTGCGCAATTTGCCAGGCCAGGTTCAATACGAATCCCGCGTTGCGCGTGAGTCGCGGAACGGATATCTTATCGGCCGTGTCGGTCGGCTTGTGATAATCTTCATGCAACCCACTGAACAGAAAAAATGCCGGGATGCCCAGCTGGTGGAAGGCGTAGTGATCGCTCCGCATAAACAACCGCTCCGGGTCATCGGCACGGGAATAGCTGTAATCGAGCTTCAAATCCCCGCACAACGTGTTGACCTGCTCGGTGAATGGACGAATGGATTGATTTTCGTGGTGATGAACAACATATAAGTATGGGTCGTCGGGGCCATGTGCCGCGTCGTGGCGACCAAGCATATCCATATTAATGTTGGCGAATACTTGTCCACCCCCAATCCCCATAGAATCGGTGAGGGTACTGGTCATCCACCGGCTGCCTAAAAGTCCGTTCTCCTCCCCGCTGAACCAGACCAGCACAATGCTTCGATCGGGGTGTATATTTTGCCGGGCGAGTTGCGATAGAGCACGGGCCACAGAGAGCAATACGGTCGATCCCGATCCGTTGTCGTCGGCCCCCGCGTAAACCGTGCCATCAACCACCCCCAAATGGTCGAGGTGTGCCGTGAGGAATACATATTCATCCGGACGGGTTTTTCCTCGAATCATACCCACCACATTGGGTGCCGTAAAGGAGTCACGCTGGCTGTGGATTACAATCGAACCCGAGGTCGCGCCGGTAACCGTTCCCACTCTTGCAGCATGGCTGCGGATTGACCGGTACAATGGCCCTGAAACGGCATATTCCTGTATGGGACCGGGAGGGCTATTGCTCACTTTTCCGCTTGTAGTGGCTGCTGGGCGGGTCGCCTCCAACAGCCGAATGCGTGGACGGTGCCCTTCATCTTCTTCCCATTGCTTTCGGAAAGTGGTGAACCGCGTCGGACGATAAAATACTTGTTTGCATCCCATCGCTGAGACCTTCTTACGCAAATCCAGCGCGCACTGCGTTTGGGAGCTCACAGCATTGAAGGGATAGCGGCCCTCGATCAATATGGAAAATCCCTGTGGCCCAATTGTGATCCCCGAAAACGGGTCGCCCCCATCTGAGGGGTTGGAAGCACATTTAATACGATACGTGGGTGCAAGGGCGAGGCTGTCCAGGCGCCTGCGGGCGGTGGGCACGAAATCTGGCCCCATCTTCCACATTCTTCCGCCTAATTTGAACGTTCCACCTACCGAAACCACCCGAAGATAAGGCACCGGATGTAAAAATGAATGAGATTCTCCCTCGTTCCGATTCACAGGAATCAAATTCCAATTCTGCAGTTGCGACGCCACAAAATCGGCTGCTCTCAGGTAGCCGGACTGTCCGGTGCCGCGCCCCTCCATGCCGGGCGCGGTCAACGCTGCCAAATCTGCCTGCACACTATCGATCTGAACCATTCCCTGCCAACAGGGGTGCACAGCCTGCTGAGCTCTGGCCTCGGATGCCAACACAAGAAATCCCAAAATCACAGGACTCGATAATGTTATAAATATGTTGTAAAATCTACTGAAACTGCTCATTTCCTTTCCATTTTGCGGATACGGCCCTCATGCCGACCCCCTTCAAAGTCGGTCCTCAAAAACACCCGAACCATTTCCTCCGCATCTTCAATTGTGATGAATCGGGCAGGCAGACAAAGTATATGGGCATCATTGTGGCTGCGGGCCAGGCGGGTGAGTTCGGGCGTCCAGCATAGGGCTGCCCGAATTCCAGGCCGGTGATTGGCTGTCATACACACACCATTTCCGCTGCCACAAAGTAAAATTGCGCGATCCGATTCGATCTGGAAGTTGTCTAACAATTCATGAACCACATCAGGATAATCGACCGGATCCGGGCCATCTCCCCCAAACAAAATCACCTCATATCCGGCCTCACTAAGACCAGATGACAATTTCATCCTCATATCATATCCCGCATGGTCGCTTCCCATCAGCACGCGTGTTTTCTTCATATTTCCTTTCGGTTCCATGCTCTCTTTATCCATCTGCCGTTTTTATCCCTTTCTGCTGCGCTCAGCCTTCGATACGACCGCGATGCTCACTTCATACAGCAAAAGAAGCGGAAAACTCATCAAAATCATACTGCCTACGTCGGATGGGGTGATGACCGCCGCCACGATTAGGTTGATCACTACTGCAAGTCGACGGTTTTTACGCAGCCAACCCGCGCTTAGTATTCCCGCTTTGGCCAGAAACCAGGCCAACATCGGCAGCTCGAATATCAGTCCCGACGCCAAAACCAGCGTGCTCAACATCCCGGCATAGGATTGAAGGGTGATGGTATTAGCCACCTCACTGCTGACCTGATAGCTGCCCAGAAACAGCAAGCTAATGGGGGCCAGCATAAAATAACCGAAAGAAATGCCCAAAAGGAAAAGTCCCGTCATGGCCACCACCAACCCACTCATGGAGCTGCGCTCACCCGGGTATAGGGCGGGCTTCACAAATCGCCACAATTCATAAACCAAATAGGGGAACGCCATTACAATGCCCGCAACCAGCGAAATGGTCATATGTTGCATAAACTGTCCGGTGATGTGAATGTTAGTGAGGGTGAAGTTGACCTGCTCCACGCACAGTCCCCTCAGCCATTCATAGCGGTGCGACAACGCACACATGGCCCGGTAAGTAACAAAATCCGGTGATTTGGGCGCAAGAAGGATTTGATCGAAAATGATGTCGCGGCGGACAAACGCCCACACGGATAGGACCAAAACGGCAAGCACCGATCGAATCAGATGTTTTCTGAGCTCCTCGAGATGATCAAAAAAAGACATGCGCTGTTCTTGCGCATCAAACTGATCAGAATACGCCACAATACGGGAAAAGGTCGGTAAATATACTCAACGGGCAGTGAGGGCGGGACAAAAAAAAGCCCCGAAGATCGGGGCTCCTTAGGATTTTTTCTGTGATTAGCCTTTGTTCTTCATGTTCTGGATTTCCAGACGCAGCTCCTGACACTTCACTTTGAGGTCCTGAAGACCTTTGCGCACACGGGTTCCGGCGGCACTGTTTCCTTTGTCGTAGAACTTTTCAAAGTCCTTCTCCATCGACATAAGCATGTTTTTTACCGTTTCAAATTGCTTCATAAAAATGGGGTTAAATGTGAAAAATTGATTGAATGACATGCCAAAAATAGCAGATTATTGAGATTTCAAAAACTTTTGTAGATTTTTTTTTTAAGATTTCATATCAACTACCCCCTCGGCCGTATAGTGCCCTTCCTTTAGTTTCATCGCCACCTCGCTGAAAGCGTTTAATGTGCGCTCCACATCGTCGAGACTGTGTGCTGCAGTCGGGATAAGCCTTAAAAGTATAACTCCCTTAGGAACAACCGGATAAACCACCACAGAACAGAATATTCCGTAGTGTTCGCGCAAATCCACGACCAAAGAAGTGGCTTCACCCAGGGTTCCGTTGAGCATTACGGGGGTGACCGGACTGCTGGTAATGCCGATGGAGAATCCTCTTGCTTTCAAGCCATCTTGCAAAGCACGCACCACGGTCCACAGCTTTTCTTTGTACTCCGGGTGCTTGCGTATCAGCTCCAACCGCCTGATTGCACCCAGTACCAGGGGCATGGGCAATGATTTGGCGAAAATCTGCGAACGCATATTGTACTTCAGGAAGGCGAGCGTCTCCGCATCGGAAGCAAAAAACGCCCCTATGCTGGCCATCGACTTGGCAAATGTGCTAAAATAAATATCGACCTGATCGGTTACCCCCTGCTCCTGTGCCGTTCCCCCACCAGTGGCACCCATCGTACCGAATCCGTGGGCATCGTCAACCAGCAAGCGAAAGGGATAGCGCGATTTCAGGGCCACAACTCCCTTTAGATCGCCCTGCACACCCGTCATCCCGAATACTCCTTCTGTTATCACCAGAACCCCTCCCTGGTTACCCTGCCCGGCGATGAGTTTCACAGCCCGCTGCAACTGGGTTTCCAAACTGGCCATATCGTTGTGGCGAAACATATATCGCTGGCCCTGATGGAGCCGAACTCCATCCACAATACAGGCGTGCGATTCCGCGTCATAGATCACGATATCGTGGCGATCAAGTAGCGCATCTATAGCCGAAACTATGCCCTGATACCCATAGTTGACCAGCAAACCGGCTGGCTTGCCCACGAATTCAGCCAACTCCTGCTCGAGCTGCTCATGCGCATTGGAGTTACCCGACATCATGCGCGCACCCATCGGGTAGGCCAATCCGAATTGAGCGGCGGTCTCCGCATCTATGGCCCGCACCTCTGGGTGATTGGCCAGGCCCAGATAATTGTTGAGACTCCAGACCAGCCGATCCTTACCACGGAATTTCATAGTGGCAGCAATTTCACCCTCCAGTTTGGGGAACATATAATAGCCCTCAGCCTCCTTGGCGTGTATGCCCAAGGGTCCGCGCCGGTTTTTTAGTTTTTCGAGGAGATCCACAGTGTTTTTTTAACGGCACAAAATTAGGACATAAGCTCATCAAAACAACTGCTTAAGCCCGCCACACTCTAATCTGCAATATAATGCCTTTTTTTCCATATTTTTGCAGGTTCTGCTCCCACAAGCATGCCCATTTTTGATTCACTGACATACAAAAACTTGCCCAAACCACTCGTGTTCAGAAGAAATGTAATGGCGCTTCTTTGCCTGGGCAGTTTGATTTTGGTTTCGTGTGACTCCTATTCCCGCCTTTTGAAAAGCACAGACATCCCCCTTAAATTGAGCAAGGCACGCGAATATTACCATAGGGGTGACTATTACAGGGCTCAACCTCTGCTCGAGGAGTTAAACACCCTCTTCAGAGGTTCGGAAGTGGCCGGCGAACTGCAATTCATGAGTGCCTACACATCCTATCATGAACGAGGCTACGAACTGGCCTCATTTCAGTTTCAGCAGCTCGCCGCCAGCTATACTGGCAGTTCGCGGGGCGAAGAAGCCGCATTCATGCACACCTATTGTCTCTTCCTGAATTCACCGGATTACGCGCTCGACCAAAAAAATACGGAATCAGCGCTGGAAAGCCTTCAACTCTACATCAACAAATACCCGAAAAGCACCCATTTGGCTGATTGCCATCGCTTTATGGATATGCTGCGGGGAAAGTTGGAAAAAAAAGCGCTCGATCGGGCGATGCTTTTTTACAAAATGGAGGACCACCGAGCGGCTACTGCCCTGCTTAAACGGACGCTAGCCGATTTCCCGGATATTGCCCAGCGAGAGTACCTGCTGTTTTTGCTCACCGATTCCTACCACAAACTCTCGGTCAACAGCGTCCCGTCCAAACAAGCAGAGCGTTGTGTGGCTACGCTACAGGCAGCAGACCAATTGAAAGACGAATTTCCGGAAAGCAAATACCTTATATCTGTCGAGAAAATGACCCGTGAGATCAGCGACTTGCAATCGCAACTCAATCCCATCGCATCCAATCAATAATCACATAAACAAACCTTAAATTATTTCTGAAAATGGCAAGTAACACCACCGAAACCCGCGACATCAAAGCCCTCAACCAGCCAACCAGCAACATCTATGAATCGGTTGCCATCCTAAGCAAGCGCAGCAATCAGGTTGCTTCCAAAATCAAGGAGGAGCTTACTGAAAAGCTGGCCGAATTCACCCCACCGGTCGACAGTCTGGAGGAGGTATATGAAAACAAGGAGCAAATTGAGCTTTCACGACAATATGAGCGTATGCCCAAGCCCACCCTTCAGGCCATCGATGAGTTTGAGCAGGGCAAGCTTTTTCACCGCAACCCTGAGCGCGAGAAAAGGGGATATTAATATATGGTGTGGAATGGGCGCAAATTATTGTTGGGCATCACGGGCAGTATCGCTGCCTATAAGTCGACCTGGATTGTTCGGCACCTTAAAAGCAAAGGCGCCGATGTACAGGTCGTTTGTACGCCCGACGCCCTGGGGTTTGTGACCCCACTCACCCTATCCACGCTCTCCGAGCGTCCGGTTTATTCGGAATTTGTTAAGTCCGCCGGCGGCGAGTGGGTCAACCATGTGGAGTTGGGAATGTGGGCCGACCTCATCCTGATTGCACCCTGTAGCGCCCAAACACTGGCCAAAATGGCTGGGGGGTTGTGCGACAACCTCCTGATGGCGGTATATTTGTCGGCCCGCTGCCCAGTTTGGTTTGCTCCAGCGATGGACATCGATATGTGGAAACATCCTGCTACGGCAAAAAATGTGAAGGAGCTGACTTCAAGAGCCAATCATCGCATGCTGGGTCCGGCAAACGGTGCTCTGGCCAGCGGGTTGAACGGTGTGGGACGCATGGCAGAGCCCCAGGAACTCATAGATGCACTGGAAGCGCACTGGGCGTCAACGAATGCCGATGTTTTACCCCAGGCAACTGAAGATTTACGGAATAAAATGGTACTCATTACAGCGGGACCCACCCGCGAGGCCATCGACGATGTACGCTATATCAGTAACCACAGCTCGGGCAAGATGGGATACGCGCTGGCAGAGGCCTGTTTGGAACAAGGTGCACGGGTGGTGCTGATCTCCGGGCCGGTTACTCTGACACCCCCGCAAGGCTTATATGCATTTGTTGCGGTAGAAAGCGCCCACGAAATGCAAAAGGCCGTAGAATCATATCGGACGAAGTTTGATATTGGCATATTCTGCGCTGCCGTAGCGGATTTCCGACCCGTGCACAAAACAACCGGAAAAATCAAAAAGCAAGATGCAGTTACCCGCATCGAAATGCACCCTAATCCCGATATCCTCGCCGAAGTGGGACGCAACAAGCAACCGCAGCAATTTTTGGTCGGCTTCGCCCTGGAATCAGCTGATGGAATAGCAGAGGCACGTCGTAAAAAATCCACCAAGAATTGCGATATGATGATCCTTAACCGAATAAACAATAAAGGGGCAGGCTTTGGAGCCGACACCAATCGGGTAACCCTACTATCCGCCCTGGGGATTAGGGAACTTCCCCTGGCCTCCAAAAAAGACATCGCCCGCGACATAATCCAACACCTGATTTTATGTTACATCCCCTCCTAAAGTTCATTTGCTTTCTGCTGATGGGTGTGACCACAATGGTTCATTCGCGCGTGCACGCACAGGAGGTTTTCTGCCAGGTAATGGTGAACGCCAACAAACTAGGTGGGGCCGATCAGCAGCTGTATCAGTCGATGCAGGCAGCCATCAATGAATTTGTAAATAATAGGAAATGGACATCCGACACCTACCAATTTCAGGAGCGAATTTCGTTCAGCATGAACATCGTGCTCGATGAGCGGTTGAGTGTGAATCAGTTTAAGGCGACCGTACAAATCCAAAGCAACCGACCCGTGTTTAATTCGGGCTATACCACGGTAATGCTCAATTACACCGACCCCGACTGGCTCTTTGAGTATACCGAATTCCAGCCCCTGGAATTCGATATCAATATGCACCAAAGCAACCTCACAAGCATGCTGGCGTTTTATGTGTATACGGTGCTTGGTCTCGACTACGATACTTTTGGGATGATGGGTGGACAAGAATTTCACCAGAAGGCAAAACAGATTGTGAACAATGCACAGAACGCTCAGGAAATGGGTTGGCGCCAAAGTCAGAGTCTGCGCAACCGATTTTGGCTCAACGAAAACCTCACCAACAGCAGCTACCGAAACTTCCGTGAGTTTTTGTATGTCTACCACCGGCAGGGACTTGATGTGATGAGTAAACCAGACAATATGTTCCAGGCCCGAATGAAAACCACGGAAGCCATCGAAAAGCTCCACCAGCTCTACAAATCAAAACCGGGATCGGTCATACTCCCCCTATTCCTAAAGGGTAAAGTGAATGAAATCGTAGGTATCTACCAACCTGCAACTCCGGCCGAAAAGGCCAAAGTCTTGAATTTCCTAACGGAAATGGACCCGCTCAATGCCCAGGAATATCAAAAAATCAGCCAATAAGTAACAATTCCATTTCGTATTGTTACGTTGGGAAGTACGCATAATTTTCGCATGATTAAAACCCTCAGCATACGCAACTACGGCATTATTCGCACGCATGAAATCGAATTCGGCACGGGTCTGCATGTCATTACCGGTGAAACCGGTGCGGGTAAATCGCTGGTATTGGGTGCACTCGGTCATTTGATGGGGGAACGATACGATGGTCATCCTGCTTTAGACCCCGAACAAAAATGTGTGATCGAAGCAGAATTTGTGAACGAGCATCCCGATTTGCAGGAATGGCTAAGTGAACAAGGAATTGAGAACACAAATCCTTTGATTCTCAGACGTGAGTTGAGTCAACCTTCCCGTACCCGTTGCTTCATTCAGGATAGTCCGGCATCGCTTTCGCAACTCCGTGACATCAGTTACTGGTTGATCGACATCTGCGGACAACACGAAGCACGCGAATTGAAATCTGCACGCATACACTTAGAGTATCTCGATGAATTTGCCAGTTGTCGCGATTTGGCCCTGCACTACAAGAAAACCCATAAAGAGTGGCAACGAATCGACCGTGAGCTTAGGGAACTCGAGGAACGTACGTCTCAAGCGGCCCACGACCGGGAATTGAACCAGTTTTATTTGGAGGAAATCCAGAGTATGGAAATCAAAGGGCCTGGTGAACTCATAGAGCTGGAATCGCAACAACGTCTGATCGAACAAGCGAAGACGATTCAGGAATCATTGCAACAGGCAATTTGGGAGCTCGATGGGAACGAACAAGGGCTCATCAGCCGGGTTTCCATGCTTCAAAAACAAATTCGTCCCTTCCATGACCTCAGTCAGGTAGCCCAGGATATATACGAAAGTTATGAACAGGCTCTTACGGCCCTCAAAGAGGCGGAAATGCAGGCGGGCCGATGGTCCGATTCCTTCTCATATAACAACCACAACGCACAACCACTCGTTGAACGCATCGACAAACTCAATCAACTTTTGGTCAAACATCAAACCCGGAACCTGGCTGAACTCCTCGACAAAATGAAAGAAATGGAGCTTTTATCGGAGGTTTCGGTTCAGAACCTTCAATTATTGGAGCAATTGCGGTCACAATCTGCGCAGGCGCATGAAGAAGCGATAAACGCGGCAGAATTGTTACACCAGAAAAGAACGGAATCCGCATCCCGGCTCGAGTTGGCCATGCAAAATCTGATGCCATCTGCGGGATTTGCCAGAGCCCAATTCGAAGTGCGGCTTCATCGAAACAGCGAATTATTAGCCGACACATCCGGCTACAGCCAGGTGGAGTTTAAATTCTCCGCCAACCCGGGTCAGACCACGGCCCCCCTGCAAAAGGTAGCCAGCGGGGGTGAATTGTCGCGACTCACCCTATGCCTGCGAACTGCTTGTCGCACCCACGACGATATCTCTGTGATCGTATTCGACGAAATCGACACAGGGATTTCCGGACAAACTGCTTTGGGAATTGGGAAGCTGCTGAAGGAAATGGCTGAAAGCCAACAACAAATAATTCTGATTACCCATTTACCCCAAATCGCAGCGGCCGCCAACCGTCATTTCCGGGTCAAGAAAACAAGCACCGAACTACAGACCGTTTCCCAAATAGATAATCTGGATGCCGACGAACGCGTCTGTGTTCTTGCGGGAATGATGGCGGGGACAGAGGCAGGAGATCCGGCCCGTCGACAAGCCGAGGCACTGATTCAACTCTATCAAACCTAAACCATATGAATACCCATCCACTCCTTCAAGGCAAAAAAGGCATCATATTTGGCGCCCTCGATCCCGACTCAATTGCCTGGCATGTAGCCGAAAAAGCCTTCGCCGCGGGGGCGCGCTTTACCCTCACCAACGCACCGGTTGCCCTTAGAATGGGCAAAGTACAGGAACTGGCCCAAAAATGCGAAACAATTGTCATCGGAGCCGATGCAACTTCAATGGACGATTTAGAGTCCTTGTTTACCCGGTCAAAGGAAATCCTGGGTGGACAAGTCGACTTTGTTCTACACTCCATAGGCATGTCACTGAATGTGCGCAAGGGCAGGCACTACACGGAAATCGACTACGACTACTACCACAAGGGACTTGATATATCGGCCATTTCATTCCACCGCACCCTCCGCACCGCCATGAATATCAACGCTCTATCGCGCGGGGCATCTGTACTGGCATTATCCTACATCGCGGCCCAAAGGGTATTCCCCGATTACAACGATATGGCTGATGCAAAAGCTCTATTGGAATCTATCGGTCGCAGTTTTGGCTATCACCTGGGAAAATCACACGGGATCCGGGTGAACACCATATCCCAAAGTCCAACCTTCACCACGGCCGGCTCCGGCGTTAAAGGGTTCAATCAGTTCTTCCGATATGCCGACCTGATGTCGCCTCTTGGTAATGCATCGGCCGATTCCTGTGCCGACTTCTGTGTGGTCATGTTCTCTGATTTAACCCGTATGATCACTATGCAGAACATCTACCACGATGGTGGATTTTCCAACACCGGAATCAGCACCGAAATCATGAATTCGGTAATGGGACCAACAGAAGAATAAAGATAGAACTCAGAAAAAGTCTAAAGACCAAAGACGTTTTATATGCTGGTCTTTCTTCCAAAACAGAAAGAGGCGCACAATCGTGCGCCTCTTTTATTTATGACTATTTTAATTTAACGCTTAATCATCAAACGTTCGATCAGAAAATTGTTTCCGTCGCCCGCCTCAATCAGATATACGCCTGAGGGGAGGAGACCGAGATCAAGAGACATTTCCGTTTGGGCGTTTAGCATCAATTCATTCCAAACGATTTGACCGACCGCGTTACGAATTGATACACGAACCTCACCCCCATTCAAACCACCCATTGAAATACGCACCTGGCCACCAGTAGGATTGGGGTAAACCTTAAGAGTTCCCAAGTTCAATGAGGGAACAACTACATTGGTGATGTTGAGGTTATTGGAAGAGTCGGAGCTACAACCATTGGAAATTACCCGTACCGCATACACACCATTACCCAATCCAGCTCCAGTGATGATCAAAGTTTGATTTGTGGCACCCGGAATAAGAGCCCCGTTCTTATACCATTGGTTGTCGGCCGCCGCAGAGGAGAATAGCGTATCACTGGTATTGGAAACCGTGATCGTTGGACGAGGGGGCACTGAATTAACAACAACGGTGCTTACACTGCCCGTGTCTACACAACCTGTCGGCACAAAGAATACGCGCAGAGTGTAATCACCCGAAGTGCGCGCTACAAATGTGAGACCCGTTGCACCAGCAATAGGCAAATTGTTGCGCAACCACTGACGCTGTGTCCCCTGTGGACCAGGCTGGGTTGTGAATACAACTGAATCGCCCGAACAAAACGTGAGCGGTCCTGAGGCTATGTAAACTACATTGGGCAATGCGTTGACATTAACAGTAATGGCGGTTGAAGTATCGAAACAACCGGTTGCCGTATTCTCAATACGAACACGGTATACACCACTTTGATTAGCTGCATACGTTGGGGTCACTACACCAAAATAGGCGCCATTACGAAGCCAGCGATACTGGAAATTGGCACCACTTGTGGCGGTGAGCAATACAGAGCCACCGTCGCAGAATGAAGTTGGACCACCCACTATAATGGCAGCGCCTGGGAGGGCTTGTACCGTCAAAGAAATGACCAAGGACGTATCGTGACATCCCCCGAGGTTGGTTACAACCACACGATATGATCCGGCTGCAGTCGCCAAATAATTATTGGATGTTACACCCGAAACCACTAAACCATTCAGCAACCATTGATAAGTAAATCCAGCTCCAGTGGGTGAGGCAAAAAGAGTAACAGATCCCCCTGCGCAGAATGTGGTAGCCCCACCTGCCGTTAGATCTGCAACAGGCGAAGTTGAACTCAGCACCCGAACCGTATCGGTGGTAGGTGTACAGGTGCTGCCAATGGCCGTTACACGAACAACATACAGACCCGGCTGGGTAACCGCCAGAGAAGATGTTGTATTTGTCTGCGCTATGCCGTCCTTAAACCACTCATAGGAAATTCCAGAGACTGTGTTGGCCTGCAACAAGATGGCTGCACCAGAGCATACATAGGCGGTATCACCTTGAGTCAACTGCGCTTGAACCCCGGTTACAGTGACAGAACCATTGGTGAGCGATGGAAGAAAAGGACCTGTAGAACCTGAAATAGAAGTTAGTGAATCTGTAAACGTTACAGATCCAGAGGAAATGGCAACAAATCTCGCCTGGATCAAAACACCCGGAGACAGATTGATAGGCGATACACCACTCCAGGAAAGGATTACAACGCCGTTTGTCCCCGAACTGGTAGCACTTATCAATTGGTTATTCAATCCGAAAAACCCTACAAACCTCAACTGCTGGGTGTTGTAACGAGCGTGAATATCCACGGCGCTGATTCCAACCAATACCGAATTATTAAAATTTACCAAAAGTGTATCACCGGCGCAACCTGAGGCGTTGGAAATGCTCAAAGCAGGCGCCTGAACTGAAAGGACTATGCTTTGACTGTTCACACCTGTTGGGCAGGATACAGTTCTCACCACAACTCGGTATTCTGCAGTATTCAAGGCAACTGTTGCGTTTGCTATGTTCAGTGTTGCCGTTTGCACACCAGAATAAGGAGCCCCATTGGTGAGGTTTGTCCACGTACCCCCTACGTTGTGCTGCCATTGATAAGATATTGCACCTGCGCCAGGCGATGCGTTAGCCGATGCTGTGAAGCTTGTACTGCCACCGGGTTGTAAAAGGTTATTTCCTGACGGCTGTTGGGTAATGAATGCACCGTTGTTGTTGATTTGACCAGGCAAAAACACAGCCGTGACAGGAGTTCCACCCACTTGAGTAACAGAACTGTTGTTGAAATCCCAGCTGATCGCTGCATTTGAAGAATTATTCACAGCAAAACGCAAGTCAAACAAATTACCCGAGAGTGTGGCACCGGTGGTGCTACTCCAGGAAACACTTACCAAACCGGCGGTTGTGGATGTTGCGGTAAGACTGGATAGACTAGATGCCCTATTGGAAACCCCAACAAAAGAAACATCTGTCGGATAAACTATGCCCAAATTCAATCCACCTACATTACTCACAGAGGCTGAAACCGAGACCGGTAAACTCACTGTGTCGCCCGGGCATCCGGGTACAGTTCCTATTGCCATATTGACATTGCCCGCTTGAGTTACGGTGAGCGTACAAGTATTGGAATATACGGGCGCAGGACAACCGCCTTGTACACCAACCCTAAAAATGGAACCGTTCAAAGCCGGTGAAACCGAATTCAGTTGTAATGAATTTGTCGTTACACCTGAGAATGTAGCCGAATTGGATAGATTGTTCCACTGCCCGGATGACCACTGCTGCCATTGGTATCCAACGGCATTGCTGGCTACAACGCTGAATGTGGCGTTTGAACCGGAAACGACTGATTGAGATCCCAAAGGCTGGGTCGTGATACTGGCAATTGAAGTAGGTGCCGTTACCCCACCATTGGTGAATAGGACGCCAGCTATTACATCCCCATTAGCATCGGCTAATTCGCATTGACCTGCAACAGTCAGGTTAAAACTAACCGCACGGGGTGGCGCAGCCTGAATGGCAAATCTCAAATTCATCATTAATCCACTACCGCTACCAATCACGGCTGGCGTCAGACTAAACCAGGAAACGAGCAATCTGGAAGTAGGCTGAGAACCAACAGTTGGATTATTGACGATTAAATTGCCTGTTAGCGAAGAATTATTGAATCCCACAAACCGAAGAGCCGTGGAGTCAAAATTCACCTCAAGCGAAACTGCACAAATATTAGTGAAGTTCGAAACATTGATTGGCACATTAACTGAATCCCCAACGCAGCCTGAGACTGAACCGAGTGCCACCACCGGAGCTTGGGCACGAAGAGACCCGGAAAAATCCAAGAGGATGAATGCAGAAATGAAAAGGGTACTGACTTTTCTTAACATAACAGAAATTAAAATTTGCGTGGAGGATATTTAGAATAGGTCAATTTGAAAACACAAGCAACCCAAAATGAAAAAGCAAATATAGGTAAAAACAGAGCATCTTGAAAAAGCTGAATGAAAAAACACCTCACGACCCCGAAAATGCCAATCGGCCCGCCACCAAATCAGGAGCTACCTGCAATAGAGTGTCGAGGCGGGAAATCTGAAGAAGCCCTTTCACAAAAGGCGTAAGGCCTGTTAACACGACTTTACCCCCTGAACCCGTACACAAGCGATTGGCCACGAGCAACGCACTCAGTCCGGATGAGTCGATGTAGGTGATGAGCGACAAGTCTAGCAACATGTTGACGTGGCCCTCAGAATGCAGCACCACCAAATCCGATTTGAACCGGGGCGATACCGAAGAATCGAGTCGCTCCTCCTCCAACCTGATCTCTACAAAAGCTTCATTTTTATCAACTCGAATTTTCATACATCCACTGCTTTTAGGGGTGAGTGACCGGATTAAACCGAAAGGAGCGAAGGTAGCAAATCCCCCCCAAATCTGCAAATCAAAGCGCAAGAGAAAATTGGACTACATAGAGTCACACATACCCCATCCCGTTCAAGCATTTCATCGTTTGGGTGAAATTTTCCTCCACAAAATCCGAATTCGGTGCCCGCACAAAATCCCGTCCCGTAATGCGCTCATAGAGCGACCTGTAGCGATGGCCGATTTCCTCCACCCATGCATCCGACATTTCAGGCACTGCCTCACCCGGTCTCCCTTGAAAGCCGTTGGCAATCAACCACTGCCGCAAAAACTCCTTCGAGAGTTGCTCCTGTGGAGTGCCCGATTCCTGCCGTTCCAGATATCCCTCGGCTATGAAGAACCGCGAAGAATCGGGGGTATGAACCTCATCCATGAGGATCACACGACCATCTACCAGTCCGAACTCATACTTGGTGTCGACCAAAATCAAGCCACGATTGGCCGCCATTCGGCTTCCTGCAGCGAACAAGCTGAGACTGTAGCTTTCCATCTGCCGGTATACATCCGCGCAGACCACCCCACCCTCCATGATCTCTATGCGGGAGATGTCTTGGTCGTGACCCTCCTTCGCCTTGGTGGTTGGGGTGATGATGGGTTCGGGAAAAGGGTCTGAGGCCCGCAGACCATCGGGCAAGGCGACGCCACAGAGTTCGCGATGACCTGCATGGTATTGCCTCCAGGCATGGCCCGATAGATAGCCGCGAACCACCATCTCGACCGGCACCGGCTCTGCTTTGAATCCAACCGAAACCATTGGCGCAGGCGTTTCGAGTAGCCAATTGGGTACCAAAGAGGAGGTCAACCGCAGGAAATGGGCCGCAATCTGGTTGAGTACTTGTCCCTTATACGGAATCGGTTTGGGCAGCACCACATCGAAGGCCGAAATTCGGTTGGAGGCCACCATAACGATGTGCCGATCACCTATATAATAAACATCGCGCACCTTTCCCTGATAAAACCCTGTTTGTCCGGGCAGTTGAATGGGTTGTTCGACCAGATTCATGGTATGTTTTTTCTATTTTCGGAATGAGACGTTAACCATTTATCAATTAAAAGTCAAGTTTCTACTGCTAGGAATTGTTGCGGTCAACCCCCGGACCCCGCTGTATCGATTTCCTCTGCCGGGCTTCATCGTGCTGGCCATAAGCCTCAACAATGGTGCGCACCAGCGGATGCCGAACCACATCATCGGCACTTAGAAAAACTTGAGCTATACCCTTCACACCCTCCAGCAACTGCAGAGCCTGGGGCAATCCCGATCGCTGCCTTGAGGGCAGGTCGATCTGGGTGAGGTCGCCTGTGATGATGAATTTGGCAGAGGGACCCATGCGGGTCAGGAACATCTTAATCTGCATTTCTGTACAATTCTGGGCTTCATCCAGAATCACGAATGCCTTGTCGAGCGTGCGACCGCGCATAAACGCCAGTGGCGCCACCTCGATAATTTGTTCCTCGAGGTACTTCTCGAGCCGATGTGCCGGTATCATATCGCCCAGCGCATCATAGAGCGGGCGCAGGTAGGGGTCGATTTTTTCGCGTAAGTCGCCCGGCAGAAAGCCCAGGCTCTCCCCTGCCTCTACGGCCGGACGGGTGAGGATGATCTTTCGCACCTCTTTATCCTTCAGAGCCCGCACAGCCAGAGCCACTGCGGTGTAGGTCTTACCGGAACCAGCAGGACCCACTGCGAAGAGGATGTCGTTGCGCGACGACAACTGCACCATGCGCAATTGGTTTGGGGTGCGCGCCCGTACAACTAGACCGTTTGGTCCGTGTAACAAACCCGACTCCGAACCCGGATGTAATGTGGGGATGGGCCCGGTCGACAACAACAGCTGGGTGAATTCGCGTTGATTCAGCTCGCCCCGGCGTGACAAAACATTCAGAATTCGCTCGAAGTTTTCCTGAAAGCGGTCCACCTCCTCAACCTCCCCTGCCACGGCAAGAGCATCGCCACGCGCTGTAATACGCAAACGGGGAAAGGCCGAACGCATGCTGTTGAGTCGCCCGTTGTCGGTCCCGAAGAAGGACAAGGGCGGAATATCGCCCAATTGAAAAAAATGCTCAGTCAACGACCGCGATTATTGATAGTTTTGTGGCGCAGAAACAACCGTCCATGGAGTTTTCATGTATAACCCTCACGACCGACTACGGCAACTCGGATGCCTATGCACCGGTATTGAATGCACAGTTGAGGTACGTGTTTCCACAGTTGACTGTCGCAGAGGTGAGCCACAATATCCGAAAATATGACATACGACAGGCCGCCCATGTCTTGCGTTCTTCTTTTCGTTTCTTTCCGCCTTCAGCCCTGCATCTGCTGGATGTTTCATCGTCGCGTTATGCCGCGCCCGATCACCTGTTTTTTGCTTTCGACGGGCATTTTTTTGTTGTGCCCGACAACGGAATCGCCAGCCTGATCACCATAGGTGAGCCCGCCTCGTACTTTAGGATGCCGGAGGGTGGAAGCGTGGATGGTGGCTCATTTCGGATGCTGACGGAGGTGTTGCCTTCTTTGGCTGGTCTGCGCGAAGCCGCTGACCCGCGGGCGGCTCTGGGCGAACCTGCTTCTGATGTATACCTGCATTTAATGCCCACACCTTTCGTGCGCGACAACATCCTCCAGGGGCAGGTTGTTCATGTGGATGGCTACCAGAACCTCATCACCAACATCGACCATGCATTGTTGAAGCGATTTTTAGGGCCAGGGGATGAGTGGCAGCTCCTACTCAAAAAAACCTACAGCGATGCCGAAGCCGTTCGCACGCTGTCGAATAGTGTTGATGATGTGGAACCGGGCGCGGTGGCCTGCTATTTTGGGTTCGACAACCTACTACACCTGGGTATTCGCTGTGGTCAGGCCTCTTCGCTACTAGGGATGAAGGTAGATGATGTGTTGTTTGTGGAAAAATGGAACAATCAACCGAAGTGAATTCGCTTCAGACGTCGCTCGGTGGACTAGCAACGCAAGACCGCGCACTGATTGGTGCATTCGTGCGCATCGTTCGTCTCAGCTTCCGAAGTGCCTGTGTGGAACAATTTGTTGAACTTTTTGAAGAAAATAAATCGCGGATCGCCGGGCATGCAGGTTGTCGCTTTGTATACCTGCTGCGTTGTGGCGACACATTCTTCACTCTAAGTGGATGGGATCGCCCGGAGGACCTCGAAACTTACCGGACCTCTGAGATGTTTAGAAGCGCATGGAAACAAACCCGAAGCTGGCTGGCAGAGCCGGCACAGGTCTGGAGCTGCCCCATTTCATCATGGGCAGCCCGACCAGATTACCTCCATACATAAGCATAGTCATGTACGGTTGCATGCGCACCCATCAACCTACCCAATCATGAAAATAGCCGTGGTTTGTTACCCTACCTACGGGGGCAGTGGCGTGGTGGCCACCGAATTGGGGATGGGTCTTGCGCAGAAAGGCCACGAGGTTCATTTCGTGAGTTCATCCCAGCCGGCACGCCTCGATTTGCTGAATGAACGCATTCACTACCACGAGGTGACCATGCTGCATTATCCGGTTTTTGATCACAGTCCTTATTTGCTTGCCCTCACGGGCAAACTGGTAGATGTGGTTCGGCATGAGGGTATTGAATTGGTGCATGCGCACTATGCCATCCCCCATGCCACTGCCGCCCTGCTGGCGCGCGACATCCTCAGAAGGGAGGGAATTCCGCTGGCAGTGGTGACCACTCTGCACGGCACAGACGTGACACTTGTGGGGAAAGACCCGGGCTACGAACCCGTGGTGAGCCATGCCATCAACCTAAGCGATGGGGTTACGGCTGTTTCAGAGTCGCTGCGCACCGATACGCTCGCACATTTTCATATCGATAAACCCATTCAGGTTATCCCCAATTTCCTCGACCTAGACCGATTCAGGCAGCGAAATCCCTGCAGGTTTACCATGGCCCTGGCTGGTGACAATCAGAAAAGGCTGATTCACATTTCGAATTTTCGCAAGGTGAAAAGGGTGGATCTGGTGATTCGCATCTTTGCATTGATTCGGGAACAAATCCCTGCTTGCTTGTTGCTGGTGGGCGATGGTCCGGAACGGCCGCGCTGCGAGCAGTTGTGCCGTGAGTTGGGCATTGCCATGGATGTGCGCTTTCTGGGTAAGCAGGAAGCGGTGGAGGAAATCCTGTCGGCGGGTGACTTGTTCCTCCTGCCCTCGGAGACCGAAAGCTTTGGTTTGGCCGCATTGGAGGCCATGGCCTGCGGCGTTCCCGTGTTGAGTAGTCGATCCGGTGGCCTACCTGAAGTGAATGTGGATGGGGTGACGGGTTTTTTAACCGATGCGGATGATATGCAGGGCATGGCTCAAGCTGCAATGCGCCTGCTCGGAGATGATGAGCTGATGCAACAATTCCGCCTGGCTGCGCGTCGCCAGGCAGAGCGCTTCGACCTCCACCAGATCCTGCCCCTGTATGAGGAGGCATACCGGCTTGCGCTTCAGCGGAGTGGTGGCTCCTAAACAGGCCTGCCAATCTTCTTATGCGGTTTCGTATGCGGTTTGGCTAACAGTTACACATTATTTTTTGTGTTCTGAGCAAATTTTTTAGTTCAGTTTGTGCATGCGGCCCTATGGTTTATTTTTGATGTTGTGACTTGATTCACGGTGAGTGGATCGCTCATTCGGTCGTGTCGTCTGCCCGAGTCAAGTAACATATCACCATATCTAATTTATTTATGCCTGCAAAACAGACAAATACCTCAATCGTAGTGCATCTGAATCGAATAGTGCATCAGCAACAGCCGTGGTGGAAACTCAGCTTCAACTTCGACATTCAAATAATTACCCGTATTAAGTCGCTGGCGGGCAGAAGGTGGAGCGCTATGCACCGCTCTTGGTTGTTGCCTTATGAACAATATACAGAAGCCCAACTTAGTGAATTGCTGAACGGCTGCGTCATTTTGTGTGAGCGTTCGTCTGGACCACTGCCGGATGCAGTAAACTTGGAAGGAACGGAAAACCCACAAAGGCTGGCGGTGGAAACTTTTAGTCGCTGGTTGCGCAGCCAACGCTACAGCGTCAGCACAATAAAAACCTATACCGAGGCCCTTACCGTGTATTTGAGATATTTTGGCAACCTGCAACCGGAACAATTAGACGCAGGTAATTTGCTTCAATTCAACAACGACTATATTCTGAAAAATGGGTATTCATTGAGTTATCAAAATCAAGTGATCAATGCAGTTAAGCTCTTCTACGGGAAAGTATTGGGGCAAAATATGGTTGCCAATACGCTCGAACGCCCAAGGCGGGGCATGCGCCTGCCGCATGTGCTCAGTGAAGCGGCCGTGAAAATGATCTTACAGAGAACCACCAATCTTAAACACTTGAATATGCTCAAACTTACATATGGCTGTGGCCTACGGTGCGGTGAGGTACTGGCTTTAAAATGGGGTGATATTGACTGGAACCGCTCGGTTTTATGGATACGGAGTGGAAAAGGGAATAGAGACCGTATGGTACCCTTGCCCCATTCGCTGCAGCAGGCCCTTCAACAGTACAGAGCCTCTTACCAAACAGAAACATTTGTATTTGAGGGTCAAACCAGAGGCACACCTTATGACGCCCGAAGTTTTCAATTGGTGTTTAAACAGGCCTGCAAACGAGCCAGAGTGGGTTCAGAAGCCACCCTACACTGGCTCCGGCACTCATATGCCACCCATTTACTGGAACAAGGAACCGATTTGCGCTACATTCAAGTGCTACTCGGGCACCGGAGCAGTAAAACCACTGAACTATACACTTGGATCACCAAACCGGCATTTGACAGACTGAAGAGTCCTATCGACAACTTAGGCTTGTAAGTCAGGCAATTCTTGTTATTTCAATAACTGTCTGTATATTTAACACGAGAAACTTCGCTTTAGCACTTGATTTAAGTGTATAAGCGATAGAATGTTTCGTATATAAACAAGTTAGCGGCAAGCGTAAAAATATACCAACATGAAAGAAAACGAAGAATTAATAGAAGCACTTTTGAAATTCAGAAATAAACGAGATTGGGAGCAATTCCATAATCCCAAAGATTTAGCAATTGCAATAAATGTTGAAGCTGGTGAGCTGCTTGAATTATTCCTATGGAAAAATGCCGATGATGCCAATAAAGAGAAAGTGAAGGAAGAGTTAGCTGACATTTTCGCTTTTGCATATCTGCTTGCAGAAAAATATCAGTTTGATGTGAAGGAAATTGTGCTTGAGAAAATTCAACGAAACGCTGAAAAATACCCAGTCGACAAAGCGAAAGGAACTGCAAAAAAATACAACGAACTATAATGTGCTAATATACCAAGGCACTTCACAAGAATTTGTAACTGATGTTCGAGAAAATCGAATTGCAGATATAATGAGCAACAGTTTTAAACTACGTTGGGGTGTAACTGTTGGCAAAAGTGAATTTACTTCATGGCAAAATTCTTTATCAAGAGTTCGTGATTTAATTGAAATCGGGAACCTTGATGACAATATGATTGCGTTGGAATATGAAGTCCCTTACAATCAAAACAGAATTGATTGCTTGATATTTGGTAAAGGAGACGACAAAGCAGAAAATGTAGTTTTGTTAGAGCTAAAACAATGGAGTGAAGTCACTCCATTGGAAGATGAGGGAAACTTTGTTGAAACCTTTACAGGTGGTCGGTCACAAGTAGTCCCCCACCCTGCCCAACAAGTTAAAGGCTACCATGGCTATTTGAAAAGTTTTGTTCAGGCATTCGAAACTCCAGTTCCCCCTCTTACTCTTTTCAGTTGCTCTTATTGTCACAATTATAAAAGAGAAGATTCTTCTGGACTGTTTGACCCTATCTACGAAAATATTGTTCGTGAATTTCCAGTTTACTGTAATGAGGATGTAAAAGAATTGGGGAATAAATTGAAAGGTTTACTTGCTAAAGGAAGCGGCTTTGACATTTTCAATAGGTTCATGCAAAGCCCGCTTACTCCGTCTAAAAAACTTTTGGAAAATGCATCCAAGATGATTTCCAATGAAGCAGTTTTTTCTTTGCTCAATGAACAACTTGTTGCAAAGAATTTAATTTGGTCAAAAGCCAGAAAAGCAACTAAGAATAAAACTAAGTCCGTAATTATTGTGCATGGTGGACCTGGAACTGGAAAATCGCTTATTGCAATTAATGTATTAGCAGAGGCTGCAAAAAGAAAGATGAAAGTTTTTTATGGCTGTAAATCAAAAGCATTTACAGGTGGTTTAAGATACCTTGTTGGTGCAGGTGCAGATATGCTTTTCTCAAACCTTTACAGGTTTGTTCCTTCAAGAGTTAAAGAAAATGAAGTTGATCTTTTACTTATTGATGAAGCACACCGCATTGAAAAAACAAGCAACTTTCAATATACAAAAAAAGAAGACAGAACAGATATGCCTCAGATGGAGCAATTAATTCGGTGTGCGAAAACTTCTGTCTTTTTTATTGACGATAGACAAAATGTAAGGTCACAAGAAATTGGAAGCACAGATTTAATAAAACAGTTTGCGGCTCAATACAAATGTGAAGTAGCGGAGGTAAATTTACTTACACAATTCCGTTGCATGGGTTCAAACAATTACATGGAGTGGATTGAATCAACTCTTGGTTTTTCAGATGCTGATAAAAAATTATCGAAAGACGAAGCATTCGAATTCAAAATTTTTGATTCACCTCAGGAACTCTATAACACTTTAAAGGTGATTGAAACTAAAAAAGCAAACTCAGCAAGGTTGGTTGCAGGTTATTGTTGGAATTGGAGTGACCCAAATTCAAACGGAACTTTAGTTGATGATGTTGTAATTGGAAGTTTTAAAATGCCTTGGGAAGCGAAAGAAGGGAAGAAAGTTGCTTCAGGTATTCCAAGATGGTATGAATGGGCATACAAGACAAATGGAATAAATCAAATCGGTTGCATTTATACAGCACAAGGTTTTGAATTCGATTACATAGGTGTAATCATAGCCGATGATTTAGCGATTGATAAAACAACTGGAAAAATTATTGGAAATCCTTCTGCTACTTCTGACCCAACGCTAAGAAGAGGTGTGGCTGACTTCGATACTTATGTAAAAAATATTTATCGTGTTTTAATGTCAAGAGGGATGAAAGGCTGCTATGTATATTTTACAAACAAGGAAGTAGAGAAATATTTTAAAAGTAAAATTGAGAGTGTATAAACTTGATAAGTTCTGCTTCGTTGGAAGAATATGGCAGCCGATAACAAGGGGTTTGCGATAGCGGGGGTTCCGTGCTTCGCAGACACATTAGTGCAAGGTGGAAGTTCAGCTCTCCGAATGAAGTTTAGTGCTAAAACACCCCGCCATCGCAAACCCCCGAAACGTTATAGCCAATGAATAAAATGAAAACACAATTATTGATTGTCATCTTCTGCTTTATGTCTTATGACCAAAATTTTGGCCAAACTATCACGGTTACCCAAAATGGCA
>VHAX01000015.1 GCA_016872215.1 Sphingomonadales bacterium | reverse complement strand
TTGGATCATTTCCCCCAAAGAGGCATTTTTGCCGCCCACACGGGTCAAATCGGCCAGGGCGATGTCGCGGAGCGGTATAATATATTCCAAAAGATCGGGGCGTTTTATGCGGTGTGAAAATTATCGCATAATTTTTAATAGCGAATATTCGCCAAATATAAAGAATAATATATCCTCATTCTGCGTGTTTAAATCGACAGTGCTCCAGGTGGTCATTCACCATGCCCAGGGCCTGCATATAGGCATAGCAGGTGGTGCTCCCCACAAAGCGAAAGCCCAGTTTTTTGAGGGTCTTACTCATGGCGTCCGAATCGGTTGACCGGGCTGGTAGATCGCTCAATTGTTTCGGGTGGTTCATAACGGGCGTTCCCCCAACAAAACCCCACATAAAGCGAACGAAGTCGCCCTTCTGGGGGAATTCTTTTAAATAGACGCGCGCGTTTTCGATAGCCGCCACAATTTTTTGCCGGTTTCGTACGATTCCGGGGTTTTGAAGGAGACGCTCGATTTGGACCTCATCCATTTGCGACATTGCCCGGGCATCGAAACCATGGAACGCATCACTGAAGTGCTGTCGTTTTTTCAAAATAATATGCCAGCTCAGTCCGGCCTGAAAGGTTTCCAAAATCAGATGTTCAAACAAATGATCATCGTCGAATGAGGGGCGGCCCCATTCGTGGTCGTGGTACTGACGGTATAGATCATCAACCAAACACCAACCGCAGCGCTCGTTGTCGGTTATTAGGTTCAGGTTCATTCCGATTTATTTATTTTTGATACATGCAATACACCATACCCGCACTACTGCTCAGCTGCCTGGTGATCGCCACGGCCTGCCGCCGCGATTGTCCAGACCCTATACTGCCAGCATGTAGCGACCAACCTCCGGTGGGTGAATTATGTCAGGCCGCCTTTCAGCGGTGGTTCTACCAAAAAGAGAGCAACCGATGTGTACAAATCAGCTACAACGGCTGCTCATTCAGGGGCTTTGAAACCCGCGAAGCCTGCGAGGAATGCCGGTGCAAATAGGTTAACGGCAATTCCCGAACGGCATCAACGTACGATAAATCGACCCAGATGGAGGCTGGAGGTCGACAACCATTCCAGGGTGTACATGCCAGGTGCGAGTACACGCACATCCAGATCTATGGTCGATTCAGAGACTTCAGAAGAAACAGACGACAAAACGGCCCTTCCGCTCAAATCCCGAATCATCCATCGGGCAGCACAATCACCCGAAGCACAAGCCACCCGGAGGCGACCCTCCGTAACCGGGTTGGGATAAACATGCAAGCGTGGCAGGTCTGACGGGACGCCAATTCCCGTGGCGATGCTGAAGCCGCTCGGACCAGAAGTAAACGAATGGTTGAGTTGAACGGGGCTTGTAGCCGTGAGGTCGACCCGAATACGATCTGAATGCTCACCCGGGTACTCGCAACGGATGTAATAGGTGCCGTATGGGAGGTTATTGAAGGAATAAGCACCTTGGGCATTGGTCGAAACCGAACGATACACCCGGTCTTGTTGTGCATTCAACAGCTGAACCCAGACGCCGGTGAGTGGACTAGCCAAACGGGGGAGGGTGCCGCCCACGCCGCCACCGATGCCACCGGTGCCCGTGCCGGGACTAAGCGTCTCCATGAGGTCGATGACCATGAAAGAATTCATGTTTGCCACCGTTAGAGTTGAGGCCTGCGACCAGGTTGTGGTATCGCCGTAGTAGGTGGGCAAATAGAGAGCAGCATTTCCCGTACGCAAAATCGCCAAAGCACTATACGTGCCGGGCACCACCGTAGTTTGGAATGGCGCGTAACCTGAACTATCCTCAACCACGAGGGTGTCGATGGGCATCCAAATCGTCTGTGGAGTGCCCGGTAAAGTGACCTGAATGATGATGACCTCCAGCGTATCGGGGATGCCTCCTCCGCGTGATTGATATCCCATGACCATACCATTGAGACGGGCGCCACTGCTGCCCCCGCACGACAACTGGAATACAATGGTCTGGGTTGTTGGCAATAGACTAGCCGTATCGCGCGCTGCGGTGCCGTTACTACAGGATGCAGAGGCCACCAGATAAGTGAGCGTTGAAGAGGGGGTGAGACTGAGGGTGTCGCTGAAAAATCCACCAGCTCCGGTAGTAAGCGTTCTCAGCGGCAGTGTTTGTCCGGGACGGAAAATCCGAACCTGAACGCCAGCTAGACCATTTCCGTTGGTATCGGTCAGAGTTCCCTGTAGGTTATAGACCTGTGGCGTTCCCCCACCCCCACCCGTACCGCAGGTCAGATTCACCACGTACTGCTGCACATTGTGCGAAAAAGTGGCGTTGCCTACTATGGGACCTGATGGACATTGGGCCGTGACAACAATCGCGGCATTGGGGGATATGAATGTGCCCGTCACCGAATAAAAGCCACTACTATCTGTGAAGTCGGTTAGTGCCGCGCCACTGCCAAGCACTACCTGCACAAGAATATTACTCATCGGTACGCCCACATTGCTGCTCACAACACCGGAAACCGTCACGGTTCGGGTTCCTCCCCCAGTGTTGGAGCAGTTCAATTGAAAGTTGACCGAAGTCGCCGTAGCGGAAAAGCTAACCGTATCGCGCGTCACCATGCCGTTGCCGCATTGGGCGATGGCGATGAGCATGCCCATCCCGGCTGGGTTCAGGGGAAGTGTGAGCGTATCTGCGAAAAAGCCACCCGTCTGGGTCACCGTACTACCCACGAAGGAGCCATTTAGAGCATTCTGAAACAGTACGGCTTGTCCGGATAATCCCGCTCCAGCCGGGCCGATTAAAGTCCCCGTAACGTTGAGTACCTGGACTGATCCGCCGCCACCGCTGTTGGGTGGGGTGCACTGTAGTGCGAATTGAAGCGAAGTGGTCGAAGAGGTGTAGGGCATCGTATCACGGGCAACTCCTCCAGCCAACAGACAAGGGCCGCTGGCTACAATGCTTGCGCCCCCGGCCACGGTGGGCACCATAAGGGTGTCTGCAAACCATCCCCCGTTCAGGGTAGTGGTGCTGCCCAACAACAGGTTTGACGGCCCGCCCAGGAAAAACTGCACAGTCAGACCTGCTACATTGGTGCCGTTGGTGTCGAGCAAACTCCCGTACAAAACAATGGACTGCATACTACCACCCGTGCCGCATCCGATATTTAAGGTGTAAATCTGGCTCACCGGGTTGAAAGGGACAGACGTGGTTACCGGAGCGCCGGTCGGACAAGTAGCAGTGGCGCTGACGGTTCCCTGAGAAATGACGGGTCTTGCAACCGACATGGAATAGTTGCCCATGGAGTCGGTGATGGTGGTTGCCGTAACCCCACCTGTGATGACCACCACAACCGGAATACCCGCGGTCGGCAGCTGGTTGAAGAGCACTTGTCCACGCACCACGATGTTTTGAGCCGATGCCGTTAGGCCAAACAGGGTAAAAAACAACAGAGCGAGGGCTCGGTTGACTGACGTACGTGGGGAAAGAGATGGGTAGTACATAGGAAACGGATTAATAAAACCTTTACAAAAATAAACGCAGGCCCGTTAAATAAAAATTAAAAAACCGATCTTGGTATTTTTGAGATTATGATTGTCCTCAGAATTCAAATCACCCTTCAAATGAAAAGAATCGTATTGATTTTATTTACCTTCTTGGGACCCATGTCGGCTGTATGCGCCCAATGTCCACATAACCCCACGATCACCCCTGCCAATTTGGTGCTGTGTCCCGCCTCCAGCGATACCCTGTGGACGCAGGTCTATGATGCCTACCAGTGGTTTCGCGATGGGCAGCTCCTGCCGGGCGATACCCTGCGGTATCGGGTGGTGGGTCCGGTCGATGCCGGGAGCCAGTTCACCGTCCGCGCCCGGCTCAACGGCTGCGATGAACTCTCGCCCCCGGTGCTGGTCGACGGCTGGTTGTTTTTAATGCCCGTTGTGCAGACAATCGGTCTGCGCGACACACTTTGTCTGGGGCGCGATACGCTGATCCTGATCCTGCGCCCCCCATACACCACCTCCATACAGTGGACGCTCAACGGACAGCCCATTCCGGGGGCGAACGACGATACGTTGTTGGTGACTAGTACAGGAGATTACTGCGTTTCCGGTGCCCCGGAGATTTGCCCCAATTTCCTGCAAACGCTTTTGGGCATCCTCAGCTACACCTTTATTCAGTGCGGACAGGGTACGGGTATCGCGGCGGAGGGGCATGCCGATGACATAAAGGTATACCCTAATCCGTGTAGAGATGTGTTGCGGGTCGACCTCGGCCATTACTTCGAACGCTCTGGCCTGTGGCGCATTCTGGACTCAGGCGGGCGTAGCGTGGGCGGTGGACTGATGAGCCCAGGTGATGAGGGCATCGATGTCCGACATTTGTCGCCAGGCACCTATATGCTGGAAGTCAACCTCCCCGACTGCGTGCTCCGCCGCCGCTGGGTCAAAATTTGAAGATTGGGGAAATGATGACATCCCCTGCGCGGCGATCCATCCGGTGCTCCAGGCCGACTGAAAGTTAAAGCCCCCGGTCACCCCGTCGATGTCGAGTACCTCACCTGCAAAGTAAAGTCCTGCCAGACACTTGCTTTGCATATCGGTGAGATCCACGTTGCCAAGATGTACCCCCCTCCTGCCGTCACAAATTCCTCTTTGAAGGTGGTCTTGCCTTTGGCCTCGTAGGTGTCGTCTGACAGCAGCGCTGCCAATCGGTTCAAGTCCTTCTGTCGCATCTCCACCCAGCGCTTGTCGGGTATGATTCCCGCGCGTTCTCCCATAAAGCGTGCGATGCGCGCCGGAAATTGAAAGGGTAGGTGTTGCAAAGCAATAGGTTGGGGGACGCTCAAGGATGTGGGGTAGTTCGAGTGTGATTTGTACGCGGAGCTAACCATAATGAGTTGCGGAAAAACAATAATGGATGTGGACGGCAACAGCTACAACACAGTAAAGATTGCCACACAGTGTTGGACCCAGAGTAACTTAAAGGTGACTAATTATAGGAATGGCAACAATATTCCCACGGGACTATCAGATGCACAATGGGGTTCCGCCACATCAGGGGCGTATGCCATTTACAACAACGATGCAGCAAACGACGCTCTCTACGGCAAGCTCTACAATTGGTATTCGGCAACTGATTCAAGGGGACTATGTCCTACGGGCTGGCATGTACCATCAGATGCGGAGTGGAATAGATTAGTTAAGTATCATGACCCGAATGCTGACACGGTTTGTGGGAATTGTTTGGTCTAGTAGTGTAGCAGGGGGCAAGATGAAGAGCACAGCCACGCAACCCACTTCGGGAGGCTGGACTTCCCCGAACACAGGAGCCACGAACTCGAGCGGCTTCACGGGTCTGCCTGGTGGCACCGCTACTCTGGTGGCGGGTTCAACGATTTGGGCAGCAACGGGTACTGGTGGAGTTCTTCGGATGCTGGGTCGGGCACTGCCTGGAACCGCACCTTGAGCAACGACCCTGCGAATGTGTACCGCTACTTCAACTCCCACCGTTATGATTTTTCGGTTCGCAGCGTCAGGGATTGAACCTTGAATTTTGACTTTTTCGCGTTTGTGCGGTGGGAGTGGGTGGGGGTTCCTTCGAGCCAGCTAAAGCCAAAGGACGAGTGGCATCCGAGCCATCACTCCTCTTCGCCCAAATTAAGGCGATTGAGGTTTTGACGCCTTCTGTATGCAAATTGTATGCACATAAAAAAAGGAGCTACCAAATTAGATTGGTAACTCCCTGATTATTAAGTGGGCGCACACGGATTCGAACCGCGGACCCTCTGCTTGTAAGGCAGATGCTCTGAACCGGCTGAGCTATGCGCCCTAGGAGTGCAAATATAGAAAAAATGTTTGCAGAGACATGCTTGCGATTTTTGCGTTTGCAGGCGGTTTGCACCTCTTTTTTCCCTTATTTTTGTATTTTCAGACTGAAATTTATTTTATGCCGTCTTTCAGAATGCCGTCTTTCAGAATGCCGTCTTTAAGAGCGGTAAGCAAAGTATTCCTGGTATTGTTGTGCATTATTTTCGGGAAATACAGTGCTCAGGCGGTTTCGCTCGGACTCGGACAAATGCAGGCCTGCGTCGGCGATACGGTTCGGATGCCCCTTCAAGCCCTGACGACCGCAGGTAACATTGCAGCCATCTCATTGCAGATCGATTATCCCGCTGCGGGATTGCGGTATGTGGGGTTGGAAAACAATATTTTGCCAGGGGCGGGACAAACCATAGACAACGCACCGGCGCCCGGGGGATCCCTGTATATAGCTTGGTGGAACATACAGCCCACAACGCTTCAGGCCGGATCGACCCTTATGCAGCTGAAATTTGTGTTAATAGCACCAGGAAGTCTGGTATTCAATACATTCGTTTGCGAAATTGCAGATGGTGCAGGCGATGTGATTCCACAAGTGGCCTATACCAACGGAGGCGTCACCCTTTTGCAGATCCCAACCTTCACTCTACAGCCGCCTACTGCTGTCGCGATTCCCATCTGGGGCTCCACGAGTATTGCAGCCCAGGCCTTAAGAGCCGATGTGTACCGCTGGCAGCGGTCGTCGGGTTCCGGCTGGGTCGACCTGCAGAACGGCACAATTTATCAGGGTGTGGCAACACCACAACTTAGCATCACAGGAGCCCCCCTCAGCCTGAATGGTGTGGTCTATCGGTTGAGGGCTGTCAATCGGTGTGGTCAAACGACCTTTAGTAGTACCGCTACCCTCACTGTGACGGGAAATTTCCCCCAAATCAGTGCAGGAAACCTTGTGGCTTGTTTGGGTGACACAATACGCGTGCCGGTCAACGCATCAGTGGCCATAGCGGACGTATCGGCCGTGTCGCTCACCCTCCGCTTTCCGGGCCAGCAACTGCAGTTTATCGATTTTCAGGATGTGTTACCCGGATTGAACACTTCAAATCTCATCATTAATGCCCCGGTGGGTGGACAAGCCGTCTATTTAGCGTGGTTTTCTGTGGCTCCCATCACCCTTCCTCAGGGACCGCTGGTGTACTACCGCTTTCGGGTAATGGGCAGCGCAAACCTACAATTGGATACCAGTCAAAGTGGCTGTGAATTGGCCAATAGTGCTGGGGATGTTATGTCCGTGCTTTTTGGAAACGGACAGGTTGCGGCAACGGTCATCAATCCGGTAGTCTTCGCTGTAGATACCCTTCGACCAACTGGGAGTTGTTTTAGCCTGTCGGCCCCCGTTGGCCCCTATACCTATATGTGGAGTACGGGCGATTCGACCCGGGTCGTTCAGGTTACCGGTACGGGTTGGTATGTCTGTGCCCTCGCTCAAGGTGCTTGCAGGGTCACAGATAGTGTATATGTAGTGATGCCAATTGCGCCCCCGAGTTTGATCCTCAATATGCCGGCATTTTGCGCGCAGTCAGACGTGCTGGTGCCGGTACTTGTTTCGAACGTGAGCCACTTTGGTGCTTTATCGATGGTACTGCAGTACGACACCGCCCGACTGTCGTATCTCTCGATACAAGATGTGCAACCACAGCTTCAGGGAGCCACTTTGATCACCAACAACAATCAAAACAGATTTTATCTCGCATGGTACAACGTCGCTTCGTTTATACCCGCGGCGCCGACTACGGTTCTGTTCCAGTTGCGATTTAGGGTGCGTTCCGTTGGTACTGGGCAAATTGCCTGGGTGCCGTCACTTACCGAACTCGCCGACAGTGTTGGCAACGTGTATGCTTGTCCCGTCCTAACAGCCGGCTCGTTTACCGCACAGACGTGCGGGGGATTGGGTGGACAAGTCCGGTATCTCAATTCAGGGCAGACGCCGATGACCAATACTACGCTTCAGTTGTGGCAGGGACAACAATTGAGGTACACTGCGGCGGTGCAGTCGACCGGTGAGTTCGACATCCCCCAGACCGACCCTGGCCTCTACACCTTAAGCATACAAACCTCCAAACCATGGGGGGGGGTGAATGCCACGGATGCACTGCTGGTTTCGCGGCATTTCACCAATCTGCTGGTGCTTACGGGACTCAACTACAAGGCTGCGGATGTGAATGGAAGTGGGTTGTTGAACTCGACGGATGCCTTGAACATATCGCGGCGCTTCGCGGTCATTACGAGCAATTTCAGCGTTGGGGATTGGGCTCTGGCTGTGGATACCATCAGCCTTGGCGGCAGCGGAACCCGTGACACCCTTTCACTGGGCGTATTGTGTTATGGAGATGTGAACGGCAGTTATTTTCCGTCCCTAAACCTGCGAACGGTGGTGAACGTTCCAAACCAAAATGCCGGAATTTTGTTATTTGGCAACTCTTCCGGGTTGTTCAATCATAGAATAAATATTTCGTACATGATATATAATAACAGCAAAAGAAATAATTCATTTGAATCTTTGCCTTGAGACATTATTTTCGATGAAGCGTATTGTGACACTTTGTATCAACGGGATATTGGTCGGCGGCCTGCTGTTGTTCGGCCCAAGTGTCACTGCACAGGCGCTGAATCCGCCGAGTCGGCAGGTGGTGTTGCAGGGGTTTTGGTGGGACTACTGGAACAGCTTGTACCCCAATGCCTGGTCGTCCTACCTTGCAGATCTGGCACCCCGACTGAATGAGTTGGGAATCGATGCGGTCTGGGTGCCTGTGACAATGAAGAATTCCAGCACGAACTCGGTCGGCTATGCGCCCTTCGACCACTATGACTTGGGCGACAAATACCAGAAGGGGGCACTGAAAACCCGGGTAGGCGACAAAGATGAGGTTTTGCGGATGGTGGCTATGATGAAGGCCAACGGATTGGATGTGATCCAGGACATCGTTCTTAACCATGTGGCAAGTGCAGGGAGTAACACAGGCGCAGGTGGACAGGATCCGGCGGCCTTGGATGACGGGGCCACGAATCGCTATAAGAATTTTCGGTACGTCAGCTTCACCCGTCCCGCAACAGATGAAAGTGCGGCGAATTACCTAAATCGAAACGGACGGTTTTCCAAAAACTGGCAGAATTTCTACCCCAATCCAGGCAATGCTTGTTGCACCAACGACATCAACTCACCCTATTGGGGTCCCGACATCAGTTTTGAGTCGAATGGTTTCGGCCAAAGCAGCAATGCAACCTTTAATCCAACGCAATCCACCTCCTATATGCGCAATGAGATGCGCAGCTGGATGATATGGTACAAAAAACAGATGGGTTGGGATGGCGTTCGCCTCGATGCCGTGAAGCATTTTCCTTCGGCTGTGACCGAGGACATTCTGTGGAATCTGCAGAACAATGCGGGTTGGGCCAGCGGTTCCAACAGCATGTACGCAGTGGGGGAATGGGTTGGCGGGGCCTCGGATCTCGACAATTGGGTGAATTCGGTGCAAAACCGTTCGGGCACATTCGATTTCGCGCTCCGGAATGCGCTGATCGGTGTCGTACAGGGTGGGGGCGGTTTCAATTTGGGTAGCGTACCGGGCTATCAGCAGAGCAACCGGCAGAGAACGGTGCCGTTTGTGAACAACCACGATACATTTCGACCGCAACTGAACGCCTCGGGAAACTATACTGGTTGGAACACCGGACAGCAGCTGGGCACACACATCGAACCCAACGACGGACGTTTATCGGTTGTCTACGCCATCATCATGGCCGTTGACGGGAGTCCACAGGTGTTTTTCGAGGACTTATTCAATATAGGCTACAACGGAAACCGCTACAACCACAACCCGAAGGTGGCATCGACCCTGCCCGTGCGCAGCGACATCGCCAACCTTATTTGGTGCCACCAAAACCTTCGTTTTAAGGAAGGCGCCTACAATGTGCGTTGGCAGGCCGCCGATGCCCTCGTGATCGAGCGGAGCGGAAAGGCCTTGATTGCGGTCAACGATCAGTGGAGTACCTGGCAGAACCTCACCGCAGTGCAGACCAATTGGCCCGATGGAACGGTATTGGCTGATTATTCCGGGGCGGTAACCACTACAAGTACCGTATACGGCGGGGGAAAAGTGGATCTTATGATTCCGCCCTGCAACGGAACCGCTCCTTCCGGTCGCCGCGGTTATGGCGTGTGGGCACCGACCGGAATCTCTGCTAATTATGTTAGGAATGCACGGCGGGTATCTCAGGAATGGGAAATGGACAATGATTTGGGCGACAGTCATGTGCTGAGCCTGCAGCAAGGAGGGAGAACGCCCGACAATAGTTTGTTCTGCAGATCGGTAGGCCGCATTTTTGCGAAGTCGGGTGACACAATAACGCTCGAATTGTACGCTGGATCTCCCCAGTATGCCATGAAAATCATGCTCCTCGACGGGCAATGCCAGATTGTTGACTCGCTCACTGGTAGTGGCACTTTGGTGGTGAACTATGTACCTGTGGCTGATGGATGGTACAACATCCGGATTCGCAACGCGACCGCTCAACATCCCGGACAAAAATGCTGGGTGAAGGCAACTTATATGGCGCCGACCACATCGGCCAGCATTCCGGCCCGGTTGGCCTGCAGTTGTGTGGGTTCGGCAATGGTTTCCGGTCAGATCAACTACAACAACACGGCTCAAACACCGATGGCTGGCACGGTTGTGAGCACCTGGCAGGATGGAGAAATGGTAGCCCAGTCCACGGCCGGTAGCAACGGTCAGTACACTCTGGCCGGCATACCCCCCGGCTTCACCACATTTACGGCCACCTCATCCGCTGTATGGGGTGGAGTGAATGCCACAGATGCGCTACAGGTCTCCCGCCACTTCGCGACCCTAGACAGCCTCACCGGCCTATCGCTCACCGCGGCCGATGTGAACGGCTCGGGTGTCATCAACTCCACGGATGCCCTTCAGATTTCACGCCGTTTTTCGGGGGTAAACGCCAGCTTCAGCATTGGTAATTGGGTTTGGGCACTCCCAATGTCCTTGAACCTGATCGCGGGTAATTCCCTGCTCAGAAACATCACGGCTCAGGCCGCCGGGGATGTGAACCGAAGCTACATACCCCCCCCTGCCCCATAGTCGAGGCATATATTTTAGTTTTAATCCGATTCGTTCCAATATTTAGTCAATGCGCCATGAAATACCCCACCCTTTTCTCTCTGTTGTTGCTGTTCAACACGGTCATGGCCCAAACAAGCATCCCATCCGGTTTGCGATTGAAACGGGAAGTGCTGACTGGCTCAACTTATGCGGAATTCAAGCAGATGAACGGCATCTTGCCGCCGGTGTACCGAATCACCCATAACCTGAACGGGGCACAAACCATCGGGACCAATCGGGTGTGGACAGGCGGCAGCAGCGGATTGCAGCTCAACGGTCAGGGTATGACCTTGGGTATTTGGGACAGCAAGGCCGTGCGCACGGGTCACCAAGCTTTCGGCGGACGTGCAAGCATACTTGATGGCACCACCACCAATAGTGACCACGCCACCCACGTGGGTGGAACTATGGTGGGGTCGGGTACGGGGCAGTCGACCGCCAGGGGAATGGCGTCTTCGGCCAGTCTACGGAGCTTCGACTGGACCGATGATGTAGCGGAGATGGCATCGGAGGGCGCAGGGGGACTCCTGGTGTCCAACCACTCCTACGGGCTCGTCACCGGTTGGGCGTGGGGTGATTATGGTGACTTCGGAAGCGATGCCTGGTACTGGTATGGTGCGCCTGGCGATACAATTGATTACAACTTTGGTCGTTATTCGGAGGAATCAGCGGACTGGGACCAGGTGGCCTTCAATGCCCCCAACTACTTAATCGTGAAATCGGCTGGCAACTCGCGCGGATACGGGCCAGCACCCGGGACCACCCACTATGAATGGACCGGCAGCTGGACCAGTAGTACGACAACCCGCCAAAGAGGGGGCGGCAGTACTGGCTACGACTGCTTGTCGCACGCCAGCGTATCCAAAAATGTTCTGAGCGTGGGGGCAGTTGAAGGTCTGGCAGGGGGCTATACCTCGGCCGCGTTGGTTGTGGGGAGCAGTTTCCACAGCTGGGGACCCACCGACGATGGGCGGATCAAGCCGGATGTGGTGACCAAAGGCGTGGGGGTCTACTCGTCGACCGCTGCTTCCAACACCAGCTACGACACCTACAACGGCACTAGTATGGCCTCACCTATGGCCTCGGGATCCGCCATCCTGCTGCAGCAGCACTACAAAGCCCTCAACTCCAACCAGGTGATGCGTTCGGCCACCCTGAGGGGACTGATTGTCCACACGGCCGATGAAGTTGGTCCGGGTGCAGGCCCCGATTACACCTTTGGGTGGGGACTTATGAACACGGCCCGTGCGGCAGGGGTCATTTCAGAAGCCGCTTCTTCTCATCGGATCCTCCAGCAGTCGTTGAGCAATGGGGCTACCTATACTTTTTCGTTCTACAACGACAGTACCCTGCCGCTTAAGGCCACTTTGTGCTGGACGGATCCGGCCGGAACACCCAACACCGCAGTTCTGAACCAGACATCGCCTCGTTTGGTGCGTGACCTGGACGTACGAATAGTGCGTTCATCCGACAACAGCACCTTTCTTCCGTGGGTGCTCAACCTGCAATCACCCCAGTCGCCTGCGACTCGTGCCGACAACATCCGAGATAATGTGGAGCAGGTGTTGCTCGACGGACTCCCACAGGCGGGTATGTATACTGTTCGGGTAACCCACAAGGGCTCGATCACGGCTCCGCAGGCTTTTAGTCTGATTGTGAGTGGGGTGAGTGGACTCACCGCACCGAATGCCACTGTAAGCGGATCGGTGCGTTACGTCAATACCTCCCAGTCGCCCGTTCGTGGGGTTCGGGTGCGTGCCATGCAGGGTTCCGTTCGGGTCGATAGTACCCTCACCAACACACAGGGCCAATTTTCTTTCACCCTACCGCCGGGTACCTACACGATTGATGCAATCACCACCACCGGAATGCCGGTTCCTGCCAGCATCAACGCGAGCGATGCTTTGCAGGCCTCAAGGCACGGTTCGCTGGTTGCCCTGCTGACGGGACTCCCTCTAGTGGCCAGCGATGTAAACAACAGCGGTCAAACGAATGGTACGGATGCCCTGCAGATTCAACGCTACGCCTCCCTGCTCCAAAGCAGTTTCGCCCGTGGGCCGTGGGTCTTCTCTGCGCCCCAGTCTGTGACGCTCGTGGCCGGACAAACCACCACGGTGAACCTTCAGTCGATCGCCACAGGCGATGTGAATGCTTCGTTCACCCCGCAGTAGTTGCGGTCGACCTGGAGCCATTTCTCTGAACATGAATAGCTGCGGTCGACCTGGGGCCATTTTCCAGGTTATTGTTTCGCCCACTAGTCACCCTTTTTCCGTATTTTTGCATTTTGGGGTGATTAGCTCAGTTGGTTCAGAGCACTACCTTGACAGGGTAGGGGTCGACGGTTCGAATCCGCCATCACCCACCACATTAAACCGGGGCGATTTGATGTGACGACCCCACCCAAACCGACCATGGAAAACACAGAAGAACGGATAGAGGAGTGGATGCAGCTCTACAACCAGAATGATCGGCAGGGCCTAAGCAGTCGATTGGGCTTTCGCCTGATTAAAATCGAGGAGGGCTATGTGGAGGGAAGCATGCCAGTCGATGAACGCACGAAACAGCCCTTCGGTATTCTTCATGGTGGGGCTTCAGTGGCTCTTGCCGAAACCCTGGGCAGTATTGGATCGAACATCCTCGCGCCTGAGGACTATGTTGCCGTGGGTCTGGAGATCAATGCCAACCACGTGCGCACGGTGCATGGGGGCGACGTCATCTGCAAGGCCCAATTGGTGCACCGCGGAAAGCAGACCCATGTGTGGGACATCCGACTATATGACGAACATGGACAAATGAACTGTATATGTCGGTTCACCGCTATCCTCATTCCCAAACCTGGTTGATCGGATGAGCAACCCGGCGGGGGATTACTCCGTGCACCACCTCTTCGACGCGGCCTTGCAGACTGGTTGGACCCTAGTGGGTTACCGCTTGCCCGATGCCCAAACCATCCGATGGTCGCTTCCGGCCACCCCAACCCCCACATTATGGAACAAACAGCCAAGCCTTGGTTTTGTGCTGGCTCCGTTTTCCTTTCCCACCTCTCCGGCTCATTGGATTGCGCGTGATTTCAGTTTTACTGGTTTCGATGGTCTGAGCGACGAATGGAAAACCCTGCCTGATCCGCTATTTTCAGCCTTACAGTCCTTGAGCCGAGCGACGGACGGCCCGATGGAAGGGAAATCGAATCAAACACAAGCCGAGAAACTCAAATCCATTGAGCAACTAAATGCTCCAGAGCCCAGAGCGGGTCAGCCGCAATTGGACAATTTACATACCATTGAAACGCACGGGCATTTGGATAATTCAGAATCCGGTGAATCGCAAGCGCAACAGGATGTTTTGCTGGAAGCAGAATGGGAGGGGTATTTGGGTGGACTACGGCCCGGTGCATCGAAACAGGGGCTGAACGGCTTACCCGATGGATTCCCCGCGGGATCGATAGACGTGGTGTTGAATGAGGTGAGTCAATCTGAATTTGAAGAGCGGGTCAATGCCGCTCTCCATGAGATTGCGACGGGCCGCATCGGAAAGGTCGTGCTGGCCCGAAGCGAATCGCACCCCTGGCCGAAGCATCTGCATCCGGTGAATTTTGTGAGGCGGTTGTGCGGCGACTATCCCCAGGCGTTTGTGAACTTGGTGCTGCACCCCGATTGGGGGCTGTGGATCGGGGCCACCCCCGAACTCTTACTCGAGATGGTGCCGGGCGGCGGTGGCGACTCCGCATCCCCCGAAATCCATCCGCTGAGGCGGTTGCGCAGTATGGCGCTGGCTGGCACCCTGCCGGCATATGGCAGTTCTGAGCAATGGGGCGAAAAGGAGATCCGCGAACAGCAGGTGGTCGACGACTTTATCGCGCACAACTGGTCGACCCGCATCCGTAACTTCCGCAGAAGCGATCGCAAAAGTCTGCGCGCCGGGCCTGTTCAGCATCTCTGTACTCTGCTTGAGGGCGAGAGTGATCTGCCCCTCGATGAGCTCGTGGGTCAGCTGCATCCCACACCCGCAGTGGGCGGGTGGCCAAAAGACGCATCGCTGAGTGTTATGGCTGAAATCGAGCGGGGTTCACGTCAGCTGTACGGCGGATTTTTGGGCCCTGTCGAGTCGCCCGATGAAGCCCGGCTGTTTGTGAACCTGCGTACCCTTCAGCTGCGCGGTCAATATGCCCATCTGCATATGGGATGCGGGATTTTGGGTGGTTCCGAGCCACACAGCGAGTGGGCGGAAACGGTCCATAAGTCAAAGACCCTCCTGCAGCATCTGCAATCGGAAAACCCAAAGGACACATTGCCTGTTTGATCAATTTGAATATCCTGAGAGCGATACCCGGAAAGACCATCAATATGGGCAGAAAATTGTACTCCGACAAACAGCACATCATTGATTTGGTGGATGGGCTCTACCGATTGGGCCTCCGAAACGTGGTGGTTTGTCCCGGCTCACGCTCCGCCCCCCTCACTTTGGCCTTCGCGCGGCACGGAAATTTCCAGTTGTGCACGGTCATAGACGAGCGGTCGGCAGCTTATGTGGCAGTCGGACAAGCACTGTCGACCCGCGGCAGAACCGCCGTGGCTCTGGTGTGCACTTCAGGCACCGCCTTGTTGAACATGGGGCCCGCCGTGGCCGAGGCCTTCTATTTGCGTCTGCCCCTGTTGGTCTTGTCGGCCGACCGGCCTGCGATCAGCATCGACCAGCTCGACGGACAAACCATCCGCCAGGGTAAAGTATTTGAGTCCCACACCGTGTTTTCAGGCACGCTACCCGAACACGGAAGCACGAAAATAGACTGCAAACGCAGCCTGACTATAATGCACCATACGTGGACGGTCATGCTGCAGCAGCAGGGGCCTGCGCACCTCAACGTTCCCCTGCATGAACCCCTCTACGAACTGCCCCCCTTTCCCCCAGCGGGGGCTGTCGATGACCGACTATCCGATGGTTTCGCGCACAGCAGCGGCCGAATGAAGCCCATTGAATTGACCCTATTTGACAGTGAAGAAATAGAAAATCATCCTCTAACGGCCGACCCGGATCCAGTCGCGGACTCCACCCCACGTACATCAATCCTATTTGAACCCTTGCATACGCAAGTCGACCAAAACGATCGCATTGTTCCGGATGAACGCACAGTTGGATTTGTAGGGGCACAGGGCAACGAATCAGCGCTATTGTCTTCGGCAACCGATGCACGGGAGGGAATGGATAAACGAAGCGATGAATCGGCGTTATCGTCTTCGGCAACCGATGCGCAGGAGGGAATGGATAAACCAAGCGATGAATCGGCGTTATCGTCTTCGGCAACCGATGCACGGGAGGAATTGAACAAGCAAGGTAACGAGATGGCGTTAATGCTGATCTTTCGGGAAACTCTGCGCCATGCGCGGAGGATCTTGCTGGTGCCGGGACAAACAGCGCCGGATGCCATGCTCGATGCCGAAGTTCGGCATTGGCTGCGCGATAGCAGAGTGGTAGTTTTGTCGGAATCCGTGAGCAACCTCCTGCATGGAATCAAGCTATCCGATTCGGAAGGACGGAACACGGGCGATACCCCGGGACTGATAGTTCGGCATGAAGATCTGCTGGCCAGAGATACCGCAGAAACCCGAAGGCTACGCCCTGATGTGATCATCAGCTGGGGACTACAAATCGTGGGGAAGTGCACCCGCAACTGGCTACGCCGTCAGGCCGAAGCAGACGATAAAATGCCCACAAGCGCGGGTCGGCCCCGACACTTTCGGCTCGACCCAATCGGGTTGGGGGCCGATCCCTACCACAACCCCCCGGTAGTCTTCAGAATAACGCCATTTGAAGCTCTAAGAACCGTAAGTGACACGTTGCAAATCCACAGTTACACTAGCATGACAAGCGGTTTCAGAAGCCAACCTGGAAGTGACACAAGCCATATGTCCGGTGACAATAGAAGGACAGGCGGATTCTCAAGCCAAAAAGACACTGACACAAGCCGGACAGACGGTGACAATAGAAGGACAGGCGGATTCTCAAGCCAAAAAGACACTGACACAAGCCGGACAGACGGTGACACGAGCAGGCCAATAGTAGACACAAGCCAGACAATTGGTGAGACCCCCGAGAACGAATTGGGCATAAAACGGACAGTTAGTATAGCAAGCGAATCGCAATCAGAAGTACTCCAACAACTGAAAAAAAGCCAGAATCAGGAGGTAATCAACCACGGCCATACACAATATACCCTAATTGAAGGCACAGCGGCCCATTCATCTACTGAAACCTACCAAGAACAGTGGCGGGTTCTGGAACAAAAAACAGAAGACGCACTGATCCCCTTCATGAAATACCTGCCCTTTGGCGATCTGGCCGCCATTCAGGAAGTAGGCCGGCACATTAGCAGCCAGGATGCAGTTCACCTCGGCAACAGCATGCCCATCCGTTACTGGCAAATGCTTGGCGCCAGCATTCGTCCGTGGTGGCTACATGCAAACCGGGGTACCAGTGGCATCGATGGGGTAAACAGCACCGCGCTCGGATTCGCGATAAGCAATCCCGAACGTATCGTGTGGCTGATCACCGGCGACCTGTCTTTTGTGTATGACCTCAACGCCCTCAGTTGCAGTGAGCGTCCCGACAACTTTCGAATCGTGGTCATCAACAACCAGGGAGGTGATATTTTTCGGCTGATCGACGGACCCTCGCGGCAGTCAGAGTGCGAACCCCTCTTTGCAACACCCCGTTGCATCGACCTGCAGGCACTGGCCGGAGCCTGGGGGTGCGACACCCACCGGGCATCAACCGCCCACGAGCTTACCATAGTGCTGCAGCAACTCGGTACACGACCCGCTGGTCGGGGCCCTGTGGTAGTGGAAGTCGTTACCGAACCAAAAGCCAATCAAATTGTTTACCAGTCCTATCAAAAAGCCATTTTAAACCCAATATGATCCGCACCGCTCTCCCCTGGGAAACTCAGCGCGAATACCGTGAAATTCTCTTCCAGTATGCCGACGGCATAGCCCGAATCAGCATCAACCGCCCACAAAAACACAACGCTTTCACCCCACTCACCGTTCAGGAACTCAGTGAAGCGATGGAACTGGCCCGGCAGGACCCTAAGGTGGGGGTGGTGATCCTCACAGGAGAGGGCGGTGCTGCATTTTGCAGCGGGGGCGATCAGAGTGTACGCGGTCACGGCGGATATGTGGGAGACGATCAGGTACCCCGGCTCAACGTCCTCGACCTCCAAATGCAGATTCGGCGCATCCCCAAGCCCGTAATCGCCATGGTAGCCGGCTGGGCCATCGGGGGCGGCCACGTTCTGCACGTGGTTTGCGATCTCAGCATAGCCGCAGACAACGCTCGTTTCGGTCAGACCGGACCGAAAGTGGGAAGCTTTGACGGTGGATTTGGGGCCTCCTATCTGGCCCGGATTGTGGGACAGAAAAAAGCCCGCGAGATCTGGTTCCTTTGTGAGCAATACAACGCGGGGGAAGCCCTCAATATGGGTTTGGTCAACAAAGTAGTGCCACTGGCTGAGCTGGAGGAGGTGACGGTTGACTGGTGCCGCAAAATCCTGGAGAAGAGTCCGATCGCCCTGCGTATGCTTAAGGCTGGGTTCAACGCCGAACTCGACGGTCAGGCCGGCATACAGGAACTCGCAGGCAACGCCACGTTACTCTACTACCTAAGCGAAGAAGCCAAAGAGGGTAAAAATGCCTTTCTCGAAAAGAGAAAGCCGGATTTTGGGCAGTTTCCGAAATTCCCATAGCCAAAAAAATGATCGAATATCAGTCGAAACAGCTCCGGAATGGGCTAACGGTGATTGCCCATCAAGACTCACGCAGTGGAATGGGCGTGGTGAATCTGCTTTTCGATGTGGGCTCGCGCGATGAGCAGCCCGAACGCACCGGCTTTGCCCACCTCTTCGAACACCTGATGTTCGGCGGGTCGGCCAACATACCAGATTACGATCGGGTGGCTCAGAATATGGGCGCTGAGAACAATGCATTCACCTCCAGCGACCTCACCAACTACTACATCAGCTTTCCTGCCGCTCAATTGGAAACAGCGCTGTGGCTCGAAAGTGACCGTATGCTGCAACTCGACTTCAGCGAACGCAGTCTCGGGGTGCAGCGACAAGTCGTAGTGGAGGAGTACCACCAGCGCTACCTCAACCAGCCCTTCGGTGATGCCTGGCTGCGTTTGAGGGCCCTGGCCTACCGAATCCATCCCTACCGATGGGCCACAATCGGCAAGGAGATAGCCCACATTGAGAAGGCCGAACTGGCAGAAGTGGAGGCATTTTTCTATCGTCATTATCGTCCCAACTATGCTTATCTGGCCGTGAGCGGGCCCTACGAGTTCAGCCAGATATTTGAGTCGGTAGAGCGGTGGTTTGGCGATATCCCATGCGGAGCACGCCTCCCTCGCAACTTGCCCAGGGAACCTATACCCGAGGCGCCTCGCTACGAAGAGGTGTGTGACCCCGCACTGCCCGCGGATGCGCTGTACCTCGCCTTCCCCATGAGTGGTCGCGATGAAGAAGGCTATGTGGCGGCCGATATGTTGTCGGACGTACTCGGTCGGGGCCGCTCGGCGAGACTCTACAGGCGTTTGGTGCGCGATAAGCAGGTGTTCGGACAAATCAACGCGTATGTAAGTGGTGAGCGCGATCCAGGCCTCCTCGTGCTGAGCGGTCACCCAGCCGAGGGGGTCAGCATAGAAGCGGCCACATCGGCTTTGTGGAACGAATTGAATGAATTGAAATCACAACCTATGGAACGCGAGGAATGGCAGCGGCAGATTAACCAGATTGAGGCGGAATATCACTTTGGCCACGTTCAGGGACTCAATGTGGCACTGAATCTGTGCTACAATGCGTTGCTTGGTGAAGTTGAGGGCATCAACCGACATGTGGCCCGCTACATGGCCGTTGAACCTGATGCGATCCGGTCGGCTGCCGGCGAGGTGTTTTGCGAAGACCGGAGCAGCCTACTGGTGTATCGTCGCTAGTGGATGGCTTAATATTGTGAATGGTGAACGAGCGATGCAGTTGCAACGCTTTGGTAGAAAAGGCAACTCAAGGCGTGGATTGACAAGTTTCTGGGTCAATAATAGCTAAAAAAAGGGGTAAGACTCGGTGGCGGCAGAGGTATTTTATAGAGGAATATCACTAGATTAGGCACATGATGAGCGCATTCAAAAAGGAAAATAATAAGACATAATAACACATCAAGGAAGAAAAGATGAAGGAAGAAGAGATTGTTGCGGCAACCGCGCCCGACCGCAGTCGCCCCCCACGCACTATGCCGTTGGCCGATATGGTGTGGCCCGTGGTGGAACAGCACCAGATCGAGTGGTCGGGAGGTTTGTTGCCGGTCGACCTGATTGAGGCTGGCGGACACGATCTGGTTCGGATTGAGTGGCAATTCCCCGTAGGTTCCTGGCATGAATCCAAGCCCCTGGTGGCCTCACTCACCAACCGGATGCTTCAGGAAGGTAGCGTGGGGCACAGCAGCAAGCAGATTGCCGAGAAGCTCGCCTACTACGGGGCCTACCTGCACCATGAAGGCGGAATTCACCGCAGCATGGTGGGGGTTTATAGTCTCGGCAAACACCTTGAACCGGTCCTCCCCGTGGTTTGGGAACTCATCTTCCAACCCAATTTCCCTGCCCAGGAACTGCAGACCACCCTGAAGAACCGACTGCAGGAACTGGCCGTTTCGCTCAACAAGGTAAGTGTTTTGTCACGCAACCGGTTGATGGGTTTGCTGTTCGGCGACCAGCATCCGTATGGGTACAGCACCCGTGAGGGCGACCTGCTTGCGGTTTCCACCGAGGATCTGGTTGACTTCCATCGTTGTTTTTATCAGGCGGGTGGACTAAGATTGGTGGTTGCCGGGGGCAACACCCGTGAAGCCCTGCGCAAACTACAGGATAGTTGTCCCGCTGAGCTGCCCAGAGGCGCAGAACATCCCCAAAGGCGCACATTCGATGCGGCACCCGATCCCACCGGACTGCCCGAATGGCACCGGGTCGAGAAAGCCGACGCCACTCAGCATTCCATACGCCTGGGTCGTAGGGCTCCGGCACGCACCCACCCCGATTACCCCGCCCTTGAGGTGCTGCTCACCCTCTTCGGAGGCTACTTCGGATCACGTCTCATGAAAAATCTACGGGAAGACAAGGGCTACACCTATGGGGTGGGGGCGGCACTGCATTCGCGGGTAGAGAGCGGATGGATCAGCGTGGCCACCGAGGTCGGCGCATCGGTGGAGCTTGAAGCAAGAGAGGAGATCATCCACGAAATGAACCGCTTGTGCACCGAAACGGTCGGCGAGGAAGAGCTGAATACGGTAAGGGCCTATCTGGAGGGCAACCTCAGGAGTGCCTTCGAGGGCCCTTTTTCCCCGGCCGATCGGCTCTCAGATGTGCAGGTGTTCGGGTTGGATTTCGGCTACTATCTCCGCTACCTGGAAACCCTCCGCAGCGTTCAGTCGGCGCAACTACAAGAGCTCGCGGCCACTTATCTTCGTCCCGACACCTTCACCGCCGTTGTGGCGGGAGGCTCAGTGTCTAAGCAATGATGTAGGTCGACAAAACTCTTTCACGAAACTGACAATACCCCTACACCATCGCTGTCGTAGCCCTACAAAAGCCATACACTATCCCTGCGCCACCGCTACCCTAATCATACACGACCCATACCTTTCCCCTGCAGTACCCCTACACAGAATCCACAAACCCTCTAGCAAAACGGTATGAGCTACGAAATCAGGCTACAGCACTTCGAAGGCCCCTTCGACCTGCTCTTGTTTTTTATCGAACGCGATGAGCTTGATATTTACGACATCCCAATCGGCCGCATAACTGACGAATTTCTGGCCTATGTGCGGCAGATGGAGGAGCGCGATATCGCGCTGGCTGCCGAATTCATCTGGGTAGCATCGAGCCTTATGCGCATCAAGGTGCGGATGCTCCTTCCCCGGCCCGAACTCGACGAAGCCGGTAACGAAATCGACCCCCGGCATGACCTCGTGCAGAAACTGCTGGAATACAAACGCTACAAGGAAGTGCTGTCGACCATAGAACGACTCGAAAGCGATCAGCGGCAGCGACTCCAGCGGGGCAACCTTGCCGAAGAACTGTTGGCCCTCCAGAAGCAGATTGGTAACGAGCAGGGGCTTCTTCCTGTGGGGGTCTACCCCCTCTTTAAAGCCTTTGTCCGCGCCATGCAGCGGTTTGAAGGACGCGGGGAAGAAATCAGGCACCGCATCGCCTCATGGCCCTATTCCCTGGCCGACAAGAAAAAATGGTTACTCGGCAGTCTGGAGACCACAAAAAAAACCGCATTTATGCAGATTTTTGAAGCATTTCGCGATAAAATGGAGGCTATATTTACATTCCTCGCCATCCTTGAGTTGCTGCAGGAACAAAAAATAAACCTGTTTGCCGGGGAAGGTTATAATCAGTTTTACTTCAGCCTGGCCCAACCCGCCGAATCAACAAACAACGAATGAGCGAGGGACTATTCTCCGGAGTTTTTCTACCGGCAACGCTGGTGGTAATCATGATCGGCGTGGGTCTGTCCCTCACCCTCCAGAGTTTTCGTAGTATTATTTTGTATCCAAAGGCGATACTGATCGGCCTGTTTGCCCAAATGGGCCTGCTCCCGATCATAGCATTTGCACTGGCCGACCGGATGAACATATCACCCGAATACAAGGTTGGCCTGGTGATCATTGCTGCTAGTCCCGGCGGTGCCTCCTCCGGACTCGTCAACCACCTGTTGCGTGCCAATGTGGCCCTTTCGGTGAGCCTCACCACCATCAACAGCCTTCTCGTGGTCTTCACCATGCCCTACCTGACCAGACTTGCCCTCGAGCGCTACATAGGCGATTCAGTGTTGATTAGTCTGCCATTCGTACGAACTGTAGGCGACATCGCTCTGATGACAGTGGTCCCGGCATTGGTTGGCATATTCATTCGCCGCTTCCGACCTGTTTTCAGTCGAAAACTGGAGCAGCCCCTTCGCTACATCCTACCCATTTTGCTTCTGGCGGCCTTCCTGGGCGTAATCTTTTTCGATACCGGGGGTGAAACGCATTCATTTGAGGACGCAATGACCCTGGTGAAACCCGTGCTCCTGCTCAACGCATTAAGTATGGTGGTTGGATACCTGCTAACCCGCATTATGGGACTTGGAAGCAGTAGCGGAATCACCATTTCTACAGAAGTGGGCCTGCAAAACAGCTCGCTCGCCATATACGTGGCACAAAGCCTGCTCAGATCTGGTCCTATGGCTCTGGTGGGGGTGGTATACGGTACCCTCACATTCGCTAGCACCATACTGATGGCTCTGGCTATAAAATGGTTGAATCTGCAGATGAGGCGGATGAATCGCTGGATGCGCGTTCAATTTACCAGTGAAAAAACGGATCCACCCCCCACCGAAGCGCCCGAAGGCGATTAAATCCCGAAGCCATGAGCAATGGACCAAAGCCGGGGACGCTCTATTTGTTGCCCGCCCCCCTTCACCCGGAGGCTGACCCCCAAAGCCTTCCTGTCATGCTCGCCCCTTTAGCCCTGCAACTAACATATTGGGTGGTCGAAAGCGAACGCAGTGCGCGCCGTTTCCTGAGGGCGCTAAATCCGGGCTGTCCAATCGATACCCTGCAATTTTCCCTGCTCAACGAACACACCCGACCCGAGGAGGTGTTGCCCATGCTCGGGCCAGCTCGGGCGGGACATAATATTGGACTGATGTCAGATGCTGGTTGTCCGGCCGTAGCCGATCCGGGCGCACAATTGGTGGCCGAGGCTCACAAACACTTCGTGCCCGTGCATCCTGTGGCCGGCCCCTCTTCACTTTTGCTGACCCTCATGGGCTCGGGGATGGATGGACAAAAATTCAGTATGCACGGATACCTTCCGGTGGATGCCTCGGCCCGCACCAAAGCGCTGAAGGGACTGGAAGACGAAAGTCGAAGGCAGGGCGGCGCCACCCAGTTGTTTATCGAAACACCATACCGCAACCGGCAGATGATGGCGGCTCTTGAAGACAGCCTGAGGGGCAGCACCCGCCTGTGTATAGGCGCCTCACTTGGGAGTCCTCAACCGCTTCTCTTAACCCGCACCTTGTCTGAATGGAAGGGGAACTGGCCCGACCTCCACAAAATACCCGCAGTTTTTGCCGTGCAGGCAAAATAAATGATCCTCAGACTTTCGCTGGTTCTGGGGAGATGGGGAAGACCATCACCGGAATTTCCATGCGGTAAACCATTTCATGAATGAGGTCGGAACCAAACAGGGTGTCGAGCAACCCACGGCTTTCGCGACTCACCACCACCAGTCCCGAGCCGAGCGACTCTACGGCCTTGGCCAGACCTTCGCCCACTGCATCGCCATGAATGTAGCGAAAGCTTACCTTACGGGTATCGTATTTCTTCGATGCCCATGAGGCCAGCCCTTCCATTTTCAACTGGGCGTCGAACTGCCGGTGACGGGTTACATGCACCACGTCGACCCTGCTTTTCAGGTTCCTGGCCAATCCGATGACCTCACCCAACAGGCCCATATCCCCTTCATGAAAACTGCTGGCCAACATTATGCGGCCCAGATCAATCTGGGGGCGGTACGCTGTGGTGGTCAACACCGTACAGGGGGCCAAGTCAATAACCCCCGAGGTGGTATTGTCGAAAACCAGCCTGCTGAGGGTACTACTGATGTGATTGCCCATGCAAATAAGATCGAATGAGCCAGAAGAGGCCACATTCAGGATTTCCTGCAACGGCTTCCCTTCCCGAATCTCGGTGGTGATGGAATCTTTGGGCAATTTGAGCATTGACTTCAACACCTTCGACTGCTTTTTCAGCATCGAATCTGCCGTGTTCCCCATGCTGCTGCGGAGTTTATCGCGCGACAACTGCACGGTGTAGGGAACCTCCAGTATATGCAACAAGTGCACCGAAGCCTTCACCGGACGGGCGATTGTGGCGGCAAGTTCGAGGGCGCGGTCTGATTCGGCGCTGAAATCGCTAGCAACCAAAATGCGGCGAGGATAATTCGATTTTTTCATGGGGTGACTCAAAGCAGAGAGCAGCGTAAAAATAAGATAATCAGCGGATGTTCACGTCGCAATGAATTTCACGGAAAGTTAAAACACCAAAATTTTATGAAATGAACAAGTAAGACTTGATTTTCGGATTCCGGTGTTAATAGGTGATAAAAGCAAGAATATTTCCGGTTTCGAGTAAATGGTCGGCCTTACTCCCTTTCAGAAAACCCTTCACCCCGCCTGTTCCATATGCCCCCATCACCAGCATACGGTTTCCCCTTTGACAGGAAAAATAGGGAAGTTCTTCACTCGCCTTGCCTTTGAGGGTCAGCCATTCCAGATTCGAGAACCGCAGAAGCATCAGTTCCGTGAAACTTTTATCGGCCTTCTTTTCCGTGCTACCCATCTCGTTCACCTACACCAAGTGTACCGGCCAGATGCGGCAATGAGGTTTGAATAGGTGATAGAAGCGGTCAATCGTCTTGTGGCTGCTGTCAGACCCGTCGTAACACAAAAAAACCCGATCCGGATTATAGCCCGTTTCCGGCATAAGAAGCACCGGACAAAACGACTTTTTCAGTGTGTCCTTCACGAGCGTCGTGTTGTTTTCCCCACCTAAAGTGTGGTAATGGTGGTAGCCCATAAGAAGCAGATCAGCCGTACGGCTTTCGCGAACGATTTCGTCGAGCGGTTCCCCCTTGCGAAAGTGAACAGAAAAGCGCACCCCTTCCTCCTTTCAGCGACCCACAAAATACCGCATGCTTGCAACCGATTTAGCCTCTGATTCGCTGAGAATCTCCTTAATCACATCAAACATATGCTCGTAGTAGACTGGTTCCCCTCCCAAAATCGTGTAGAAATCAGCCAGAGTGGCGTCTTGTATGAACAAACCGGTAAGCACCGCGTCGTTTATGCGGGTCAAATGAAATGCGTGCTGCAAATAATCGCCCGAATTCAGGCTCTGGTCGACCATTAGAAGAATTTTGTTCATAGGTATGAAATAGGGCCAGGCAAAAACGTAATCCTACAGATATAGGGAAAAATGCCAAAAAAGATAAGAGGAGAATTATATCTGTATATTGATTAATGGGGATGTAGAAGACAATCGTGATCTATTGTAGCCATTGTTTCAGAATACTGAGGGCAGCGTGCGCCGTGGAGATGCCTTCCACCTCCAGGAAAACGGTATTTTTATGTTGCTTCATAGCGATTCTGTTGTTGCTCACCTGCACAACGGCCAACAATTTTCCGAATTCTGTGCTTTGGTAATACCGTTCATGTCGGCCATCAAGGAGGTAGCACTTGAGTATCCCCTTTTTGAGCACTATTTTTTCTATACCCAAGCGGCGACCGGCGTGGCGCAGGCGCATGAGGTCAAACAGCGTTTCACCCGATGGGGGCAGGGGCCCGAATCGGTCTTCCAAATCGAGGCGAAACTGCTGCAGACCCTCCTCCGTTTCCAGGTTGTCGAGTTGCATATACAGACTCAGGCGCTCGCTGGTGGAGCGAACATAGTTGTCGGGCAACAAAGCATGCACATCCGTGTCGAGCTGCACCTCGCGCGACCAGTCACGGCTGCCGGAGGAGCCACTCTCGCCACCTGAACCTTCCGCAAACCCTCCGCCACCTGAACCTACCGAGACCCCACCTTCATTACGCGTACTGTACCCTTTGTCCCCGGCATTTGCATCACCCGATTGCACGTCCGCAACACCGGGATCGCCCCCAGAACCCCCCGTGACGTCCGCATCCTCAAATTCCGCATCTCTCCACTCGTCTTCCTTAAGTTCGCGCAAGGCGTCGTCGAGGATTTTCTGGTACATATCAAAGCCAATCTCCGAAATAAAACCGCTTTGCTCTGCGCCCAGAATGTTTCCGGCTCCGCGTATGTCGAGGTCGCGCAGCGAAATCAGGAAACCACTGCCCAGATCTGAGAAATCCTCCATCGCCTTGAGCCGGCGCGCCGCTTCAGTGGTTAGTAAACCCGACGCTGGGGCGATCAGATAGCAAAACGCCTTGGTGTTGGAACGGCCCACCCGCCCGCGCATCTGGTGGAGATCGCTGAGGCCAAAGTGGTGGGCACCATTTATGAAAATCGTATTGGCGTTGGGAATGTCGAGGCCCGACTCAATGATGTTGGTGGCCACCAGAACATCGTAATGCCCTTCAATAAACTCCAGCAAGACCTTTTCCAGCGCTTCGCCCTCCATCTGACCGTGACCAATGCCCACCCGGAGGCCCGGACACAACCGTGTCACCAGACCGGCCATCTCGCCGATTTGCTGAACCCTGTTGTGCACGAAAAACACTTGTCCGCCCCGGCCTACTTCAAATAACAGAGCCTCTCGGATTCGCTCCTCATCGAACGGAATACGTTCGGTGTGTACCGGCTGCCTGTTCACCGGAGGCGTGTGGATCACACTGAGGTCGCGCGCGCCCATGAGTGAAAATTGGAGTGTGCGCGGAATGGGCGTGGCCGTGAGTGTCAGGGTGTCAACGTGTACCCGCAGCTGCCGCAGCTTCTCCTTCACGCCTACCCCGAATTTTTGTTCCTCGTCGATTACCAACAGGCCGAGGTCCTTGAACGCCAGGCTTTTTGAAACGAGCTTGTGGGTGCCGATGAGAATATCGATTTTGCCTTCCTTCACCTTTTGCAGCACTTCCTTCTCCGCGCGGGCGCTGCGGAAGCGGTTAAGGTAATCGACCGACACAGGAAATTCAGCTAGTCGACGCGAGAATGTCTTGTAATGTTGCAGAGCTAAAATGGTAGTGGGCACGAGCACGGCCACCTGCTTTCCATCGCACGCAGCCTTAAAGGCGGCACGGATGGCAATTTCAGTTTTGCCGAAGCCCACATCGCCGCACACCAGTCGGTCCATCGGATAGGGCCGCTGCATATCTGCCTTGGTGGCCTCCGACGCCTTGAACTGGTCGGGCGTGTCCTCATACATAAAGCTCACCTCCAACTCATTTTGCAGGTATCCATCCGGCGAAAAGGCAAAACCGGGTGTGGTGCGGCGGCGGGCGTAGAGGGCGATCAGATCGCGGGCGATGTCTTTGACCTTTGCTTTTGTGCGCGATTTCAGTTTCTCCCACTGCTCGCTCCCGAGCTTGTTGACCTTGGGTGGCACGCCCTCTTTTCCGCTGTATCGGGCAATTTTGTGGAGCGAGTTGATGCCCACATACAGCAAATCGCCGTCGCGGTAGAGGAGGCGCACCGCTTCCTGCTGTTGGCCGTTGATGTCGAGCTTTTGCAGGCCGTCGAACACCCCCACCCCATGGTCGATGTGCACCACAAAATCGCCGGGTTTCATGTCACGCAGTTCCTTCACCAATAGAGACTCGCTCTTGCGGTAGCGATTTTGCAGGTTGTATTTATGGTAGCGCTCAAAAAGCTGGTGGTCGGTATACACGCTGAACTTCAGGTCGTGGTCGATAAAGCCCTCGTGAAGGCTACCCGGCAGGGGGGTGAAGAGGAGCCCCGCCTTCAGGTCCTCGAAAATCTGGTAGAGCCGGTCGATTTGTCGCGGCGCATCGCTGAACAGGAGGTTTCGGTAGCCCGAGGCCTCATGGCCGTTCATCTGTTCGATCAGAAGCTTGAAGTTTTTGCGGATCGCGGACTGCGGGGAGGCTCCCCAGGAAAGGGTTGAGTCGACTTGCCGACCAGCGGAGGGGGGCGATTGGCACAGCAAGCGATGTTTGAGGGTGTGTGACTCCCACTGCCGTGACTGAACCAGACGGTTGGGGTCGGGGGGATGGGCCTCGATTTCATCCTCATATACCTGATTGGAGGGGTCGGCAGTGTGCATTTGCTGCAGTTCCTGGTGCATGATTCCAATGCGTTCGGTCACGGCCCCCGGGTCATGCGCCCAAAGGATGGTATTAGCGGGCAGAAATTCCAGAAGGTTTTGTCGTTGCTCGTCGGGGAGCGATTGGGCGGGATTGGGCATCAGGCTCATCAGCTCTATGCGGCGAACCGACCGCTGGGTGTCGGGTTCGAAGCTACGCATACCGGCGATGGTGTCGCCGTCAAGTTCAATACGGCATGGCAGCTCGTGGGCGTAGCTGAACACGTCGATGAGTCCACCCCTCAAGGCAAACTGACCCGCTTCGAATATGAAATCGACGCGCTCGAATCCATATTCGATGAGTACATCGATGAGGAAGTCTAGGTCGAGGAGTGCGCCTGTGCGCAGGTCAAGGGTGTTTTGGGAGAGGGTGCTGCGTGAAACCACCTGTTCGGCCAGCGCCTCGGGATAGGTCACAATCAGCAGTGGACCAGCGTCGGGGTGACCAGCGATGCTGAGTACTTCGGCCCTTTGTCGGTTTTGCCCCGGATCTTGTCGCTCCAGCGCACGACGTCCTCGGTAGGAAGCCGGGAAAAACAGGGGCTTCAATGGGCATTGCGTTTCCTGAAGTTGCTCGAGGTCGTGGTGGAGGTAGGCCGCCTCCTCACGGTCGCGGGCCACACACAGCAGGGTTTCACGCAGTTCAAAGTGAAGGGCTGAGACCACGATGGCTGGTAGGGAGCCGCTCAGTTGCTGCAACTGAATGCAGATCGGTGATAGACTGTCTTGTGCTGAGAGCGCAGTCAGGAGATTACGCGTTCTTGGGTCATTCCGGTAGGCCTGTTTCAGGTCATCGAGCCGAAATGTTGAACTTTTCCGATCTGCAGTGGGTGGAGTTGGCACGAAAAAAAAATGGGGTGAGTCGACTTCAGGGCGTGGGTTGAATTCGGGGCTTATATTGATGCGGGGCCCCGGGTTGACTTATGGTGTTTGTTGAATACAAGGGCTTGGGTTGATGCAAGGCCGCGGGTTGATTTTAAGCACAGGCTGATGTAAATAGCGGGTCAAATTAATTAAGGTGCGGGTTCCGCCAGGAGCTGTTCGATAAACTGCCGTGTTTCGGCCACAAATTGGCTGTGTGCCGATCCTGTTGCCGGTCCATCGAAGCCCGTGTGCACTTTCCGGATGCGCCCCGTGCGGTCGAGGAAGAGGGTGGTTGGGTAGGCGATGAACTTCTCCAGCATGGGAAGGACGGCGTGGACCGATGCGCTGTCTGGGGTGCCGGCCACGGCCATCGGGTAGTGGGCGCCATAGCGGACAGCCAGCCTCCGCAGGTTGTTGCGCGCCTTTTCAGGCTGCTTGGTGCGTTCAAAGCCGAGGCCGATGATCTCAAAACCACGCGGAGCGTACTCCTCCCGCCATTTCGCCAACAGCGCCGTTTCATCGAGGCAGTTGGGGCACCAGCTTCCGAGTATTTGTAGAATCACCACCTTGCCGGCTGTGCTCTCTATTTGGGGCCCCACCGGTTTGCCCTCGATATCGGTCAACCGGAAATCGGGCCGGTGGCTGGGGTCTTTTAAACGGGTGAGGCCGTGGGGGTCGGGGAGAGATGCCTCGGGATTGTTGCGGGCCACGAATCTTCGCCCCGGACCGGAGCCGGGGTAGAGCATGCCGGTCAGGCTTTGGTCTTCCTGCAGGCAGGCCCGCACCAGGTAGGCGCCTGAGCCGTCGAAACCCGATAAAAACAAGGAATCACCATCCATGATGCCATCGAGGTAGCGGTAATCGCCATAAGGAGTGCGGAAGGTACCCGAAACGGCGCTGCCGGTCTGACTAAAACTACCGATTGCTGCTTGCGAATCACCGTCGGCCTTGTAGAAGGTAGTCGCCCAAATTCCCCCCACCTCATCGGGCAGTCGACTCACCTGTGCGGCAAACTTGTATTTACCCCCACGGGTGGCTACACAGGGAATGTAACTCTCCTCGTCGTTCTTCACCTTCACCAATCGGCCCACGAGGCTGTCGCCCCCCTTCGATATGCCCGCAATCAGCACGCTCTCAAACACCGGAAAGCGCACAATCAGGCTGTCGCCCACGATTTGCATTTCTTCGGTGCGCAGGGTGTCGCGACCATCGATAAGTTCCAGTCGAAAAGTGGAGTCGCCCGTGCGGCTCAGCCCGAACAAAAACGGCAGTTCTCCGCCCTCAGTTATGAGCGAGCCCCGCCAATCGCCCTCCATAAGTCGGTACTTACCCGGCAGGTCGGTTCCCCATTTGCAGGCGGATAGGGTAAAAAGGCCCAAAACAAAGAGGAGCAATCCCATCCTTTGGCGCGACCAAGAGCCAAATAAGGAGCAAAAGATAGAAAATTGATTATAAATACACATCACAATAATATTACATTAACCTGTTTTTTACCCGCACAAATGCCTCTACGGCGGCGCTGAGTTGCTCTGGTGTATGGGCGGCCGACAACTGTACCCTAATCCGCGCTTGCCCTTGAGGTACCACCGGATAGAAGAATCCAACTACATAAACCCCCTCCTCGAGCATGGCATCGGCGAAATGCTGACTCAAAGCAGCGTCGTAGAGCATGATCGGCACAATGGCCGAAGCGCCTTCGCGGATGTCGAACCCGGCGCGGATCATGTCCGATTTAAACTGCCGAACATTCGCTTCCAGACGGTCGCGCAACTCGGTGGTTTCGCCGAGCATACGGAACACCTCCAGCGAAGCACCCACAATCGCCGGGGCAAGCGAATTCGAGAACAGGTAGGGGCGCGAGCGTTGGCGCAGCAAGTCAATCAGCGCCTGTCGACCCGTAGTGTATCCCCCCATCGCCCCGCCCAGGGCCTTACCCAGGGTACCCGTAACCAGGTCAATCTCGCCCATCACCCCGCACAATTCGGGGGTGCCCCTGCCCGTTGCACCCAAAAAGCCAGCTGCGTGGCACTCATCCACCATAGTGAGCGCCTCATAGCGCCGTGCCAGGGCCACAATACGGTCGAGCTGGGCCACATAACCGTCCATGCTGAACACGCCGTCGGTGGCAATCAGGATGTGCCCCGCCCCTTCGTCGCGCGCTTTTTGCAGCTGACGTTCCAGGTCCTCCATATCGTTGTTCGCATAGCGGTAGCGGCGCGACTTACACAAGCGCACCCCGTCGATGATGGAGGCGTGGTTGAGGCTGTCGCTCACAATCGCGTCGTTTTCGTCGAGCAGCGGTTCAAACAAGCCCCCGTTGGCATCGAAAGCCGCGGCATACAAGATCGTATCGTCGGTGTGGTAGAACCGCGCAATGGTCTGCTCCAGCTCCTTGTGGATGTCCTGCGTTCCGCAGATAAACCGAACGCTGCTCATCCCAAAGCCGTGACGATCAAGTGCATCCTTGGCGGCCAGAATCACCCGGGGGTGGTTCGACAAACCCAGGTAGTTGTTGGCGCACAGGTTCAGCACCTGCCGGCCGTCGGCCAGGGTAATGAGGGCATCCTGTGGACTATTGATAATGCGTTCGCGTTTCAGGAGTCCGGCCCCTTCGAGGCGGGCCAGTTCCTGTTCGGCTTGCTGCTGAATGAGTGGGGTGTACATATATTATAGAGGGTATGAAGTAATGGGCATTAAGTGCTCTGTATTTGAGGTCGGGGAAGAAAGAGGATGATGTGGGGGATATAACTAGAGATGATGAAAAGTGAATTAACCGCTCACTGAAAAAAGGTAAATCGAGAGAGCCAATAAAATGGCGGATAGGTGCAAAAATAGGGCAAACAACAACCCTTCTACCCATAACCCAATTGAAGGGGCGGCTACCCACACCGACTGTGGATAAAAACAAAGAAATTACCCTCCAGAAGACTTTCATAAGTAGTATTTTTCTTGAAAAACGACTGAATCTGTTTCGGGAATAAGTGATTGCGATTTGCGCGTGATACCGGATGAAACTATGTTGACATGTGATCGACCAGGCGAAGCTGTAGATCATGGTCGAATTATGCACCCAAATCCGTTAATTTTGCCACTTCTTATAGTAGTAAGTTTGAAAACCATAATTCTACAAACGGGAAATGTCATGATTAGAAAAATCCACACCATACTGCTGTTTGTGGGGATTGTTTTTGTGGGTATGTCAACGAGCACATGGGCTCAGAACCAGCCCAATCCTGCCCAAATGGCCCTCATCAACAAGGAACTTGAGGAGCGGGGCCTCACCCTTGCTGAGGCCGAAAGCGGTCTGCAGAGTCGCGGCATCAACCTGCAGAATTTGTCGCCCGAGCAATTGATGGCCCGACAAAAAGAAATCCTAAAGGTGTTGGATGACATAGCGAGGCAAAAGCGGATGGGTGGACAAGCAAAGGGGAATAGCGAAGGAAACAATCGCCAAAATTCGGCTTCAAATAGTGGTGAACAGGCAGCAGAATCGGTCGACGTGCGTGAACCCCGTGCAACACAAGAGGAAAAGGAGGCCGACGAGGCCGCTATGGTGGCACAAAAAGCCGCTTTGCAGAAAAAGAAAGGTTCCGACATCTATGGACATAACCTCTTCACCGATCAGAGTCTGGCCGTGTTCCGCACCACGGAGGGTGCTAAAGCACCCGACCACTACACCCTGGGGGCGGGCGACCAACTGCGGATTACCATATTTGGCAACTCACAAGACGATTTGTCACTCGAAATCAACCCTCAGGGCTATGTGCAGCCTTCGGGGATGGCCCAAATCTACCTTCAAGGGATTCGACTGGGGGATGCCCGTCGACTTCTGTTCCAAAGACTCAGTGGCGCCTATCGTTTCAGGAGCGACCAATTCAGCGTTACCCTCCAAACCGCCCGCACACTGCAAGTCAGCGTATTTGGCGAAACAGTTCTTACCGGTACGTTCACCCTATCGGCTCTCAACAGCGCGTTCAATGCATTGGCCGCGGCTGGGGGCCCAGAGGAACAGGGAACGGTGCGTAAAATTCAGATCATCAGGGGTAAGGAGCGCAAGACCCTCGATGTGTACCGTTTCATGAAAGACCCAGCCCTTCAATACGATTTTGACTTGCAGCACAACGACGTGCTGTTCGTGCCCATGGCCGAACAGGTGGTGCGCCTCGACGGGGCTGTGCGCCGCCCCATGCGCTATGAGTTGATCGGTGGGGAAGGCCTCAAACAACTGATTGATCTGGCGGGCGGACTCCGCTACAATACCTACGTGGAATACGTACAAATCGAACGCATCCAGGCCGATTCCGTTGTGCTGCTTGAATATCGCCTGCAAGACATCCTTGACGGCAAACAAAATCCAACATTGCGCGATGGAGATGTGGTGCGCATCAGAGAAAGCAGTCGCCCCCTGGAAACCTACACCGAAGTAGTAGGTGCGGTTTTCTACCCAGGTCGCTACGACCTCACCCCCAATCTGACCCTGGCAGGGGCCCTGTCACGTGCTCAGACCACACCAGAGTCGCGCCTGCAATTTTTTATGGTGGAACGCAGGCGACGTGACGGAACTACAGAGCTGCTCCGTGTTCCGGGCGATGAGGCCGACCGATTCACCCTGCAGCCACGCGACCTCATTCGGGTATTCGACAAAGCCACCTTCACTTACACCGATGAATTGGCCGTACAAGGTTCCGTACGCAGACCATTCAATCGTCCGTTTGAGCTTGGCGACATGATTTCCTTGTCAGATGCCCTTCAATTGGCTGGTGGCACTGAACCAACAGCCCATCCCGAAGCTTTTGTACGCCGACGCGATCCAGCAAACCCCAAATTGGAAGAATACCTGAGGGTTGACCTCAACCAACCCGGCGATTTCAAATTGCAGGCAGGCGATCAGCTGACAGTCTACGACCGCATGACCTACACCCGAACGGCGGGCTTATCGATTTCAGGCGCCGTACGAAATATGCGCACGCTCACCTACGATCCTAAAGTGAACCTATCCGATTTGATTCTCATGGCCGGGGGATTCACTGAGTCGGCAGACCCTTCGCGCATCGATTTGTTTCGACTCGAATACGCCGTAGGGGAGGGCAGTAGATACCGACGCATCAGTCTACAGGTCGATTCCCAGTACAGAGAGACCGGTAGTACACGGCCATATCAACTGGCGCCATTCGATCAAATTTATGTACGTAAATTGCCGTTGTTCGACCTCAAACGCAGCGTTAGAATCGATGGGCAAATCATGTATCCGGGTGAATATCCATTGAAGGAATACCGCATGCACCTGAGCGAGTTGATTAGAGAGGCGGGAGGACTCAATAAACTTGCCGAAAAGAAGTATGCCATTTTGATAAGATCCCACAACAACATCAAGAACGTGGGCATCAACCTCGAAAAATGCCTTAAAAATCCGGGAAGCCGGCGCTACGATCCGGTTTTGGTGGAAGGCGATGAGGTCAGTATCCTCACTTTCAGCAACACCGTTGGGATACGATTGAAGGCCACAAGACTAGAGGAAATGTTCGCGGATGTGTTGGGACAAGAAAAATCGTATGAAGTGAGCGACTACGTCTACCAGGGCAAACATGGTGCCCGTTGGTATGTGAGTAAACTGGCCGGTGGATTTGCTGAAAAGGCGGATATATCAAGCCTTATCGTGCGCTACCCCGATGGCAGTGTGCGGGGCACGAACAATTATCTAATATTTAAAAGAACGCCACCGGTTCAGGCTGGATCAGTTGTTGCATTGGAATATAAGTTCGAAAAGCCTAAAGAAGAAAAGAAAGATGTGGACGTGGATTTGGTATTTGCCCGCACACTTCAAGCTTTAACCTCCCTAACAACAGTTTTATTGCTTTTAACACGCCTATAGTCGTGAACCCAAGCCCGATGCCTGAACTTAATTATCAGTATGAATGATCAACCGACCCAAAGAGTGGTAACGCTGGGTGACCTCACCGACCGCTTGGGTCATTGGGTACAGCATTATTGGAAGCAGCGCCTTCGAATGGCGATGTATGGTTTTGGCATGGCGATCGTAGGGGTGCTTTTGGCTCATTTTTTTCGTGAGGAGAAGTTTGAAAGCCGGATCACCTTCGCCGTCGAGGAAAAGACTGCCGGTATGGGAGGGCTCTCAGGGCTCGCCAATCAACTAGGGTTGGGCTTATTCGGCGATGCTAGTCTGTTTTCAGCGGACAATCTGATGCTCCTGCTTAAATCGGACCGAATCATCCAAAATGCGCTGCTCAAACCCATCCCGCACAGAGGCGATAGCAGTTTGTTTAACGACTGGCTTCAGCGCAACTACCCACGCACGCTTCAAAAGGGTGAGGTACAGTTAATTCCTGTGGGCAAAGCCCGCGATCAATTCACCCGATTGGAGGATAGTGTGCTAACAGAGTTGACCCTCGAATTGGTTGAAAAAGGGATCAGTTTGGAACGGGTCGACCGAAAGGCATCGCTCATCAACCTAAAGGTTATAGCCAACGATGAGCGCTGGGTGCTCGATTTGGGTAATGAGCTCCTGCGCGAAGCCACCATTATGTATATGGACCTCAAAGTGGGGAAGACCCGTAAACATGTGCAGATCCTCGCCAATCGGGTCGATTCGGTAGAAAGAGTCATGAATTCGGCGGTTTATCAAGTGGCCGATGAGCAGGATCAGATGCTCGGCTATGTGCAGGCCAAAACCAAAGTGCCCCGTATGCGCAAAGAAATGGAGGTGCAAATGCTTGGAGCCGTGTATGGAGAGTTGGTGAAAAGCTATGAAATGGCCAAATATGCGCTCGAGCGTGAGGAGCCAGTCATTCAAATCATCGATCAACCACGCCTACCCTTGGAGCGCTACGGGAAGGGAAGAATTCTGTTTGGCTTATTATTCGGGTTTATGGGTGGGGTCATCGGATTAATCCGACTTCGTCCCCGTAATGAACTTTCGTAGACCCCCCTGAACGAACTGCCATCAAAGATTGAAGTATCCAGAATTTCCAACAGTAGATGTGGCCGGCATTTCCACGGCTGCGATCGACCGCACAACACTGGCTCAAATGCTGGGGGCGTATTGTTTGAAGTGGCGTAAAGCATCTGAATCTGAACGGCCCGAGCCTTATTTGGTGTTCAGCAGCAACGGGCACGCTATATCATCCTACCACAGCGACTCCGAATTTGCGGCCATCATGGATGAAGGGAGCTGTATACATGCAGACGGACAAAGTGTGGTGTCGTTTTCCCGTTGGTTTCACGCCACGCACATCCCGGAGCGTGCAGCAACCACCGATATGATCCACGACCTACCTGAGCGTTTTCAACAGAATTTGCGGCACTATTTGTTAGGCGGTAAGGAGGAAGTGGTTCACGAAGCCGCGCGCATTTTAGGCGCTCAGCACGAGCGCATGGAGGTGGTGGGGGTGCGCAACGGATACTTCCGATCTGAGGATGAGGATGAGCTATGCGAGCAGATCAGTGCATCAGGTGCCGATGTGTTGTGGGTGGGAATGGGAAAGCCCGCCGAACAAAAATTCTGCCTTAGAAACAGAAATAAACTCAAAGTTCCTGTTATTATAACATGTGGAGGTTGCTATAATTACGTAACAGGGCACTATCCTCGTGCTCCGATGTGGATGCAGAATGCCGGGTTGGAGTGGGTATTTCGCCTGATGGATGATCCCAAGAAGCTGTTTTGGCGGTATGCGCTCACCAATCCCCACAGCGTGTTTTGCGCTTGGCGGTACCGCAAATCGCGTAGAGGCTGATGGCTCGATGGGGCAAACGCATACACCCGTTATGGCCGATCGCTTAAGTTTGAGGCGGGCCATAGGCGCTGTGGGTGGTTCGGCCGGTACCGCCCTCACCAATCTCCTGCATGGTTTGGCCATCATGCAGATGTGCAGCCAAAAGGAGTATGGCATATTCGCTTTTTTGCTCGTTACCCAAGCCCTGTTGATGGGCCTATCCAATGCGCTGTTGGGTTCGCCCGCGCTGATCGAGTTATCGGCCAACGAGGGGCCAGAGCGCGACCAACGGATGCGGAGCTACCTGCGGGTGAACCTGCTTTTGTCGTTGATCGCCGGGCTGCTCCAAGCGTCGATCGCGTGGGGGATGGATGCACCCATACACACCTCAATCGCCTTCGGATTGAGCGGACTATTCACTACCTTGAGGTGGTTCGGTCGTGCCTATGGCAACAACACCCATGCACACAGCCGGGTGGTGACTTCCGATGCTGTTTATGCAGTAGTCGGACTAATAGGGATTGCCCTGCTGTTCGTCACCCACAATATTGGACTCTTACAAACAGCTGGGTTGAATGCATTTGCGGCCCTGCTTGCCCTCCCCGCCCTACCTCGAGCCTACCACCGACTTCAATGGGAGGTGTTGTTCACCATGTTTGGGGATAAAAAGAAGAGAAACGAACCGGAATTTGTAGGTCATATGGTGTCGCCATGGGACCCATTTCGCGAAGGATTCAAACGGCAGGGACAACACGCACTCCTGGGAGTGGTTACCACCGAGGCCACAGCCAACGCCCATCCCTATATCGTGACCCTCCTGCTGGGCAGTGAGGCCTTCGCACCCCTCGCCGCAGCCATGTTGTTGTTCCGACCACTCGCCGTGGTGAATATGAGCCTCACGCAGGTCGAACGGCCGCGCCTGCGAAAACTGATCCATGATGGGCAGGCTACTGAAGCCCAAAAATCGCTCAAGCGCTTTAGAATCCTGAACCTCACTGCCTGGTTAGGTAATGTATTGCTCGCCTGCGGAATTCTGCTGTTTGCCAGTGGCTATTATTGGAAAGAACAGTCGAGCATGCCCATATTCCAATCATCTTTGTTTATGCTCATCCTCATTCGCTTGCTCTCCACCGTGCGAGCCCCCAGCAGCGTACTTTGGCAAGCGCAAGACCAGTTTCGTGCCTTGAGTCGATTTACACTCTACAGCGCCCTCATTACGGTGCCCACCACCGCACTTTTGGCTTATTTTATGGGGGCAGAAGCCTCACTCATCGGTATACTGGCAGGAGAATGTGTGCTGTTGTACCTCATCATGAGCCCCAGGAATAAAGAAGTTTTGAATGAACGCTGATCAGCATACCACCGCCCCAGCCGATCCCTTCATTTGCATAGGGGTGCCCACCTTTAAGCGACCGAAGGGGCTCATGGAACTGCTCCAGTCCTTGGCCGCGCAACAAACACCGCTGCGCCTGATGATTTTGGTGGCCGACAACGAAGGGGAAGGGGGCGCCGGTATGGCCTGTGTGAAGGCGCTTGCGGCGGCGTATCCCTACCCCATTAAAGCCCTTCCCGTGCCCGAACGCGGAATCTCACAGGTTCGAAATGCCCTGCTGCACGAGGCATTTCACTACCAATCGGCCGATTATTTAGCCATGATCGACGATGATGAGACCGCAGAGCCCACCTGGATTCAGGCCCTCTACGATGCAGCGAAACGCTACGGCGCCACCGTAACGGGAGGAAAAGTGAACCCGCAGTTCAGTAGTCCGCCCCCCGCCTGGACAGAAGGCATTAACCTATACTACCGCGCTCAAACCACCCCCGAAGGACGGGTAAACCTCATCGAGGGCACTACAGCCGTACTCATCGAAGCAGCGGGCTGGCGCCAATCAGGCGCCCAACGCTTCGATCCTAGATACGCCCTAACAGGCGGAGGCGACAAGGAATTTTTCACCCGCATGAAGAAAGCAGGTGCGCAGTTTGCCTATGCTGGTCGGGCTCTCAGTTATGAACGATTTGATACTAGCCGCTTGTCGTGGAAGTGGGCCACCCAACGAAGCCGTCGAATAGGGCAAGGCGATATGCGCATTCACCGCCTGCACAGCGGTTGGCTAAAGTCGCTGATCGAACTCCTGAAGGCCATGATGCTGATGGGTGCCTTGCCCGTGCTCTGGGTCATTTTTCCGCTACGCCGCGCCTTCTATGCCCTAAAAATCCAACGCCAGATCGGAAAATTCGAGGCCTGGATGGGGCGTTCCATCTCCGAATATGCAACCACCCACGGCCAATAAACCCATAAGCACAAGTGCATCCGCCCAGCCTCAGTCCGATGCCTGGAACTGGCGCACATGGGTCGTGGATGAGCAACTCCTTGCGTCGCTCTGGCTCTGCTTGTTTCTGGCCTACACCTATATAGGCATACATCCATTCGCCGTTTCCGAACCAAAAAAGGAACTCGGAGAAACAGGGGGCGCCAATGCCATACGCCAAGTATTATTTATCATGTTTTGGATGGGTTCTGTGGTCATGTATTGGCGCAAAGGCGATGCAACCGCTGTATTTCGGCATCCGGCTTTGTGGGTAGTTTTGTTGTATGCCACAGCCAGTGTGGGCTGGTCGGTCGTGCCCAGCATCGCGCTTCGCCGGGTGTTTTTGTTATGGATCACCACCACCACGCTGTTCATGCTCACCGACCTGGCAGGCGAGCGGATTATTACCTGGTTGGCCCGAACCCATGTGCTGCTGTTGATGGTGAGTCTTATGGCCATACCCATCCTGAAAGGCGCCCGCCATACCTATGTAGAAGAAGGCGACCCCATGCTGGTGGGCAATTGGAAAGGCATATTCCAGCATAAAAACCACGCAGGCCCTGCCCAACTGATCAGCATACTGCTGTTCATTTATGCCTACATCCGCAGTAAAGATCCATTGTGGTGGTTGGCTGTTTTAGGATCCCTCCTTTTTATTGGATTCACCCAATCCAAAACAACCCTATTGTTGCTGATGCCCAGTTTGGTAGCTGGCTTACTTTTTTATCTAAGTTCAGAGTCGCGGCTGCGCCGCCTTATGCTGGGCCTGTCTCTTACCGGCCTGATCCTCGGCCTGGTGGCCACACAGTCCGTTTGGATGCCCAAACTACTCAAAATCTTAGAGGATCCGGAAGCATTCACCGGAAGAGCGATGATTTGGCTTACCATGGTGCTGGCCTTGCCCCACTATTGGCTAATGGGCATGGGCTATGGATCGGTGTGGCAAGTGGGTAATCATAACATTCTATCCGAATTTGCACCGGTTTATGCCGATTGGGTGGTACTCAACAACCAAGGTCATAATGGATATTTGGATTTGGTATTGTCGCTTGGAGTCAGTGGATTAGGGTTGTTCCTCTTTCTTGTATTGGCCCAATCAATTATTAGTTTTTTCCTAAGGGGTAGACCAAGGCATTCGTTTCATTTTTTGTTCTACTCAGCATTGATCTTCACAATCCTGCATAATCTTCTGGAATCAACATTTCTGAGAGCGGATAACCCATTTTGGCTCATGTTTTTGGCCTTACTCATGCTCAACAACAAAAATGATAAAGAAAGAGAACCATATGCCCCGCTTTAGCGTAGTCATACCGGCCTTCAACCGGGAGGATTGTATTTTGGCGGCCATAGAATCGGTTCGGGCACAAGAAATAGCCGATTGGGAAATCATTGTGGTAGACGACGGATCTACCGATCAAACGGCCGCTCGCGTTGAAGCATTGGCCGACGATCGAATACGGTTAATTCGGCAGAGTAATCGGGGCGGCTCCGCGGCACGCAATACGGGGATCGATGCCGCACGGGGTCAATTCATTGCATTTCTCGATTCAGATGATGTTTGGCTGCCCCACCACCTCAGTCAGGCACTACCCCTACTAACCCAGGGTGAGGCTTGCTGTACCTATGCACGAATCGAAGTGGATCGGGGCGATGGAGTTACCTTCCACAAGCCGCCCAGGGCATTGGGCGAGCAAGAACACATGTCGGAGTACCTTCTGTGCGACCGAGGATTCGTGCAAACGAGCAGCCTGATTGTGCCATCCTTCATAGCGCAAACAGTACGATACGATGAGGAACTGCCCTACGGCCAAGACACCGATTTTGCATTGAGACTCTGGAGTTATGGAATCAGGTTCACTTTCATCAGTCGACCCACTGTGCAGTGGACAGATCGGTCAACCGGTGGTAGGGTATCTTCGGAGCGCCATGAGCCCGCTCGCACCGCATGGCTCCAAAGGGTGAGGCATCTGCTTACAGATAAGGCCTACTACGGTGATCGAGGTTGGACAGTGGCCAAATTCCATTCTGCAGCCGGACATAAACGCAGGGCGGCCGCACTCTATTTGAATGCCTTAGTACGCGGTTGTTATGCACCAAAAATGGCTGTAGTGGTTTTTCTGCAAGTTATTTTGAGCGCAAAAAGTTATCGGAAGCTATCGGACCTGCTCGCTCGCCTGGGAATAGGCCCTTAATGGCACATAAGATTGTATAACTATGAGATTTCGGCGTAAACTTTGCTCGAATTATTTTGGAGTACTGTTGCTTGCGCTGTTCGCACTGTCCTGCAGCCACGCTCAAATGCCAACAGGAAGTCCCTACGATCCAGATTCCCCGCGCAGCTGGGAAACATCCGCGCAAGAGCGCATACGCAAACACCGAATGGCAGATGTGCGCCTCAACATCAGCAGCAAAAGACCCGTCAGCATCGAAATTCGGCAGCAGAGACATGCCTTTCCATTCGGATCAGCCGTAATCGCCCACCACCTACTCGACAGCAGTGATGATGCCCGTAAATACAGGCAAATCGTGGAGCACTACTTCAATCAGGTGGTTTTAGAAAATGACCTCAAATGGCAGTGGTTCACCCCCAAACCAGGGCGTGGACTAAGCAGCATACCCACCACCCTAAAAGCGCTCGAGTACTTAAAGGCGCATCGCATCAGTGTACGCGGGCACTACCTGCATTGGGGGCCATATATGCAGGTCGATAGCTATCGGCCGTTGATCGATTCAATCGCCCATGCGCAACCCCTAGCGTTCAACCAAAAGCTGACGCATTATATCGACACGGTGCTCGAACTCACGCAGAACTATGTGTATGAATGGGATGCCCTCAACCACCCTGTGCACCGCAATCTCAAACAACAAGTGCGCGATGGCAAAGACCGGGGCGTCATGGTTCACGAATGGATGCAACGCGATTTGTATGCAGAAGTGCTGCAACAGGCCCACAGCAAAAATCCCGCGCTCAAGCTCTACCTCAACGAAAGCGACATCCTCACGCAACAAGGAACACGATTCATCGAATACACCCAGCTTGCACGCGCGTTGCAGCAGCGTAAGCTGCCCCTACATGGCATCGGGTGCATGGCCCATTTCAGGCCCGACAACCTGCCGTCGATGGCTACCCTCGAAACCAGGCTCGACAGCCTGGCAAAACTTCAGTTGCCCATCAAAATCACCGAATTCGATGTGCAATTCGGGCAGCCGATGCGTCCCTACACCCAATCAGCACAAGAACTACAGCTTCAAAAGCGATTCACCGAAGACTTCCTCACACTGTGCTTTTCACACCCCGCCGTGGAAGGCATACTCATGTGGGGCTTTTGGGAAAAAGCGCATTATCATCCCGCCGCTGCTTTGTGGGACAGAGCATGGGCCATCAAGCCCAACGGACAAGCCTGGCTCGATGCCGTATACCAGAAATGGTGGTCGCAACATGAATTCAAGCAATCGATCCCCCAACAGAAGCACCTGATAGGTTTATTCAAAGGCGAGCACGAACTACGGATCAGCGACGCCCAAACAGGGGAAGAGTTGTATAGGGTGACTCTAATTGTAGGTCAGAAAAACCAGAAACTGAAAATTAACCTAAGAAGAAAAAGCCAAATCCCTTAAGTTTGTCTTTTCCATCGATGACCAGTAGTCCCGTTGAGCCCAAGGAGGCGTTCCCCTATAAACCCCCAACAGATGAGGTGAGAGCACGTTATGCGCATATATTCGCCCTCAAGGAACCACTACCTACCCGATTTTTTAAAGTCTTGTTCGACAAAGTGGTGGCGCTGATCCTGTTGATCTTGGCGGCACCCATACTGTTACTCCTCAAAATTGCTTACCTGATAGAAGGATGGCTCATACCCGAAAATAGAGGCCAGATGATATTCTTCTATTGGGCTGTTAGTAAGGGCCGCCGGATTCCCAAATACAAAATACGGCTCATCAAAATGCAATACATCGAGCCCGTTGGGGCTAGTCGACACGAATGGATCGCCTTTTCGGCCGAATGGATCCCCGACGGCCTTACCCACGTAGGCCAGTTTGTTAAAAAATTCTACCTCGACGAGCTACCACAGTTTTGGAGTGTACTGGTGGGCGACATGAGCATAGTAGGCCCCCGCCCCCTGTCGGAATTGCATTATGAGCGTGACCTGGCACAGGGAAACATAACCCGTAAGTTACTCCCCGGAGGCTTGCTCGGATTGGGTCATATCCTCAAAGGAACGCCCGAAATGGGAAATCCAGAGCCCGAATACGCATATATCGATCAGTACCTCAAACGCAGTTCGCTGAATTTGCTGCTGCTCGACCTGCAGATCATTGGAAAGGGAATACGCCTGATGATGAAAGGCGGCGGGCATTAGGACAGTGAATACACCACGCGGCATGCTGATTTGCGCGGTATTTTTGTCGGCATGAACCATAACGACCCAACAACAGGATTCAAACCCAGAATCCCCCATATTCTCTTGCTCGGCGGGAGCGGACAACTGGGCTTTGAAATGAAGAGAACCCTTGCACCGATAGGTCACGTGCAGGCACCCACCCGCGCGGAGGTCGACCTGTCAGACTCCAACCGGCTCGTTCACTACATCAGAAATCTACAGCCCGATGCGATCGTGAACGCCGCGGCCTACACCGCAGTCGATAAAGCAGAGAGCGAGCCCCAACAAGCAGATGCCCTCAACCACTTGTTGCCCAAACTACTGGCAGAGGAGACCCGGCAGATGAACGTGCTACTCATCCACTACAGCACCGATTACGTGTTCGATGGTAAACAAACCGAGCCCTACACAGAATCGCAACCCACCAATCCACTCAATCAATATGGATTAACCAAGCGCGCTGGTGAATTAGCCATTGAGTGCACCAACCCCCGCCACCTCATCCTGCGCACCAGTTGGTTGGTAGGAGCCCACGGACATAATTTCATGCGCACCATCCTCAGGTTGGCCGCCAGCCGAAATGAGCTCAAAGTGGTGGGCGACCAGGTTGGTGCGCCCACATCGACCCAGCTGATTGCCGACACAACCGCCCACATCCTGCGCCAGTACCTGAAGGCCTATGGGAAATACTCCAATGTTGCCGAAGCAGATCTAAACAAGAAAATAGAATTTCCCTTCGGTCTCTACCACCTAACAGCAGGTGGTGCCACCGATTGGCATACCCTTGCCACCCATATTGTGCATTCTGCCCAAAAAAATGGACGCGATTTAGTCCTCAATCCCGAAAGAATTCTACGGATCACCACAGCGGAATACCCAACGCTAGCCATGAGGCCTCAGAATTCCCTTCTTAACACAACTCGACTACGTGAGAACTTCCAATTGAGCATCCCCGATTGGCAAGAGGGCATTAGCTACCTATTGAGGATAGTGTTATGAACAAGTTATCCACATTTTTATTATCTTTGTGCTTCGAACATCAATAAATTACTATATAAATTAGTCATTTGTATTTTGCCCTGTTTTTATTAGCCTTGGCCATGAGCATGGTTACCATCCCCTGGGTATTGGTGATGGCGAGGCATTGGAATCTACTTGATAAGCCCGACAACGAGCGCAAATTGCATGCGCGTGCTACACCATCATTGGGTGGAATTGGAATTATGCTGGGCTTTTTTGTGAGCATGATGGTCATACAGGGTATGGAGGACTACTACAAAATGGGGGTAATTGCCCTATGTGTAGCGGTTCTTACCTTGGTTGGTGTTCGCGATGATTTATTTCACATGAAGGCCCAGCATAAGTTTCTGTGGCAATTATCGGTTGCAATTCTGTTTGCTTTATTAATGTCGCATTGGACCTACAGCTTCAGAAGTTATTTTGGATTGGAGCAGTTGCCTTTTGCCGTAGGCTTTGGTTTTTGTGTATTGTTTCTGGTATTCTTCACCAATGCCTACAACCTCATTGATGGGGTCGATGGTCTGGCGGGTAGTTTAGGGGTTTGGATTTGCTTTGGTATGGGATTAGTGAGTTATTTGGCAGCCGATCGTGTGTACGCCTTACTTGCTTTGGCATTGGCCGGATCCATTGTAGGATTTTTGCGGTTCAACTTTGCTCCAGCGCGTATTTTCATGGGCGATACCGGCTCGCTCACCATAGGCTTTTTGTTGGCCGTGTTTGCCCTGAGGTTTATGAGCCGAGAATCATACAAGCTTGATCCACTGCTACTTCCATTGCATAGACATGCGCCGCTCGTTGTCTTTTCATTTCTGATTATCCCGATTTATGACACCATTCGGGTGATACTCGTTCGCATCAGCCGCAGGAAATCACCATTCGAACCAGGCCGCGATCATATCCACCACGAGATGCTGAATATAGGCTTTCGACATAATTCAGTAGCGCTCTACGCACTTGGTGTGAACATCCTCGTCTCAGGTATTGTTCTCAATATGGTTTATTCGAATAGACATGCGTACACCATCATGCTCACGCTGTGCGTGCTTTCGCTTGCATTGCTTCCAACTGTGGGTATAAAGCGAGGAATCATCCGATTTGTATTAAACGAGTTGATGCCTGCTTTGAAAATAGGGGGTATTGGAAATATCGGATCGATCTCAGAGACACCAAAGGCGGAAGCCGACCAAATCATCAATATAGATCAGGTGGGTAATAATCGAAAAGTCGATTTAGGATCGTAAGTGCCAAACATTAGGTAGATTCGGATCGTGGGTTTATTTTTTCTTTGAGGGGGCCTAATGAAGACAGCCTGCATTTTCCGTGCTCAAGTCAATACAACGATTATATCGAGCTACTCAAAAATGGGTTGAATTCGAATGGGATAAAGGTTTATTGCATAAGACCTATACCGTTGATTTCACGACCATTCAAAAAGGACTTAGTTCTAATAAATTGGCTAGAAAATAGGCTGATTAACAAGCGGGGACGATTCATTTGGTATGGTTTCATTAAGACGCTGACCATTGCTGCGCTTTTGAAGCTAATAACCAAAAAGCAGGTTTTTATCAGGCACAACCATTACCCCCATAAAACCCAAAGACAGGACATTGAACGAGTCAAGTGGGCGATGCGAATATTGGAAAATATGTTTGATAGGAAGTCGTCGCATTCCCCTGCCCTGATAGAAAAGGGCTACCATTATATTCCCCACCCGCTCTACAGGCCAATTTCAACATCAATTAAGAAGGGTGCGTATTTTCTGTTTTTCGGAAAATTATCGAGATACAAAAATCTGGAAAACCTGGTGAAATATTGGCCCTCAGTTATGCCACTGAGAATATGTGGTTATTGTGATGAACCGGAGTTTGTTCACGAACTACAAAGTTTAATTCAAGACAAAGAAATTGTGGTTCAGGCGAGGTATCACGAGAGACAAGAATTGGAAGAAATTATTGAAAATAGCTCTGCCGTAATACTGCCCCACCAAAGTGAAGATATGATCACAAGTGGCAGTTTCTTCTACGCGGTTTCCTTTTGTAAGCCAATTATTGCATTGGAAAATAAATTTTATCGCTCTATAATGCCCGATTTTAAAAAACGTGGCTTGTATATGCTCAATAGTATTTCAGAAGTGCAGTCTCTCAATTTTAATAATTTAGAACCCATCGATCCCCAACACAATAATTTTATTCAGGGATTAAAAGCCAACTGGTTGGGAGAACTTGCCGTGGAAACGAAACAAGGTCAAGCAAATTAGTTCATCCATGTGAAAGTAATGTTTGCAAACGCCACAGGCCCGATAAAAAAAGCCCACTCTTTGTTAAATTATAATCAAAACACTTGCATTTGTGTTGCGGACCGCTTTTCTTTGAGCAAAATTTTTGCTCACTTGCCAGTCCGAGGTCTGACGGGTGCATAAACCTCCGCCGACGGTCGATGTGACTGACGCGGCGAAGCCGTGCCTTGGCACAACTTATACAGAGTCGAAGAGCTACTCAAATGGCGTTCAGGCGCAACTTAAACAGCGAGGAAGAACAACTCAAGCTGCTCTGGGGTACAACCAACTTCGTCCGAGGCAAAACCAAAAACAGTGTGTCTAGCGATACCTAAAATGGTGCACAGGCACAACTTAAACAGAGCCGCAGAACTACAAAAATGGAGCTGGGGTAAAATCAACTTCGTCCAAGGCAAAACCAAAAACAGTGTGTCTATCGACACCTAAAGCGGCGCATAAACGAAACCAAAACAGCTGAAACGAGCTCCAAACACATGAAAATAATGGTTACCGGCACCGCCGGATTCATCGGGTTTCACCTGGCAGGTCGGCTCCTCTCCGAGGGGCATGAAGTGGTGGGTGTGGATGTCATCAACGACTACTACGACCCCCAGCTCAAGCACGATCGACTAGCCCAACAGGGCATTCAAATAGGGGAGGGCGCAGCGGGTCAAACGGCCGGGGGTCAAACGGCCGGGGGGCAAACGGCAGCGAGGCAACCCGAAACGAATCAACCCGTGCAGAGTACGTTGCACAGCCAGTACCGCTTCTGGCAGGTCGATTTAGCCGAGCACGACCGCATCGTTGACTTCATGCGCGCCGAGCGCTTCGATGCCGTGGTGCACCTGGCCGCACAAGCCGGCGTGCGCTACAGCCTCGAAAACCCAAGGGCCTACACCCACGCCAACATCGACGGGTTCCTCAGCATTCTCGAAGGATGCCGGCATGCACAAACCGGACACCTCATCTTCGCCAGCACATCGAGCGTATACGGACTCAACACCCGCATGCCGCTCAGCGAAGACCACCCCACCGA
>VHAX01000014.1 GCA_016872215.1 Sphingomonadales bacterium | reverse complement strand
TAAAAAGCTTTTCTTTCCTCAATAATTTCCATAGCCTTGTTCATCCCTGCAACCACATTGGTTGTACCACCCGCCTGTAAAACCGGTAAACTACTTTCTGGCGATACTAGGTCGATTGACTTTTCCACCCTTGCATCATCATCAAAGCAAACGATTCCTAATTCAAGTCTCTGTGAGAGTATAGGATCGCAAATAATTTCATCTTTAAGTGATTGTATAGCTTTGTTCAACTCATCAATCGCTTTCACTCCATTGGCTTCGTCGCACATGGAACCGGAAGTGTCTAATAAAAGTACAACCGGACATTTTTGATCTTTGTTTCTTGCTTGTTCCATTTTATTTAAATTTATTTTTCCTACTCGTTTGGCTTTTCAGAATACGCCCCGTTTATTTTAGAGGGTTCTGGTCTCCTCTTTTATAGTTCAATAATACTATTTTATGTCACATTGGGTGTTCAGCCCGTTGGCATTCGCAAACCGTCTTGTTTTTAAAATTGCCCACAACTTTCCGCCTATAGGCCGCGGCAGGCTGAATCACCCTCCAAGTACTATGCGGATTTCCAAAATTAATCAATTTCCATGACATTTTGCCTGTTGTCGGCTATTGATTGTTATCGTCAGGATTTCCAAATAAAAGACCTAAAAAAGGCTTTCTAGCATTTTTCCAGTGTAAGTACCCATTTTCTTGAACAAGGCCATAAATAGCCAATCCTGACTATTCCAAGCCAAAAACCTCGCTTCCATACCTCATTAGCGGGTTTTTGTGATAACTGGTATTTCACAAGACCCCCCAACCCGCCTACACCGCCATCCTAGCAATCCAACCCCTCCTTCTCTCCCTAACCCCTAGAGGTTTTCCCCATTCCCTCTCAAGTCCCCCTATATTTCCACCCTTACTCCCCCTCCCGGCTCGAAATACATGCCCTTCCCGGCCCAAAATCCACGCCTCGGGTTGCGCCTCGAAAGAGTGCAGGGAAGGCTTCAGAACGACGTTAGAAAAGGTCTTTAAGGGTGTCCTTGGAAAATTGTGTTGTGCACTTTCTATGGCACCGACGCAAAACCAAAATGCAAGTGCTTGATAAACATGCGTTTGCGGAAGCGGTTTGGTGGTGATGGACGGAATATAAAAAGTTACCACGGCAAATACGAGCAATCCAGCGTAGAAGAGCCACCCCTCTGCGTTTATCTCGATATGGAAAACCCAAATCAAAAAGAAATATTACTGAAATCGGGCGGCTACGCGCACCTCCTTGCTGCCTGGGGTATATTCATAAAAGCCGGAGCCGGATTTAACGCCGAGGTGTCCGGCGGTTACCATATTCACCAACAAGGGACAAGGGGCATATTTGGGTTGTCCCAATCCCTCCTGAAGTACGCGTAAAATAGCCAGGCAAACGTCTAACCCAATGAAATCGGCCAACTGAAGTGGCCCCATCGGATGGGCCATGCCCAGTTTCATCACCTGATCAATTTCCTCCACCCCTGCTACCCCTTCAAACAGACTTTGAATGGCCTCATTGATCATGGGCATCAAAATGCGGTTGGCCACAAATCCGGGGTAGTCGTGCACCAATACGGGAATTTTGCCCAGCGCCACGGAAAGATCGCGAATGCGTTGTGCCACCTCATCCGAGGTGTTGTAACCTTTGATGATCTCCACCAGCTTCATAACCGGCACGGGGTTCATAAAATGCATTCCGATAACACGTTGCGGGTGAAGGGAAGCGGAGGCGATTTTCCCAATACTTATCGACGAAGTATTACTGGCCAGGATCGCCTCTGGGGCTACAATTTTATCGAGCGAACGAAAAATATCCAGTTTCAATTCGACCCGCTCCGTGGCAGCTTCCACAACCAGATCCGCATCGGCCAATCCCCTGTCGATGGCCAAATGGGGTGTTACCCTACCCAAAGTAGCCGTCTTATCGGCCTCGGTGAGGCTGCCCTTGGCCAACATGCGATCGAGGTTCTTTTCGATGGTTTGCATGCCCCGTTGTAGGGCCGATTCAGACACATCCACCAACCGCACATGGTATCCATTTTGTGCAAAAACATGGGCGATTCCGTTGCCCATAGTGCCCGCTCCCACCACGACAATCTTTTTCATACATTCAATTTTCCGCAAAAATAGTCAATTTACCCCGCTCACCCGACTATCGTCCCAGCCATGCAATCAACGGAAAAAGGGCCACGCATAAGCATACAACGAACGCATGCCCCGGAAAGAAACTGAACCCAAAAACGAGCAATAAAAGGAGCGAGAGCGGATAAGACAGCATGAGGATCACGAAATATACCGCATCAAAATGCACTGTTCCACGTGTGAGCAACGAAGCCATCACACGAGACGGGAAAGCAATGGGAAAATGAATGAGACGCGACAAACAGCGCATGCTTTGTTGCCATCCCGTACGTGGCGGTACATCAGACCAAAACTTCGCGCCGTATCCCGATTCTTCCGGATCCACCATACAAGCGGCCATGGCCGGAGCCAAGGCGGTATTGAACGCCTGATAGAAATGAGCGGGCGACAAAGCTCCTTTGGCCAGGCTCTGCCAGTTCAAAGGAGTCCCTAAACGCACCCGCGCTGCCTTACCCGTTCCGCTATAATGTTCGAAACACACACCCACAGGCACCACCTCCAGATCCAAGCCTCGTCCATAGGACTGCCAAACCAACCTCGCAGTACCCTTCAAGAGCGGTTTTAGTCCCATACGGTTTTCACACAGCCCCTCCGAAAAGATGACCACTGCCCCACCCCGATTCCAGACGTCGAAACACCGCTCGAAGGTTGAATAATTGCCCTTCAGATATGCTTGTCCCTCCCTACGCCTCCAAACGGGCAACAAGGGAAAGATCAGGGGGAGTACCCCCCAGGCAAAGCCATAAAGCACATCGCCGCGGGCCAAAAAATACAGAAGCTGCTTTCGTTGAACGGCAAACAAAACAGGATCCAAAAATGAATTAGTGTGGTTCAGCGTATACAAGCGGGGTCGTCTGGCGGGGTACTCGTCACCCTCCCGGAGGTCAAATCCATCGCGCAACACCACCCGAAAGAACAAAGCACAAACTGCTTTGGCGAGATGGTGGAAAAACCAGATGTTTGGTGCCAAACAGAATGTATCAGGCAATCAGGAACATACCTATCAGAAAATTAGGATAGAACCTATCGTGCAATCAGGAACGACCCTGTAGCTGTTCGGCCCGCATCGAGATATCGGTAGTGATACATGCCCGTTGGCCAGTCCGCCACCCGCACACGGTGCAGGTTTGTGGGTAGCATACCAGCCGAAAGATGGGGCGCATAGACCTGCTCCTCACAAACCTTACGACCTACGGCATCGGTCACCAGCAAAACGGGTGAAGCGCCCAAGGGCTCGGGAAACTCAAACCAGAAATAGTCGGAGGCTGGCACGGGATAGAGTCGAACATCAACCCGATCCAATGGATCGATGCCCACCCGCACGAATGACCGACAGGTTGTGTCGTTCTGTGCGTTGATATCACCGGCCGAACGGGTGTAGGCACATAAGAGATAATCACCACCTGTTGGCGGGGTGTAGCGCGCGGTGAAGGTGTGATGGATGGTATCGCCTGGAGGAATTTGTCTGAAGATGGTGTTTGAGTTCACCTCAACCCCATTTACACGGTAGGCTACGTCAAAATTAACTGCCGAGGCGCCTGTTGTGGAGTAATTCTTGATGGCCACTTTAATCGTTTGTTGTTGACCCGTCACAAACGATGTAGGCTGCACTATCGCTGATACCCCCACATCCGGCAGGGGTTGTAGCACGGTAACCAATACCGTGTCGGCCCGCGAGCATCCACGATCAGTTAGCCGAAACTCATAGGCGGTGGTCGTTACCGGGGATACCTGTACAGGATTCTGTATACTGGAAACGATCGCCCCAGTCGTTAAGTTTTTCCAGGCAAAGGCATAACCACCCCTTAGACGCATGTTCGGACGCTGTGAAATAGAGCCGGAATTACCCGTATTGGGGCAAACACCTTGTGCATCAGCCCGATAATAATAAGAGGAAACGAAGGGGGTAGCGGACTGATTCACGATGGCATTGTTGGTAAAAGAACCATTCTGGAAACAAACCTCCACCACAACATTACTTTGGCCGTTCCAAAGAAACGGATTCTGAAAATTATGTGTATTCCAACCTGGAACGTCTGTATAGCTCGGTACGGAATAGACCGTCGAGAGTCCACTCTGCCAGGAGGTCAAATCCGTAGCAGAAGTATGACCCATCTTGATCTCGAAATTCGACAGGGGGCTACCTTGGTTGGCCACCACATCAAAAGCCAGCGAAACAATCGGCGCCCCGATGTTCAACGCTTGTAGTTCCGACACTCGGATGAGGAACTGGTGACGGGCGCCCCAATAGAATCCCCCATAGGGTGCAGGATACGTGATATTGGTATTGGTTATTGTTCCGGTACCCAGGAAGGCGTCGAAACCACCCCCTGAACCGCGCAATGTGGCTGTACCAGAAACATAAATCGATGTATCGGCACCTGCATTGGGCCGCAGGTAATCGTCGACATAGCTCGTAACATCTGATGTATCTGCCAGCTGTGTGTTATCGGTTGCAATCACAAAAAAGCGCACAGGCACATTGGGCTGACCGGCTGGAATGGTTGCTTCCCACAATCCGGAAGTGGCATTCAACGTCATCGGTTGGGTGGTGTATACACCAGAATTCGTAAGGTCGCGCCGGAGCGAGACCGAGGCCACGGGGTTGTTGAAAGTAATCTGGGCCCGGATTGTCCTGGGAGATGCCACGCAGGAGTCGTTGGGTCGACTCACCGACAAAATAACAGGATCGAGGCGACGGCGAATCAAAACACGGTCGAAACCGATACCTTCATCGACCACTGAGCCATCCGAATAGAATGCGATTCTAAAACGGACGGAAGATTGATTATCGACAACGGATAGGGAATGTACGGCCCGCACCCATCCACCGCTGCCGGGTGTGCCCGACCATACCGGGTTGCCGGTGTAGGGTCCCACTGTGGTGTTGGCCTGGTTGTACCAGTTGATGCCACTGCCCAACGAGCCCAATCGTACCCACGTTTGTCCGTTGTTCAGCGTATACTGCAGGGCTGCCTTGTCCCAGTTAAGTTCGGTCACATAAAACAGGTCGAACGAGATCTCCGCATTTACCACTGTACTGAAATCGAAACAGGGCGAAACCACAAAACTCTGCTCATTGTTGTTGTAGTCGCCTGCTAGGTTGGTCACCCAAGCCTGGGTGCCCGTGCCCGCTGTGGTAATTGTGGTGCCCGCTGGTGCCCCCAATGCCCAAGAATTGTTGACGCCGCCGGCGATCCATCCACCATTTCCATTTTCGAAATTCTCTTCATAAGGCAGGGCCGACGCACCCACAGTGGGGATGCTCACAACGACACGGGTAGTGGTGTCATTTGCCGGAAGGACGTCGGATGACAGGATGCTGTATGCCTTAATTTCATAAGTGGCGGGGTTACTCAGATTAATCGGGGTAGAGAACGTATAGGAAAGCGTATCCCCTGGGTTTAGGTTCACATTCACTGGTTCAGTGACGGGTGTACCGGCGTTGACACTGTAACCCACTGAATAAATCGCTTGGGCAGCTGTACCAAAATTGAATATTCGTACCTGTATCGGGATCGCGGAGCCTAAACTACATCCACTCTGAACGCCACTTATTTCAATGACACCCAAATCGTTGGGTGATGGGGTAAACTCATACGCGCCCATGTCGGGAGTCGTTGCGTTGCGTGGCGCACCTGTGATGTCGGCCGTTACCCCCGAAATCGGAGTTCCCATATTGTTGACTGCAGCCGAAGTCGGGATCGGGGTGGCTAGGCTCGCGTAGACCGGACTAGCCGAAATCGACTGCAGATCTTTTCCACTGGCCGTACGCCATGCCGATAAATTGGCGTAGCCCTGGGGAATGTTGTTATCGAAAATCAAGTTGTTGGTGGGATTGGCATTGGCCGGATCAGACAACAAGTAGTTGTTGTAGTTGCTGTTTAGTGCCACCAGAGTCGAATCCCCTTCGAGACTCAGGGCGACAACCGCAGTAGAAAGTGCACTGCCAATCTCAGCACGCGCTGTGACGTGGTTGTTGCGGAAATCGATCTGGCTCCAGAGACGAACAGGCAGGAAATTAATCCCGTTGAAATTCACCAACCCACCCGATGCAGATGGAGCTGCCATTTCTACATGAAAGGTGTTATGAACTACCTCTATTTGATCGATCGGATTCGCCGAATTGGTGGTATCGGCAAAGGCATTCACATTCAAAGCAGAGTACAGGTTTTGAAATCCGGTTCCGGCAAAGCGGCCACTCACAACATTGTTCACGATCTGATTCGACAGACCCGTGCTGTCGTTCGGGTTCTGAATAGTAAACACTGTGCTGCCCAGATTACCCGTCACTTTATTCGATTCAATCCGGAGGCCGGCCACCGTTTCAAACTCAAAGGCCCCCGAATGCGCCGCAGCATCAGTCAATTGATTTCCTTGTACAACTAATGTCGCTTGATTCCGGGCGTTTAGCACAGTCTCGTAATTGCTAAACTGGTTGAAGGTTAGGGCACATCCCGAAACATAGGGGCGACCCGGTATGGGATCCGTCAGCTGAACGGCTGTATTGAAGCGCTGAAAGATATTGCCGGAAATGACCACCGTATCGGATCGCTGGGCGGATATGCCCATTTGTCCGAATGAAAATCCTCCCGTCAATGCGGGACCCTGCAATGTGCAGCCTGTCACGTTCAAGAAAGGGGAGCGATCTGCAAAAACCAGCATGCTACCCGTGGTGGTGGGTGATGTTGAGGTTGGCATACGCAGGGTCAAATTACTCAGATTCACCCCGGGCGTATGGTTGATGTTAAACAAGATTCTTCCGGTTGCAGGGACTACAACTGTATCGGGCAGCAATTCAACACTGGATGCGATGCCGTTTTGGCTGCTGATGGTGATCGACGAAACACCCGAACCCGGGATGTTGTTGAGGTTGTAGCTGCCATAATAAGTTCCCGGCTCGATGGAAAAGGTAACCGGACCCGCGATACCACCGCAGCTGATGGCCCGAATCGCCGAGTCGGGGGTAGGGAAGGTGGCTTGCGGACTTCCGCCAACGAGATATACACCTCCAGGCAGGGCCAAGCAGCGGCTCACCCGCAGGGTATCATTGCCCGGGTTGATATCGGCACCCAAATTATTGGCATTGGTGGCCCAGACCTTGATCCGGGCTGGGCTACTCGCAGGCAGAATCAATAAACTGCTGAAGGTATGGTTGACGGATTGACCAGATGTAAGGCTTCCCGTCCACACTTCTGTAACGGGCACACCCCCATCCAATTGAAATCCCACGGTCGCCGTATTGATCGGATCGGCAGCCAGATTGGAAATGCGGATGGTGACGGACACCGAAGTCGAGGCGAGAATGGGGGTCACTGGCGATAATACCGCGGTAGCAGCCACGTCGCGGCCCACAAGCGGTAAAACCACCACGCTGTAGTCTTCCGTTTCCCCAAACGTATAATTGCCACAGGGATTACGCTGGTATTCATTATACCGAAGAATTACCCTCATTCGGGTGGTTCCAGTTGTTGCCGTGGGCGGTACGCTGATGTTGCCAGTTACCGTGCATCCGTTGGTGTTACAAGACCCAACCAGATACATTTCAGTGAGAGTGTCAAAAGTCTGGTCCTGATTCCAGTCGATAAAAACGGAAATATATTCGTTCCATGTCACACCAGGAGGCGCTCCGTTGTAGATGGTGACCGAAATCTGAGGGTTTCCGCCGGGATTGACTGTTGCGCTTTGGGCAGTATAATCGGAATAATTCGATCCACCCGATGGATTCGACAGCGCACCGATGGTAACACCCGTGATGTGTTCATCGGTCGAAATATTGGATTGCGACGGACAATATTGAGCCTTGGATTGAAATGCCGACAGTAATGTACTGGCTAAGAAAAAGAACAGAATGCGGGGGTAGAGTGCCTTCATAAAAGCAAGATTATGTGTCAAAAGATTATGTGTCAAAAATAGTTATTTGTATTATCCACTAATCGGGGTTTTTTCTTTTGAATTCATGCCATTCTTGTACCTCCCCTTTTGCTTAAACTTGGTTGCAAGCCATCGATGGCCCAAAACCCTGACTTTGGGTTGCAAAAAGTACAATCTATGGATTACCTATTGCCTCTGCTTTCAATAGTACAAAAATTGAATCGGATGGTGCTCTTTTGCTTAAATATGCGATCGATCTTGGTAAAAAGTAACAGTTCCCCGCAACCATCAGCGACGAAAGGCGAGCCGATGGCCCGGAATAAACGTCCCTCTTTGCCCTTTGTGCCAAATGAGGTGTCCATTAACCAATGTGCTCTCTACGGTATGTCGCAGGGTAATCCCTTCCAGGGGCGACCAGCCGCAGCGGTACATCAAACTCTCGCGATTTACAGTATGAGGCATTGCCCGCACCACGGCCAAATCGGCCTGGTAGCCTTCCCGCACATATCCTCTGTTTAATATCCTGAATAGCACAGCCGGGTTATGGCACATCAACTCTACAAGTCGGGTATGCGACAATACCCCTTGTTCGACAAGATCGAACATCATGGGCACGGAGTGTTGAACCAGAGGGCCGCCACTGGGGGCCGATAAATAGGGCTGCGCTTTTTCTTCCAAGGTATGGGGCGCGTGATCGGTGGCCACCACATCAATGCGGCCGTTGTTCAGCGCTCTGCGCAGTGCGGCCCGGTCTTCGGCCGATTTAATGGCTGGATTCCACTTGATCCGATTCCCCAACCGGAGATAGTCGCCCTCCTCAAACCAAAGGTGGTGCACACAGACCTCGGCTGTAATCCGCTTTTCGCTGAGAGGTGTGCCCGCGTCGAATAATTCCAGTTCCTCTTTTGTGCTTATGTGAAGTACATGAATGCGTGTACCATGCTTGCACGCTAGTTCTACGGCCTGTGCGCTAGAGGTATAACAAGCCTCTCGGGAACGAATAAGCGGGTGATGCGCCGGAGTTAGTCCACCCTCCCCCACCTGCTCTTTCCAGTGCTTCAGTTGCTCGGCAATCATGGGATCTGATTCGCAATGCAGAGCGATGAGGGCGCTAACGGATCGAAAAATGGTGTCGAGTGCTTCCTCTTCATTAACCAGCAAATCGCCGGTTGAGCTGCCCATGAATATCTTTACCCCGCAGATCCGGCTGTAGTCGGCCGATTTTAATTCTTCCACATTGTCGGGCGTGGCGCCGAGGTAAAAGCTATAGTTAGCAGGCGACACCTCCGCTGCGCGGACGTATTTCTGCTCCAATAGTGTCTTAGTGATGGCGGCTGGCTTTGTGTTGGGCATCTCCATAAAGCTGGTGATGCCCCCAGCCACCGCGGCCCAAGATTCTGTTGCCAGCTCCCCCTTGTGGGTGAGACCCGGCTCCCGAAAATGCACCTGGTCGTCGATTGCGCCGGGCATCAAATAGGCACCTTTGAGCGATAGAATCTGATCAGCCGGCCGGTTGCGACCAATCGGATCGATGTGCCATATTTTATCATCCTGGATGTGGACATTCACTTCTCTCACTTCACCTTCATTAATCAGCAATGCGTCTCGAATAGAAATCGAATTCATTCGTTTATTTTTTGTGCAAAAATACGCCCGACTACACCGCAATTATTCTATTAATTCCCACATTGCCATGGATTCTGCAGCCCCAATCATAGACCTTCAGGGGCATGGAGGTTGCCGTAGTGGGTTCAGGCATGAGTGGTTTGTTGGTCGCTGCTCTACCCGACCGTACTAGGGCGCAGGTTACGGTCTATGAACGCAATTGGAGGACGGGGGAAACAGTAGCACCTACCCGGAAAAGATACCGATTCGATACCTTTGGTAGAACTCCGTCCTGTGCAACACCCAGCCACACGGCAATTGTTGCTCAACCGCTTTCCATCGGATCAGCACTACAGCGCACTTCAGTTCGGAATAGTTTACCGACCTCGGATTAATCCCGAAAGTCTGCAACATCAGATCCGCCTGCGCACAACCCTTCCAGATGTTAACAGTCGCAGCATCTTCGTTTCCCTGCAACCCGAATCCAACCAGTCACACGCTCCCGAGGGACAGCAACGGCTTCCGTGAACACCCATTGGCCCAACCCCGACAAGCTTCGATTGGAATCGGTCAAAAGCGCAATCGACGCAATCCTCGATGAACCGGATAACACCGGAATCATGAACCGTTGGCAAATCAATTTTTTCCACCATTAAGGTTCCCAATCATGGGGGAAATGGTCCGGACGAGAATTGGGTTTCATTGGCGAATATCCGCAGAAACCCTAAGTCACCCTGTGGCATATACGCGGGGGTACACGAAGCGGTTTCAAAAGCTTATACTTGTATGGCGACAGCACCTATCCGGCATAGGATATCCCTGAGGCTATGCCGAACGGTATCATTACCTACACCAAGATGAAATTCGATCGTCGGATATGCGCAAGCGGTAGTCTACCTAAGCAAAACTAGTCGCAGAACCGTCAATATATCCCAGGGACGCGGGCATTTGAACTACGCCCGGTCCGGAGGTTAAATTATGTCTGAATTGGTGTGCCTGTACAATACGCCTGAGCCATGGGCCCGCCAACTATGCCTGAGCCGTGGGGCCGCCAAAAGTCATGGGCAGGGTCGGCTGGTTTTCATGCACATCGATTACCCCAAACGACTGCTCATAGCGACCAAGATTATCATGAAGAGCGTGAACCAACCGCTTCGCATGATGGGGCGTAAGAATGATCCGCGATTTCACCCGTGCTTTTGGGGCTCCGGGCATCATGCGAACAAAATCCACCACAAACTCAGTCTGGGAATGTGTAATGATGGCCAAGTTGCTGTACACCCCTTCGGCCATATCCTCAGTCAACTCTATATTGATCTGATTCTGATCTTGATTTTCCATTTTTTGAATTGTTATTCTTCTTCAGCCAACAAGAGCGCCTTGGAGGCCATCAATTTTTCGTGTTCTTCGATTGTACTCACAACAATCTTCTCATAGGAACGCAGACCAGTACCGGCCGGAATCAGGTGACCGACGATCACATTCTCCTTCAAACCTGCTAAATAATCTATTTTACCAGCAATGGCCGCCTCGTTGAGCACTTTGGTTGTCTCTTGGAATGATGCAGCCGAAACGAAACTACGGGTTCCCAATGATGCCCGGGTTATACCCTGAAGCATGGGCTGTGAGGTCGCAGGAAGCGCTTTGCTGAACTCCATCAAGCGCAAATCTCTACGCTTCAAAGAAGAGTTCTCATCCCGCAAACGCGCCAGCGGAACGATTTGACCCACACGGAACTGTGCAGAGTCGCCCGAATCCATCACAATATACTTGTCGTAGATCTCGTCGTTCACCTCCATAAAGTCGATTTTATCGACCACTTCCTGCTCGAGAAAAGTGGTATTGCCCGGATCCACGATCACTACTTTCTGCATCATCTGGCGAACAATCACCTCGAAATGCTTGTCGTTAATTTTCACCCCTTGCAATCGGTATACCTCTTGGATGTTATTCACGAGATACTCCTGAACAGCACCAGGACCTTTAATCGAAAGAATGTTCGAAGGGGTAATGGCACCGTCCGACAGGGGGTAACCTGCCTTCACGAAATCCCCGTCCTGCACCAGGATGTGCTTGCTCAGGGGCACCAGATATTTCTTTTGCTGGCCATCGCGCGACTCCACCTGAATTTCACGGTTGCCCCGCTTAACACCTCCGAAAGTGGTGATTCCATCAATTTCCGAAACCACAGCCGGATTGGATGGGTTGCGGGCTTCGAAAAGTTCCGTAACCCGTGGCAAACCACCAGTTATGTCACGTGTCTTAGTGGTGGACCTTGGGATTTTCGCAAGAATAACACCCTTCACGATTGTGTCGTTTGCATTCACCACGATGTGCGCGCCAACGGGTAGATTGTAGGTCCGCTGGTTGTCACCCGACTTGGTGAGGATTCGAATGGCCGGATTCCTCGATTTGTCTTTCGTTTCAATGATTACCTTTTCCCTGTGACCGGTTTGCTCGTCGGATTCCTCACGGAAAGTGATGCCCTCGATCACGTTTTCAAAATCGGCATTTCCCGTGAACTCCGAAATGATCACGGCGTTGTATGGGTCCCACACGCAAATTTTATCACCCTTTTTGATGAGATCACCCTCTTTCACAAACAATTCGGCTCCATAGGGCAGCACGTTGGTCATTAGGGGCTGACCGCTTTGGGGGTCCACAATCCGCATCTCACCCGAGCGGGATACTACGATTTGTCGCGGTACATTGTCACCCTTGTGGTTTACCTTACGCACCTCATCGAATTCCAACCGGCCATCAAATTTGGCAATAAGTTGGGATTCTGAGGCGATGTTACCCGCTACACCTCCCACGTGGAAGGTGCGAAGTGTTAACTGGGTACCCGGCTCACCGATCGATTGGGCGGCGATAACCCCCACTGATTCGCCCATTTGAACCAAATGATTGGTCGCAAGATTTCTTCCGTAACACTTTACACATACGCCGGTTTTGGCAGCGCATGTAAGTACCGAACGAATTTCAACCGAATCAATGGGTGAAGCATCTATAACAGCAGCTATATCCTCTGTAATCTCTTCCCCGGCAGCCACAATCAACTCTTTGCTGATAGGGTGGTACAAATCATTGAGCACTACGCGACCCACAATCCGCTCCAAAAGGGATTCAACGATCTCCTCATTGTCCTTCAGAGCGGAAATCTCCAAACCGCGGAGGGTACCGCAATCCACCTCTGAGATTACCACATCCTGGGCCACGTCGTGTAAACGACGGGTCAAATAACCGGCGTCTGCCGTTTTCAAGGCCGTATCTGCAAGACCCTTACGCGCGCCGTGCGTGGAGATGAAATACTCCAATACGGATAATCCCTCCTTAAAGTTGGAAAGAATAGGATTCTCAATAATTTCACCTGCGCCGCCACTCTTCTGCGGTTTGGCCATAAGTCCACGCATCCCGCCGAGTTGGCGAATCTGCTCCTTTGAACCACGGGCCCCGGAATCCAGCATCATGTAAACGGAGTTGAAACCCTGCCTGTCAGAGGAAATCTCCTTCATCAGCGTGTCTGTGATCCGGCTGTTTATGCGGGTCCAGATGTCGATTACCTGATTGTAGCGCTCATTGTTCGTTATGAACCCCATATTGTAGCTTTGGGTAACCTCTGCCACTTCCCTGGCCGCTTCTTCCAGGAGACGGGTTTTGTTTTCCGGAATCATAACATCATTCAGGTTAAACGATAGTCCACCCTGAAACGCCATTTTGAATCCAATGGATTTGATTTCGTCCAAAAACTTCGCGGTAGAGGGAATGTCGGTATAGCGTACGATCCGGCCAATCAGTTCACGCAGGCTTTTCTTTGTGAGCAGCTCATTGACAAATCCAATTTCTTCCGGAGTTACCTGCGAGAACATAATCCTTCCTATGGTGGTCTCAATCAATTTGGTATGCAGCGTGCCATCCTGTGCATCACGCACGGGTACCCGTACCTTAACCCATGCGTGGAGGTCGGCCCTGCCCTCGTTGTAGGCAATCAGCGCCTCTTCTGCAGAGTAGAAAACCAAACCCTCACCGCGCACTGTGTGGGTGTTCGTGCTCTTGCGCCCCTTGGTCAGGTAATACAACCCAAGAACCATGTCCTGCGAGGGAACGGTAATGGGCGAACCATTGGCCGGATTCAGGATGTTGTGCGATGACAGCATCAGAATCTGTGCCTCTAACACTGCCGCGTTGCCGAGTGGAACGTGGACCGCCATTTGGTCACCATCAAAGTCAGCGTTGAAAGCCGTGCACACCAACGGGTGAAGCTGTATGGCTTTACCCTCCACCATCTTGGGTTGGAAAGCCTGAATACCCAATCGGTGCAGGGTAGGGGCACGGTTCAGGAGGACGGGATGACCTTTCATGACATTCTCCAGGATATCCCAAACCACCGCTTCCTTTCGATCCACAATTTTGCGAGCCGATTTCACGGTCTTGACGATGCCCCGCTCAATCATCTTCCGTATGATAAACGGCTTAAACAACTCAGCGGCCATGTCCTTGGGCAGACCACATTCATGTAGATTAAGGTTTGGGCCCACGACAATGACCGAACGGCCAGAGTAGTCCACACGCTTACCGAGGAGATTTTGACGGAAGCGCCCCTGCTTACCTTTCAGCATGTCGCTGAGTGACTTCAGTGCACGGTTACCATCGGCCTTCACCGCATTGACCTTGCGGCTGTTGTCAAACAGCGAATCGACCGACTCCTGAAGCATTCGCTTTTCATTCCTCAAAATCACATCCGGAGCCTTAATCTCGATCAAACGCTTCAAACGGTTATTGCGGATGATTACGCGGCGGTACAAATCATTCAAGTCGGAGGTGGCAAATCGTCCTCCCTCCAAGGGCACCAGTGGGCGCAACTCGGGTGGAATGACCGGCACCATGCGCACAATCATCCATTCCGGACGATTTTCCAACCCCTCCCGGTTCGAACCACGGAAGGCCTCCACAATTTTCAGACGCTTCAAAGCCTCAATCTTTCTTTGCTGAGAAGTCTCCGTGGCCGCCTGATTGCGCAACTGAAATGAGAGCTCATCCAGATTGATACGGCTCAACAAATCCTGCAACGCCTCCGCACCCATCTTAGCAATAAATTTCTGGGGATCCTTTTCATCCAGATATTGATTCTCCCGGGGAAGGGTATCCAAAATAGCCAAGTACTCATCCTCCGTCAGTAGGTCCATGCTGCGAACCCCGTCTTCTTCCTTTATTCCAGGTTGGATGACCACATACCGTTCATAATAGATGATTGAATCCAGTTTTTTGCCAGCCAATCCCAGCAGATATCCAATTTTGTTGGGCAGAGATTTGAAATACCAGATGTGTGCCACCGGAACCACCAGTTTAATGTGTCCCATATTCTCACGGCGCACCTTTTTTTCGGTAACCTCAACGCCACAGCGATCACAAACTATGTTCTTGTAGCGAATTCGCTTGTACTTTCCACAATGGCATTCGAAATCCTTGACCGGACCGAAAATGCGCTCACAAAACAACCCACCCATCTCTGGCTTGTAGCTCCGGTAATTGATGGTTTCCGGCTTGGTGACCTCGCCCTTCGAACGATTCAGAATCGTCTCGGGCGAAGCGAGGCTGATGGTGATTCGGGTAAAATTGCTTTTGATCTTGGGTTCTTTCTGAAATGACATTTGATTTTTTTTAGTCCAACTTAACCTCTAGACACAATCCACGCAACTCATGCAACAACACGTTGAAAGACTCCGGGATGCCCGGAACCGCCAGATTGTCGCCCTTAACGATCGATTCATAGGCCTTAGCACGGCCAACAATATCATCCGACTTAACAGTGAGAATCTCCTGCAGGATATTAGCGGCACCAAAAGCCTCCAACGCCCATACCTCCATCTCGCCAAAACGCTGTCCACCAAACTGCGCCTTACCACCCAGCGGCTGCTGGGTAATGAGTGAATAGGGACCGATGGAACGGGCGTGCATCTTGTCATCGACCATGTGGCCGAGCTTCAACATGTAGATAACCCCTACTGTTGTGGGCTGATCGAAATACCGACCGGTCTGACCATCCCGCAAACGCGTGCTGCCCAAATCCGGAATTCCTGCCTGTAGGGTGAAATCACGAACTTCTTCGAGGCTCGCCCCGTCAAAAATAGGTGTGGCAAACTTCAGGCCCAACTCCTTTCCGGCCCAGGCAAGTACCGACTCATAGATCTGGCCTAGGTTCATACGGGAAGGAACACCCAGGGGGTTCAGCACAATGTCTACGGGACTACCATCCTCTAAGAAGGGCATGTCCTCATCACGCACAATGCGCGCCACAATACCTTTGTTACCATGACGTCCCGCCATTTTGTCGCCCACCCGCAGTTTCCTTTTTTGCGCCAAATAAACTTTAGCCAATTGGAGTATTCCTGAGGGCAATTCATCACCTATCTGAATCGCAAATTTGTCGCGCCTGGCCTCGCCCTGCATTTCCGACAAGCGAATCTGGTAATTTTTCAACAAGGTCTTAATCAACTCATTCTTGGACTTGTCGACCAACCACCCATCCGGGTTCACCTGAGCGTAATCCATTTCAGATAGTGCCTTACGCGTGAATTTGGTGCCTTTCGATAGCACTTCTTCACCATACTGGTTGGCTACACCCTGGGATACCTTGCCTTCTGTGAGCAACATCAGCTTATCGATTAAGAGCTCCCTTAACTTGCCCGACTCACGCGCAAGATTGCCGTCAATCAACTCATTCGCGCCCTTATCCTCGCCCCTCGAATGCTTATCACGCTTCACGCGGGAAAAGAGTTTCTTGTCGATCACCACACCCGTCATACTCGGCGGCACACGCAGGGATGCATCCTTGACATCTCCCGCCTTTTCTCCGAAGATGGCGCGAAGCAGTTTCTCTTCCGGAGAAGGATCGCTTTCCCCTTTGGGCGTGATTTTGCCAATCAGAATATCACCTTCCTTCACGTGGGCACCGATGCGAATCAGGCCATTTTCGTCGAGGTGACGAGTGGCCTCCTCACTCACATTGGGGATGTCGTTGGTCAACTCTTCCTCACCTCTCTTAGTGTCGCGAACCTGAAGTTCAAACTCCTCGATGTGTACGGAGGTGTACCAATCCTCCCGAACAACACGCTCGGATATCACAATCGCATCCTCAAAGTTGTAGCCTTGCCAAGGCATGAAAGCCACCCTCAGATTACGACCCAGAGCGAGCTCGCCATTTTCAGTGGCATAGCCGTCAACCAATACCTGGCCCTTCGACACCTGCTGACCGGTCACCACCACAGGTTTGTGGTTGATGCAGGTATATTGATTGGTTTTTCTGAATTTGGTAAGGCTGTAGGTTCTGGAATCACCCGTAAAACTGGTAATCCGCTGATCGTCTGTACGGTTATAGCGAATCACAATCTTCCGTGAATCAACGTATTCTACCACACCATCAGCTTCTGCAGTGAGCATGGACCGTGAGTCACGTGCCACTTTTCCCTCAAGACCGGTTCCCACGATAGGAGCTTGTGGGCGTAAAAGGGGAACGGCCTGACGCTGCATGTTGGATCCCATCAAGGCACGGTTGGCATCGTCGTGCTCTAGGAAGGGGATCAGTGAAGCCGCTATACCCACGATCTGATTGGGGGCGACATCCATATACTGAACAACACCGGGTTCCACAATTGGGAAATCACCTTGTAACCGGCACTTGACGAGGTCTTGACTAAAAGAACCGTCGGTGGCCAAAGGTGCGTTGGCTTGAGCGATAACGCCCTCGTCTTCATCCTCCGCACTCAGGTAAATCACTTGGTTTCGGTTCACCACACCTGCATCGACTTTGCGATATGGGGTTTCGATGAAACCCATATTGTTGATTTTAGCGTGAACGCAGAGCGACGAAATTAGACCGATGTTCGGCCCCTCAGGCGTTTCAATCGTACAAAGACGGCCATAGTGGGTGTAGTGTACGTCGCGCACCTCAAAGCCGGCACGCTCGCGTGACAAACCACCCGGTCCGAGGGCCGACAAGCGGCGCTTGTGGGTGATTTCGGCCAGTGGGTTGGTTTGGTCCATAAACTGGCTTAGCTGATTAGTGCCAAAAAACGAGTTGATTACGGAACTCAGCGTCCGGGCGTTAATAAGATCGGTAGGGGTAAATACCTCGTTGTCACGAATATTCATACGCTCACGTATGGTGCGTGACATACGAGACAAACCGAGACCGAACTGGGAGTACAACTGCTCACCCACCGTGCGAACACGGCGGTTACTGAGGTGATCGATATCATCCACGTCGGCCTTGGAATTCGAAAGCTGAATGAGGTACTTCACGATCGCAATTATATCCTCCTTTGTGAGAACACGCACGTTCATACCCGTTTCCATGCCCAACTTACGATTGATCCGGAAACGGCCAACCTCACCCAAATCGTAGCGTTTGTCGCTGAAGAACAACTTCTCGATCACCTGACGAGCCGACTCATTGTCGGGTGGCTCAGCATTTCTGAGCTGCCGATAGATATGTTCTAAGGCCTCTTTCTCGGTATTTGATGTATCCTTCTGGAGCGTATTGTAGACGATTGAATAATCTCCTTGCAAAATTTCCTCACGGTGCAGAATGATCGACTTCACACCCGCGTCCACAATCTCATCAATCATGTACTCTTCGAGCACCATGTCACGATCGAACAGAACATCGTGTCGAGGAATAACCATATGTTCACCTGTATCCTCGTCACCGAACTCCTCTACCCACGACTTCAGAACACGGGCAGCCAAACGCCTTCCAACAACCCGCTTCAATCCGGCTTTTGAGACCTTAATCTCATCGGCTAGACCAAAAATATTTAGGATATCCTTGTCGGAATCGTAGCCAATGGCTCGAAAAAGGGTGGTTACCGGAAACTTCTTCTTTCGGTCGATGTATGCATACATGACATTGTTAACATCCGTTGCGAATTCGATCCACGACCCTTTAAACGGGATGATTCGCGCCGAATACAATTTTGAACCATTCGAATGTATTGTCTGCCCAAAGAAGACACCGGGTGAACGGTGGAGCTGGGAAACGATAACTCGTTCCGCACCATTGATTACAAAAGTGCCCTTTGGGGTCATATAAGGAATGGTCCCCAAATATACATCCTGCACAATGGTCTCAAAATCCTCGTGGTCCTGATCATTGCACGACAATTTGAGCTTCGCTTTCAACGGGACTGCATACGTCAGCCCCCGCTCGATACACTCTTCAATGGAGTATCGTGGTGGATCCACAAAATAGTCAATGAACTCAAGGACAAAGTTGTTGCGGGTGTCAGAAATAGGGAAATTTTCAGCGAAAACTTTAAAAAGGCCCTCATTGGACCGGTTTTCTGCCAAAGTTTCCAATTGGAAAAAGTCGCGGAACGACTTAATCTGAACATCCAAGAAATCGGGGTATTCGTGTGGGTGGGCAACGGAAGAGAAGCTAATCCGTCCATCGGGTGTGATATGTTGTGCCAATGTAATTACTTTGGTTGAACCTCTGAACCTAAAATGCGGAAAGCTGTAGAGCTTAAATGCCTGTTTTCAGGCTATCAGACTACAGCTATTATGAAAAAGACAGCTGATCACTTGATCTCGACCTCAGCGCCAATCTCTTCGAGCTTAGCTTTGAGGGCTTCTGCCTCATCCTTCGGACACTTCTCTTTCAGGGTCTTAGGAGCTGCATCCACCAAATCTTTGGCTTCTTTCAGTCCCAAACCAGTCAGATCCTTAACCAATTTAACTACATTGAGTTTCTGTCCACCTGCACTCTTCAGGATCACATCGAATTCGGTTTGTGCAGCACCTGAATCACCGGCATCGGCGCCACCACCGGTGGCAACGGGACCAGCAGCAACGGCCACTGCAGCTGCAGCGGGCTCAATGCCATACTCATCTTTCAGGATTTGGGCCAATTCATTGACCTCTTTAACGGTAAGGTTTACCAACTGCTCTGCAAATGCTTTCAAATCTGCCATGGGATAATGGGGTTTAAAGGGTTGTAAGTTGTTTTATGAATTTCTTTCCTGTAGGGTCTTCACGATGCCAGCCAATTTACCGCCTGATGACTGTAGGGCGGAAATAACGTTGCGGGCAGGTGATTGCAACAAACCAACAAGCTCCCCGATGAGAACTCGCTTGGATTTTACATTGGTGAGCGCATCAATCTGATCATCACCCACATAAACGGCTGAATCGATAAATGCCGCCTTCAAAACAGGTTTCTTGCTCGATTTCCGGAATTCCTGGAGGAGCTTCGCCGGAACATTTCCGGTATCTGCAAATAAAACGGAGGTAGGCCCAGCTAATAATGGATACAATTCAACATAGGCACTGGAATCGACCTGCTCCATCGCCTTCCGAAGCAGTGTGTTCTTTACCACTCGGAATTCAACCTTACGTTGAAAACACAGGTGGCGGAATTTATTGATGGTCTCAACCGCGAGCGCGGAGCTGTCGGTCAGATAGAAATAGGAACTGCTCGCGAGTTTATCCGCTAGTTCATCGATGGTTTGCTTTTTTTCTTCCCGTGTCATTTTGTTAAATTCCGGAGACGGATTTGGGTTCAATGTGTATGCCCGGACTCATCGTGCTGGACATAGATATACTTTTTACGTAGGTGCCCTTTGCCGCCGAAGGCTTCAGCTTAAGGATGGTCTGGATAAGCTCGTTGGCATTCTCCTCCAATTGTGCGGGCTTGAAACTAACTTTTCCAATCGCAGCATGCACAATCCCAGTCTTGTCGACCTTGAAATCGATTTTACCACTCTTCACCTCGGTGACGGCGCGGCCCACTTCATCCGTTACTGTACCGGTTTTGGGATTGGGCATGAGCCCCCGTGGGCCTAATACTCGTCCCAACCGACCTACCTTGGCCATAATAGACGGCTGTGTAATGATAATGTCAACATCGGTCCACCCGCCCTCAATCTTTTGGATGAATTCATCCAATCCAACAAAATCTGCTCCTGCCTCTTTGGCCTCGGTCTCCTTATCAGGGTTGCACAATACCAGTACGCGCGCCACTTTACCCGTTCCATGGGGAAGCGTTACCGTTCCACGTACCATTTGATTGGCCTTGCGCGGGTCTACACCCAAGCGCACGTCGAGGTCGACCGAAGCATCAAATTTTGTGTAGGTGATTTCCTTCACCAAGGAAGTAGCTTCAGAAAGGCAATAGAACTTACCCTCCTCCAGGTGTACCTGTACCTTTTTCTGATTTTTAGTTAATCTAGACACTGTCGTGAATTTTAATTGTTTTCCCAGGGGGCTACACCTGATACGTTGATACCCAATGAACGGGCCGAACCGGCCACCATTCTCATAGCAGACTCCACTTCAAACGCATTCATATCCTGCATCTTGTCCTCCGCGATCGCACGGACCTGATCCCAGGTTACGCTACCTACCTTCACACGGTTTGGCTGAGCGGAACCTTTGGGTGCTTTCGATACTTCCAAAAGCTGCACAGCTACCGGGGGTGTTTTCACAATAAAGTCGAACGATTTATCGGAATACACCGTGATGACAACAGGCAACACCTTGCCCGGCTTGTCCTGCGTACGCGCATTGAACTGCTTACAAAACTCCATAATGTTCACACCCTTTGAACCCAGAGCCGGGCCGATCGGGGGGGCCGGGTTGGCTGCTCCACCCTTGATCTGCAACTTGATGAACGCACTAATCTCTTTTGCCATGACAAGACTATATTAACTTATTTTTTCTACCTGCATGAAATTCAACTCCAATGGTGTACGTCTTCCGAAAATCTTGACCATCACCTTAAGTTTTTTCTTCTCTTCGTTGATTTCCTCAATTACTCCTGTGAACTCATTGAATGGGCCGTCCACCACCTTCACCGACTCTCCGATCGTAAACGAATGACGCAATAGATCAGCGGAATCCGTAATTTCATCTACCTTTCCCAAAATCTTATTGATCTCAGACTCCCGCAGTGGCGATGGATTCTCGCCCCCCAAAAAACCGATGATGTTGGGTACCTGAGTTATGGCCGTTACCAAATCGGGATTAAGAGCGGCTTCTATCAACACGTAACCCGGAAAAAAGTTGCGCTCCTTCATCACTTTTTTGTTATTGCGCATTTGCAACACCTTCTCAGTAGGAATCAGAATTTGGGGCACCAGATGGCTCATTCCCAAATGCTGAATTTCCGACTCGAGGTATTCCCGTGCCTTCTTCTCCTTGCCACTGATGGCCCGGACTACATACCAACGCAACTCTGTGCTCATGTTTACTTTTCCTTATTGAAAAAGATGATAAAAGACACTCAACGCATTCGAAAAGCCAAGATCCATAGCATAAATCAGCAGCGAGAAAATCAATGAGGCAACCAGTACAAGCACCAGACTAGATTGCAATTCCTCCCATGTGGGCCACGACACCTTGTGCAGCAGCTCTTCGCGCGACTCCTTTATATAAGTGATTATCTTTTTCATGGCTCTAATCTATCTGATGCACGGGTGGAGAGACTCGAACTCCCAGCCTATGGTTTTGGAGACCATCGCTCTGCCAATTGAGCTACACCCGTCTGACGGCCTATTGCCGGAATGCGATCCGGCAACAGACTCAGGCGGTTTTACAATTAAATGATTTCAGTAACCTGACCAGCACCTACTGTACGACCCCCCTCACGGATGGCGAAACGAAGTCCCTTTTCCATCGCGATCGGTGCGATCAATTTCACCGTGATCGAAATGTTGTCGCCGGGCATTACCATCTCAACACCTGAGGGCAGTATGATCTCACCAGTTACGTCGGTCGTGCGGAAATAGAACTGAGGACGATACTTGTTGAAGAATGGAGTATGGCGACCACCCTCCTCCTTCGAGAGAACGTATACCTCGGCCTTGAAATCGGCATGCGGCTTCACTGAACCGGGCTTACAAATTACCATTCCACGGCGAATGTCGGTTTTCTCGATGCCGCGCAGCAAAAGACCTACATTATCGCCTGCTTCGCCACGATCCAGGATCTTGCGGAACATCTCTACCCCGGTTACGGTCGACTTCAGGTTTTCTGCACCCATACCGATGATATCGACTGGATCACTGGAGTTGATTACACCGCGCTCAATACGGCCGGTGGCCACAGTACCACGACCCGTAATGGAGAACACGTCCTCCACAGGCATCAGGAAGGGGAGCTCGGTCTGGCGTGGAGGCAACGGGATGTAGTTGTCGACCGTGCTCATCAGCTCAACAACAGTGTTCACCCATTTCGTCTCACCATTCAAAGCTCCTAAAGCAGAGCCCTGGATAATTGGAATCTCTTCGCCCGGGAATTTGTAGAACGACAACAATTCACGGATTTCCATTTCAACCAACTCGATCAGCTCGGCATCGTCCACCATGTCTACCTTGTTCATGAACACAACCAGGGCGGGCACACCTACCTGTCGGGCCAAAAGAATGTGTTCGCGGGTTTGGGGCATTGGGCCGTCGGTGGCAGCAACCACGAGGATGGCACCGTCCATTTGGGCAGCACCCGTTACCATGTTCTTCACATAGTCGGCGTGACCCGGACAATCCACGTGGGCGTAGTGACGATTTGCTGTCTGGTACTCAACGTGTGCGGTGTTGATGGTGATTCCACGCTCTTTCTCTTCAGGAGCTGAGTCGATTGAATCGAAAGAACGAACCTCAGACCAACCCTTTTCAGCGAGCACTTTTGTAATGGCAGCTGTCAGCGTGGTTTTACCATGGTCAACGTGACCAATGGTGCCGATGTTAACGTGCGGTTTGGAACGATCAAATTTTTCTTTTGCCATGGTTTTTTTTATTTAAGGGTTTAATTTAAAAGAATGAGGCAGTTCGGGTTGGCCGCCCGCTTGCCTGGTTTGAAGTTGAATGGAGCCGTTGAACAGAATTGAACTGTCGACCTCTTCCTTACCAAGGAAGTGCTCTACCCCTGAGCTACAACGGCCTGATTCTAGCGATGAACGTCTTTCATCGCGATTGGAAGTGCCGGATTCACACCCGAAGCTCCACATTGGAGCGGGAGACGAGGTTCGAACCCGCGACCTACAGCTTGGAAGGCTGTCGCTCTACCAACTGAGCTACTCCCGCATTACCTGAACCAAAAAGAACAGGTGGTGGGGAGAGGAGGATTCGAACCTCCGAAGCTTTCGCAACAGATTTACAGTCTGCCCCATTTGGCCACTCTGGTATCTCCCCGGCATAAAACAACACGAGCCCCCTGCCGGAATCGAACCAGCGACCTACTGATTACAAATCAGTTGCTCTACCAGCTGAGCTAAGGAGGCAGATGCTCAAAGAACGACCCGAAATCAGTGAGGCAAAGCCTTCCCGAAAAGGGAGGGCAAATTTAAGAAAAAGAATTGAAAAAAGAAAGAGCGGTAATAAGAAAAAATCAGTGCTTGAGTTTCTCCAGTTGACGGCGCACAGATTCAGTACAATGATCGATTGCCTCCTCGAAACTCTTGGACTTTTCGGATGCAAAAAGGGTATGTCCAGGAAGCTGCAGCTTCAATTCAACCACCTTGTTGGCTGAATCGGAGGAGGCGCTGATTTTTAGGAAGACTTCTGCATTCAGAATATCAAGATTGTATGTCTGAAGCTTCCCTGCTTTGAGGCGGATGAACTCTATCAACTTATTATCGGCATCGAAGTGAATGGACTGAATATTGACTTCCATTTAAGTCCTGTTTAGTTTTTTCCGGAATGGGGATGAGCTGCGCGGTACACCTCTTTGAGTTTTTCGATAGAACGATGCGTGTAGACCTGCGTAGCAGCCAGGCTGGTATGCCCAAGCAGTTCCTTCACGTCCTGTAGTCCCGCTCCCTGATCGAGCAGATGCGTGGCGTAGGTGTGACGAAGCACATGCGGACTCCTTCTGGGCAATGCTTTCACCTGACTGAGAATTCTTCGTACACACCTGTATAAATAGGACTCGCTGATGGGCATACCTCTATCATTAACGAAGAGCGCATCTAATTCCGTGTCCTGGACTACATTTTTTCTTTGAAGGATAAAGTCGCCTAATTCGGCACAAACTACCGTGGGCAGTGGAATGAGCCGCACACGGTTACGTTTTCCGAGGACGCGAACCTGCCCCGTGGCGAAATTTACATCGTCCAATCTCAACCTGAGCAGTTCGGCGCGCCGCATACCCGTACCATATAGGAGCGACAGCAGAAGATGGTCGCGGCAGGCCCCGAAGGAGGTCTCTGCGGCCGCAGCACCCTGATCGAGCAACTTTTGCATATCCGTCAGCGGCACCATGGGGGGTAATGGCCGGGCCGATTTGGGCCTCTTGATGCGCGTCGCCGGATTGTCGACCCGCAATTCTCGTCGACGCAAGAAACTAAAGTATGATTTTATAGTGGAAATCCGGCGGTTTACGCTAGCGGGTGACTGGCGGGACTGGAGCAGGGAAACCACCCAAGCGCGAAGTTCGTGGTAGTTCGACTCCGATAACGGCGTTTGGATGTTGAACGTCAAATTCCTAAAGGACTGAACGGCTTGAAGGTCCGCCCCATAGGCCCTCAATGTATGGGGAGAGCATCGCTTTTCAAACTTTTGATATCGGAGGAATTCCTGAACCCAATCCATGCACAAAACCAAAAAAAGTCATTGCGAATATAAGGAAAAATAAGGCAGGGACGTCGGATGCCTGTTGATGAACAGAATCGAGCAGGGGGATTGCGCCTGAGCTTAGATTAACCCGTTCTGAATCATCTGCTGCTTGTAGACCGCACGCAGCCGCTGCTGACGAAGCTCAATGGATGGCTTTTCGAAGGCTTGACGGGCACGCAGCTCGCGCATCATCCCCATTTTCTCAAACTTTTTTTTGAACCGTTTGAGAGCCTTGTCAACCGTATCATTGTCTTTAATGTCAATTTTAATCATGAATGAATTTTCTTAGGAGGCGCAAAGATAAGAGAAACAATTAAGACTTCAAAATTTGACGGGCAATTACCAATTTTTGGATTTCACTGGTGCCTTCTCCAATCGTACACAATTTGGAGTCGCGGTAAAACTTCTCAACCGGGAAATCCTTGGTGTACCCATAACCACCGAAAATTTGTATGGCCTCGGTGGATGCGCGTACGGCAACCTCCGATGCATAGTATTTGGCGATAGCCGACTCGCAGGTCATTGGTTTATGTTCATTTTTTAGCCAGGCCGCCTTAAGAGTCAGTAGCTCTGCCGCCTCCAGCTCCGTAGCCATATCAGCCAACTTAAAAGCTATGCCCTGAAAATCCCGAATCGATTTACCAAACTGCTTCCGCTCATCGGCATACTGAATAGATGCATCCAGCGCCCCACGGGCAATGCCCAGAGAAAGAGCGGCGATGCTGATCCGCCCACCATCGAGCACCTTCATGGCCTGGATGAATCCCTCACCCACCTGACCCAAAATCTGGCTTTTATGAATCCGGCATTCGTTGAACAGCAATTCAGTAGTTTCAGATGCCCGCATCCCCAGCTTATTTTCCTTCCTTCCGCTGCTGAATCCTTGATGCCCCTTTTCAATCACAAAAGCTGTCATGCCGTGTGAATCCAGCAATTCACCGGTTCGCACCATCACAACCGCCACATCCCCTGACTTACCATGCGTGATCCAACACTTGGCTCCGTTGATAATCCAATAATCACCGTCTTGTCGCCCCACCGTCATCATCCGCATCGCGTCTGAACCCGTATTGGGCTCGGTCAAGCCCCAGGCTCCAATCCACTCGGCTGTGGCCAATTTGGGTAACCAGCGCTGCTTTTGTTCTTCATTTCCAAACTGCAGAATATGACCCGTACACAATGAATTGTGGGCGGCCATCGACAAGCCGATGGAGCCATCCACCCGGGCCACTTCCCGAATGGCCGTTACATACTCCAGGTAACCAAACCCGCTGCCACCGTATGCCTCCGGAACCAGAACCCCCATGAGTCCCATTTTGCCCAGTTCCTTGAATATGTGAACGGGAAACTCCTGTGACTCATCCCACTCCATCATATGGGGCTTGATGTATCGGGCGGCAAATGTCTGCACCATTTCGGCAATCATCCGCTGGTTTTCGGTGGTGGAGAAATCTAATCCGGTCGTTGTTGAGGCCATTTTTCAGTGGAGTTTGCGCTACGCAAAATTACGGCAAACGGAGCCATTTCTATCAACGGGATGAGAACATCCCGCATAATACGACTCCTATGGCTCGAGGTAGGGCAATAGTCGATTCAGTTTCTCGGATTCCACCCCATAGAGTCTCATCTGCAGGAGGGAGTCAGGCCCAGGCAGACGTCCATGCCGTTCACGAAATGCAATGAGTCGGCGGGCCATTGTCCGGCCGGCATAGGGGTGCGACGAGAGTTCCTCCTCGCTGCAGCGGTTTAACGAGATTCTACGGATGTTGACGGGTACTTCCAAACACGCAAAGGGAAGAAGGGCCTCGTATCGGGCACTGTCCATACCATATATTTCGAGCAGCTGCGACAAGTGCAGATATCCGCCCAAGCGATCGCGGTACTCGATGATGCGCCGGGCAGTAGCAGGGCCCACACCCGGTATGGCATCCCAGCCCGCTGAGTCAGACCGGTTCAGCTCCTGCACGGCCCAACGTCGAATGGGGATATAGCTCATGGATGGCCGTGCACTTCCCGATGTGTCGCGCCGATGGAATTTCCTGGAACTAACCTCGGCTAATTCAGGCTGTAGGCTTCCCTTTTCCGGTAGCTGAAGATAGGGTGCCAATCGCTCTTTTTCGGCCTCACTCAATGCCCTCAAGGCGTACCAATCCCTCAAACTACGTATTTTTCCGCCTCGCTCACGGTACCTTTGCAGGGAAGCAGCTGTTTTGGGTCGAAGACCCATGCCCACAAAATCGGCGGAGTCCGTTTCTTCAAATATGAAGGAGTATAACCCAACTTGCGACACCGAATTAGGTTTTTGGTCCACACTTTTCCCTTTCCGAGCCCCATGGAATTCTTCCCGAGCCCACTCCACCACCTCTAGTGGTGGATCAGGGGGATGCTGGTATTCGTAGAAGCGGAAAACGAGGTGACCAGACATCAGTACCAGGAGCACCGCAACACCATAGCGTTCAGAGCGACTCAACTCCCAAAACCGGCGCCATCCGCCTTTCTCGTCCCCCCCCACCATTGACTGAAGCCTGAAGTGCCCTAAATCGTTTATGGATCAGTGAGACTTGCGTTTGTTGGCCTCCAGAACCTGCCAAAAGAAATAGGCCGTGATGAGCGTAACAGATATTTTTACAAACATCATCATACAAAATGCGGAGATACTCATATAATCGGATTAATTGGTTGACAGGGAAAGAGGAAGGTTGCAATTCACTTTTTGAGGGTAAAAAATCTACACCGGGTCATCATCATCTTCAGATTCTAGCGGAATCCCCAAACGCTTTCTGCGAATGGTTGCCCGGTGCACCTGCCACGCAACAAAAGCAAACATGCCCAAGAGACCAATTCGGGCCATATCGATGTAAAAAACCTTATTGGTAAAAGCCCCACGGGCACGGGCGATTGGACTCCCGATCTTAACCGAATCACCACCCGCCACCGCAGGATCCGCATCCGATTCAAACGGATAACTCTTGGTCGTTTGGTTGGCCGACTCGGTCGACTTGGCCGAGCTAATGTGGATCACAAATCCACCCCCCCCCTGCTTTTGTATAGAATCGACCGAACCAGCGACCTCCGACTCGAAGCGGTCTGAGAAGTAACTTCGATTTGCCTCGAGTCCCTTGTGCGTAATATTTCCAATAATGCTGGATGGATCTAACTCCCAACCCTTATAAACAGCACGCAACCAATCGTTGTCTTTGGGAGTGAACAACGCTCCCAAAAATACTGCCAGCAGGAAGGTGGGGGTGACATATTTAATGATTGGCTTATAGATGCTCGGAACCTTCATATCGGCCCCTCGTGTGATTTCGGCCCAGCCTTTGTCGATGCCCAGAATCCAGGCAAATAAAATGGTCTCTGCCAGTGCAAAAACCACTAGTGAAACTGTTCCCGCCCAATAATCGTATTCATCAAACACCCCCTTGTCATAGAACAAAACCGTAGGCAGTCCCATCACCAGTACCAATGCCCCGAACGACCAGGCTGCTTTGGAGGTTTTCCAGCCAAATTCATCGCACATAAAGCCCATCCAGGGTGTACCCATGGCCAACGATGAGGTTATACCCGCAAAAAACAAGAGTCCGAACCACATCACTCCAGCCACAGTGCCCAATAAAACCCCCCACTTGTTGAACAGGAACGGCATGGTTTGAAAGGCCATAGAGAATCCGGCATTTTCCTTCACCCAATCGAGACCTAGATACCCAACAGCGATAGGAATCACAATGCTCGCGCCGAGTACGATTTCCACGAAACCATTCATCCAGCCCGCCGACATGGCATTGAGGGCAATATCGTCTTTCGGACGCACATAAGCTGCATAACACTGGATCGTTCCCATTCCCACTGATAGAGTGAAGAAAATCTGACCCGCCGCTGCCAGCCAAACCTTTGGGTTCCATAGACTATCGAACTGCGGCTTCCACAGATAATCCATCCCCAGCCAACTATTGCAGTCGGTGCACCCGGTCGGGGATCCCGAACTGCCGAGCGTCCAACCCTTAACGGCGAGAAACAATCCAAAAAGCATCAAAAGGGGGATGCCGATTTTTGCCACTCGTTCGACCCCACCACTCAGGCCGCGCGACAAAATCCAGATGTTGAGTAAGAGACACACCACGTAGAACACGACCGATTCGTAGGGTATGCCGGACGTACTGCTACCTACATCCACATACTTCAGAAAAAATGTAGCCACCTCCGATTGTCCCATCGACTGAAAGGTCTGAATCAGGCTGTGGTATACGTATGCCAGAGTCCATGATTCTATGTAGCAGTAGTAGGCCGCTACCGCAATATTGGTAAAAATGCCAAAAACGCCGAAATACTTCCAAAACCGATTGTGACCCATCTGATCCAAAATGAAGGGAGTACTGTGGTTGCCCCTACGTCCACCATATCGGCCCACTCCCCATTCAATCCAGAGCAAGGGAATGCCCATCACCAAAAAACAAACCAGATAGGGAATGATGAAGGCACCGCCCCCGTTTTGCATCGCCTGCACGGGGAAGCGCAAAAAATTACCCAAGCCAATCGCATTTCCCGCCATGGCGAGGATTAAGCCTATACGGGAGCCCCAGGAGTCTTTGTCGGACATAAAGAATCAGTTTACGGATTAATGAGTGCGTTAAACATACTGCTTAGGAACGGGAATGGCAAATTAGGATCCCGAAACGGACGGCCCCAAAACAGATGTCAACCCAAACTCCAGCGAAACCGGCTCATAGTTGAGCCTCGACTTCGCCTTATTCAACCGAAACCCGGTACGGGGTGGACGAAGCTCAGCCATGGGCAGATCAGAACTCGAAACAGGCCTTACAGACTCCATACCCAAACCCAAATGCCGGGCCACCCGTCCTACTAATTCATAGATGTTCACTTCATCTTTTCCACAAATGTGGAAGATGCCTTGTTCCCTTTTTATAGCTAAATCTATGCAGGCACGGGCCAGATCCTCGTCGTAAGTGGGCATGCGAAACTGATCTTCGACCACCTGAACGGGTTCCCCGGACCGAAGCACCCGCGCAGCCCAATGCAGAATGTTGAGACGGCCGCCAGGCACCTCTTTCCCATAAACCAAAATGGTGCGCACCACCGCCCAGGAAATGGTGCTGTCGCGCAGGAGTTGTTCAGCCGCCGCCTTCGACCGCCCGTAGGTGCTGATGGGCGTTGTCGGTTCGCACTCCTCATAAGGTCCTGCCAGTCCATTGAAAACAAAATCAGTCGATAAATGAACCAGGTGAATGCCGAACTGTGCACACGCGCCCACCAGATGCGCCACAGCCCCAACGTTAAGAATGCGACAACGAGCAGGCTGCTGTTCTGCTACGTCGACCTGAGTCAGGGCAGCCGTGTGGATGATGGCATCTGGCCGGAATCGCTGACATACATCGGTAACAGATTGTTCGAGGGTGACATCCATCGGCTCATATGTGTAGCCAGTCGGATCCGGGCGGCGATCGGCCCCCAATGAGGTGGCGATGAGCTCAACATCATTTCTGGCACGCAGCTGTTCAACCAATCGGTTGCCCAGCAGACCGTTACTGCCCGTTATCAATATTCGGGTCATCACTCCACCAGCCACCGGCTCCTTTTCACGTAATGTCGGATCCGCAACCAAAAGGTAGCGATGAGATAGAGTGGAACTGATGAGCCGTAGGAAAACAGGGAAACATAAACGAACACAATGCGAATCCGATCGAGGGGCAGACCCCATGTTTCGCTGATGAGCGTACACACGCCAAAAAACTGCAGCTGACTACTGTCTTTAAGTTGATCAAGCAGTTTTAGCATAACGCTTATTCAGGGTTCTGGTCAACAAATAGGCACCCACGGCACATTCCAGGCATCGCCGGGGCTGACAATAGGCATCCAACTGATGGATCATGCCCTGCGTGCGAAGAGCGTTGTTGGCATGAACATTCAAAGATGCAAAAATATTCGTGATTCTGTTTTTTTCCGGCCCGAGTTGTTCGAGCCACTGCACCGCCCGATCCTGCTCCTGCGGCAGGTGATGCTCTTCGCCATAACAGAACAGGGCCGGAATCAACGTATTGATGATAAAAACCTGTAGCGTTGTAGGTGAAAAGCAATCGTCGGATGATGGTAAATTATGAGAAGCCGCATCTATCGAAGACATGCTTTTGAACAGGGCCCTGACTTCCGCGGGACTCGAGGTCGAAAGCAATTCATACACATCGGGCAGTCCGTGAGCCACCAACACCGCCAACTGCCTCAACTTGTGCTCCGGGAAAGACGCGGGCCGCATACGCAGTCGACGCAGCCGGATCCACGTGGAATCGATTTCCACCTGCTCCTTCATTTTACTCCAGATCAGGTTGAAGTGGCCCTGACAGGCTCGGATTTCCGCGATGGAAATCGAGAACGCAATTTGTTCCATCGCGTCGCTGTTCACCTTCAGTCCGAAACTCCGCGCCAATCCGATCCAAATAGCCTGGTTCCAATCGCCCTCACAACGCTGTAGATACTCGCGAAAACGGCGTGTATGCAGTTCGAGGCGCGCCAGCCCTCCCCTATCGAGCATGGCCAGATACCGGCTGCGGTCGACTTGCCCCTGCTGTGGGGCGCAGGGAAAGTTACCTCCCTCCGACATCAGCTGCCGATAGTGATCCAGAATGCTTCCATCGACCCAGGGCTTCATCACAAATGTATCGGCCTCACTTCCGTCGAATCGCGTAGCGGGCTGACTTCCCTCCCACACCACATGTAGCACCACCTGATTATAAGTCGGATCGAGCTGATGGCGGTGGCGGTACCACTCCATCGCATGCCAGTGTATCTCCACAGCGCCGGTCCACCACAACTTTCCGATGCGCAGTCGCGCCCCCAAAAAATCGGGTCCCGCATCATGGTTGTGCTGACCAGGCGATTCCAGCCAAATTCGGTCACCCGATTGGGTGTACCATTCTCCAGGCCTCATCAGCCGGTTACTCCAGATGAAATGCATGATGGCCTCATTCATACCGCAAAACTCGTAACCCCTCCTGAAGCCACCAAATCAAACCGCGTTAATGCGCAGAGTACAATAAAAAACGCCGCATAACAAAAATTAACGCATTCAACAATTGTCGATAAAATCAACAAATGATGCAGAACAACAAAAAACGTCGCAAATCAAAAAATGGGCCGCAAGCCGCAAGAAAAAATGGCAACCGCCGTGCGACAATTGCCATTTCGGTTTTGGTCGGGGTGACTGGATTCGAACCAGCGACCACACGCCCCCCAGACGTGTACGCTAACCGGACTGCGCTACACCCCGATCTTCTTCTTAGGGAGCGCAAATATAGGCAAATGCTAAAAAAAATTTCGTTTCAACCAAAAAACCTGGAGCAGAAGGGATATGCCGAAGCCCATCAGAACAATTCCGGTGATGCGGTTGAGCCAAAGCACACGGGCACGGCTGAGCCACGGCCGAAGTCGGCGCGCCAAATAGGATTTCAGCAGGTCGGTGAAGAGAACGGCGCTTAGTGTTCCCCCAAAAAAGGCCAGATCATCGGCCTGCTCGTAGGTGGGGAGTGCGCTGACCAATGTTGACAGTCCCAGCCAATACACCAAGGTAAACGGGTTGAGTATGTTCAGAAGAAATCCCCTCACCATCAAAAATCCCTTGGGACCTGTGACTAGTGTCGGAATATTTGTCGCCTCATGAGATGCCGCCGGGGGGCGGGAGAGTAGCAAATAGCCACCATAAACCAACATAAAAAGTCCACCGAGAATGCCCAGAAGTCGTTGGTTCTCAGGTATGGCAATGAGGCCTGTTAGTCCGAAGTAGCACAAACCCACCAACACCATGTCGCTCAGTAGGGTTCCCACCGCAATCTGGGCACCTGCCCGGAAGCCTTGGGTGATGCTGATCTGGAGAAGGGCAAAAAAAACGGGGCCGATGAGCACCGACAGCATCAGCCCGAAGCCGAATCCTTGCGCGTAGGGATGGGGAATCATGCGCGGGTACCCTCCTTTTTCTCACGTACAAAGGAGGTCCATGCCTTCAAAACATCTCCTTGCACCACCCGAGGGAATTTCCTTTGTGCGTCGAGCATCCCCCGATGCTCCATCCACTCCATAAACCAGTTTTCCGGTATGAAATCGACCTTAAATTGCGATAAAGCGAATTGGCGCTCCAGCGCATAATCGTCGTTGAGGACAGAGAGTTCTTCGTCGAGCCAAATAGCAGCCTTCTCAGTTGGAATCGGGGCATCGCAACCGATATACCAGTGGTGTCCGAGTCCGTCGTTCCCTTCGATCGCGTGTATGGTATATTCCCCGAGGGCAACCCCGAGGCGGGCCGACAACTGCATGACAGCAACATTCATGTTGTCGTGCGACAAATGTTCGCCGCACAGACTCAAAAACTGTCGCGTGCGGCCGGTGAGCGTGATTTCATTATACGCGGCGGAAGTGAGTCTGATGGTATCCCCGATCAGGTAGCGCCAAGCCCCTGCACAGGTGGTGATAAGGGGCGCGTATTCTGCTCCCTCCGATAGCTGATCAATCCTTAAGGCCTCGAATCCAGATCGCGGTGCGCCCTCTTCATCAAAATTGGAACCGTTGAACGGAATGAACTCGAAGTAGACGCCGCTGTTAAGGTTGAGTTGCATACCCTGCCGGAGTTGACTCGTCCGTGCGTCATAGGCGAGGAATCCCTCCGATGCCACGTAAGTCTCGATGAAAATCAGGGGATGCGCTATGCAACGCTCGAGGCGGTTGAGGTATGGCTGAATGGAAACGCCTCCATAGGCACATACTTTGAGATTGGGCCAGATTTCGTGGATGTTTCGGAGTCGATATCTTTCGATGATCTTTTCTATCAGCCATACAACCCAAGTTGATGTACCAGAAATAATCCACACATCCCATTCAGGTGCCTTTTGCACCATAGCCTCGATGCGCTGTTTCCAATCGTCGAGGCGGGCAATTCGGCGTCCGGGACTAAAAAAAGGCTCGAACCATAGAGGGACCTTCGACAAGGTAATCCCACTCAGGTCGCCGTAGTAGTGATCGCCCTCAACCCTTAATCGTGAGCTGCCCCCCAGCATGAGTACCTTTTTGGTGTACAAATCGGAGGGTAGGTTGTATTGGGCAAGCACCTCCATTTGACGGAGCGAAACCCTGCGCATCGACCGGAGCATATCGGAGGTTACAGGGATGTACTTACTCGGAGCCCCTGTTGTGCCCGAACTCAATGCAAAATAAGGTGTCTTGCCGGGCCAACTGATGTTGGGTTGTCCGGCCAGCTGCTTCGACCACCAACGATCGAAAATGAGGTTGTAGTCGTGCCAATCGACCCGTCGTGCAAATTCCTTTGATAGGCTTGGGTGACTCAACATTGATTCAAAGCCATAGTAGCGACCCAACTGCGTGTCCTTGGCCTTGCTCAACAAAGTGCGCAGTACACGCTCCTGCTGCCTCAGTGGAGTTGGTTGAGGCAATTTGATGCGCGCCCGTGTTTTGAGGGCGCCCTTCAGCACGCCACCGATGATACCCATGTTTGTAAGTGTGAAAAAGTGAACGCCTCCGGGTTGGCCAAAATTATTGAAACATCTTACACAGACAACCTATATTTGACGAATGTCGAAATCAGATAGTTTGTATGCCGACTATCTCATCGTGGGAGCGGGTTCCGCGGGTTGTGTTTTGGCCTATCGCCTGAGCGCAGATCCATCGCGCAAAGTGATCCTACTCGAGGCCGGAATCCGGGATTGGCATCCACTGATTAAGATTCCCGCAGCTTTCTCGAAACTCTACCGTTCGGGAGTCGATTATGCCCACCATTCTGTGGCTCAACCCGAGTTGTTCGGGCGATCGCTGTTTATTCCGCGTGGAAGAACACTGGGGGGATCGGGAGCCATCAATGCGATGATTTACATCAGGGGGCACCGCGACGACTACGATGGTTGGGCTGCTATGGGTAATCCGGGCTGGGGGTATGAGGAATTGCTACCCCTTTTTCGCAAAAGTGAACGCAGTGCATCGACCAACACTCATTTGCACGGGCTGGATGGGCTGTGGAACATCGAAACGCCCTTGACTATTCATCCCCTAAGCCGTATTTTTTTGGAGGCGGCGCAACAAACAGGCTATCCGATTGTGGATGACCTCAACGATAATGTCGCGCATGGGGTGGGCATACATCCTGTCAATATTCAGAACGGTGCCCGGCACAGTCCGGCTCATGCATTCCTGCGCCCTGCCATGCATAGAGCGAATCTGAGTATTCTCACCGGTGCTCGTGCGCTCCACGCTCTGTGGGAAAGTGGAAAAGTGACTGGTGTAGACGTGAACCTAGGCCGTCGGACTCGCAGCATTTACGCCACCGAATCGGTCATACTATGTGGGGGCGCCATAGAATCCCCGCTTTTCCTGATGCGCAGCGGCATCGGAGACCCCGAAATAATCAGGGGGATGCAGATACCAGTTCGGCGTGCACTCAGCGGGGTTGGCCGTAACCTGCAGGACCATCCGGTCGTGCCAATCGCCTATCGAACCCACAAGGGTTCCTCATTCGACGGTGAGGACACACTCGCCAACCTGATCAGGTGGTGGTGGAAACGTGAGGGGCCCCTTTGTAGCAATCTTTGTGAAACCGGCGGCTTTACCCGCAGCCAGGATGACCTCCGCGCGCCCGATTTACAGTATCATTTTGCACCGATATTCTTCGTAGACCATGGATTTGTGAGGCCCAAGGGCAACGGCATCAGCCTCGCGCCCATTTTGGTGCAGCCCCAATCACGCGGTATCGTGAGCCCCGCGCCCAACGATCACTTCGTGCCTTGGATCGATCCCGCTGTCTATTCAAATTCATCGGATTTGGAGAAAATGGTTGTTGGATTTCACAAGGCGCGGGCCATTATGGAGGCACCAGCCTTCGACGGTTGGCGACTCGAACCTTATCTACCATCTGTTTTTCTCCAAAGTGATCCGGAAGTCGTTGAATATCTGCGGCGAAATACCGAATTGCTATACCATCCGGTGGGTACCTGCCGTATGGGACCCGATGAGGACTCTGTGGTGGATACCGAACTCAGGGTACATGGGGTGGATGGACTACGGGTCGTGGATGCATCGATCATGCCTAACATTACACGGGGAAATACACAGGCACCAACAGTTTTGATCGCCGAAAAAGCGGCTGAACTCATGCTCCGTTGAATCGGGGCAAAATATCCACCCCAGGCTTCGACTTCATCCGGCCAATCCGCCATACGGGCTGATTCAACTCCCGGGCTTTGGTTTCGAAGGTATCGGTAGCCTGCGCGTGTACACTCAGAAGGAGTCCGCCGCTGGTTTGCGGATCACAAAGCAGCAAAAATTCCATGCTTTGCATGCCCCTAACCTGTGCTTCCACCGCATTCCAGTTGCGGTAGGTTTGGTCGGGTACGATCATTGAAAACAAATAGGGATCGAGGCCTTTCGCCTGGGGCAGGGCATCGAGATAGAGGTCGGCCCCCGTGCCGGATGCGCGGCACATTTCCAGCAGGTGTCCGAGCAGACCAAATCCCGTTACATCGGTCATACTGTGTACGTATTCCTCGCGGGCAAATTGCGCGCCCGCCTTGTTGGATTGGGTAGTTAATTGTAGTAGGGTAAACAGGTCGCCTGATTGCAGGGTCTGACGGCGGAGGGCTGCTGTGAGTACCCCTATACCAAGAGGTTTGGTGAGGTAGAGCCAATCGCCCTCACGGGCTGTGGAATTGGTACGCAGGTGTTCGGGGGCCACCCAGCCATTCACCGATAGTCCGAATAGGGGTTGCGGGCCCTCCACGCTGTGTCCGCCCGCCAGTGCCACTCCTTCATCGTCGCACACCTCGCGCGCGCCGTTCAACACCTCTGCTCCCATTTCGGGTGTCAGTTGATTGGAGGGCCAAACGAGGATTCCCAGTGCCAGCATGGGCTCGCCACCCATCGCATAGATATCACTGATGGCATTGGTGGCAGCGATCCGACCAAAATCGTAGGGGTCGTCGACCGGTGGACTCATGAAATCGGCGGTCGAGAGCAGCAAGCGGTCGGATGAGAAACGGTAGACAGCAGCGTCGTCTCTGTTCTCCCATCCTAACAGGAGTCCACCGCTTGCCGATGGCTGTACCTGCGATAAAATGATTTCAAGCTGTTGTGATGGCAATTTGCAACCACAGCCCGATGCCGGGGCCAATTCGGTGAGACGGGGTAACCTGGGAATCGGGTTCATATTGCAGGTATGGATTTTACCTCAGTGGATAAGGTCTGGTGTGAAATAAAACATTTGGTTTGCGAGCCTTTGCCCTGAATCATACGCAGGCACCGATGAGCCACCTGTTCCGCGTCCTCGTGCTCCCCCCACTCCAAAAGTAACCCCCCCGACGGATGCCGCGACGTCAAACTCCGGGCGTAAGCTCTGTCGTAGTAGCGCAGCGCAATACCCGCCGCTTCATCGAGTCTGTCCCCATTGAGCGCTTCCAGAGCCTTGTTGAGGTACTGTCCTCCTATTTTCCGTGAAATTTTTCTAAACGAATCTTCCAGTTCCCATTTAGGGAGGTGACCATATTCGTCGACCAATTCCCGAATGCGACGCCTGGGATCTGTTTGAAGGTACACAAAACGTGATGAGGATAGTCGACCCACAACAATTTCCGGGAGATGAAGGCTCCCAATCATGCTGCTCTCATCTTCCACCCAAATTCTACGCCCGCGTTTCATTCCACTAATGGCCCAGCCAATGTCGCTGATAAACTGCTCATTGCCAGGCTGCGGAGATAATCCGAGTGCTCCGAAAGCCGATCCACGGTGATTAGCCAAGCGTTCTAGGTCGAGTATTTGTTCACCCTTCTCCTGCAAGGCATGCAACAGTCGGGTTTTCCCGCTTCCGGTAGGCCCTCCAATAACAACCCATTTGCCCCAAGAGGCCATCACATCGAAGATGAAATGGCGCCAATTCCGGTAGCCTCCCTCAAGCACGATCACCTCCAATCCAGCCTGCTGCAGAAGCCAGGCCATGGAGTGAGAGCGCATCCCACCCCGCCAGCAATACAAAATGAGCGGGCGCCCGGTGCTTAACCTGCGCGCCTGTTCCACGAATGCGGCCATTTTGGGCCCTGCCCAAACCAATGCTTGTTGCACGGCCACATCGCGGCCCCTCTCTTTGTATGTGATTCCCGTTTGTGCCCGCTCGGCGTCGCTCAGCAGCGGCATAGGCAGAGCACCGGGTATATGTCCCACCCTATACTCGCCGGGTGAACGGACGTCGAGGCATACCCCTTCCCGCATGAATTCAGGTAGTTTTTGGGGTGACAAATCTCTGTTCGGCATTTGAATAAAACTCTCTAAACGATCAATGGTTATTGGATTATATGTATTTTGCGCTAAAATCATACAAAAACCCGATTGTTGACTATGTTCTGTTCCAAAATCCGCAGCCCATTTGTTTTATTGTTGACCGGCTTATTTCTGTGTCTGAAACCCACTATTGCCCAGAATTCCCTGCCGGTTTATTTGCCGGGAAGCACACTAAGCATAGCTGAGCAAAGTCCGGCAGTCCTTGCACAATCCCTCGAATCGTCGCCCCAGTGGCAAGGAAATCGATATTTCTTGCTGTTGTTTGCCCAGATTCCCGTTCAATCGACCATTGATCGGCTGAAGGGGTCGGGATTAGACCTGCTGGGATTTGTTCCCCCCCATAGCTATTTAGCCCGTGCGGCATTGGGTTATTCCCCTTCACACCTTGTAATGGCAGGTGCACATAGTGTTATTTTACTTCCCTCAAACGCCAAAATCAACCCTGCGCTCCACGATCCCAATTTCAGAAGTCAACTGCAACACAAGGGCGACAAAGTAAAAATCAACTTCATGTTGTTTCAGGGCGTTTCGATCGGCACAGAACTTCTTTCATCATTTGGCTCACTGTTGGAAATTATTCCAAACCCAACTGGCGATCATCTGATTTGCGGCTGGATAATGCCCAATCAAATCATGACGCTTGCCTCGCATCCCGCCATTCAATATATAGAGCCTGCCCCTGCTGCGGGTCAACCCGAGGACCGGGAAGGTCGATCGTTGCACCGTTCGCATGCCATCGACAACCAACAATCGGGTGGATACCGCTACGACGGCAGCGGGATTGTAGTGGGGATTGCCGACGACGGTGCAATTGGTCCACACATCGACTTTACAGGTCGCCTCACCCAATACACCAATGATTTTACCACAGGAAACACCCACGGGGATATGACATCCGGAATTGCAGTAGGCTCTGCCAACCTCGACCCCACCAAAAAGGGAATGGCCCCGGGTGCTAATCTGCATTTATACAGCATTAACGGATACCCACATGTAACACCCGCTGTATCGAACTACAATACGCTGGGCACCACCATCACATCGACGTCATACAGCGAGGTGAACGGCGGGTTGTATAATGGAAATGCATCCACCATTGACGCGCAAATCCACAACAACGAAATGCTGATTCACGTTTTTTCGGCCGGAAATGCGGGCACGTCCGACCACGGATATGGCGCCGGAGCGGGTTGGGGTAACATTACGGGGGGCTACAAAGCGGGCAAGAACGTGGTAGCCTGTGGCAATCTTCGCAACACCGACCAGCTGGAAAGCTCCAGCAGTCGTGGCCCGGCCCGCGATGGGCGGATTAAACCCGATATCTGTTCGAACGGCTACAACCAATTGTCGACCGCTCCCAACAACACCTACCAGACGGGAGGGGGTACCTCGGCGGCCTCACCTGGAGTGGCCGGCATTTTTGCCCAGTTAAGTCATGCCTACCGCAGCCTCAACAGCAACGCGGTGCCACCTACGGCTCTCTTGAAGGCTTGTATGTTAAATACGGCTGAGGATTTGGGTAATGCTGGTCCAGACTTTCGCTTTGGATGGGGACGTGTTAATGCACTCAAGGCGCTCAAAATTTTGGAGAACAACCGCTACGTGACCGGATTGCTGAGCCAAAATGACAGCGCCAGCGTAAGCATCAACGTGCCCTCCTCTGCCCGTAACCTTAGGGTGATGGTCTATTGGGCTGACGAAGCGGGGGCACCCAATGCCACCCGCGCACTGGTCAACAATTTAGACATGCGACTGATTGCGCCGAATGGGGCAAACCTTCTGCCCCTTGTTTTGAATCCGACCCCCACGGCCACGGCCCTGAACAGTCTGGCTGTTCCTGGAGTCGACACCCTGAATAATGCGGAGCAGGTGAGCGTGTCCCTTCCAGAAACGGGCAATTATATGGTGCGCATTCTGGGTACCGCCATTCCCATGGGTCCGCAACGCTATTGGGTGGTGTGGGAGTGGCACGAAAACAGCATACAAATCACCTACCCGATCGGTGGCGAGGGTTTTGTGCCGGGGGAGACAGAATTGATTCGTTGGGACGCAACCGGAGTTTCGGGCACTTTCAATGTGCAATATTCGTTGAACAACGGACAAACATGGACGAACATTGCCACCAATCAGGCGAACACGGTGCGTCATGTGAGCTGGACCCTTCCCACAACGCTCACACCCACCAACCAGGCATTGATTCGGGTGACAGCGGGCACCACAACTGCCCAGTCGGAGCAGGCTTTTAACATCTTGCGGCTGGTTAGCGGCCTCGCCATAGCGTATGTTTGTCCAACCGAAACCGGCCTGAGCTGGTCGGCCGTAGCAGGTGCATCACAATATATCGTGTACCGACTGGGACAACGCTATATGGACTCCATTGGCATCACCCCAACCACCACATTCACGGTGACCGGAACCGTTCCGGCGTTGGCCGATTGGTTTGCTGTGGCTCCCGTACAGTCGGGGGGAGGTATTGGCAGACGCTGTATCGCTATTCCCAAGCCGGTGAACAGTCTGGTGAACTGCCAGGCGCCCCCGGTGGCCAATTTCGCCTCCAGCTCTTTGTCGCCATGCCTCACAGATACAGTTACTCTAACGGATCAAACCCTCAATGCGGTCTTGACCTGGCAGTGGACCATTACTCCACCCACTTTTCAATTTGTGGGGGGCACGAGTGCCAGTTCCCAGAATCCGAGGGTTGTGTTTTCTGCCATGGGAACATATAACATTCGCCTGATCGTGACCAACAGCCTGGGGGGTGACACCCTGTTGCGCACCGACTACATCAACGTGGGAGGTGGACAAACCCCTCCCATTCAGGAGAGTTTTGCCGGCTCAACCCTACCCTCTGGATGGAGTCTGCGTAACCCCGACAACAGCGTCACCTGGCAATTCCGCACCGGAGCTGGTCCGACTGGCAATAACTCGGGTATGGCTTGGATTAATTTCTACTCCTACAACGCCGCTGGGCAGGAAGACGACCTGGCCACTCCGGTTTACGACCTTTCCAACGTGGCGGGCGAGGTAAAACTCTTCTTTGATGTGGCCTATGCCCGCTATTCGACCACGCTGTTCGATGGACTCCGTGTGGATGTGTCGACCAACTGCGGACAAACCTACCAGCCCACCGGCTATTTCCGCCAGAATTTGGACCTGGCAACGGCCGGCACATTCAGCAGCGGCAGTTTCATCCCTTCTTTACCTTCCCAATGGAGGCGCGACAGTATTGATTTATCGGCCTACGCCGGCAGCAGAATCCGGCTGAAATTTGTCGCGGTTTGCGGCTACGGCAACAACCTCTATTTAACCAATATTGCATTAAGCGGACAAACAGCGCCGCGCGTAGAAGGTCGAATCACCTATCTGAACACAGCGCAGACTCCTATGGGCAACAGCTTGGTGGAGCTCCGCCAATCGAACCAGACCCTGCGCTCCGCAACAACAGACTCATCAGGTCGCTACACCTTCTTAGGCCTCAACCCCGGAAGCTATAGCCTGAGGATCACCCACAATAAGCCATGGGGAGGCGCTACGGCAACTGATGCCCTTCTGGCCGCCCGTCATTTTTCGGAACTAACCCTGTTATCGGGACTTCCGCTTAAGGCCGCCGACGTAAACCTCTCATCTATGGTGAACGCATCCGACGCGCTGAACATCAACCAACGCTTTGCTACCCTTCTTTCTTCATTCGCTGCGGGTGACTGGCAATACGATTCGCTACAGGTGCAGGTGGGCAGTGGTACCGCCCCCATCGAGCGTAATATTCGGGTGCTGGCCACGGGCGATATCAACGGCAGTATGCAACCCAATCCCTGGCTTAGGGCAGCGTATCGGGAACTTCCGGAAAATGGAACGACGATCACATCCAATGTAAACAGATTCCCTGTGCTGATCGAGGCTGTATCGGATCGGACGATTGGAGCCATCAGCCTGAACATGCTGCTACCTGACGGACTCACCATGCGCGATGTTCGACTACCACAAGCATCTTCATCGGACATCACCCCTCTATTTCGTCAGATAGGAAGAACGGTACGCATCGCCTGGTATAGCCTCAACGGTGTATCGGGTGGAGGATCTACCCGAATGGAGCTTTGGATAGAGGGCTCCGGTGAGGGAAAAATCTCCTTGTCGGACGAATCGGAATGCGCCGATGTGGAGGGAAGGATCATGCATAGGGTTGACTGGTCGGCTCCGAGACTAGTCACGAGCCATATCACCGGCCCATCTTCCCCTGCGATTCAAATCTACCCCAATCCGGCAACGGATCGGATCTGGCTGAGTGGTACTCCCGCCTCAGGAACCGGAACAAATTCAGCATCGAGTCCGGTCGGCGGAATTCAAAATACCACTCAACCGGTTGGGCATGGGGTATGGGTTAAGTTCTTTGATCTCCAGGGCCGTTTGCTCGCTGAGGGTTGCCCCGACAATGCGCAAAGTTTGGCATTGCCCAATATCCCTACCGGCATCCTTCAGGTTGAAGTACACAGCAGTCTAGGGATTTCGCGTCACAAACTCCTGCTCAAATCGCGATAGGAGTTGACGATTTGTTTTGTTCGCTAGCCCGTCATGATTCGTCGGACGCAACGCTTAATCGCCATCTGCCTCTGCGTATCTGTTTTTTTTGTAGTGATCGGCACTTCTGACGCCAAAGCGCAACCCTATCAGAACAAAAAGCCCAGATGCAGTGCCGCCGAAACCATGTATCGGAAGGGCATTGTTGTGGCCGCACATCCTCTGGCTGCGCGAGCAGGATTGGACATACTGAAGGCTGGGGGGAACGCCTTCGACGCTGGTATCGCGGTAGAAATGGCACTTGCGGTTGTACTACCCGCAGCTGGAAATCTGGGTGGTGGCGGGTTTTTGCTGATCCACACCCCGGGTGATGGCACGGAGTTTCTCGATTACCGCGAACAGGCCCCCCTACAACTGAACCGAAGTCGCTACGTTGATTCGAGTGGTACCCCTATCGGCAAGAACATTCTGGAAGGCGCCTCGGCCGCAGGAATTCCTGGCACTCTTGCCGGTATGGAGGCGCTTCATCAAAAACATGGGCTCCTTCCGTGGCACAAACTCCTTGAACCGGCGATTGTTTTGGCACGCGGGGGGTGGACGCTCACTCGCCGCGAAGCCGATTTATTGAACACGCACCGGGGCGACCTCGTCAGGATCAACGGAGGGCATACGTATTTGTCGCGCGAATCCCCATTCAAACCGGGCGATACGCTGCGCAACCCTGAATTGGCCCAAACCCTCAGTCGACTCGCCGAACGGGGCGGGCGTGACTTTTACCAGGGAGAAACCGCCCGCCTCCTCACGGAATTTTTGTTGCGCGAGTGTGTGGATCTGACTTTGTCCGATCTGCAACAATACCAGGCTAAATGGCGGGCACCCCTCTGCGGATCTTATGGCTCCTATCGGCTATGTAGCGCCGCACCCCCTTCATCCGGTGGTTTTCTGCTCCTGCAGATGCTCGGACTCATGCAGGTGGCCGGGTGCTCACCCGGTGCCCTGCGATCCCCTTCCGAAATCCACCTGATGGTGGAGTCTGCACGGCGCGCCTACGCCGACCGCTCTGAGTATCTGGGTGACCCCGATCATCATTTTATTCCTGTAGCGTCGCTACTCGACACCGCCTACCTGCGGATGCGGTCGATGGGAATGGACCGCCGAAGGGCAACCCGCTCGAAGGATGTTCGTCCGGGCGAACTATCCTCTGGCACATCCCGGGCAGCTCCCCTTCCTGCCGGATCCCGATATCCTCTACAGGAACATACCGAAACCACCCATTATGTGGTTGCCGATGATGAGGGGAATGTGTTGACTGCTACCACATCTTTAAACGGTGCCTACGGAAGCAAGCGGGTGGTGCCCGGCTTAGGCTTCCTGTTGAACAACACGATGGATGATTTTAGTCTCGGCGTCGGCCTGTCGAATGCCTACGGCTTACTGGGAAGTGAGGCCAACGCCCTTGCAGGGGGCAAGCGGATGCTGAGTTCCATGACCCCCACGCTGGTGTATCGCAACGGAAAACCTGAATTGGCCTTGGGTAGCCCGGGTGGTTCCACCATCCCGACGACCGTACTGCAGGTTTTTATAAACCACACCACCGGGGGTATGAGTCCCGCCGCCGCTGTGGCTCGTCGACGCCTGCACCACCAGTGGCAGCCCGACTACATCCGCTCAGAACCAGGCCGCTTGTCGATTTTACGAAAAGCGGCCCTTCAAATGCGGGGTCACCGAATTCGCACGATGCCTCCGATCGGTCGCGCTGCATTGATACGCCTGCATGCCGATGGCAGTTTCGAGGGTGGAGCCGATCCGAGGGGCGACGATTGTGTGCTAGGCTATTGATCGAAGTAACGCGACTTACACATCGGCCACTACCTCCTTCACCTCGGGCAACATGCGCTTGAGTAGGTTTTCAATTCCAGCTTTCAGGGTGATGGTCGACGAGGGGCATCCACTACAGGACCCTTGAAGGGTCACCGAAACAATTCCCGTAATGGGATCCCACGATTTATACCGTATGGCGCCTCCGTCCTGTTCAACGGCGGGTTGTATGTATTCGCGTAATATCTGTCTGATGCGCTGTGGCGTTTCACCGTCTCCTTCAACTCCCCCTTCAACATCGATGTTCGCCACTTCGGGCCGCACTGTTCGGGTCACGGGCAGACCAGCCTCCACATAGCTTTGGATAAATTCTTTGAGGATAGGATTGATTTCGAGCCAGTCCTCATGGCTGAGCCGTGTAATGGTCACAAAGTTTTGGCTGATGTAAACCCGCTCCACAAACGGAAATTCGAACAATTTGACCGCCAGGGGCACTTCTTGAAGTTCGGGGCTGTGACGGTCGACCTCCACCCAGCCCGTCTCGAGCAGGTAACGGTTTGCCACAAATTTCATAGTCGACGGATTGGGGGTCGATTCCGAATAAAAAGTGACGGGTTCAGACATGGCTTTTTCTAATTAACAAATACATTTACACTTTGTATGGGAGTCAGGTAAATTAACTTCCGCGAACCACCGCGAACTGTTGCACCCTTAATGCGGCGTTGTGCCTCACGTCCATATAGAACAAGTTGATGTCGCCCGCGTGGTAATTGGATGATCGGATAAGAAATGAGCCAGGAAAGCGGGGACGATGCACCCAGAGGACACCGCGGTAGCTACCAGCATCGCATCGGTGCCTGTAGATCCGTCCAAACGGTTTGAGTGCTGCACCCTTATGGTGATGGCGATGTACATATCCCTGCACCGTATCGCGTTTTACACCCCCCGAATAGCTCCAGCTGATGGGGTTCACACATACCGGATCGAAACCATCACCAATGGGGGCAATGGGCCGATAGCCCCAACGAAAGGTGCGCCAGCTCACCCAGCAACCAGTTGCCAGAGAATCAGTGCACACGGGTAGTCCCGCCAGCGAATCGGCAGGAATCGGCATACCCGGAAGGTAGGCAGCCACCAAATTTCCCTGCAGGGCTGTTCCGATGATCCGATGCTTCAACAGGTGTGCCGCATGGAGCGTGCCCTGTGAATGTCCGGCAAGCACGAACGGCCGTCCCTGATTGTGATTTTTTATAAAGTAGTCGAAAGCTGCCTCCACATCGGCATAGGCAATATCGAGCGCGCGCTTTTTATCGTCGAGGTGCGGGGTAAGGAACACGGAATAATGCGCTTGCCTATACCGGGGCGCGTAAACGAGTCCCGCCGCGTTGAAGGCTGTTGCCTGGTAGCGGATGGGCAACTCGTCGACCTGCCGGTTCAAATCGGGGTCGCGCACGTCCTGATTCCACTTGAACTCCGTTTTGGGCTCGTCGGAGTATAGGGTGGGATGTATGTAAAATACATCGGCTGGTGCCTCAGCCGATGCTGCGCGATGACCCTTTGGGGTCTTGTCGGCCTCATCGACCCTGCCCGGTAGGGCACACCAGTTTTTGGAGTCGCTGTAGTCGGGCGCGGGGGGTACAGGGCTCTCGGCGAAGCGGGTCGGATTGAGGTAATGCTGCGCATTAAGCACCTCAGCCAACAGGAAAAACGAGAGGAAGGCGACGAGAGATAACCGTAACATCTTTCAAAGATAACAAAACCACACCAACAAACCAATTCCTGAATCGTGTCCCATTTTGAATGCCATTGTGTCACCACTCAGCTGATTCACTTCCCTACTCTGGCATGGTCCAGGTGTTCAGGTATTGGGTATTGAAAGTGCCTGCCCGAAAATTCTCGTCCTGCAGCATCTTCAGGTGAAAAGGTATAGTTGTCTTCACTCCTTCCACCACGAACTCGCTGAGGGCGCGCTCCATCGTGGCAATCGCCTCTTCACGCGTCTGGGCCACTGAAATGACCTTCGCAATCATGGAATCATAATAAGGCGGGATGGTGTAGCCCGAGTAGATGTGCGTGTCGACCCGCACACCGTGTCCGCCCGGCATGTGGAGGGTGGTAATCCGGCCCGGAGAGGGACGGAAATCCTGGTAGACGTCCTCTGCATTCACCCTGCATTCAATGGCATGCATTTTCGGAACATAGTTCTTTCCCGAGATCGGGATACCAGCCGCCACTTTAATCTGTTCCTTAATGAGATCGTAGTCGATCACCTCTTCTGTAACCGGATGTTCCACCTGGATCCGCGTATTCATCTCCATAAAATAGAAATTGCGGTATTTATCAACCAGAAACTCGATGGTGCCGGCACCCTCATAGCCTACCGCCATGGCACCCTGTATGGCCGCCTCACCCATTCTCTGGCGCAGATCCTCGGTCATAAAGGGAGAAGGCGATTCCTCGATTAGCTTTTGGTGACGGCGCTGAATACTGCAATCTCGTTCGCTGAGGTGACAAGCCTTACCGTATTGATCGCCCACAATCTGGATTTCGATGTGACGTGGTTCTTCAATAAACTTTTCCATGTAGAGGCCGTCGTTGCCAAAAGAGGCTGCAGCCTCACGCCGCGCAGAATCCATGGCGTCCTCCAATTCCTCTTCCTTCCAGATGACCCGCATGCCTTTGCCCCCGCCACCGGCTGTAGCCTTAATGATGACCGGGTATCCGATTTCTGAAGCCAGGCCTTTGGCCTGTTCAGGCGATTCCAGAAGTCCGTCCGACCCCGGCACCACGGGTACGCCGGCCTTGCGCATGGTTTCCTTGGCCGTAGCCTTATCGCCCATCGCTCGAATGGCCTCAGGTGATGGACCGATGAATTTTATGCCGTACTCGCGACAAACCTCAGAGAATTGGGCATTTTCTGAAAGAAATCCGTATCCTGGATGAATGGCATCTGCGTTGGTGATTTCTGCGGCCGACAACAAACTCTTCATGCTGAGGTAGGAATCCGAACTTTTGGGTGGGCCAATGCAAACGGCCTCATCGGCAAAGCGCACATGCAGACTTTCCCGGTCGGCCGTGGAGAACACCGCCACCGTGTTGATGTTCATTTCCTTACAGGTTCGGATGATCCTAAGGGCAATTTCTCCCCGATTGGCAATCAGAATTTTCTTGAACACAGCGTTGAGATTTGTCGACAGGTGTTAGCTCAGGATGGATCGATCTCGAACAGAGGCTGGTCGTATTCGACAGGAGAGGAATTTTCCACCAACACCTTTGTGATGGTTCCCGACTGCTCAGCTTCAATCTCATTGAACAGCTTCATGGCCTCCACAATACAAATAACCTGACCCTTTTCGATCTGATCGCCCACCTTAACAAAGGGCTCTTTGTCGGGGCCCGAGGAACGATAGAACGTGCCGATCATGGGTGATTTTAGTAGGACACCGACAGGAGATTTCGCCGGTTGCGCAGGAGCGGTATCAGGTGGTGTTGCAGTAGCCGTTACTGCGGCAGGCACTGCAACAGGGGCCGGGGAGTAGGCGACCGGTGCCGGCACTACAACCGAAGGCGAAAGCGGTGCGGCAGCAAGTGCTGAACCAGTCGCTTTGATGACCAGTTTAAAACCTTCCTTTTCCAATTCCACTTCCGTGACGCCTGATTTGGCCACAAACCGAATCAGGTCCTGTATTTCTTTTATATTCATAATCTCAAAAATAAGGGATTATTTGACTCTTTCAACGTAATCACCTGTACGGGTGTCGATTCGGATCCGGTCGCCCAGGTTTACGAATAAGGGTACCTGTACGGTCGGGCCATTGTCGACCACCGCTGGCTTCAAAGCGGAACCACTGGCGGTGTCGCCCTTTAAGCCAGGCTCTGTGTAGGTTACCTCCATTTCCACCATATGCGGCAATTCGAGGCCCAGAATGTTCTCGTCCTCCGAGTTCACCAGTGCCAGGCAAACGGCCCCATCTTTCAGAAACCTTGAGGCATTGATTTTATGCTCCTCTACCGAAAACTGCTCAAAACTTTCGCTATCCATAAAGTTGAAGCCCAGATCATCTTTGTAGATGAACTGCAATTCGCGGGATTCTACGCGAACGGTGTCGATTTTGGCTCCGGCGGGGAAGGTGTTTTCCAATACCCTGCCGTTGGTCATACTTTTGAGTCTGGTGCGCACAAATGCAGCGCCTTTACCAGGTTTTACGTGTAGAAATTCGACCACCTGGTAGATGTCGTGGTTGAATTTGATGCAGAGTCCGTTGCGAAATTCCGAAGTTGAGGCCATTTCGTCGATTTATTTAGTTAATTAAGGAATCAGGTTGAGTTGACCCGGCTTAACATCGGAAAGATTCAGGGCCTTGGCACCGTCATAAGCCCAGCGAACATAAAGCGAGCCCCAGGTGAAGCCCCCGCCAAATGCCGCGAAGATCAGGTTGTCGCCCCTGTTCAATTGGGGTTCCCATTCATGCAGACAAAGGGGTATAGAGGCGTTGGTGGTGTTGCCGTAGCGCTGTATGTTGACCATTACTTTTTCCTCTGGAAGTGCGGTTCGTTCGCGTGTGGCATCAATAATGCGTTTGTTGGCCTGGTGTGGCACCAACCACTGCACATCGCCAGCCGTAAGCCCGTTTCGCTCCATAATCTCTTCCGCTACCCCAGCCATGTTGGTGACGGCAAACTTGAAAACGGCTTTACCTTCCTGGTGTATGTAATGCTCCTTCCGGGCTATGGTTTCCGCGCTTGCCGGATTCAGCGAACCGCCCGCTTTCTGACAAAGATAAGTGCGGCCAATGCCGTCGCTGCACATGATGCCATCGATTATGCCGTAACCATCTGTATCGGGCTCGAGCAATACAGCGCCCCCGGCATCTCCAAAAATGATGGCGGTTGAGCGCTCCTGTAGGTCCATGATTGAGGTCATTTTGTCGGCCCCAACCACAATGACTTTTTTGTACATACCGCTTTCAATAAAACGAGCGGCTGTATTCACCCCAAAAAGAAAGCCAGAGCAGGCAGCAGACAGGTCGAATCCTGCGGTTCGGTTCATTCCGAGCTTATCAGTTATGATGTTGGCGGTTGCCGGAAAGGCCATGTCGGGTGTGGCCGTGCAACAAATCAGCAATTCAATATCCATGGGATCCGTGCCTGTCTTTTTCAACAAGCCCTCCACCGCCTTGACGGCTAGATCGGACGTGGCTTGCCCGATCTCCTCCATCCACCTACGCTCCTTTATGCCCGTCCGAGCGGTGATCCACTCATCAGTAGTATCCATCATCTGTTCTAGCCGGGCGTTGGTCACCACATTATCTGGTGCCCAGGCGTGCACACCCGTGATGGCCGCTGTTCTTCTGACTTCGGTCATTTTTGCTTTAAACGAATCAACCCATTCCAACCATATATACTGCTCATCTGAAATACTTTTTGGAAATCAGGTCACGTTGGGTGGGTATAGTCTGCCGTCAACAGGTTTATTTCGGTCATCAAGCGATGGCCTTTTCCATCACCACCTTACCGCGGTAATACATCTTACCTTCGAACCAATGGGCTCTGTGGAAGAGGTGGGGTTGACCCGTGGTGGGACAAACAGCCAAGGTGGGGGCTTCAGCCGTGTAGTGTGTGCGACGCTTATCGCGACGGCTGCGGGAGTGTCGGTGTTTGGGATTAGGCATATCAGTTGTACTTAATTTGTTTTAGTTTTTCCCAGCGGGGGTCGGTTTGTTCATCGACTTCTGGGGCATGAGAAACAGCTGGTGTGGCGGTCGACATCCAGGACGACAAACGCTCATCGCAGGCCGATTGCTTGCCGCCCCGACAAACAAACCGTAGGGGGAGCAGCAGGCTGGCTGATTCATATAAGTATTCGGCCAGTTGAAACGACCAGGAAGTGGTAGACACATACCAAATCTGGTCGGTGTTTTCCGCCGGCTCGTCTTCTATTTTCACGAGCAAACGGGCGTCGCCCTCCACTGGATGCTCCACATCGGTCAGACACCGATCGCATGTGCCGTGTATGGCACCGCTGAATACGAAATCCAGGACCATTTCCCTCGTTTTCCGCTCAAGGCAAAGGCGCACATTGACCTTTGCCTGGGTGATGAGACTTTCCGGAAACTGCGCAAAAAAGGCATTGTCGAGCGCGTAATCGTAGTAGTGAAACCCGTTTTTAAGCGCTGAAAAGCGTATTTCGTATGCGGAGGTTATTTGAGAGGCCATAGCCACTTAAGATAAGCCCGCAAAGGTACGGAAAAAAAAGGAGAAAGCCAAGAAGAAAGGATGTGCCTGCGCTCAGAATCAGTCCTCCCGGTCGGCAACCACAGCACCCCGTTTCAAAGCCCCTGATTCGAGGGCCATTTGCTCACGGCGCGTACGCAGGATGTCGACCGCTGCATAGAGTGCGCTCCTAAACGACGATGGGTCTGCCTTCCTTTGTCCGGCCAACTCATAGGCCGTTCCATGGTCGGGCGAGGTGCGTACGACTGGAAGTCCGGCCGTAAAATTCACCCCTGAGTCGAAGCACAAGGCCTTGAACGGGGTGAGGACCTGATCGTGGTACATCCCAAGAACACCGTCGAACTGGGTGTAACGTGCCGTTCCGAAAAATCCATCTGCACCATAGGGGCCCCATACCAGCAACCCCTCCGAATGCAAGGATTCGATCGCGGGAATGATAACCTTTTGCTCCTCGTCACCCAAAAGACCGGCATCTCCAGCGTGGGGATTGAGCGACAAAACTGCAATCCTCGGACGGGAGATGGCAAAGTCCTGGGTGAGGGCCAGGGCAAAACGCCGGATGCTGTCGACCACACGCTCACGGGTGAGGGCCGACGGCACCTCTT
>VHAX01000013.1 GCA_016872215.1 Sphingomonadales bacterium | reverse complement strand
CCAGCTCACCATTTAACCCATGGAACAACGGTCTCAGAAAACTTTAGACCTCCGGGTAAACAACCACCACCGCCCGAAAATCGGCTTTTCAGTCAAAACGGCGGCGTCAACGAAATTTAAAGCCCCGTTCGCCCCTTTCCTACTGTGATTCGTCTGATCCGGATTTTCGGTAGTGCAAAAAGCGAAACCTATCCGACTGCTCAATAGCATCCATAACCCGTTCCAAAATTTCCTCGTTGGAAGCCTCATAGTCGAATTCCATCGGGGGTTTAAATGTCATTTTCAAACGAACACCCTTCTTCTTCAACAACAGTCCCTTCTTATCGAAGGCCCGGCGAAATCCGTCAATCACCACGGGCACCACCACCGGGCGGTTCTGCCGGATAATGTGGGCCGTACCCTTGCGCCCAGGTGCAAAAGCAGCTGTTGTTCCCTGTGGAAAAGTAATCACCCAACCCTCGGCAAGCGCACGATTGATGTTGTCGATATCCGTTTTCACCACCTTTCGACTCACCTCCTTACTCTCGTTGCGCCAGGTTCGGGTGACGGTGATGGCTCCCCCTAGGGCAAATAGTTTGGGAAGCCACCCTCCCCGTTTCATTGTTTCCTCAGCCGCCACAAAATACACGCGCGAACGGGGCGTAAGCAGATAAATGGGGAGGCCCAGATGGTCGAACATCCGCCATCGTACCGCACACATCACATGCAACATGGCCATAACGTCGCGGAAATAAGTCTGGTGGTTACTCACAAACAATACATTCTGTTCGGGTAGTCCCTTCAAATTACGACTGCCCCGGATCACCATGCGGTTGCGGATATTCAGACCGATGTATCCATACGCCCCCACCACCATATAGAGCAGGCGCTTTGCGAGGTACCAATGTCCGAATGAATCGCGAAAAAAACCCATGGTCAAAGCGCAACAACAGGCTTAACGAATTACAGCCCCGGGTTCTGCATCAGCATCGGGTCTTGCAAAAACCAGACGGCCATCAGAATTTTCAGCCAGTAGAATCATACCCTGCGACATCTGTCCCCTGATCTTGCGCGGAGCCAGGTTCGCCAGAAGCACTACTTTTTGTCCGACCAGGCCTTCGGGCTCAAAATATTGGGCAATTCCACTCACCACCACCCTTTGTTCAAAGCCCAAACCGATGTCCAGCTTCAGCAGTTTATCGGCTCCTTCCACCCGTTCAGCGGATCGAATCTGCGCCACGCGCAAATCGAGTTTCTCAAAATCGGGATACGCCACCTCCGGTTTCACCGGCACAAACTTTTCGTATTCCATTTCCGTGTTGTTTTGGTTTTTTGATTGTACAGCTTGAGCATCCGCGGATTCACCTTGAGCGGTCGAGAAACGTACCAGACGATCGCGCAGCGGCTGGATTTGCTCGTTGGAGATCGGAGTGAACAAATGCACGGCAGCGCCCAGCTCTTGTTCAGAGCCCAACAAGTGGGGGTTGTGACGATCTCTACAATCCGATGTGGAAGCGCAATCGATCCACCACTCGCGAATAAACTCGGCTGATAAGGTGTTCCACCCCAATTGTCCACGTATTTTCTGAGACGTGGCCGGCAAAAAGGGCTCGCATGCCACCGCCAGGTGGGCGCAAATCTGAAGGCCTACATATAATATGCCCGCTGCTGTCTGGGGATCCTCCTTCACCCGCTTCCATGGCTCAGTTTCCGCCAGGAACTTATTGCCGGCGCGTGCCAAACGCATCATCGCCACCTGCGCCTCGCGCAAGCGAAATTCACCCATAAGGGCGTATAATTCCTCGCGGGCATTGTCGACCTCCAGCCAGCAGCTCTCGAGGGCAGGGTGGAGGTCGACACTCAATGCATGACCCGTTGCAGGATCGGGAACCCGTCCGTTGCAGAACTTATGCGTCAGCACCATCACGCGGTTCACAAAATTACCCAAGATCGCAACCAGCTCATTGTTCACCCGCGCCTGGTAGTCGAGCCAGGTAAAATCGCTGTCCTTACTCTCCGGCGCGATAGCAGTCAACACATAACGCAATTCATCTTGCCGCCCCGGCAGATCAACCAAATATTCATGCAGCCAAATCGCGTGGTTGCGTGATGTGCTGATTTTTTCGCCTTCCAAATTGAGGAATTCATTGGCGGGAACCTGTGCAGGCAGCACATAGGAACCCTGCTCGGCAAGAATCATCGGAAAAATGATGGTATGAAATACGATGTTGTCCTTCCCGATAAAATGCACGAGTTGCGTATCGGGCGATTGCCACCAGGTTTTCCAAGCCTCCTCGCTGTCCACGCCCCCTTGAAGCCGGAAATACTCCCGGGTGGCGCTGATGTAGCCAATAGGTGCATCAAACCACACATACAATACCTTTCCTTCGGCACCCTTCAGCGGTACTGGAATTCCCCAGTTGAGGTCGCGCGTCATGCTGCGTGCCATCAGCCCTTGGTTGATCCAGCTGTTAAATTGACCACGCACATGGGAGCGCCAGTTGGCTACACGCTCCGCATAAGTGCGAAACACCGAGCCCTCAGCGAGCTTGTCCATCGGCAGAAACCAGTTGCGGGTCGACCGGAGAACCGGGGTGGCGCCACTCAATGCGGATCGGGGTTTGATAAGCTCATCGGGTGAGAGCGACGAGCCGCAGCGCTCGCATTGGTCACCATAGGCCTGGTCGAAACTGCACTTCGGACAAACCCCGATTAAATAGCGATCGGCTAGAAATTGCCCTGCTTCTTCATCATAGAATTGTTCGGTTACCCGTTCTTCAAATACCCCCTTTTCATAGAGCGACCTGAAGAAATCCGTGGCAGTTTCGTGGTGAATGGGGCGACTTGTGCGGGAAAAGTGACTAAATTCAATGCCGAAATCATCGAACGACTTTTTGATTTGGGTATAATAGCGGTCAACCAACTCCGTGGGTGTGCAACCCTCCTTACGGGCCCGCAATTCTATAGCCACGCCGTGTTCATCGGTACCGCATATCAGCAAAACCTCCTCACCCCGTGCCTTCAGCCAACGCACGTACACATCCGCAGGGAGGTAGCACCCTGCCAAATGTCCGAGATGAATGGGTCCGTTGGCATAGGGAAGCGCGGCGGTAACTAAATAACGCGTCAAGCGGGAAGGCCCTCCGACTGCCGTTCGTGCAATGCACGCAATACGGGCTCGAGGCCCACTTCTCGCTCCAAAAAGGAGAATAACCCCTCCAATGTTAGCCTTTCCTGTTGCATGGTGTCGCGAACCCGCACCGTAACCTGGCCGTCTTCGAGCGACTGGTGGTCGATGGTTACACACATCGGGGTGCCCAAAGCATCTTGCCGGCGGTAGCGTTTACCAATGCTATCCTTATCGTCGTATTGAACCTGATAGCGATAGCGCAAAGCATCGAGAACAGTGAGGGCAAACTCGGGCAGTCCGTCCTTCTTCACCAGTGGCAGTACGGCCACCTGTATGGGGGCCAAAAAGGGCGGGATACGCAAAACAGTCCGCTCACTGCCATCGGGCAGGCGCTCTTCGGTATAGGCGCGCGACAATACCGCCAGGAATATGCGATCGAGGCCTATGGAAGTTTCTACCACATAAGGCACATACGATTCATTGGTTTCCGGATCGAAATACCTTAACTTTTTACCGCTGTGGCGCTCATGGCTACTCAAATCAAAATCTGTTCTCGAGTGGATGCCCTCCAATTCCTTAAAACCGAAGGGGAAGGCAAATTCAATATCACAGGCTGCATTGGCATAGTGCGCCAGCTTCAGGTGATCATGGTAGCGGTACGCATCCATTCCCATACCCAGTTGTTCGTGCCACCGCATACGCGCCTGCTTCCAATAAGAATACCATTGCATTTCGGTACCTGGACGCACAAAAAACTGCATTTCCATTTGCTCAAACTCGCGCATACGGAAAATAAACTGTCTTGCCACGATTTCGTTGCGGAAAGCCTTGCCTGTTTGAGCGATGCCAAAGGGCACTTTCATGCGCCCAGATTTTTGTACGTTCGAGAAATTCACGAAAATTCCCTGGGCGGTTTCGGGCCTCAGGTAGATTGTACCCGATTCACCGCTCACAGCTCCCATTTCCGTGCTGAACATAAGGTTGAACTGCCGCACATCGGTCCAATTGCGGGTGCCGCTGATAGGACAAGCCACTTCGAGGTCTTCGATGAGCTGTTTGAGGGATTGAAGGTCGTCGGCATCCAGGGCCCCTTTCATTCGGCGCTCAATTTCCTCGATTTTTTCGCGGTTGCGGAGCACATTCGGGTTTGTGGCCCTAAATTGAACTTCGTCGAAGGCATCCCCAAAGCGGGCACGTCCCTTTTCCACCTCTTTATCGATTTTCGCGCTGATTTTTGCGATTTGTTCTTCAATCAACACATCGGCCCGGTATCGTTTGCGCGAGTCCTTGTTGTCGATCAACGGATCATTGAACGCGTCGACATGCCCCGACGCTTTCCAGATCGTAGGATGCATAAAAATAGCAGCATCTATTCCCACGATGTTCTCGTGGAGCTGAACCATCGACTTCCACCAATAGTTGCGGATGTTGTTTTTGAGGGCCGCTCCGGCCTGTCCGTAGTCGTAGACCGCCGACAACCCATCGTACAATTCGCTCGACGGAAACACGAATCCGTATTCCTTGGCGTGGGCAATTACATTCTTAAAGGAGTCTTCAACGCTCATGATTGGGAGTAGGTCGACAAAAATAGGGAAATTAGGGGGCTATTGGGAAGAGCCATGTGTGCGCTTACGAAAGCAAACGACTGATAATGATGCAGGGCGATTACAATTTCTAATAATGTAATGGAAAACCGGGGATAGCGGATTTAACCGGGTTACTCTTCTACGCACAACCTAGGCGTTGGACCTGCTGTCCATCGCCAAGGTGCTTCCGTTTTGGCGGATGATATCATATATCCTGAAGTTAACCTCCTCGCGCACGCCGCAATAGACCTCATGGCTACCCGTATTCACGAGGTAATTTACCTGCACCACATACCCCTTTTCGGTGTAGTCGAAGAAATGAACCTGAGCCCCATGCTCAATCTGTGGGTGCTCTGTCAAGGCCGTGCGGATCTCGACTACTATAGCCTTCAACGCGTCGGCAGGTGTTGTAGCATTCAACGTCAACTGGAATCGGGCCCTCTTTTGCGTGCCCTCACTCATGTTGTTGAGCGGGGCACCTACAAGGTTCTTATTGGGTACGGTTAACAGGGTCTTGTCGAGCGTACGAATACGTGTCGACCGAAAGCCGACCTTTTCTATAGTGCCGGAAACGCCGCTGAATTCCACACTGTCACCGACCTGAAATGGCTTGTCCAAGAAAATGGTGAACGAGCCGAGCAAGTTGGCCAGGCTTTCCTGAGCCGCCAGAGCCACTGCCAGTCCACCGATTCCCAGTCCACCAATCAAAGCTGTCACATCGGCATCAAACACCCCACCTGCCGCCAGTAAAATTCCGAAAATGACCAGTAGTATCTTGATGCCGTCTACCGTAAACGGTATCATTTGCTTGTCGAGCCGGATGAATCCACCCTCCGCTCTTCGGGTCCAATACACGCCAAGGAATGTGGTTAGGCCAAGTAAGAGGCGGATCAGGCGCACAATCAGCAGCAACTGCATAAACATGTCTGCAAAGTGATGCACACGCAGGTCCTTTTCAAAGACCCGCACTGTCTGGGGTATATTCAACAGTGTGAAGCAGAGATAAAAGACCAAAGCCATGCTAAAGGCCTGCATGGGCAGCGACAGCATCTGCACAAACTCATCGCGGTTCCTCCGCTGCTCGTCGCCCTGCACACTTGTTGAATCAAAGGCCCTAAACACAAGCTGGTTTACAATCCGCGCCCCTCTGCGCTTCAATAGGAAGGCCAGCAGCAAGAGTGTAGCCACCAAAAGCAACTGACCTACCGTGTGCCCGGCCACAACCTGTGCCATCACCCCCTGCACGGGCTCCATCCATTCGTTCTTATTCATCATTCAACTTTTATGACCTGTTCAACGGGCTTTTTGATGAGATCTGAGTAAGGTTCTCACAGATACTTCAATGGCCTTACTATTTTGGAATTCAGGGATTTACTTTGACAAATACGCACAGATCAAATGTAGAAAAATCGGGGGGATTTCTTTGCATCCTATTCCAAACTCATTTCCACAAAAAAAACCGCCACAAGGGCGGTTTTTGTTGGCCGACTAGGGGTCGAACCTAGACTCTTCTGAACCAAAATCAGACGTGTTGCCAGTTACACCATCGGCCAGTAAAGATGCCCCACCATCCACAGGGCGCGCAAAGGTACGAAAAAAAAGCGCGAAAAACCCAAAGCAAGAGAGCGAGGGCGTGACGAGCCGTCAATAGCGATACATATCGTTCTTGAACGGACCCAGAGCATCAACTCCGATGTATTCGGCCTGCTCGGGGCGCAACTGCTCGAGCTCAACACCGATTTTCGACAGGTGCAGGCGCGCCACCTTCTCATCCAAGTGCTTGGGCAGCACATACACCTCGTTTTTGTAGCCACCTGCACTGTTCCAAAGCTCAATCTGTGCCAAGGTCTGGTTGGTGAAAGAGTTCGACATCACAAAACTGGGGTGGCCCATGGCGCAACCCAGGTTCACCAGACGGCCCTCGGCCAATACGATGATTTCCTTGCCTTCAATCTCATACACATCCACCTGAGGCTTGATAGTATACTTCATGTGCTTATAGTTGGCATTCAGCCAGGCCATGTCGATTTCGTTGTCGAAATGCCCAATGTTGCACACGATTGTTTTGTCCTTCATACACAGAAAATGCGCGCGCGTCACGATGTTGTAGTTGCCCGTGGCCGTCACCACGATATCCACCTGATCAACCACCGAATCGAGTCGCTTCACCTCATAACCTTCCATGGCCGCCTGCAGGGCACAAATCGGGTCGATTTCGGTCACGATCACACGTGCGCCCGCACCCCGAAACGATTCGGCCGTACCCTTACCAACATCTCCGTAGCCGCATACGACAACCACCTTACCCGCCATCATAATGTCAGTGGCGCGACGAATAGCATCAACGGCCGACTCTCGACAACCATATTTATTATCGAATTTGGATTTGGTGACCGAATCGTTCACATTAATGGCCGGCACGGGTAGGGTGCCCTCCCGCATTCGGCGATAAAGTCGTGCCACCCCGGTAGTGGTTTCCTCCGAGATTCCGCGTACGCCAGCCGCCAGCTCCGGATAGCGGTCCAACACCACATTGGTGAGGTCGCCCCCGTCATCGAGAATCATATTCAATGGCTTGCTCCCTTCAAATGCATGTAGGGTCTGCTCGATGCACCACTCATATTCTTCCTCCGACATGCCCTTCCAGGCATAAACAGGAATTCCTGCAGCTGCAATGGCCGCGGCGGCATGGTCCTGTGTCGAGAAAATATTGCAGCTCGACCAACTGACCTCGGCACCGAGTTCCACCAGGGTCTCAATGAGCACAGCAGTCTGAATGGTCATATGCAAACAGCCCGCGATGCGCGCACCTTTTAGCGGCTTCGATGCGCCAAACTCGGCACGAAGCGCCATCAATCCCGGCATTTCCGCCTCGGCCAAACGGATCTCCTTGCGACCCCAATCAGCAAGTTCAATGTCTTTTACTTTGTGGGATGTATTCGTTTCAATCATATTTTATTTTAGGAATATTAGTATAAATGTTCAAACAGATAATAAAACCAGTCAAATTGCTTTTTGTTGACGTTGCAGCTGAAAAACATGGCCGGTTCGAACCAAAATAAAATGGTTTTTGTAAATAATGTGCGAAGTTACGCATATTACGTGACTTATTAGATTTGTAGGGACTTTATCCCCTCTCCATAACCGAGCCCAATGTGCCTGTTCCCGTACCCCCAAAACCCCCTGTGTTTAATCACCTGCCTTCATATCATCCTTTCGGTTCTGATCCTTTCGGTCACCACTCCCCGTTCGGCCCAAGCCCAGGCCTATACAAGCTACCTGACAGGCGATAGCAGTGATGTGCAAACGGCAGTCGTTCCGGGCATCTGCCTCATGGGTGGCTCGACCGAAAACGACAACGCCATGCGCTGGTGGATGCAAAGATCCGGCCTGGGAGATGTACTGGTACTGCGCTGCACCGGGTCGAACGGCTACAACAGCTACCTCTTCAGCACGCTGGGGCTCACGGTCAATTCAGTAGAAACCCTTGTGCTCCCCGCGCGCAACAGCGCCTACGACCCCTACGTGCTGAGGCGTGTTCGGGAAGCAGAAGCTATTTGGATCGCCGGGGGCGACCAGGCCAATTATGTGAACTATTGGAAAAACACACCCCTGAAACAGGCTCTACAAGAAGCCGTAGTACAACGCGGTGTGCCTATTGGGGGCACGAGCGCAGGCATGGCCATTCTGGGGTCGCACTACTTCGCGGCACTCAACGGCACAGCCCTTTCGGCCGACCTGCTCGCCAATCCATACCACAACACCGCAACGGTTGGTTCCAACGATTTCCTCCGTATGCCCTACCTCAACCGAACCATCACCGATACCCACTTCGATAACCCCGACCGCAGGGGGCGCCTCATGGCTTTTATGGGTCGACAAGCGGGCGACAGCAGCGTGCGGATGCGTGCCATCGCGTGCGACGAGTACACTGCGGTATGCATCGATAGTGGTGGATTGGCAAGGGTCTTCGGTGGATTTCCGCAGAGCGACGACAACGCTTACTTCGCCCAAGGTAATTGCATCCCACCCTGGCAACCCGAAATGCTGAGACCATCCGTGGCTCTGTCATGGAACAGGGGGGAACAAGCCGTAAAGGTATACAGAGTGAAAGGCACCCAACAGGGTACAAACACTTTCGATCTGAGTGGGTGGAGACAAGGCAGTGGAGGCGAATGGGTGCACTGGTGGGTGCAGTCAGGCCTATTTTCGGAAGGACCGGGAACATCCGTTTCGTTCTGCGATAGCTTGTCGACCGGCGGCATTGATCGGGGCGACATCAACCAGCGGCTAAGTCCGTATCCCAATCCCGCCAGCGATCGTTTGAACATGCCCGGCTACCAAGGGAATTATGGTCTGCGCGATGTGCGGGGATCGCTTGTGAGTAGCGGCCCATGGCCCGGAAGCCTCCCGGTCGGTCAATACCCCAGCGGCCCCTATCTGCTGCACACCGATGATGGTCGGGTGAACCGCGTTCTATTGCACACCCATCGATGATGCTTCGTTTGCTCGCCAACTCGGGGCCCAGATACCGGTTGCCCTTGCAGGTTCTCCTCATAATGGGGTTCACAATTGCATCCCTACACCACCACTCAAGCCGCGCACAAGTCAACCTCCAGTCAAAATATCATGGGGAGGATTTACCCAATGAGCGGGCCAGACACAATATACCGCACGGTCTGTCGGCGGGGGAATTGGACATACATATTTGTAGGGCGTTGACAACTGATCCGAACCACCGGCAATCATCTCAACCCACTACCTACAGTCCGGTACGTATCCAAAAGCAAGAGCTGAACGTGCGCTTAGACCCCGACCAGCGCTATGTGGCGGGACAAGTACTTTATCGATTGAGTCTCGATGCTCCGATGAACGAGTTGTACCTTGACCTCGACCGCGCGCTACAGGTCGATTCCGTGTGGCTGTCAGACCAATCCCTCTCATTTCGTCGCGATACCCTACAACTAGCCCTCTCATTCCCCATCCCCGGAGGATGGCCCGCCTGGCAGCCCTTCGACTTGCGCATCCGCTACGCCGGGGTGCCCCCCATAAACCCCAACGGATTTGGTTCCTTCATGACCGCGCGCCACAGTGCCGACAGCATTCCCGTGTTGTGGACCCTCTCACAACCATACGGCTGCCGCGACTGGTGGCCGTCATTCCAGCACCTCGGCGTGCGGGCCGACACCACCGTCTTCGTGGCCGATATTCCCCTCGGATTCCGCGCCGGTGGGCCGGGACTACTCAAACGTATCGACACCGTCGGACAACGGGTGTTGTACCACTGGCACCACCACTACAGTATGCCGCCCTATCTGCTGGGCACCGCGGTGAGTCGCTACGAAACTCTGGAGCAAATGGTACCCCTTTTAACCCCGGGCGATACAGTTCGTGTTCTGAATTATGTATACACCGCCGACACCGCCCTGGCCTTTCCCCGCCTACGCAACTGGCTACCCGATATGCTGCGCCACTTCTCGGACTGGTTTGGCCCTTATCCCTTTGCCAAAGAAAAATATGGCCACATGCAAATCAGTATCTTTTCGGGGGGGATGGAACACAACACCATGAGTTCGATGGGCAGCTGGGGCTACGATCTGATGGCCCATGAACTAGCACACCAATGGTTTGGCAATGCCGTAACCTGCGGAAGTTGGCAAGACATCTGGCTCAACGAGGGCTTCGCCACCTGGATGGTGGGCCTCTGCTTCGAGGGCATACACGAAAACGGGTACTGGTTTCTTCCGTGGAAAAGAAGCAACCTCACATCGGCTCTGGGCGTGCCGGCCGATACGGTGTTTGTGACCGACACCAGCCTTACCCAACGTATTTTTCGTCAGCGTACCACCTACCACAAAGCGGGATTTATTTTGCATCAGTTGCGGCGACAGCTGGGCGACTCGGTCATGGCCGCAGGGCTCAAGGCCTACCTGCAAGCCCCTGGTATCCGCTTCGGATTCGCACGCACCACCCAACTGCAGGGCTTTCTTGAGCAGGCCTGCCAATGTTCGCTCGACGGCTTTTTTCGCCGCTACATCTACGAAAGTGGCTACCCGCGCTATCAATTCAGGTGGACCAGCGATGGTGCCGATTTGTGGCTGCATACTCGCCAACTCGAACCCGACCCTTCGGCGCGTCCCTTTGCCCAGCGGCTGTTTTTGCGGGCCCATGGCGGGAGCGACAGCCTCGACCTTGAGGTTGACTTCAACGGACATGCACGAATAGACGCCTTTACCCTACCTTTTACGCCCGACAGCTTTGTATTCGACCCCGAAGCCGACATCCTGGCATGGCCTGCGGAGGTTTATGGTGGACAAGCATCGGACGCTAAGGGGGGGTATACCGGTTTCACGGCCACTTTTAGGGCAAATACCCTATGCATCGATCGATCCATAGCCCTCAGGGGCTTTGGCGTTGCGGAATTGTATGACCCCACGGGACGAATACTGGGCTCCCACCCCCTGAGCGATCAAAGCCTCTACGACGAGTGGGAATGGCCTAATATGCCTGCCTCGGGTTGGTATGTGCTGCGTATTCGTTCGGCTCCAGGTGCTTCCCCAGCTAAACAGGGTCCCGGTTGGTATGGCGCGCAATTTTTTTCTCGATTCGTACCAAAATCCCCTTAAACCATGTATATTTGTGGTTCACCTTATTTGTTTGCTATTAAATTTATTTTTATGAAAAAGTTTGTTTTGGGTGTTATGATGCTGAGTCTGGTGTCAGTAGTAGCCTTCGGGGGCAATGACAAGAAGAAGAAGAGCAAGAGCTGCCACAGCACCGCCACCACAACCGAGCAGGTCGAGAAGAAGCCGGGTTGTGCCAGCGGGGCTTCGGGAACCACAGGCGGCAAATCCTGTTGCGCTGCGAAGAAGCCCACCACCTAATTTCCTCCGATTGAGGAGTGCTCATGGCGCTTCTGATGGCTTGACGCAGACTGGATTATCATTATTTAGTCCGCATTCTGTTAACAATCGCCCATTTCATCACCTAAATCCCCTCGAAATGAGGGGATTTTCTTTTTTTGGATTTAAACAATATTTGAATGACCAATAACCTCTGAGCCATTTGATTGGCCTGATGTACAAAAGACAACTATTGCCTCTCGGATTTGATTCATCGAACGAAGATCGGGATTTGCTCTTCTCAAGACCGGGTGGATTAGGCAATTTTAGGGTCGCTTCTCTCGCTGTTGAAAAGCAAGAGATTCATAAACATTACCGACCCACCATATCCGATGGATCGACCCATCTGTCGAAATCCACTCCATCTATGAGTCCCAGCTTCAGGGCCGCCTCACGAAGGGTTGTGCCCTCTTTGTGCGCGGTTTTGGCAATGCGCGCTGCATTGTCGTAGCCAATATGCGGATTCAGGGCCGTAACGAGCATCAGGGAGTTGTCGAGATGCCTTTTAATCACCTCATGATTAGGAACGATACCCACTGCGCATTTGTCGCAAAACGACCGGCAAGCATCGCCAATCAGGCGTGCGCTATGCAATACATTCGCCGCAATCATAGGTTTGAAGGCGTTCAGTTCGAAATGGCCATTACTGCCCCCGATGCCAACCGCCACGTCGTTGCCCATCACCTGAGCCGCTACCATGGTGAGTGCCTCTGGCTGGGTAGGATTCACCTTGCCTGGCATGATCGACGATCCGGGTTCGTTGTCGGGGATGGTGATTTCGCCAATCCCCGAGCGTGGACCGCTGCTTAGCATCCGGATGTCATTGCCGATCTTCATCAGGGAGACCGCCACCCGGCGCAAGGCTCCGGAAAGTTCCACCATCGCGTCGTGTGCGGCAAGGGCCTCAAATTTATTGGGGGCGGTTATGAAGGGAAGGCCGGTTGATTCTGCGATTTTTTGGGCCACCAGAGCTGCATAGCCCTTGGGCGAGTTGAGTCCGGTGCCCACCGCAGTGCCCCCAAGAGCGAGTTCCGATACCGCTGTGAGGGCATTGCACAAGGCACGCATCCCCATATCCAACTGGTGTACGTAGCCACTGAATTCTTGTCCCAGCGTCAGCGGTGTCGCGTCCATAAAATGTGTCCGGCCGGTTTTTACTATGGCGTCAAATGCTGTGGCTTTTTCGTTCAGCGTGCTGCGCAGCGCCTCTATTCCCGGTAGGGTACATTGCACCACCAGGGTATAGGCCGCTATATGCATCGCCGTGGGAAAGGTGTCGTTGGAGCTCTGGGAACGGTTCACGTCATCGTTGGGATGCAGCGCCTTCTTCTCGTCGACCAATTCCCCACCTGTAAGCACATGTCCCCGGTTGGCGATCACCTCATTGCAATTCATATTGCTTTGCGTACCAGAACCAGTCTGCCAAATCACCAGAGGAAACTGGTCATCCAACTGTCCGTCAAGGATCTCCTGACAAACTCGGGCGATCAAATCGGCTTTTTCGGCCGACAATACGCCTAGTTCCTGATTGGCACTCGCGGCGGCACGTTTGAGGTGCGCGAAAGCATGTATGATTTCGCGGGGCATGCTGCCCTCCGGACCAATAGGGAAATTATTGCGTGACCGCTCCGTTTGTGCACCCCAATAGACATGGGCTGGCACCTGAACCTCGCCAAGCGTGTCTTTTTCGATGCGAAAGCGTGGGGTTTCGTGGTTGGTGTTCATCTGGTTTGATTTGGATTTAGGGTTTTTGGCGGAAATTGGGTTTGCGCTTCTCCATGAAGGCGCCAACGCCCTCACGAAACTCGTCGGATTCAAACAAACGGCCAAAGCAGGCGGACTCTTGGGCATAGCCATCCCGATCCGCATGGAAAAAGTCGTTCACCAGCTCAATACAACCAGCTACTGCTTGTCCGCCCCGCAGAAACATCCGTTGCAAAACAGCGTGCGCATGGGGCAACAGCTCCGACTGCTCCTCCACCACATGATTGGCGAGTCCGAGTCGATGTGCCTCACCCGCATCGATTGGGTCGCCCGTGCAGAGCATCTCCAGAGCCTTAGCCTTGCCCACCAGCTGAACCAGCCGCTGGGTGCCGCCATAGCCGGGCACCACACCGAGGCTTACCTCAGGTTGACCAAAACGGGCGGCCCGGGTGGCGATGCGGAGGTGACAAGCCATAGCCAGTTCACATCCTCCACCAAGTGCAAAACCATGCACCGCGGCCACCACGGGCTTGGGCGATTCCTCAATCCGCCGAAACAATCCTTGTCCGAAGGTCGACAATTCTCTTGCCTCCTCCGCGGAATAATGGGCAAACTCGCTGATATCGGCGCCTGCCACAAATGCGCGGTCGCCTGCGCCCGTAATGACCACACCAAACAACTTGGGGTCGCTCAACGCCTGCTGAAAACAGCGGTCCAATTCGGCCAAAACTGCCCGGTTCAGGGCATTCATTTTATCAGGACGGTTTATGGTAATCTGGGCAACGCCCGCTTTCTTTTCAAAGAGTACGAGTTCCATAGGATTCAAAGGGGTTGGGATTCAGGGTCGGAAGAAGTCGACGCGTCTGGCCGGTCATCAGCTGGTGCAGGCTGTTTGGTCGGCTTCGGTGCATCGGTCTCGGGGGAGATTGCCTCGGGGCGACGATTCACATGATCGGGGCGGTCAACGAGCTTTTTGTCGGGCACATTCTTGTCGAGGAACTCATTGAGCCGTGACAAATCCCAATTGGGTACGATTTCCCCAAAGGAATTGATGCGGATGTCGAATCCCTGCAGATTGGGATTAAGTTTGGGCTTGGCTTCTTCGGTTTTCTTAGCCATGTCCGAGCATTTCAACCGCGCGTCGCAAGCGGGCCACCACCGAATCGCGCCCGAGCAGTGCGCCCATTTCAAACAAGGCCGGTCCACCCACTTCACCACTCAGCGCGAGGCGAAACGCCTGCATCAGTTGTCCTTGTTTTAGCCCCGCTGCTACCACAATCGATTCAAATACCGACTCCAGCTCGCCGGCCCCCATCGCATCGACCCTTTCCAAAGCGTCGGCGAGTGATAAAAAACAGGATGGGACGGGGGATTTCCACCTCTTCTCCACCACCTCTGGGTCATATTGCCGGGGAAATTCGAAGAAATAAATACACATATTCGAGAAATCACCCACCAACGTCAGACGCTCCCGCATGAGTCGACACACCTCTTCCAAAAACCCGGATGTGGTCTGCCATCCCGCGGCTTCCACCTGGGGGCGCACCATCAAGGCTAGATCTGCGGGTGCAATCTTTCGCAGGTACTGCTGGTTGAACCACGCTAACTTCTGGAAATCATAGCGCGCGCCGTGCTTGTTCACCCGTTCCAAACTAAAAAGCTGCACTAGCTCTTCCATTGTAAACATCTCACGGTTGTCGCCCGGATTCCAGCCCAGCAGGGCCAGGAAGTTCACATACGCATTCGGGAAATACCCAGCTTCGCGGTATCCCGCTGTGGTTTCTCCCGTTTCCGGGTTCGTCCAACTAATCGCGTAGAATGGTAGTCCTAACCGATCGCCATCGCGCTTGCTAAGCTTTCCGTCGCCATCGGGTTTCAGCAACAAAGGTAGGTGGGCAAACTGGGGCATGCTGTCCTCCCATCCGAAGGCCCGATAGAGCAATACGTGCAGGGGGGTACTTGGAAGCCACTCTTCGCCACGAATCACGTGAGTGATGCGCATCAGCTTGTCGTCTACCACATTCGCAAGGTGGTAAGTGGGCATCCCATCGCTCTTGAACAACACCTTATCGTCGAGCTGGGCCGTGTTCACAACCACCCAACCACGGATCACATCCTGAACGCGTAACTCTTCGTTGCGGGGCATGCGAAAACGAATCACATAGGGATCGCCGGCCCCGAGGCGACGCCGGACTTCATCGGCGGGCAAACTCAGGGAGTTTTTCATGTTCACCCTGGTGATGCTGTTGTATTGGGGAGATGCCGTGCCCGATGCCTTCATGCGGTCGCGCATTTCATCGAGCTCCTGTTCTGTGTCGAAGGCGTAATAGGCCGCCCCTTTTTCGACCAATTCCGTCGCGTATTGACGGTACATCGATTTGCGTTCACTTTGTCGATAGGGACCGTATGGCCCGCCCATATGCACCCCCTCGTCAAATTTTATCCCACACCAAGCCAGCGAATCGATAATAAACTGCTCGGCCCCCTCAACAAAACGGTTTTGATCGGTGTCTTCAATCCTCAAAACAAAGGTTCCGCCCGTCTGCCGGGCCAAAAGGTAGTTGAACAAAGCGGTGCGTACGCCACCGGGGTGCAGGGGTCCGGTGGGACTAGGTGCGAAGCGTAGGCGGGGAGGGGTGCCCTGATTCATAAATACTTTGGATTGCGCCACAAAATTAAGCGTGCCGCGCTTCTTTTGTTGCACCCACCTCTCTTCCACCACCTATATCGGGCGCATTGGCAACCAAATTCATGAGAAGATCATCGCACCCGTGCTTATATAGGTGTACTTTTGCTGCGCCCCTGGGGCATCCATCCCACCTCCTGCACATGGCCGCCCTAACCACATCCACTCACCGCTATTGGCCGTGGGTGGCCTTGTTGTTTTTATCATGCGTTTGGGGCAGCTCCTTCATCCTCATCAAAACGGCTCTAACCGCGTTCACAGCCGTTCAGGTAGGCGCTTTTCGCATTTCCGCCGCCGCCCTCACCTTGCTGCCCTTTATGGTGCACCGCTTAGTGCGTGCGGGTGTAGAAGATGTGCGTAGTAAATTACTCTGGCTGGGGGTGGTGGGACTAGTGGGCAACGGCATCCCCGCCTTTTTGTTTGCCCTTGCACAGACTCGGCTGGAAAGTTCAACCGCCGGTGCCCTCAACGCCCTCACGCCCATGTTCACACTATTGCTGGGGGTTTGGTGGTTTGGGTTACCCTTCAATAAAATCAAACTTCTGGGGGTGGGAGTTGGCTTCAGCGGGGCGTTGATTTTGATTCTCATCCGTGGTAATGGTCAATTCGACCCTAATTGGCAGTGGGCCCTGCTCGTGGTTGCGGCCACCCTCATGTATGGAACCAGCGTTAATACCGTGGGTCGACACCTCCGACAGTTCAATCCCTTGCTTTCGGCAGCCATACCCCTAGCTTTGGTGGCACCCTTCACCTTGGTCATCCTGTTTTCGGGCGACTTCCTCCAGCGTTGTGCGGAACCCGAGGCATTGCGGGCGATAGGTGGACTAGCATTACTATCGGTACTGGGATCTGCGATCAGCCTGGTGCTCTTCAACCGCCTGATTCAAGTCAGCGGACCCGTTTTCGCCTCCACCACCACCTACCTAATGCCGCTTGTGGCCTTGGGTTGGGGGTGGTGGGCTGGTGAGTTATTGGGTTTGTCTCACCTGATTGGTATGGGTTCTATCCTAACGGGCATCTGGCTGATCCACCGGGGAAGCCGCCCTGCCTGAAAAAATTTTTGGGATCACCCCCCCAATGGGCGCAATTCGATATTTTTTTGCTGTTTTTTTGATAAAATCCGGGCGTTTTTAATCAAAATTGGCGGCCGCTTGTTATTGTTATATTTTTCCCAAAATTTAGCCTTATTTCAACACATTCACTCTTCCTCAGCGCCGCCCCCAACCCGGTCAACGTTACAGGATTTGCGTTTTTTATGGGGCTTATCGCCATATTTACCGCCAGGGTGTTCTTCTTCGAAAGAAGTCAGGCCGTCGGTAAATGGAAAATCGCCTTAATTGGTGTCGGGACTAATCACCATGATTGCCGCTGCGCATTACTATTACATGCGCGACTATTACCTCAGTGCGCTTGCCACCGATAATGCTGGTGATTTGAAAGTAGGTATGCCAGATTATATGAGCCCATCGCCACCTGGTTTCGCTTCATCGGCTGAACCCTCATAGTCCCTTAATGGGGGGTTCTTCCTGGAGTTCCGTCCCTATGGCACAAAGCAGTCGCTCATGTGTTAAGATGATCGGTTATTCCGTATTGTGATGTTGGTCGCCGTTGCCGGGCGGCCACAAGGGTCACCGTTGTTGCTATCCGACAGGGGGGCTACGGCGCAATCCGTCCGTACATCCGCGGGAAGGGGATGGTCTCCCGTACGTGTGGCAACTTGCATACCCAGGCCACTAGTCGCTCCAATCCTAGTCCGAAGCCCGCGTGGGGCACCGACCCATATCGACGCAAATCGAGATACCATTCAAATGCCTCCATAGGCAAGCCATGTTCGTTGATCTTTTTGATGAGCCAATCGAGGTTCGTTTCCCGTTCGCCACCCCCAACGATTTCTCCGTATCCCTCCGGGGCCAGAACATCCACCCCCTTTGCCCAGCGGGCATCGTCCTCGTCGCGCTTCATATAGAAGGCCTTTACCTCATGTGGCCAGTTGTAGACCATAATCGGAGTTTGAAACAGGCGGGTCAGCACCGTTTCATCGGAACCTCCAAAATCATTGCCCATCCTAAACTGGGCGGCCGATTTCAACCAAATGGGGATGTTGCGCATTTGCTCATCATATTCTGATAACTCCTCTTTGAGTGATTGTAGTCGCGACTGGTAGAACCCTATTTCCCCTTTTTTGAGTCCCGGTTTCCTCAATTGCTCTTCCCTTTGTACGATCTCTTGGCGCACTCCGGTAGCACGCGCCTCTAATTGCTTTAAATCAGCCTCCAGCGTCTCCAGTGCGTTTTGTCCGCCCACCTCTTTTTCGCCTTTCAGGATGGCCACGGCATCCTCATAGGTGATGCGGGGAAAGGGTTCCGCCACACGCTGCAAAACCGCCGGATCGCGACCAATAACTTCGAGTTCGAGCGTGTTCTTTTCGAGCACCTTTTGCACCACATAGCGAAGAAAACTCTCGATCACATCCATGTTCATAGAAAGGTCGTGGAAGGCCATCTCGGGTTCTATCATCCAGAATTCGCTCAGATGCCGGCGTGTTTTCGACTTTTCTGCTCTAAAGGTGGGGCCAAATGTATAGATCTTTCCAAAAGCCATGGCCATCGCCTCGCCGTATAGTTGTCCACTCTGACTCAAATACGCGGGGTGGCCGTAGAAATCGGTGGCAAATAAGGTCGACGTGCCCTCACAAGCATTGTCGGTAAAAATGGGTGCATCCATCTGAATAAAGCCCTCCGACTGAAAAAATTCGTGGATGGCCATGATCAGAGTGTTGCGGATGCGCATGATGGCCCACTGGCGCTTACTGCGTAGCCACAGGTGACGGTGGTCCATCAAAAAATCGATGCCGTGTTCCTTCGGTGAGATGGGGTATTCTTGACTGATCGACAAAATGTCGAGCGCATGTACCCGAACCTCTACACTCCCCATTTGTCGTTCATCTGCCACCACCTCACCCGTCAACCGGAAACTGCTCTCCTGCGTCAAACGACGGGCATCTTCGAAGACTGCGGGCGACACCTGTTGCTCGTCGACCACACACTGGCACATGCCAAAGCCATCGCGCATCACCAGAAAAACCAGGCCCTTACCCGTGCGTTTGCCCATCAGCCATCCCTGCAAATCCACCGTATCCCCTATATGTTTAGATAGAACATCGATCGTCGTTGCGCTCATTTTTTCACGTTTGGGCTCAAAAATAGCTATTTTTGGCATTCCACACCGAAATCATGCTGCGACAGGGACTCCGACAAAAACTATTGGCGCGACTATCGCCACAGCAAATACAGTTCGTAAAACTGCTCCAGGTGCCGTCCTCCCTGCTTGAACAAAGGATAAAAGAAGAACTCGAGGACAATCCCGCGCTCGAGGAGGCTGACTGGGAGGATGAAAAGCAGGAAGATGTCTACTCCGATCTCGACGAGCAAAGTCCGGGTGCTTCGGGGGAAGCGGAAGAGGGGGACGACCCTGCCAATGAGGACCTGTCTGACTACATCGAAGATGATGACACTCCCGATTACCGGCTAGCTGACAACAACTATTGCGATGACGACGACGACCGCACCATCCCCATTCGGGTGGAGGACAGCTTCCACGATGACCTCGTGGAGCAACTCCGACTCCTCACACTGAGCGAGACCGAACAGTTGATCGGTCAGCAAATCATCGGAAGCCTCGACCACGACGGATACCTGCGCAGAGCGGTGACCTCCGTAGCCGACGACCTCGCCTTCTCCCACAATCTGATGGTGGCCGACGAAGAAGTAGAGTCGATGCTCCGCCGCATCCAACAATTCGACCCCGCCGGTATTGGCGCCCGCGACCTGCGTGAATGCCTGCTCCTACAACTCGAACGGCTGCCCGCCAAAGAGGCCGTAGAACACGCCCGGGCCATTCTGGGGCGCTACTTCGACGAATACACACGCAAGCACTACGACAAAATCGCCCGGGGACTGGAACTCAGTGACGAACATCTTCGACGCGCGCATCGGGTAATCCTGCACCTCAACCCCCGCCCCGGCAATGCCAAACCTACGAGTGACAAAACCCAGCAGGTAATCCCCGATTTCGTAGTAACCTACGAGGAAGGCCGTCTGGTGGTGCGCCTTAACGCCCGAAATGCCCCCGAACTGCGGGTAAGCAGTCAGTACAAAGATATGTTCCGCGACTATGAGAAATCGACCAAAAAAGACAAGAACATGCGCGAGGCGGTTGCCTTTGTGAAACAAAAAATCGACTCTGCCCGCTGGTTTATCGACGCCATCAAACAGCGGCAGCACACACTACTCAGCAGCATGGAGGTGATCGTGGAGCTGCAGGATGCCTTTTTTAGGACGGGCGATTTCACCCGAATCCGGCCGATGATCCTCAAAGACGTGGCCGACCGTGTGGGGCTCGACATCAGCACCATTTCGAGGGTAGCCAACAGCAAATACGTGCAGACTGAATACGGCACATTCTTGCTCAAACGCTTTTTCTCGGAAGGCATCATGACCGACAGCGGTGAGGAAGCATCAAGCATCGAGGTAAAAGAAATTCTTAGTGAGCTCATTGCCGGGGAATCCAAAGACCAGCCTTTGTCGGACGAGAAGCTCTCCGAAATCCTGAACGAGCGGGGCTATAACATTGCCCGTAGAACCATTGCCAAATACCGCGAAGCCATGAACCTGCCCGTTGCCCGTCTTAGAAAAGAACTTTAATACCTGACCACTGCGCATCTGCAAAAAAAAGAACTCTGATACCCAACTCACTTCTTGTTTACGAAAAGAACTTTAATACCTGACCACTGCGCATCTGCAAAAAAAGAACTCTGATACCCAACTCACTTCTTGTTTACGAAAAGAACTATAAATCACCCAAAACTCGTCCACTTAACCTAGATTCCTGTTATGTATACCCACCTCCTGTATACCGTAGAAGACAGCGTTGCCCGCATCGTCCTCAACCGACCTGATGTATTCAACGCCTTCAACAACGAAATGAGCTATGAATTGCAGGATGCACTAAAGCAAACGGCTCGCAACAAGGATGTGCGCGTTTTGGTATTGACCGGCGCCGGCAAGGCCTTTTGCTCGGGTCAGGACCTGAAGGCCATCTCCGGCGGGACCGAAAAACGGGATTTGTCGGAGTCGCTCTACCTGCGCTACAACCCGATCATCCGCGCCTTGCGCAACCTGCCTGTGCCGGTCATCGGCCGGGTAAATGGGGTGGCGGCCGGCGCGGGTTGTTCACTAGTCCTGGCCTGCGATCTCGTTGTGGCCGTAGAAACGGCTGTTTTCATAGAGGTATTTGTGAATGTGGGACTGGTACTGGATTCCGGTTCGTCGTATTTCTTACCCCGATTGGTAGGTTCGGCCCGTGCCTTTGAACTCAGCACTATGGGTAACCGCGTTTCCGCACCCGAAGCGGCCTCTTGGGGCATGATCAACCGCTCAGTTCCGGCCGATGAGCTCGACTCGGCGGTAGAGGCCTACACCGACTACTATAAATCAGCGCCCACCAAAGCCATCGCACTCATGAAGAAAATGCTGAACAAAAGCTTTCACTCCGACCTCGATACCATGCTTGAATACGAAGCCCAATGTCAGAAAATTGCCGGAAGCAGCGCTGATTATGCAGAAGGGGTTCAAGCCTTCAACGAAAAGCGCAAACCCAACTTTAAGGGATTATAGTCGCTACGCTGCATGCGCTCACCTGATTATTTCGGTTTCTCGAATCTATTGGGCTAGCAGACTTTGCACTGAAGCATGAGCCGTTCGTTCAGGTAGCCCTGGAGCCGATCGCCCCTTTGTACCGGACCTACTCCCGCTGGGGTACCAGTATAAATCAGATCCCCCGTCTTCAGGGTGAAGTAGCGTGACACAAAACTAATGATTCGTTCGAACGAAAAAAGCAGTTGACCTGTGTCGCCCGACTGCCGGATTTCCCCGTTCACCTCAAGCCTGAGCGACAGCAACCGTGGCCATCCCAGCTCTTCGGGTGTTAACCAATCACCCAAAATGGCTGAACCGTCGAAGCCCTTGGCGAGTTCCCAGGGAAGGCCGCGGCTCTTCAGTTCAGATTGCAGCGTTCGAGCGGTGAAATCGATGCCCAAACCTATTCGGTCGATGTACGTTGATGCAAAACGCTCAGCAATGTGCTTGCCGTTGCGGCCAACACGCAAAACAATTTCCAGTTCATGGTGCACATCTCTCGGGTGATCAGGCAGGAAAAACGGCTTGCCATCGCGAATGAGGGCGCTTTCCGGTTTCATAAACACAATGGGCTCAGCGGGCACCTCATTATTGAGCTCGCGGGCGTGTTCCGCATAATTACGACCAATGCAAATGATTTTCACGGCCGTAAAAATAAGGATGCTCGGCTTATGCCGTCAGCATAGCGAATAGCCCGTCCTTGAGCTGGCTGCGCCGGTGTCGAAACCCGTTCAATACATCGTCTGTAAAAACCCCGGACTGTTCGATTCGTTGAATCTCTTTGTTCACCTCATGGTATTGGTCGAACAAGTGCCTAAAATGGCTTTCGTTCATTTTTAAGTCGTGAATTCTCTCGTAGTGCATGGGGAATTCGTGGTGCAAATCATGTGCTTCCATGGCAAAAGGGGAGTATTGTCCTTGTTTGGCGAATTTAAATAAACATCCAAATAACCAAAACAGGCTCACATAGCCGGCACAAGGCGCCAGCGCCATCCCACATACACCATCCGCTCAATCGCCGGGCCCCAAACGAGGGAAGCGTCGAAATAAGGGGAGAAGGGATGCTTAGCCGAGACTATCAGATCGGTTTGGCGGAAATCGGTCAGATTCTCTATGCCGAGGTAGAACGACGAGCGATCGAAGTTCTTGGTGACCTGAAAAAAGCCCACCGCATACACTGGCGATTCCGGCCGCATACTAAACGAATCGGGATTGCTCATCGTAGAGGGCAACCGCTTACTTCCAAATGTGTGTAGGGTAAAATCGAAATCCCAACGGTTTTTGGATTTCCATGACAGGTTGATCAGACCCCGGCTTTTGGGCACCAGAGGCCGGCTGAGTCTACCAACCCGGTAATCCGTTTGAACATCCTGCAGTCGGTAAGCCAACCTGAGCTCCATGCGTTTGCGCGGCTGAACCTCCACCTCCAGTTGTGCACTGCGGCTGTACGATATGCCATCGAGAGAATAAAGATGAAGTTCCTTGGGCGATTCGTCGTAATCAGCCACCACTTGCCCCATAAACCACGTCTGCTGAAGATCCATCGATACACGCGCCGATCGAAAGCGAAAGCGGAAATCGTGGTTGCCGTGGAGGCCCATATGCCAGGCCCGTTCCGCTTCAAGCCCCCAGGCACCACGTTCTTTTTGTCTGTCGATAATCAGACGTCGGCCACTCACCAGCCCACCCTGCTGCTCGGCCAGTACCGAAGCCACCCGAAATCCCCTCCCGGCAGAAAACCGCAGCTGATCGCCCTCATTCAGATCCCACTTCCAGTTCAAACGCGGACACCATTGCCCGCCGTATAGATTGTGGCGGTCGTAGCGCAGTCCCAACACCCAAAGATGCTTACCCCGCTCCAGGGTTATCTCGGTAAAGACCCCCGGTACACGCTCATGGCGTGCAAAATCGAGGCGAGAGGAGTCGCCGGGCAAGGGTATCACGGGATATGAAATGGCGAGGGTGTCGACCCATTCCGAATAGCGGTCGTCGAGCCAACTCACACCAGCCCTGTAACGGTTACGGGTGTCGCCCAAAATATCCTGATAGATGAACTGGGCGCTGCGCGTGTGCTGCTCGCCGTAGTAATCGCGCTGCCCAAAACGGCTGTCGAGCTGCGTGGCCGACGCACTCCACAGCAAGCCCGTAGATCGGTATTTGTGCGCGGGAAACACATAGCCCAGTTTTCCGAAGGCCTCTTGTTGCCCGATACCGGTTTGCAATCCGTAAACCCCTGGTTGCTCATCGCGCGCCCGTTCGTGCTGGTAATTCACTTGTCCGCCCCGGCGCCGGTCGTCAACGCCTCTGATGGCCAGTTGTCCGGTTAATCCTACCCCATTCTTATAGTGCAGGCGGAGAAGTCCGTTAAATTGCCGCCCCGCCGGCAGGTCCACGAATCCATCTTTATTAATATCAGGGGTGCCTTCCATGTGGTTGGCGTGCAGGAGCAGGATGCTACTCCAATGGGGTGATAAGGGCTGCGTCACAACAATATTCGCCTCCGATCGCCCCATCTGGTTTTGGTATGCGTTGAGCATCACCCGCCCCGGATAGTCGGGCTTTTTAACCTCCAGATTGATTTGTCCGGTCAGGCTTTCATAGCCGTTCACCACCGATCCGGGGCCCTGGGTGAGCTGCATCTCGTCGATCCACGAACCTGGCAGCAGGGCCAGTCCGTAATGTGTGGCCAGGCCCCTTATCCCTGGTAGATTTTCCCTAAGCAGCTGCACGTAGGCGCCCGACAAACCGAGCATTTGGATTTGTTTCACTCCCGAAGCGGCGTCGGTGTAGGTCACTTCCACCGATGGATTTGTTTCAAAACTTTCTGAGAGGTTACAACAAGCTGCCTTGAAGAGTTCGCCCTCGGTGATCACGCGGGCGTTGCGTGCCTCGGCGCGCGATATGAACGAGGTGGCCCTTTGTTCGGTCACCTCCACCAATCCGAATCGTTCCTGCGTGCGCAACACCACCTGGGTGTTGCGGAATTCCCGGATGAAGAGGGTGTCCGGCTCATACCCGGTGTAGCGCACCACAAGTTGTCGCGTTTCGGGATGAGCCGGTAGTATGAATAGTCCCTGGGCATTGGTGATGGTGCCCCGCAGCGTACCCAGCCAATAGACATGCGCCATAGGAAGCGGCTGAAAGCGCCCTTGCGCATTTTGTTCCACCACCACGCCTTTGAGAGTATCGGGGGCGGGACTGGATTGACCACTCGATTCGGTATAAGCGCTTATGTTGATGAGCAAGAGCAAAACCGGCATCAACGAAACGCGTCGGCGGCTCAAAAATGGCCAACGAAACCGCCTCTTGTGCTTCCATCGCCCCGTTATTTTAGATCTTTGGTGCATATACAACCCAAAAATACAGAGTCGTCAGTTTATTGCCCTTCGAGACATTTGCTTTTCCGCCATTTTAAGGTGCTGCAAGGCCGGCTGATAATTCCGTTTCAAACCGATACCAATCCAAGGATGTTAGTTTACCGGAATGGGGGGTAATTTGCCCGGAACTGGGGTCGTTTTACCTAAATGGGGGCAATTACACTGGTATACTCGGCTGGTCGTGCTTCCAACCCCACTACTAAAGGCGGGTCAGTTTCAAGTGAACCGGCTCTGTGTAGTACTCCCCAATTCCCCTATCCTATATTACACCCTGTCCTTTGCACGTCATATTACATATATGCATCTTTCAAAGCGGGGGTGTTTGACCGAAATCGCCGTCATGGTCAGACCGAAATAGACAACAGAAATTTAAATCCTTTTTTGGAAAGGCAACCTGAAGTCAAGAAAGCATGGCGCTCAATAGCTACTCGTAGATTATAGGCCCTAATCTGTCAGATTTGTACAAAAGTTTATTGGCCTTGCAAACGTTAAAATAACCCACAACCGCCCCATTGGCAGGGAGGGGCGGTTATGGGCTGGTTTTGGTATTTAATTTTCGTTTCTCTTTCTTATTGCAATAGGAATTGCAAATTTTGGTAAAAATGAAATAAGATTTGTTGCTAATTTCATAATGTAGTTATAGATTTCTTTATATATATAGAATATGATTAGCAAAAGAAAAGACAACGCCGTGCTCATAATTCCTATTTTAATATGTTGCCCAAAATTATCATAATCACCAACAATTTGTTGAGGAATTGATTCGGAAAAATATTCCATTCCGGGAAAAACACTCAGTACTGATGCAGTGTATCCGAGTAGGGGCGCGTATACAGATGAACCCACTAAGGCCGCAATAATTTGAAGAATTCCCATGTATAAATATAGAACAAACAGCAGCTCTCCTGTAACCAAAATTAATCTTGGTGAAGCTTTTACAAAAACAAAGGATAATAGGCCGTCATATTCGATGGTTTTCATTTGTTCTGTGCGCTTTTTTAAAATACTAAATGCCGACCAGGCGGCTAAAATGCTTGTTGCAAACCCAACGATTAGACCAACAACAGCACCGGCTTTTTTGCCCCCGCTTAGCCCCTCGCCTGAAATGTGACTTTGAATAAAGCAATCATCTCCAAATAAACCATCAACGCTCAGATAAATCCCGCCCAGCAAAAGCGCAACTGCTAATACAGAAAGCAAAAGAGTAATAATGTTTTTAAAAACACTTCCTCCATCAAGTTTTCCTAAAAAAGGAATAACCAGTTTGTTGTACCCATTATCAGCTAAAGACAAGGATACAAAGGGTAAATTTTTTTCCATTGTGGATAAATTTATTTTTCCTACTCATAAGGCTTTTCGGATTACGCCCCGTTTTTTTGAGTGGGTTCTGGTCTCCACTTTTTTTGTCAATTATACAAAAATATTATAAAGAACCATCCGGATCATCCTTGGGCGGCTCTCTCGTTTGTCTGTAATGTATGCATTCCTTGCCTATGACTTGTTATCCACCAGGCACCCCCTCGCTTACACACCCAAATCGCCTCTTTAAGCTCATTGAGCTTTATGTTTTCTAAATTATTATACGCCCCACAAAGCACAATCAACTCCTTTCGGCTTTTTCAAAGATATTGGTGGAACCAGCAGGCCGTCATAGCCCAACTCGACCATACCCCCGCTAATCATCATGTACATTCAGGCCGTCTCGGTATAAACAGCACTGGGGTAGACGCTTGTAGACCTCCGAATTGGCCTTCTTCAGCGCGGTGTCGTGGCCGGCAGCCGCGATGTAGTCGTGAATCTGCTCTTCGCTCACCAGCGATGGCTTAAACACCACCCAGGCCTCCTGCTGGTTGCGGTCCCATCCCGCGGCAATAATCCCTCTCTGGTCGAGTGCTTCCAAAATCCGCTGCTCACATTGTCCACAGTTACCTTTCACCAAAAACCGGATCTCCTTCTTCTTAGGCGGCTTTTGCGCACCTCCATTCATCACGCCCGCCGAAGCATGCAGACCGGGTGTATCATACCCGACGCCCAGGACGGGGGAGGGTGTCGTCCAAAAAAACAAGGCCGTGGGCATCAGCGACAAGAGGGGGTATTTCAATATTCGGTTGGGTGTATGCATAGAGGTTGTTTCTTGCTTTATTTCGCGTCACCTTCACGTGAGATGGCTCAAAGCACAGTAAACGAACAAAACACCCTAAAGGTTCACGGCTCCCTTTTGTTGGCCGCGCTATTCTACGGCGCCTCCTACAGCATCGCGCAGCAAATCATGCCGCGACTTATCTCCCCTGAGCCCTTCATCTTGCTCAGAGTGTGGATCTCCTGCGCTGTCTTCTGGGCGGTCTACTCCCTGCTGCCGACCTCCGCCCGTCAGGCGCTGCACACTCCCACGGTGGGCGAACACCGCCGGCTGCTTGCATGTGCTGTATTTGGCGTGGCCGGCAACATGCTCCTCTTCTTTAAGGGACTTACCGTAAGTTCCCCGGTAAGCGCAGCGGTCATTATGATCACAACACCCATCTTCATTCTCGCCTTCGCCCTGGTGTTTCTAAAAGAGAAGGCGGGGCTCCTTAAAATCAGTGGTATGCTCTTCGGGGCACTAGGGGCGGCACTCCTTATATACAGCGCCGACACCGTGGTCACCGCCGGGGCCAGGCCCAATACCGTGGCCGGAAACCTTATGGTGCTCGTGAACGCCCTCTTCTTCGCGGTGTATCTGATTATGGTAAAACCCCTGCTCAACCGCTTCGATACCCTGCAGCTCATGCGCTGGCTGTTCCTCTACGGCAGCATCCTCGTGGCCCCCTTTGGCTGGGGGGGGCTCTCATCGATCGAGTGGGGACAGTTTAGCCTGAGTGATTGGGTGTGCTTTTGGTTCATCATCCTGGGCATCAGCGTGGGTGCCTACTGGCTCAATGTATGGTCGCTCAAGCACACCCGCGCCACAGTTGTGGGTAGCTACATTTACCTGCAGCCCCTGCTGGCGGCGGTATTCGGGCTGTTCTGGGGCGAAAGACTGCACTTCGCGCAGCTCGCATTCGGCAGCCTCGTGATGGCCGGTGTGTTTATGGTGGGTAGAGCCCGCAAATAATCCCGTATTTTCGCCACCAAAAGAATAAAAAACATGATTCGCTCCATGACCGGCTATGGGAAAGCAGAAAAAACCACTAGCCGGGGTACACTCAGCGCCGAATTGCGCTGCCTCAATTCCAGACAGTTCGACCTCAGTATGCGTCTGCCTGCCCCACTGGCTTCCTGGGAGTTTCCCATCCGGCAGTGGCTGCAGTCACGCCTCGAACGGGGTAAATGTCAACTCACCCTAAACTGGGACTTACGCGAGGAGTCGGATCTTCGCCTCAATACCAAGCTGATCGATAGCCTGCAGAAACAGTGGGTTGACTACTGCGTAGCTAGCGGGCGGGTGGCAGAAACCGAAATGCCGGCTGGACTGTGGGGCGCGTCGCTCTTACTGAAATCAACGACAGATGAGGTCGATCCGGGCGACGAACAGTTGTGGATAGAAGTGCTGGAAGAGGCTTCACGTGTGCTCAACGAGTTTCGCCAGCGGGAGGGCCAGGCAATAGCCCGCGACCTTGAACAATGCTGCCTGGAAATTGAAACCGGCCTGTCGCTGGTAGACCGAATCGATCCGGAGCGGGTTATATCCCACCGCGAGCGGCTGTCGGAGCTGCTCGAGCGGGTCAATATGCCTTCAGAAGAGGGGCGAATGCGCCTCGAGCAGGAGATCGTGCTGTATGTCGATAAACTCGACATCAGCGAGGAGAAACAGCGTCTGGCCGAACACTGTAGATTTTTCCGTCAGGCCCTTCAAGAAGAAAACACCGGCCGCACCCTGGGCTTCGTTGCGCAGGAGATGGGGCGTGAAATCAACACGATAGGATCCAAAGCGAACCATTCAGGCGTGCAACGGGTGGTTGTGGAAATGAAAACCCAACTCGAGCGCATCCGTGAGCAGGTGCAAAATCTGATGTAGCTATATGACCGTTCCTGGTAAACTCATCATCCTCAGCGCCCCATCGGGCAGTGGTAAAACCACCATAGCGCGTCGCCTGTTGTCGGTCTTGCCAGATATGCAGTTCTCGGTTAGCGCCACCACCCGGGCGCGGCGCTCACACGAAGAGGATGGACGAGACTATTGGTTTTTGTCGACCGACCGTTTCCGGGAGTTGTTGCAAGAGAACGCTTTTTTGGAGTGGGAAGAGGTGTATGCGGGGATTTTTTACGGCACTCTGAAGTCTTCAGTCGATGAATGTTTGTCGCGCGGCCTGTCTGTCGTTTTTGATGTGGATGTGCGGGGTGGTCTCAATATAAAAAAAGCTTATGGTAACCAGGCTCTATCTATTTTTGTGGACGCCGGGGGCATCGACATGCTCGAACAAAGGCTGCGGGCGCGTAAAACGGAAACGGAGGAACTCATACGCATCCGACTTAGAAAAGCTGCCGAGGAGGTACGTTTGGCATATTTATTCGACTATATACAACCGAACAATAATTTAGATGTGGCTTGCACACAGTTGGTCGATCGTATTCGCGCGTTTCTATCCCTTCCACTATGAGTGTTGTTGGTCTTTTTTTCGGTTCGTTCAACCCGGTACACACAGGCCATCTCATTTTGGCTGAATATTTTGTGTCGCACTGTGCCCTCAGCGAGGTTTGGTTCGTGGTGTCGCCCGGCAATCCCTTCAAAAACGATAAGGATTTGTACCACCAAGCTGACCGCCTGAGGTGGGTGAGTATGTCTATTGCCGACAATCCCCAGTTCCGTGTATGTGACATTGAATTTAGCTTATCTTTGCCCTCCTACACCATCCACACGCTGAATGCTCTCACTGAAAAATACCCTGAGCATTCTTTTCACCTGATTATCGGGCAGGACAACCTCGAGCAGTTCCACCGCTGGAAAGCATACAATAAAATACTCATGCGCTTCCCCGTTCTTGTGTACCCACGCCAAGGAAGTGTTGATTGTGCACTCCAGTTCCACCCATCAGTTCAAATGGTAGATGCCCCCCTACTGGAGATTTCCTCGACCCTAATCCGTGATCTGCATGCATCAGGTCATTCCGTGCGCTACCTGCTCCCCAGCCCGGTCTACAAGGATTGGTTCTGCCTGTAATACTTATATGATGTTACAAATTGCATTTTTTTTCTGTTGATAAGTTGTTTGCGGTCATGTTCACATCCTCCTCTTTTGGAGACTATGGATGTTGATGAAACACATTCTTTCCTTGGATTAGTTTTTTTATATTTTTTTTTCCACTTCCTGCACAGGTGTTTTCAACAGTATTTATTATATATTTTATCCCCACCAACCTCCTACTTTTTCATCCACACTGTTGATAGTGGTCGTAAAACAAACTAAACTTATAAACTATACCTCATTCCTGATCAGATTCGTTGTGGATGAGTGTGTTGATGAGGGTTGAAAAAAAAAATATTTTTTTTTATCCACAAATAAACAACCCTAACAACAACAATCAATTTTTAAAAAATATTGATTATAATTTGCTGGGCAAAAAAAACAATCAATTTTTGCAAGGATAGTTAAGTTTTATGTGGAAGGGCATACAAGAAGAAGAAAGTGTTTTTACGATAATGTCGGCTATGGCAAGACAATACAACGCTATCAACTTGGCGCAGGGTTTTCCAAATTTTGAACCTGATATTGGGTTGACGGCAGCACTTAGCAAGATGGTGTCCTATTCCGTTCATCAATATGCCCCAATGGCGGGTTTAACCATATTGCGAACAGCACTGGCCGAAAAAGTGGCGGTCTATTACGGATCGGTTTGGGATGCTGAACGGGAAATTACAATATCGGCGGGTGCAACGCAGGCAATTTATACTGCTTTGCAGGCCTGTGTAAAGGAAGGAGATGAGGTAATTATAATCGATCCGGCCTATGATTCTTACCGGCCTGGAGTTCTCATGGCTGGAGCCCGGCCTATTCATGTTCCGCTGACGTATAACTATGGTTCTTTTCATTGGGATTGGGATGCAGTACGTGCCGCTATAACTTCTCAAACAAAACTGATTATTATCAACCAACCACACAATCCTGCGGGAATATTTTTATCGGACAACGATTGGCAGGAGATCGAGAATTTAGTGGTGGAGAATGATTTATTGCTGTTGTGCGATGAAGTATACGAGCATATGGTGTTTGATGGTAAAGCCTTTATTTCCTCATGCACGAGGTCCGCTATTCGTGATAGGTTGTTTTGTGTGGTTTCTTTTGGAAAAACCTACCACAATACGGGTTGGAAAGTGGGTTATGTTTTAGCCCAAGAAGATTGGACTAGAAGGTTTAGGCAGGTCCATCAGTTTGTAGTGTTTTCGGTTAACAGTGTGGCGCAACATGTATTTAGTCAGTTTTTATCGACAGATGATTCCTACCGGTATTTATCGAACTTCTACCAGAGAAAGCGAGACAAATTTCTGCAGGCCATGGAGAATACCCGATTTTCGATGCTGCCTAGCAGGTCGACCTACTTCCAGTTGGCAGATTACAGCCGAATCAGCGATGAGGGAGATGTAGATTTTTGTCAACGTCTCATCCGGGAATGGGGTGTGGCTGCCATTCCTTTATCACCCTTCATGCAGAAGCCTTTAGAAGCGCGGCTGGTACGTTTTTGTTTTGCGAAAACGGATGATGTTTTATATGAAGCTGCTAATCGCCTATCATTATGCTGAAGGTTCATTTGGTTCAGGCGCATCTTCATTGGCGCGATCCGATTGCCAATACCACCGATTTAGGTCATCGATTGGATGAATGGGCTGCAGATGAACGGGATTTGGGTACAGAAGGCTATACCCACTTGGTGCTTTTACCAGAAATGTTCAGTACAGGTTTCTCCATGGAGCAAGAAGGTGTTGCATGTCGATGGAGAAAGAATGATTCAGTGTTGTCATGGATGCGTGCACGTGCGGCAGAGGGGGGCTACTACCTCGGCGGTTCGTTGATGATGAAGAAGGGAGGCCGTTTTTATAACATGTTTGTATTGTTGTCACCCTCCGGCACGGTTCAGACCTACGAAAAGAGGCATTTGTTTAGTTTGGCAGGGGAGGATCAGAAGTACACGCGCGGCAATAGGCGTATGTTGTGGGATGTAAATGGCTTTCGTGTTTGTCCACAAATCTGCTACGACCTGCGCTTTCCTGTTTGGTCACGCAACGTCCTTAACTACGATGTATTGGTGTATGTGGCCAATTGGCCTTCTGTGCGAATCACTGCGTGGAATACACTGCTGCAGGCACGGGCCATAGAAAATCAGGCCTATGTGGTGGGTGTGAACCGGGTAGGGGAAGACGGATTTTCTATACCATACTCCGGAAACAGCCAGGTCATAGACCCTTGGGGAACCGTCATCGTGAACGCTGGTGAGGCCGACACAGTGATCAGCACAAAAATAGACAGGGAAATCTTGCAGGATGCGCGCGCACGATTACCATTCCTCAAGGATGCCGACGCATTTCTGATTCTCAACCACCCACGTTGAGTTCATAACTTAATTCTATATTTATATCTATATTTATATATAGTTGTATGTCAACATCCCCTGCCCATGCCCCCAAATCGACCGGATTGGCGATCTCCTGGGAAGAACTGCGCACTCGCCTCAAGGAAGATTTCGGAAAGAAACCCGACCTGCAGGCGGTTTTGTTTCTCATAGGCGTGAACGTTTTGGGCCGACCTGAAGAGTCGTTCACCAAGGAGGAAAAGCAGGATCTGATGCATGTGGCCGTTTGCGAGGTGCTCTCATTTTTGGGTTATTATGAATTCACCGGCCGCGATCCGGATGGCTGGCCCCATTACCGACTGCTCAAAACACTGCCGGCGGTGAACCTACCCGAACAAGAAGAATTATTGAAAGGGGCCTGCCTCCATTACTTTGAGGAAATCAACTATTTTCGTGTTTCTGAAAAAACAAAATAACAATGAATAAATTTATGAATGATTTTACACGTGTGTGTGGACTATCGGTGGTCTGTTTTTCTTTTTCAACCGCACAGGCGCAGAACAACTCATCGGTGCTACCGGTGCAGGCAGCAGGTTCAGGAAAATCACCGATTGTGGAGTTCCAGACAGATAAGGGCGAAATCCGGGTGCGCCTGTATAATGAAACCCCCGGGCACCGCGACAATATGTTGAAGTTGGTGAAGGATGGATTTTATGATGGGGTGTTGTTTCACAGAGTGATCAAAGACTTTATGATACAGGGTGGAGATCCGCAGTCGAAAAACGCGCCTGCCGGACAAATGCTGGGGTCTGGCGATGTGGGTTATACGGTGCCCGCCGAGTTCAATCCCGCTTTATTCCATAAAAAGGGAGCGTTGTCGGCCGCTCGTCAGGGCGACCAGGTGAACCCTGAGAAGCGCTCGAGTGGTTGCCAGTTCTACTTGGTTCAGGGACGCAAATGGAGCGATGGGGAACTCAATAGTTTTGAAGCACAGCGTGGTTCCAAGTTCAGCCCGGAGCAACGCGACGCCTACAAAAAAATAGGGGGCACCCCACATCTCGACGGAGGTTACACGGTGTATGGTGAGGTGATTGATGGACTTGAAGTCATCGATCTGATTGCTGCTGTGAAAACGGCAGCCGGCGATCGCCCCGTTCAGGATGTGAAAATACTGAAGGCTGTTGTAATAAAGTGACGCGATTTCTGACCTATAATGTCAACGGCGTGCGGGCTGCAGCACGCAAAGGATTGGTCGATTGGATCCAGACATCCGACGCGGATGTTGTGGCCCTTCAGGAGATCAAAGCCGATGCGGATCAGTTCGACTGGGGTGAATTTCGTCGTATCGGCTACGAGCCATACATATTCCCCGCTGAAAAAAAAGGATATTCTGGTGTGGCGATTCTGACCCGAATCGAACCCAAAAAGCTTGTGTATGGATGCGGCACCGACTGGATCGATCAGGAAGGGCGCATCATCCGTGCAGATTTCGACAACTGCAGTTTTGTGTCGGTCTACATACCCTCCGGCAGCAGTGGCGACCACCGGCAGGAGAAGAAGATGGAGTTTCTGGACTTCTTCACCATCTACACACGCGACCTGCTTCACACCCAAAAAAACATTATCATCAGTGGAGATTATAATATTTGTCGCGAAGCCATCGACATCCACGACCCGGTGCGTAACGCCACGGTGTCTGGTTTTCTCCCCGAGGAACGCACCTGGTTTGCCCATTGGGTCGACGAAGGTTGGTGCGACAGTTTCCGCAGGGTGCAACCAGGAGCGGGTCAATACAGCTGGTGGTCATATCGCGCTGGTTCGCGCGAGAAAAACCTAGGGTGGCGCATCGATTACAACATGATCAGCGAAGCTCTTTCTGATCGGATTGGAGATGCCCGCCTGCACCCCTTCGCCATGCATTCCGATCATTGCCCATTAGACCTACAACTCAACATTTCCATCAATGGCCGACCCTAAGGTGCCCACTTATCAGGATTTATTAAACCGATTAGACCGGTTCATTCAGAAGTGGTACCTCAACCAGGTCATCAGGGGCGTGATTCTCATCCTGTCACTGCTACTAGGCTCCTGGTTGCTCGTGGCCACCACGGCTTTCTACACCTATTGGCACGGTTGGGCACGCGCCGCCCTGTTTTATAGCTTCCTTGCCCTGAATCTCTATTTCACCATTTGTTTGGTGGGACTACCATTGCTCAGGCGCATGGGCTGGTTGCAGGGTATGAACCATCGCCAGGCCGCGAAATTGATCGGGGAACATTTTCCGGAGGTGCGCGACAAACTGGTGAACACCCTCGAACTCAGCGAATCGGCCCGCCGTTCGCCGGGTTTTTCAATGGAGCTGCTGGTGGCGAGCGTGGAGCAACGCACGCGTATGCTGATGCCTATTCCCATGCTCACTATGATCGATCTGAAGTCCAACCGCCGCCACCTAAAGATTCTGATTCCGGTTGCTACCTTATTTATCCTGGTTCTGATTGTTGCCCCATCATTGCTGAGTAAGGGTGGTGAGAAGGTGGTGCGCTACAACCGCGAGTATGTGCGGGAAGCGCCGTTCATCTTCGATTGGATTAACAGTAATGAGCAGTTCGAGCAATCTGAAACAGCACTCCTGCGTCTGCGTTTGAGGGGATCGGTAGTGCCCGCTGAGGCCTATTTATCGCATTCTGGGCAGTGGATTCGGATGCAAAACACAGCTGAAGTGGGGGTATTCGAGGCAGAAATTCCTCAGGTGAAGCCCGGAATGAGACTTATGTTCCGGGCAGATGAATTCACCTCACTGACCTACGACTTGAATGTGGTGGCGCGCCCGGTTGTGGAACGCTTCGAGGTGGAACTGGTATTTCCTGCATATTTGGGCAAAACAAATCAATCTCTGCAGAACACAGGGGATCTGGTGGTGCCCGAGGGCACCCGCATCACCTGGAAAGTTCAGACACGTAGCATCGACACTTTGTCTTTAGGGCTGAGCGATGGCAGTAAAATTTCAGGTGAACGCAAGGGTTCTGGCAGGTTCACTGTTGCCCATTCTGCCCGTCAGGAGATGCGCTATAGCATTCGCTTCAAAAACCGATCAAATCCGCGCGCCGACAGCATGGCCTTTACCTTACGGGTGATACCCGATCACTGGCCGGTTATTGAGGCGGGTGAGCAGCCCGACAGCCTTCAGGCAGGTGTTCGTTATTTCGATGGAGAAATTAGCGACGACCACGGCTTTTCTTCTTTATCATTCTGTTATCGAATGTTTGATCCCCTTGGCGTGCCACAGGGAGAGCTAAAGGTTCAGCCGTTGAGCTTGGGTAAGGGCAACAGACAGCGTTTTTTCTATTATTTTGATGTTACCACGCTGGGATTGCGTAATGGTTCTTATGTCGATTATTATTTCGAGGTGTCCGACAACGATGGGGTGAATGGAGCCAAGAAATCCCGTACCACCACATTCCAATACCGCAGTCTGACGGAGGAACAACGAGAAGAAAAAATCACCTCTAATACAGCAGAAACGACCGATCAGCTGGAGAAGGCAATCTCCGAAAGCCAGAAGATAGAGCGGGATGCAGAGAAACTGCTACGTAAGCTGGTCGATAAAAAAGAATTGAGCTGGGAGGACAAGCGCCTGATCGAACAGATTAAACAAAGGCAGGCGGAGGTTCGGCAACAGCTGCGCGACGCGGTCAACAATATGCAGGAAAACAGCCGGCTCAGAAGCGACGAGCAGAAGAAAGAAATTTTGGAGAAGCAGGCGAAACTGCAGGAAATGGCCAATCGTCTGCTGAACGACGAGATGCGCAAGATGATGGAGGAGCTTGAAAAGATGATGGATCAGCAGAAGAGCGACAAAATGCGGGAGCAGCTCGACAAAATGAAGTTTGATCAGTCACAGGTGGAAAAGGAGCTCGATCGCATGCTGGAGTTTTTTAAAGAAATGGAGGTGGAGCAGAAGGCGGATCAACTGGCCAGAAAGCTGGATGAATTGGCTCGTAAGCAGGATGAATTGGCACGCCGCAGTGAGCAGTCAACAAGCGAGATAAGCGAATCCCTGAAAAAGGAACAGGAGGTACTCAACAAGGAGTTTTCCGAGCAGGAGAAGTATGCAGGGGAATTGGAGAAGGAGAACAGCGAATTGAAGAACCCAATAGATTTTGATAAGCTTGGTGAACAATCGCGCGAAATCAGCCAGGAAATGGATGGGGCGAAACAGAGTTTATCGGAACAGAATCAAAAGAAGGCGGCAGCCCAGCAGAAGAGCGCAGCGGGAAAGATGAAGGATATGGCGCAGAAAATCCGGGAGGACATTCAGAGTCAGGAGATGCAGATGCTCGACGAGAATATAGAATCACTGCGAATGTTGCTCGAAAACCTGATTCGCTATTCCTTTCGGCAGGAGAAGCTGATGGATCGCCTGCAGGAGAACAGCGCCTATTCTCCGGTTTTTGTGGAGATGGGTCAGGATCAGGTGCGCCTGAAGGAGGAGGCACGTCTTCTGGAGGACAGCCTAACCGCATTGGCCTCGCGCGTGATGCAGCTGGAGAGTATTGTGGCCCGCGAGATGGGTCTCATCAACCTAAACATTGAGAAGGCCATGGCGGCGCTTGGTGATCGCCGGATTTCGGAGATCAAAAGCCGTCAACAGTATGTGATGACGTCTGCCAACAATCTTGCGTTGATGTTGTCGGAGCTGTTGAACAATCTGCAACAGGAGAAGGCGAACAATATGGACGGGCAGCAGCAGTGTAAAAAGCCCGGGATGGGTGGGGGATCGGGGCGTTTGAGCAAGATGTCGCAGATGCAGAAGTCACTAAACGATCAGATGAAACAGATGCGGCAGCAGATGGGTCAACATGGCGCGGGCAAGAAGGACGGTCAGCAGGGGCGTAATCGACAGGAGAGTCAGGCTTTTGGTGAAATGGTGGCGCGACAAGAAGCCATTCGTCGCGAGTTACAGCGCCTGAATGAGGAGCTCAACAAGGACGGAAAGGGAGGTTTAGGCGATTTAGACAAGCTGGTAAAGGAAATGGAGAAGACGGAAAAGGACCTGGTGAATAAGAGGCTGACCGAGGAGAGTGTGCGTCGGCAAGAAGAGATCATGACACGTCTTTTAGAGGCCGAGAAGGCGGACAACAAGGACGGAAAGGGAGGTTTAGGCGATTTAGACAAGCTGGTAAAGGAAATGGAGAAGACGGAAAAGGACCTGGTGAATAAGAGGCTGACCGAGGAGAGTGTGCGTCGGCAAGAAGAGATCATAACACGTCTTTTAGAGGCTGAGAAGGCGGAGCGTGAGCGCGAGTGGGATGATGAACGGCGAGCCAATACCGCTCAACAGGTATCTCGTCGTGAGCCCCCTGCTTTTGAGGCCTACAAGCGTGAGAAGATGCGCACCCTGGAGATGTACCGGACCGTGAGTCCACAGCTCAATCCCTATTATCGGCAAAAGGTGGACCGGTATTTTTCTCAGATTCGCCCATGAAGTTCGAGGCAACCCTTCAAACCCTTACCCAGGGCACGGCCCTGATCGACCAGATCATCTCGGATTTAGGGCATATGTACGAGTTGTCTACCGAATGCGAGACCAAAATCCGCCTGGCCCTCGGTGAGAGTGTACGCAACGCCCTGCAACACGGTAATTTATTTGATCCCTCCAAGGATGTTGTGATTCGATGCTACGCTGAATGCAATGTATTTCATTGTGAGGTGGTGGATCAGGGCGAGGGATTTGATGAGAGCGATGTGCCCGACCCGACTGCCGAATCACGGCTTGCCCAAGAGGGCGGAAGAGGAGTTTTGCTGACCCGCTGGGTTAGCGACCATTTCGAATACAGGAGGGAGGAGCGCACTGCAGCGTTTTCCATAAACCTGAAATCGTGATCCGGTTTTTTGTCGCGGAGGGAGGGCTGGCCTTAAAACAAAAACGGGAAGTTCGCGCCTGGTTGAATGCTGTTTTGCTCGGGGCCGACTTTGAGGGTGCTAATTTGAACTATATTTTATGTGGTGACGAATATATAAACCAGCTGAACACCAGGTATTTGAAACACAATACCTATACGGATATCATCACATTTCCTTGTACGAGCAATGATATTACATTGAAAAAACAAATTAATGGTGAATGTTACATAAGCACAGAAAGGGTTGCAGAAAATGCCCGCAACTTAGGGGTGACGTATTGGGAAGAACTGCACCGTGTTATGGTGCATGGACTACTACATTTAATGGGGCAGGATGATAAAACCAGGGAGGAGCAGGCCAAAATGCGCCAAAAAGAAAACGATGCCTTAAGGATTAGAAAGTTCCACGTGGAACAACCTGATTCGGGCGTAGCTTCGGCGTTGAAGAGGACTGGTCGCGAGAAGGATGGAGGTGCCCGTTCCGGCGAAGCGGACAATCTAATGTTCCACGTGGAACATGGGCTGGCCAGGGGTGGGCTTACTAATGACATAGGATGATGCGGGTCGACTATGATGTGATTGTGGTGGGCGGGGGCCACGCTGGTTGTGAGGCTGCAGCCGCGGCCGCGCGTATGGGCTCGAAGGTGTTGCTTATAAGCATGAATATGCAGACCATTGCCCAGATGTCGTGTAACCCGGCAATGGGTGGTGTAGCGAAGGGACAAATTGTTCGCGAGATTGATGCTCTCGGTGGCTACTCTGGGATTGTGAGCGACCGAACGGCCATTCAGTTTCGAATGCTCAATCGATCCAAGGGCCCCGCCATGTGGAGTCCACGAACGCAAAACGACAGGATGATGTTTGCGGCGCTTTGGCGACAAATGCTGGAGGAGACCGAGGGCGTTCACTTTTGGCAAGACGCTGTGGTGGAGCTGCTGTTGGCTGATAGTGGCACCCGGGTTGAGGGTGTGCGCACTGCCATGGGAACGCACTTTTTGGCAAGAGCCGTGGTCTTAACGACAGGCACCTTTCTCAATGGTCTCATGCATGTGGGGGAGAAGCAACAAAGAGGCGGAAGAAGCGGAGAGCACGCATCCTATGGAATAAGCGAACAGTTGATGGCGCTTGGTTTCACTACGGGGCGTATGAAGACAGGCACGCCACCCCGAATTGACGGGCGCAGCCTGAATTACTCGAAGATGGAGGAACAGAGGGGCGATGAACACCCGGGTAAGTTTTCGTTCACCGATACCCGCCCATTGGAAAGGCAGCGATCATGTTGGATTACCTACACCAATGAGGCTGTGCATGATCTCCTGCGCACGGGTTTCGACCGTTCGCCCATGTACAATGGTAGCATCAAGGGATTGGGTCCGCGTTATTGTCCGAGTATAGAAGATAAAATCAACCGGTTTGCTGAACGTGATCGGCACCAGATTTTTGTGGAACCGGAGGGGTGGAATACCGTGGAGATGTATATCAATGGGTTTTCAACTTCTTTGCCACAGGAAGTTCAGTACGCGGCGCTTCGCAAGATTCCCGGATTCGAACAGGCGCGTATGTTCAGGCCGGGATATGCCATCGAGTACGATTACTTTCCGCCAACGCAATTGAGACCGTCGCTTGAGACCAAGAATGTGGAGGGATTGTTTTTTGCGGGACAAATCAACGGAACCACAGGCTATGAGGAGGCTGCTTGTCAGGGCTTACTCGCTGGCGCCAATGCCAATTTGGCCATAAACGACCGGCAATCACTGGTTTTGAGCCGTTCTGAGGCCTATATAGGCGTGCTGATCGATGATTTGATCAATAAGGGTACGGATGAACCATATCGAATGTTTACCTCGCGCGCGGAGCACAGGATTTTGTTGCGTCAGGACAATGCTGACATCCGCCTTTCTGAAATCGCCTTTCGCAACGGTTTAATAGGCGAAGATCGACACACACGTGTTGAGCAAAAGGTGAGGAATGTGGAGTCGATCACGAAGTTTCTGCGGCAGAAAACCGCTGAGCCAAAGGAGGTGAACCCTGTGTTAATCGATCACGAAGAGGCGCCGATTAACCAAAAGGTGAAGTGGGGTAGCATCTTGCTGCGCCCTGGCATAGGAATACGAGAATTGTCGGCGGCCTCTGGACACCTTAGCTCCTTTTTAGTTGATTTTCCAGAGGAGGATGCCGAACAGGCGGAAATTCAATGGAAGTACCGCAGTTACATTGAACGGGAGGAAGAACAGGCACGCAGGATGTCGAATTTGGATCACATCTACCTAAAGCCTGATTTTAATTTTCAAACGATACGCGCTTTGTCGCATGAGGGAAGGGAAAAATTGTCGGCAATGAGGCCAGAATCATTGGGACAAGCTTCACGGCTTTCAGGGGTCTCTCCTGCCGACATTAGCATACTAATGGTATATTTGAATAAAGGTGCTGAATGGAAACACTGAAAGCTTGTCCTGCCTGCGAAAGCCTGAATAAACCGGTAGATTCACAAAGTATCGTTGATTATTCCGTATCGAAGGAGGTATTTGCGGTTGTTTGTTGCGGCGAATGCGGACTCTGGTATACGAATCCTCGTCCTGATCAGGTGAATATTGGTTCATACTATCAAAGCGATGACTATGTGTCGCACACTGGTGCAGATGCACCAGGGCTAATTAATGCAATGTATCGTTGGGTACGTCAATATACAATTGGGGTTAAAAAGAAACAAGTAGAGAGATGGGGCGGCCACATTCAACGCCGATTGTTGGATGTGGGCTGTGGCACGGGTGAATTTGCATCGCACATGAGTAGTTCAGGTTGGGATGTTCTGGTGGTTGAGCCCGATCCGGCCACGGCTGAACGCGCCAGGCGTCTACACGGATTAAAGGTAAACAATGAGGAATGGCTGAAAATAACGAATGATCAGTTTGGGGTCGTTACTATGTGGCATGTTTTAGAGCACGTGCATGATTTGCGGACACACGTTAATTGCCTGCACAAACTCATAATGCCTGGTGGCTTGTTTGTAGTGGCCGTACCCAATCCGATGTCAACAGATGCACAGCATTACAAACAGCATTGGGCAGCCTGGGATGTGCCGCGACATCTATACCATTTTCGACCCAATATGCTGCGGAAGTTTGTTGAAGCGTTCGGTTTTGAATGCCTTTCGACACGCCCCATGATCTTCGACCCTATGTATGTTTCGATCTTGAGCGAAAAATACCGTTCGGGATCAGCAGCCTCTTCAATCCTTGGTTTGTTGAAGGGCCTATGGTTTTTGTGCAGCGCCAAGCTGAAAAAAGATGCCTGTAGCAGTCAGGTTTACTTTTTTCGAAAGAGGAATAATTCATGAATCGAACTGATCAGAAGTTCGAAAGCGCGAGCGGAACGTGGCTGAAGTTTCCCATTCTAATTCTATTGATGAGACTGTGTTTTTTGTCACCCTCGATCTATTTGGGAGGCTGTGCGAATATGGTTGCGCCCACGGGTGGCCCACGTGATAGCATCCCCCCGCAGTTAATTAAAGCAGAGCCGGCCTGGTTCACCACAGGATATAATGGAGATCGACTAACGTTCCAATTCAATGAATTTGTCAGAATTCAAAACCGAGGCACCATTCGGATGCTACCCGACCCTGGAAAGCCCCCCATCATCCGAGATGCCATAAATCGAATCGTAGTTGATTTTAACGCCGTCCCACTGGATACATCCACTACGTACACGCTCTATATGGGCGATGCGGTGGTTGATTTCACGGAAGGTAACAAGCTCAAGGAATTCAAACATGTTTTTTCAACGGGCCCCACGATCGACACCGGTTGGATATCGGGTCGTGTATCAGACGCTTCGAATGCGAAGCCAAGGCCTCAGGCGCGCGTAGCTTTATATGATTGGGTTGAATCAGGTGATTCTGTGGTCTATAAACAGAAGGCACGATATTGGACAACGACCGACGACAGCGGTAGATTTTTCCTCGGCTATTTGCCTATGAGAGATTTTCGTTTGTTTGTATGGGCCGACGAAAACAAAGACGCGTTTTATAAGGCGGGTGAGGCATTCGATTTTATTGATATCCCTGTGCGCCCAATACAGAGTTCCTATGATTCATCGCTGACTTGTTTTTTGAGTTTGTCCATCGATCGAGACGAGCAATCCCGCATAATGGATTATGTTGAAAAATGGCCCGGATGGCTCGGAATTACTTTTAGTGCTCGTCCCACTGAATTGAATTGGATTATTGAGGGGGGGGTAACTGGTGATTCTATAACAAAGCTACAATACTGGAAGGGAGACACCGCATATGTCTTTATGGGTGAGGCCTACAAAAATGCAGAACTGGGCCAGGTTGTAGCGGTCTGTAAAATGATCCACCGCGCAGACACCATCATCCGAAGGACAATACCCATTCCGGAGCAAGCCAAGGCGACCGGTACAACTGTCAATGAACTTCCACTATTAAAGCCAATAAATACGGGTGTTCCGGAGCTGTGCGCAGGAAGGAGTTTTTTGCGGTATACGGGCGATGTGCCATTGGAACGAATTGATACGGCCGCAATCATTTGGGCAGACACTACAAGCGGTCGGGTTGTGCAGACAGGGGCAATGTACATTTACGTTGAGGGTCTTTTATCCTTTGCCATACCGGAGGTATTAATCCCTGGTAGAATCTATAAATTCATTATTCCGCGTGGGTCAATTTTTGGAGGAGGTGGGCAAGTACTTGACTCGGTATTTCAGGTATTTAAGGTGGTATCGGACAGCCTTGTTAAAAATATAAGTGTTATTACATCGAAAAAAGAAAAACAACTATCCGAAATTGCTAAATGGGCGCAATCCGGACGTACTGTAGAAATAGTTGATGCTTCCGGCTACAAGTGCGGAGTATATCGCTTCACAGACGCAGAACAGGGTGGGTGGGATCATGGACAGCCAACACTCGGACTTTTGCCAGGGACTTATTCAGTGACCATATATTCCGATGAAAATAAAAACACTAAGCACGATTCAGCGTCCTGGCGATTAAACAGAAGAGCAGAGCACAATCATACTGCACAATGGTCTTTATCACCAATCGATAGAAGAGATTTACAAATAGACCTCAGTGAATTGATATGGAAATAGGAAGGTTCAAAAATCGGATATTATTTATTTTTATCTTTTTTTGCTTCCCGGGTTCGGTATTGGGTCAACCAGACACCACATTTATTCGATTATCGACGGGCAACACTTCCAATATCAGGTCATTATCGGTAACCGGCAACAAGGATTGGTGGGTAGGCGGGAGTAAAGGGTGGCTTTGCCACACTACCGACGCGGGACAATCATGGATTTCGGCTCAGCCAGCGGGCGATTCTGTCGATTTTAGAAGTGTTTATGCTTTTAATGACTTAGAGGCTATTGCCGCAACATCTGGAAAGCAACCCGCAATCTGGCGCACCAAAGACGGAGGTCAGCAATGGTCGATCGTTTATCGACCAAGCAACCCACAGGCCTTTTTCGATGGAATTGACTTCTGGAATGACAGCCGCGGGGTGCTATTTGGTGATCCCGAAGACAATGGTAGGCTGTTACTGCTGTTTACCCAAGATGCCGGCCGCACATGGACAGAACCCGTGGATACGACTCGGCCATTGTTTGCACCGGGAGAAGCCGCATTTGCTGCTAGCGGCACGAGCATTGTTTGTGTGGGAGATAGCACGATGGCCATTATCAGTGGTGGACAGACATGCAGGTTATGGTACAGCCGCGATCGGGGACAAAGTTGGTCGCACATTCGTACTGATATACCCAATCCCGCACTGGCGGGAATTCATTTACGCTTTCCTGATACGCTATCTGGCGAACTGGCGTACCTGCTGCACGGTACGCCCAGTCGAGGCGGCTTCTCCATCGCCATCACCCCTGATAGTCAGTGGGTAGTGGTTGGAGGAGACTACCAAAATACGCAAATCACACATGGGGTCGTTGCGGGTAATCGATATGGCATGTGGTGGAATCCACGCATCCCTACCCGTGGTTACAGGGAGTGCGTCCTACCGATCGACACCTTCTGCTGGCTGGCAGTAGGCCCTACGGGCTGCGACATCACCTATAGTGGTGGCCTTGATTGGCAGGCATTCCATGATGAGACAGGCATGCATGTTGCACGAATGCTGCCCGATCGACGAATCATCATGGCTGGTAAAGACGGCAAAATCATATTATCTACTATCGGTCCACAGAGATTTACAGAACCCGATAGTTTCAAACACCGGCTAAATGGAGAACGGCCGACAACTGTTTCGAGACACCTTGCGTTGGCATTAATAGGGGATATTCAGCCTTTAGAACGGCTGCTCAAAAAGTGGGTCAAATTGTATGGATCAGGAGAGCGAAGCGAAAGAGGATACACCACGTATCAAGGAGCATATCAACGTCTGGTTAACCGAATAAAGGGAATAAAAGGGGTACAAAAAGTGTGGGTGGACAGTTGTGGAACCCGAAATCTTTTGTACCCTGCGGGTGGCGCAATCTATTTTTTGATTGGAGACAGAAAGCGTAGCCGAACGGCTGAAATGGGCCTGTTCTTCAACGAAGGGGGAATTAGACGGCCTTTTTGGATGAGGTATCTGGTCGGTAATTTCTGGGGTGACATAGATCATCTGACGCAACCCGAGGTACTCATAATCCGCGACATGGAGCGATGGACACACCTACAGTGTGCCTGGAGTCGCAGACCCCCCTGGCACCCTCGCTATCGAGATAATTGAATAAATCATCCCATTGTCCGACATCTGCCTGAACAAATTGGGCTCTTGCGCGGTTGCGCAACGCTATTGTCGAGTGCAAGCGTATTGTCTTAAAAACCGTATTAATGCGCTTTTATAGTTTTCGTGTTGCTCAAAGCTGATAAAATGGCCCGCATTAGTTATCAACTTAAATTGTGAGTTTGGAAAAAGTTCTAAATACTCATTTGCTGCGCCCAGTGGTTGATTATCACATTGACCCTTTAAAACCAAAACGGGTAAATTTTTGCCGTTAATACGATCTCTAAAATCTTTTATCCTCAACAAGTTATAATACGTCATAATCCCACAGAAATATCCGCTCTTATTGTCTGAATTTATAATTAGAGAAGTGTCGCATAAGCAAGATTTGTTGGTTTTGGATTTTTCCAGCAATGCAAAATCATCTGCCTCATCATCTTTTGCTAATTTAATTCCGTGCCTTGTGGCAAGCATTCGAATAGTTTGCATCCTAATATTATAAACTTGATCGGACGCAACTTTATTTGATTTGGCCGGCCTTTTTAATTTGTGCTTTATGAAAGAATCCCGACGATTCAGGTTTGGGTTTAACGGGTAAATGGGCCCTGGGCTGATAAAAATAATTGAGGTAATCTTATGCGGGTATTTCGATAAATATGCAGCGGCTAATACAGATCCCCATGATTGGCCAAGTAAAATGATTGGTGTATTGATTTTATTTATAATGGCATCTAAATCCTCAATATGCCCTTTCTAAAGTATATTCTTTAATATTGGACAATCTATTTGACATTCCACACCCGGCCTGATCATAGAAATAAACATTGAAACCTTCATTTGTCAAAAATTCATTCTCCGCAATAATTCTGCTTGAAATCGAGCCCCCTGGCCCGCCGTGTAAATAGATAATTGAATAATTTTTTTCGCACTTAATAGCGCGCTTCAATAATGAATAACAAATTTTTGATCCAGTATTAAGGGCCCAAAATCCTGTGTTGTATTTGAATTTTACATACTCGATATCATAACTTCTTGGTAAAATATGATTAAAGACCCTATAATTAAAAATAATAAAATCGACCAGCAAATGTAGTTAGCACTTCTTGTTTTACAGGCCAACATGATTACAAGAGCCTACCCAATGCGTGAAATTTTCAGAAAATTCGCACGGCCGTCGCTGCCCACCGGCATGGCACCGGTATTCACCACCACATCCCCCTTCCGGATGTATTTATGGTTCTTCAGGAAAGAGAGCACTTCATCGATTGTTTGGTTGGTGCCCGATTGTTTATCGTAAAAAAAAGCACGAACCCCCCAAATAAGGCTGATACGGGTCAACAGCCGAGGATTGGGGGTGAAGATGAACACAGAACACAACGGGCGGTAGCTGGCCACCTGGTAGGCTGTGTATCCCGATCGGGTGAGGCCCACAATTCCGTGGGCTCGAACATATTTTGCAGCGCGCCCCGCTAAATAGCATAGGGAGTCGGATAAGGACTGTTCGCTGTCAGCCGATTCAGCGTGTTCGCGGTAGTAGATTCCCTCGACCTCTTGTTCCACCGTTTCGATAATCCGGCTCATATATTCAATTACCTGTACCGGATGCTGGCCAACCGAGGTTTCTCCGCTGAGCATTAGGGCATCGGCGCCATCCAAAACCGCGTTGGCCACGTCGTTGGCCTCAGCCCGGGTTGGCATGAACTGGGTGATCATGCTTTCCATCATTTGGGTTGCGATAATGACCGGCTTGCATTGGTTGAGGCATTTTTTAACAATCGATTTTTGGATCAGGGGAAGTTTTTCGATGGGATACTCTACGCCCAGGTCGCCCCGGGCCACCATAATCCCGTCTGATTCTGCAATGATGGCATCGATTTCAGCGACTGCTGCGGGTTTTTCAATTTTAGAAATGATATGGGTGTCTTTGCCCCGGTCTTGAATGCGTTTGCGCAACTCCTTCACGTCATTCGGACTACGTACGAAGGACAGGGCAACCCAATCGAGGTCGTGATCGAGGATAAAATTGAGGTCACGCTGGTCCTTTTCGGTGAGTGACGGAAGCGAGACCTTCGTATTTGGGAGGTTAACCCCCTTTTTCGAAGTGAGTAGTCCCCCATAAACTGTCACCAATTCGACCTCGTCGAGGCGGTTGCTTCTCAGCACCTCCAGTTTGATTTTACCGTCATCAAGCAACACTAGGTCGCCCTCTTCCACATCTAGAGGGAACTCTTTATAGTTAAGGTAGATGTGTTGGGCATCGCCCATACACGGTACGGTGGTGAATAGGATTTTATCGCCCTTGCGCAGGGTAATACCGTTGTTTTGTATTTCGCCGACGCGGATTTTGGGACCCTGCAGGTCGCCCAGCAAGGCCGTGTGGGCGCCCAGTTGTCGGTTCAGGTCGCGCACATCGCGGATCACCCGTTCAAGGTTATCATAGACGGCATATGAAAAGTTCAACCGAAAAACATTGACGCCGGCCTTAATGAGGCGACTCAATACAGCTTTATCAGAACAGGCCGGGCCAACGGTAGCAACGATTTTGGTTCGGCGGCGGTATATTGATTTGTTGGCCATGGATCGGATCAAAAGAATATGGGGATTTGCCGCGACCAGCGTTTGTCATCGGATGGAATGGCCATGGCGTATCCAAAATACTTGTGTTGGTGGACCTGAGCCGCCAGTAGCCCGGGTTCGGGCAGGGGGGCTTCATTGGAATAAAAAAGGAGGTAGTCGCACGCGTCGCGAAGGGCAGGTGATACAACCCCGAATTGAGATGCGGTTTTCAATAAATAGGCCAGAGGCATGTCCTGTTCAGAAGTCCAGCTGTAGCAGGTAAAAGAGTTGGTATCCGTAGACTCAGGCACTCCTAATTCCTTTGGGATTACTATTGCCGAATTACTTATCCGCTTCGTGCCTTTTGTTCTTGTCGCCCCACTTTTCAGACCCGCCGTGTCTGCTTGGCCCGCACCACCTTCCCGTCCCGCGGCACTTATATGCCCTGATCCACTTGCCGGCTCCGTCCCATCCGCTAATCCCGAAGTCCAAACACCCCCGGTCTCCAATGCAATTCCGGAGAACCAGTCGGGAATCCGGCAAAATTGAGTGGAGAAATGCTCGTTGAAAAACCAGGCCACCTGCCAGGGGCGACGGGTGGTACGCAGCCCCACCAAATTCTGGCTAAAGCCAATGTCAATGAATAGGTTTTTTTTTGCCACAACAACCACTAAAGGGTTACAAAGTTAATGCATAACGGTGAAAATTCCCCCGACACTACTATTTGATAATGTGCCATAGTTCCCTTACCTTTGTGGCGATTATTCATTAAAACCAACAGAAATGTCTGATATAGCATCGAAAGTGCGGTCCATCATTGTAGAAAAGCTTGGCGTAGACGAAAATGATGTTACCCCCGAGGCCAGCTTCACCAACGATTTGGGTGCAGATTCCCTTGACACGGTAGAGCTGATTATGGAGTTCGAAAAGGAATTTAACATTTCCATCCCCGACGACCAGGCGGAAAGTATTACCACCGTAGGCCAGGCCATCTCCTATCTGGAGGCGAATGTGAAATAAACTCCGCAAGCTATGCAGATGCGACGTGTAGTGGTTACGGGTCTCGGAGCGCTCACGCCCATTGGAAATACGGTTTCTGAATACTGGAATGGGTTGATCACCGGCATAAGCGGTGCAGCGCCCATAACCCGTTTTGATGCCTCCAGATTTCGCACCCGTTTCGCCGCTGAGCTGAAGGGATTCGACCCAGAACAACATTTTGATCGCAAAGAGGCTCGTAAAATGGATCCTTTTGCGCAATACGCTATGGTGGCCTGCGAGGAAGCAATGCGTGACTCAGGTCTTATGGGCGCCCCATTCGATGCCAACCGCGTCGGAGTAGTTTGGGGTTCTGGAATCGGGGGCATATTCACTTTTTTTGAAGAAGTCAAATCCTACATTGAGGGTGATGGCACGCCGCGGTTCAATCCGTTTTTCATCCCCAAAATGATTGGCGATATCGCCCCGGGCTACATCAGCATCCGCTATGGATTGCGAGGCCCGAATTACACCACGGTTTCGGCATGTGCCAGTGCCAACAACGCCCTCATCGACTCCATGAACCTCATTCGGATGGGGAAAGCCGATGTGATGGTGACGGGCGGATCGGAAGCCGCCGTTAACCAGGCGGGTGTGGGCGGCTTCAACGCCATGAAGGCCCTGAGCGAACGTAATGATAGTCCCGCCACTGCCTCGCGACCGTTCGACCTCGACCGCGATGGATTCGTGCTTGGGGAGGGGGGCGCAGCCTTGATTCTGGAAGCGCTCGATCATGCGCTGCAACGGGGAGCCCGTATATATGCGGAATTGGCAGGTTGCGGCTTATCTGCCGACGCCAACCACATCACAGCGCCCCATCCGGAGGGACTTGGCGCCACATTGGTGATGCGCGCCGCCTTGGCTGATGCCGGCTTGTCGACGGGCGACATCGACTACATCAACGTACACGGCACATCGACCCCTCTGGGGGATGTCAGTGAGGTGAAAGCCATTCAAACCGTCTTTGGCGAGGACGCCTACCGGATGAGTATCAGTTCCACCAAATCGATGACCGGACACCTGCTTGGAGCGGCTGGGGCCGTGGAAGCCGTGGCAGCTATTTTAGCTATTCAGAGCGAAACAGTTCCTCCTACGATCAACCATTTTACGGATGACCCGGAACTTGATACCCGTCTTGATTTAACGTTTAACCAGGTGCGCAAGCGACCGATCAGGGCCGCTTTGAGCAATACCTTTGGATTTGGCGGGCATAATACTTCTGTGATATTTCGCCGCTACGAAGGATGAGGATATTTGGGTTGTGAAGAGGCTCATTGATCGTGTCCGCAAGCGTTTGTTGCGGGGGTCCAACCCCTTGGCAACCCGGATTTTCGAGTTGACGGATTTGTACCCAAAGTCAATGCACCTCTACGAGCTCGCATTTACCCACTCGAGCGCTCGCGTGGGACTGGAGGATGGCCTACACAAGAGTAACGAACGTCTGGAGTATTTGGGTGATGCAGTTTTGGATTTGGTCGTGGCAGATGTATTATTTCGCCGGTTTCCGTACCGTGACGAAGGTTTTCTCACCAATATGCGTTCGAAGGTCGTGAACACCCAATTTCTCGACACATTGGCCCGGGAGCTGGGTTTGGATAAAATGTTGCAGCACACAGCCGGCAATCGCCGCAATGAAACGAGCAAAAATATGAATGCGGATGTTTTCGAGGCGTTTCTGGGGGCCATATACCTCGACCAAGGCTACCCAAGAACCTATCATTTTATTTGCAACCGCATCCTCACGCCGTTTGTGGACTTGGAAGAGCTAACCATTACCGACCATAACTACAAGAGTAGACTTGTGGAATGGGCGCAGAGAAACGGCAAGAGGATCAGCTTTGAGGTGGAAAACCGCTTCGAACGGAGCCGAAAGGGAAAAATTACGGTTAGGGTTCTCCTCGACGGTCAGACAGTGGCCAAAGCCACAGACAGCAGCCGGAAAATGGCGGAACAAAACGCCGCTGCGTATTTCCTGGAGCAGAAATTGGGCAAAGACCCCGTATAGCAGAACCCACGCGCCTTAACTAAAGAAGATTCATCCCCAATATTCCTGGGGGTGGTCATCCGGTGCAGTGTCATTACATATGTTAGGCCCGGAAAGAAATTAAATCATGCGCTCCGGGATCACGGCGATGCACTTTATTTCAATTGCAATCGCTGTGGGGAGTGCCGTTACTTCAACCGTGGTTCGACAAGGCTTTGGTTCGAGCGGTGCCATATATTCAGCATATATGCGGTTGAAGGTATGGAAATCGCGCCGCATATGGGTGAGGAACACCGTAACATCCACCACATCTTGCCAGCCCACTCCGCTAACCTGCAGAACGGCCGTCACATTAGCCATCACCTGATGCACCTGAGCGGCGAAATCAAATTCCAAAAAATTCCCGTTTTTATCGAGGGTTAGTCCCGGCACGTGCGGGTCGGAGGCGTCTGTGCCGGCCGCACGCGGACCAATTCCGGATAGAAACAAGAGGTTTCCAACGCGGCGGGCATGGGGGTAACTGCCCACAGGATTAGGGGCTTGTTGGGTAGATATACTTTCCATACTACAAAAGTACGGCTGTGTCGGATTTGATGCGCACCTCCGGATAATGCCCGTCCCGTATTATTTTGAAGGCCCTTTGAGCTGAGGGCAGCGGAAGTTGACCGATGCGCACGCCCCACTGTACGACCCACACCCGTGCAATTTCGAGTTCTTGGTCGTACACGAACGAAAGGCGCGCCACACGGTTCGGATTGTAGAATTGTGGAAGACAATCGGGCGTATACATCATAGGGGCTGAGAGGAGCACGGCTGTATTGCGCGCCCGTCGCGAGTTGTAGCGCCACAAGCCTAAATGACGAAGACCGAAATAATAGGCCGCTGAATGGGCTATTGAACGCAGGGAAAGAGTGGGGGTGAACATATCGTTTAGGCTGCAGGGTGGAACAATGGAATAAGGGGGCTCTCGAATGGGGAGATGTGGGCGTGGACACCCGGAGCCTTAACTGAATCGTCTGGGGTCATCGCCTCAACTTGATGTGCGTGACGGATGGGTGACATGCCTTCGGGAAGTAAGAGTGGCTGGTCGAAGGGCACCAGCTCGATTTCGTCTGCAAAACGCAGCATCAAAACCCTGGGTGATGTGAAACGTGCCATAGGTAGTTTGTTTTGTGTGTACAAACATGAAGCCGGGTTGTGACATCTTTTGTCACACAAAAACCCCCGTCAAAACCCCGTAACTCCCCCATCAAACCCCGTCAAACTTCTGGCGGACGATGATTATTTCAACAAACTGCCAACCCGATTGCTCAGGTACTTCACAAAATCGGGCGGCCCGATGATATCGAGATCGTCGGCTAGTCCCAACACGAATCGTCCAATCCCCCGATAATCGGCCACCCTTAGCCGGAGTTCGTGGACACGTTCT
>VHAX01000012.1 GCA_016872215.1 Sphingomonadales bacterium | reverse complement strand
CTATACCCAACCCAAATTGCAGACCCGCAGAACGCGCCACATTCGTGCCCGTGTTCTGCAAATACACATCAAACTCATATACCGTCGGCGATACCGCAACCTGGTTCGTGATCCTGATCGCTACCTGATTGGCAGGCTGGGCAAATGCCACAACCGAACAAAACAAACAGGCCAGTAAGGTGAAAATCATTGATAAACGTGAACGCATAGAATTTAATTTGAATTCATAGATAGTAGATAGAAAGTAAAGGCATGGAACCTGAAATTCGTGAAGATAGTTAATTTCGGGTCAGCCACCAAAATCGAGTTGATCAAACGGGACTTCCCGAAGGAACCTTCATCAACATCAAAAAAAAATCACCTCCACAAACAGAAAATTCAATCCGTTTCGCCTTTGGTTTGTTGATTTCGAATAACTCCAACAACATGTGCAAGGAAAACGCTCAAATCACTTTACAAAATCAAAACATGGCTGAGGTTCTATTGCTGTGCCTTATGGCCGCCTGCAGTCACCTCCCCCCAGCCCAGACATTTCATAAAAATCCAAACCCCCAAACTATGAAACCCTCTACTTCTCTTCACTCTACGGGCACACCCGATTACTCATTAACCGAGGAAAAATGGAAAGAAATTCTTGATCCGGAAGCCTTTCGGGTGCTACGACAACACGGAACCGAGCGTCCCTACACCGGAAAATATGAACAGCATTGGGAACCCGGGCAATACCACTGCGTGGGTTGCGGCAACCCCTTGTTCGAATCCGAAACTAAATTTGACGCCGGATGTGGCTGGCCCAGCTTCAGCGAAAAAGTCAATCCGGAGGCTGTCATAGAGCGCACCGATCACAGCTTCGGTATGATCCGAACCGAAGTGCTGTGCGCCCGTTGTCATGGCCACCTCGGACATCTCTTCCCCGATGGTCCGCGCCCCACAGGCTTACGTTATTGCATCAATTCTGTATGCCTGAATTTTGAACCGAAAGAAAAAGATGCCGACAAAAATAAAATGACTCCACCCATTCGGATTAATCGCCGAGATAGCCGATGATTAAGGTGACAATCCTAAGTTTCGCCCCCATTCATGGATGGGAAGCGCCGCTTCCAATGCCCCGGCAGTAGCCCATTTTTTCAACAGAGAGCTTTCAAATCCCCCCGAATTCCCGGCCGACTTGCTGAGTTTTTGTTGACGCGGGTCCAACAACAACTCATGGTGAATGAAGCGCACCGCAGTAAATGACCTCAAATCCAAACAGTGTGCCAGATATAATTGCCTCAAGCTGCTATCAAATAAATCGGCACCCCGAACAATCAGGGTCGTGCCATCCAGCACATCGTCGACCACGCAAGCCAACTGATACGAAGGAAGACGCCGATTGGAGGTCGACTCCCGCCGTCGCCTCACAACAAAATCCCCAATACCCCGCTCTGAAAAGCGAATCGTTAAAGGATCGCCTTCAAAATCGTTCATCACAGTCTCAAAACCCGGATTCACCCGGCAGAGCCAGACCCGATCCGGGTCATCGAGTGAATACCCACGAACGGCACAATCCGATGAACAGAATGAAAGGGCCGAACCTCGTGCGCTTCTTGTGCACCTACACGCATAAACCGCCCCCCGTGCACGCAATTCAGACAATAGGTTCTCGTAGGATTCCAATCGGTGGTGCTGACTATAATTTCTGAGAAAATCGTCGATGTCGCGTGGACCCTCATCCCAACCGAGCCCCATCCAATTCAGGACCGCAAAAATGTCTTGGAGGTATGCCTCGCGAAAGCGACTGCGGTCGAGATCGTCGATTCGCAACCGGATGCGCAAGCCTTCGATACGGGCCAACCGCGCAATCAACATAAAATTGGCCGCATTGCCCTCATGCAGGTAGCCACTGGGTGTGGGGGCAAACCGCGTGCAACCCGTCATACCGGATTCTCATCGCCCTCCCCCGACAGAGGATCGTAGGGCATATACAAAAACACGCATTTAGAAGGGGTATAGACGAACACACACATAAAAAACTCCGGGTCTTTCCAACTGTTGCGGAATTCGGGGAAGGCTGCGCGGGTCACAATCTCACGGGAAACAAAATCCTCCATAACCGTCAGATTCACGCTCCAATGCGTGTCGAGGTGCTGGTGGATCAGAACCGGTCGGCCCATAGGGGTGGGCATGTGCTCGTGATAGGCCACAAATACAGGGTACTTACTGATCCCTGTGTCGAGCAGCTCGCGTGACAAGCCTCTCAGGTAGTCGGCATAATAGCGCAGATCCGATTCTACCGACTCAAGCCAATGAAGGTCACCCAACATTTATATATTACAGTAATAACAAATAAAGTAAACGAACTGCGATTTGCCCTAAACGTACAAAAGTACCACCTAAATGCATGCCAACAGTACCACATTCTCCACATGATGGGTTTGAGGGAACATGTCTATCGGCTGGTAGCGCTCCACACGATAGGTGTCGCGCATCATCTCCAAGTCGCGGGCTTGGGTTGCGGGGTTACAACTCACGTAGACCAAACGGGGCACGCGCATGCGGCAAAGCATGGCCACAACGTCGGGGTGCATGCCCGAGCGGGGTGGGTCGGTGATAAGGACCGAAGGGCGGCCGTGTTGCGACAAAAACTCCTCGGTCAACAGGTTCTTGAGATCACCCGCCACAAAGTGCACGTTGTATATGCCATTTCGCTCTGCATTCCGGCGGGCATCCTCCACTGCCGCCTCAGTGTATTCTAGTCCCACCACCCACGATGCCTTCCGGGCCAGAAACAACCCGATCGTGCCTGTGCCACTATATAAATCAAACACCCCATCGGTTAGCGACGGGGCTGCCCATTCCGCCACCAGATCATATAGACGCTGCGCCTGCCGGCTGTTGGTCTGAAAAAACGACTCCGGCGAAATGTGGAAGTTGAGATCACCCAATCGCTCTTCTATGTGGGCTGGCCCCTTCCAAACCCGGGGTAACAAACCTTGTAGGGTGTCGTTTTTCTTAGGGTTGATAACATACTGCAAACTTGTGATCCAGGGGAAGCTATTGGTCAGGGCCGTCATCAGGCCAAAAATAGCCTCCTGGTTATTGTCGGTCACCATAACCAATACCATCCACTGCCCGAGACTGCTGTTGCGTAGGGTTACTGTACGCAGGAATCCCTCATGCGTCTGCTGGTTGTAGCGCGTCCAGCGATGTTCCTCCGCATATTGATGTATAAAATTCCGAATTGCATCCGACTTTTGGTCCATCAGGTGGCATTCTTGTACGTGCATCACCTTATCAAAGCGTCCGGGTAGGTGAAATCCGAGTCCCGCCCGCTTAGTGATTTCATTCGGCCACTCCTTTGGGACATCCACCAACCCGGCTTCTATTCCTTCCAACGGCATGGACTTTAACTCAGCTCCTATCACCTCTATCGCCCTATCCCTCGACTTGTGCTTGATTGCGTTAGTTAAACCCTCCTCCTGATTTAACCCATCCCGTGTTACATCCCGTGACCTATACTTATTCGAGTCCACATCCCCCGAACCGTCCACCCGGGTATCCCCCGCCTCCATCCCATCCACCATCGCATCTTCTGACCGCACCCCGGCTCTCATTTCCTCAAAAGTCAACCAACGCTGTCCGGTCGCCGTAAACTCCAACTTATTTCTATAAGCATAGGGCTCCGGTGCCGGCAGAGCGTGACGAACCTCTGTGCATTCAACTTTCCCGAGTCGCACGAGCGCATCGTGCACCTGCTTTCCCTTCCAATACAATTGCGCGTTGTAATCCAGATGTTGCCATTTGCATCCGCCACACAATCCAAAATGAACGCACCGCGGTGCTATACGGGTCTCGGCCGGCACATGAATGTGTACAACTCGGGCAAACATATATCGATGCTTGTTGCGGTAGACTTCAACATCAACTATATCGCCGGGAACAGCCCCCTCCACAAAGCATACTTTTTCGCCCGCCCTTCCCAATGCCCGTCCCTCTTCGGCCATATCCGTAATCACAAGTCGATCGATCCGCTGAAGGGGCAGTTTTTGCCTTCTCTCTTTCATTTGGGCATGGATTGGGATCTATCTTATTACGTTTACCACGACTTAACGGTGCTGGCGGATTATTGGGAACAAGGGGGAAAATTTACCTCGGACACTTCAAGTCGGGGACAATTACATCCCCCCGAAGACTGGAAAGTATCCTCACACTTCATGATAAAAGAAATGCACGAACCTGAGCTAGCAGAACATCGGGGGCGTCGCTGTGCACCCAATGGCCAGCACCTGGAATTCGGACCACCTTGGCAGTCTGAAATAACTTTCTAATCGGTTCTTCATCCGCATCGTGGATGTAGGTGGATGCACCTCCAGCGATGAACAATGCAGGAAGATCAACGGGGGGGCAACCCACGAATGTCGTGTCGTCACCCACCGCATTCAGGTTAGATAACAGTCCTCCGACATTCATCCGCCACGCAAAATCGCCCTGATCCGATCGGTAGATGTTCTTAAGAATCAACTGCCGCGTATCCATTTGCGGGATGGCGGGGGCGAGGTACGCATCCAATTGGGTGCGGTTTTGAAAAGCGGTCAGATTGACCGCCGCGAGAGTCGTGAGCAGGCGGTGGTGCTCTTCGAGTCGGTAGATTCTCGGGGCGATGTCGACCACCACCAGGGTCGACACCCGCTGAGGGGCATGCAGCGCAAGGGTCATGACCACCTTCCCGCCCATGGAATGGCCCATGATGTGTGCGCGCGACAACTGGAAGTGGTCCATCAGCCTTAGCACATCTTCGGCCATCGAGCGATAATCCATGGTTTCGGTCCACACAGACCGGCCGTGATTTCTGAGGTCAGGGAGGTAAATCGTGAAGTCCGCCGACAACTCCCGGGCCAGGGTCATCCAGTTGTCGCCCGAACCAAATAAACCGTGCAGAATAACGAGCGGGGGGCCGCTTCCGAAGGTCCGGAAGTGCAAGTCAACACCCACACTTTGTTTCATTTCTATCTCTTTTTCCATGCGATCGGACAACCCACCGTGGGGGTAGATTCCTGCCGCACAAAACTACCCCTCATAAGGGATTCCAGCGCATCCTCCAAATAATGAACCGTTACCTTTTCCGGAAACTCAGTGTTGTCGTCGATTGCCCCCGAATAACGCACCATCCATCCCTCCTTTTCCTTACACAGGATGAAAACATGCGGGGTGCGACTAGCGCCGTAATCGCGGGTCACATCCTGAACCTCGTCGAACAAATACGGAAATGGGAATGCCTGTTCGCGGGCGGCGCGCTGCATTTCCTCGGGCGAATCGGCCGGGATTTGGTTGGGATCATTGGGGTTGATGAGCAGAACGGGGTAACCCAAAGGGCGGTATCGGCGGTCGATGCGGATCAAGCGATCGAAATAGGCCTTCGACCATGGGCATTGCAGTCCCATAAACACCAACACATAGCCCGCGGCAGATGGATCGGAGCTGAGGGAAACGAATGTTCGTCCCGTCCCCTCGTTGCGCAATCGAAAATCGCGTGCCCGATCACCCACTTTATATTGGGCCCAAACAGGCCTCAACGCCGTCAAAGCCAAGAAAAGCAACAGCAGTCCGACTGCCTTACATAATCCTTTTCCCATGCCTTTTCCGTTTAAATTGATTTGGGAGGTTTGTTCATTCTTCAGAACTAAACGTTGTGTGGGTTATTGGAATTAATGTTCATATCACTCCACCCGTAGATAAGCTGCCAATTCCAAAGCCGCCTGTTCGGGCGATACACTTTCCCTTAATTTGCCTTCGCGAGCCACTGAGAGGGTGCCTCCTTCTTCTGAAACCACTAGGGCCATCACATCGGCCAATTCCGACACCCCAAGTGCCGCCCGATGCCGGAGTCCGAGTCCCGCCCGCAACTCGACGCTTTCAGAGACCGGGAGGACGCAGGCCACCGACTGCACCCTTCCGTCCATGATCCACACGGCGCCGTCGTGAATGGGCGATTCCCGTTGAAATACCGAAAGGAGTAGGGCCCGACCCACCCTGGCGTCAATGGGGGTGCCGCGTGACAATATCGGAGGCTGTAGTTCTTGTCGGCTCACCACAATCAACATACCCAAACGTATATCCATAGCCTCTTTAAACAGGGGCAACAATTCAGTCATCACATAATCTTCATCTGCGCGCTGCTCGCTACCCCTAATCATCTTGCGAAACCATCTTTGGGGGCCCACCCCAGTATTCCCGCCCAATTGCAACAAAAACTGTCTGATTTCGGGCTGGAACAACACGATCAGCAGCACCACTCCCAATCCGAGAAACTGCCCGAGGAGCGTGCTCAGCAGTACTAGTCCCGCCCAGTTCACCAAAAGATACATTATATAGAGTATGCCCAATCCCAACAAGATGGCGGGGGCCAGACTCCCCCTGACCAGCATGAATACGAGGTACAGGAACACCAGTACCAGCAGCAAATCCAGCCCAAACAGCCATTGTGAAGGGTACCCCATAGCGTCAATCAGTTCTTTCATTTTATAGAATTGGTTGATGCAGCAGAACGCTCAGGATTAGAAATAAATTCATTATCCCGTACTTTTTGCCATAGGCGGACGGCCTGAACTGCAGGTGCCACATCGTGTACCCTTAATATTTGTGCACCGCGATCTAATGCGAGTGTATTCAGTACCAGGGTTCCCCAAAGCGCATCGCTGGAGTCGACCTGCACCGATAGGGTGCGGGTAATCATCGATTTTCGGGAAACTCCGGCCAGAACCGGGAAGCCCATCCGCACCAGCGCATCGAGGTGATTCAACAGGCGAAATCCCTGGACTGGTGTTTTGGCAAAACCAAAGCCCGGGTCTATGATGAGATCTGAGCATCCGGCGTCGAGTAAGATTTGGGCGCGCTCCGACAACTCACGCACCACTTCGGTCACCACATCCTCGTATTGCGTGAGTCCTGCCATGTTTTCGGGCGTACCGCGACTGTGCATCAGTACGTAGGGCACCCGAAGTCGGATGACGGTTTCGATTAACTTGGGGTCGATTCGCCCCCCTGAAACGTCATTGATGAGATCGGCTCCCTCTCCAACTGCTTGTTCGGCCACCGACGCACGCCACGTATCGACCGAAACCAACAGTTCGGGGAAGGCCCCTTTAATAGCGCGCACAGAAGGTATAACCCGCTCCAGCTCCTCTTGCTCCGGAACGGCCGCGGCTCCTGGGCGGGTACTACATCCACCGATGTCGAGGATGTCGACCCCCTCCTCCATCATCCTGCGCGCACGGTCAACCACCGCCAAAACCGTCCCGCTACGCCCCACAGGAACATAAGAACGAGATTCCACCACATCATTGCGCGTAGCTTCTGCTATGCTTGCCTCTTTGGAACACCCTTCACTCACGGCCGAAAAACCCACCCGGCTATCGGGATAGAAAGAATCTGGGGTTACATTCAGAATCCCCATCACCAGAGGCCGATCGATGAACAGAAGTTTACCCCGAAACTGAAGACTTGATTTGTTCGGGAATAGCGTATTTTTGGACATTCCAATAGGGGGCACAACAAAATACAGCAAATTACGATACAAATCAGCCGTGACAGATACTTTGCCTGCGTTTGATGCGATTCTAGGCCAATGCCGTTTGCTTTTCGAGGCCAAAAATCGTGATTATGGTGTTTCCTGGTGCATCCTCAGAACCCCCTCTCTCACCGACCAGATTTTCATCAAAGCGGCTCGCATCCGCAGCATTCAGGAGAAAAAAGCCCAAAAAGTGAGCGACGGCATCTCCGAAGAATACCTGGGCATCATCAACTACTGTTTAATGGCCCTGATTCAATTAGATGAGCCCATCGCATACGCACATCCCATCGAGGCAACCTCTGTTGTTGAAAAAAGCAGCGCCTTCACGGCAAATTCGTCCACCGCTGATCTGTTGAAGGCCTACGACCACCACATTTCGCTCAACAGATCCCTGTTGTCGGATAAAAACCACGATTACGGAGAGGCCTGGCGCAGCATGCGCGATACCTCTTTTACGGATTTGATCCTGATGAAACTGTTGCGCATCAAACAAATTGAAGACAACGGGGGCCAAACCTCCATCTCTGAAGGAGTGGGACCTGGCTACCGCGATATCATTAACTATTCCGTTTTCGCACTCATTCAATTGGAGCCATCAACAACCGTAGAGGGGACCCGGAACATCATATAAACCATCATGAAGTCATTTATTGAATCGGTCATCATCCTCAAAACCCATTTTTTTAGGGTTCTCACCTCCCTCTTATTTATTTTCTCAGGTTTCATTAAAGTCAATGACCCCAAAGGCTTTGGCTACAAACTCGAGGAGTACTTCGGTGTGTTCGGCATCGACTTCCTGAATCCGATCGCCACCGGATTGGCCATCTCCATCTGTGTGGCTGAAATGGCGCTGGGCATTGCCCTATTGTTGGGCTGGCAAAAACGCTTCACCCTCTGGTCGCTTTTGCTGATGATGGTGTTTTTCACCTTCCTTACTTTTTATTCGGCCTGGTTTAATAAGGTCACCGATTGCGGTTGCTTTGGCGATTTCCTGAAGCTCACCCCATGGCAATCCTTTTCGAAAGACGTGGTGTTGCTTGTGCTGGTTGGATGGTTGTTTTGGCGCCAGCATAACCTGGTGCCATTGGGTCCGGGTCGGGTTCTAGCACCCATTTTTGCCGTCTTCAGTCTTTTAAGTTTGGGTGTGGGGGTTTACACCTACCAAAACCTACCCCTGTTTGATTTTCTGCCGTATGCCGTTGGCAAAAGCATTCCAGAGGGTATGAAGGTACCCGAAGGAGCGCCTCAGGATGTGTACCGCGACACCTGGTACTATAAAGTGAATGGAACGGTACAAGAATTCACCACCGAACAGGCTCCGTGGGATATAACCGGTGCTGAGTTTGTGGATCGCAAATCGGTACTGGTGAGCAAGGGATATCAACCTCCGGTGCACGACTTCAGCATTTCCAACATAGACGGCGAAGATTATACAGAAGACTTTTTACTCGCCGGCCGATGCCTGTTGGTTACCGCCCGCGTATTGCGTGATGGTCCCGCCGATGCTTGGGAACAATTGCGCGCGCTGCGGTCTACCGCCGACTCCCTAGGTGTTCGGTTTGCCATCCTCACCGCCTCCACGCCTGAGGAAATTAAAGCCTTCGAAACCGCGCACGGCATAGGCTGGCCATTGTATATCACCGACGGCACCACCCTCAAGACCATGCTTCGTTCCAGTCCGGGCCTTATGCACCTCAAAAAGGGAACAGTAGTGAACAAGTGGCCGGCGGGAGCCCTGCCCAAACCCGATTTTTTGTTGCAGTCCAACCCAGTTTTTTAATTCAATGCCCACCGATTCCGTTCGACTCATTTCAATTGAACCCGATTAACTCATTCTGTTGTAATTGAACCCAATCGACTTATAACACTTCCCCCGGTCACAATAAGTTCCTTTGTAGTAGCGCCCCCCCGACCTTAAACATGGCCCGATTCATCCTCAGCCGCTTACTCAACGGCCTAGCTGTACTACTGGGGGTGGTGAGCCTGGTTTTTTACCTCTTCCAGGTACTCCCGGGCGATGGCGCTCAAATGACCCTGGGTCAGCGCTCCGATCTCGCCTCCCTTCAATCTGTTCGTCGCGAGTTGGGACTAGACCTACCTCCCTTGCAGCGGTATCTGCTCTACATGAACGACTTATCACCGATTTCGATCCATCAAGCCGTGGAAGGTCAGGCTTATGCGCAGGAGCATGGTGGAATCTTACTATTGAATACGAAAGACAAAATCTTGCTACTGAAACACCCCAACCTCCGCCGTTCGTATCAGTCGCGGCAACCCGTCACGGAAATCCTATCCTCCGCCCTACCCGGCACACTCCTGCTGGCCCTCAGTGCCATGTTGATAGCCGGATTACTCGGCATAACCCTCGGTAGCCTGGCCGCCAAACATGCCGGTACATCGATCGACAGGGGAATACAAACGGTATCGGTACTCGGTATTTCGGTGCCGTCCTTTTTCGCAGCCATCCTCATCTCTTTTTTGTTTGGCCACCTCTGGCGCGAGTGGACAGGGCTGCCGATGACCGGCAGTTGGCTGCTGACCGATCCCTTTGAGGGACCGAGACCGGCGCCCACCCATCTCATCCTGCCAGCCATAACATTAGGAATCAGACCCCTGGCCATTATTGTACAACTCACCCGCAGCTCCGTGCTCGACATCCTGAACCGCGATTTCATCCGTACAGCCCGCGCCAAGGGTCTGCGTGAGCGAGAGGTGTACCTTCGCCACATTCTACCCAATGCGCTGCCCCCGGTGGTGACCGCCATTTCGGGTTGGTTGGCCTCGCTTCTGGCGGGCTCGGTATTCGTGGAATACGTGTTCGGATGGCATGGACTGGGGAAGGTGACGGTTGATGCCCTTATGAACTTCGACATGCCTGTTGTTATGGGCTGTGTTCTTTTGGTTGCCCTGTTTTTTGTACTCATAAATGTGCTGGTGGACCTCATACATGCCTGGCTGGACCCGCGAATCCGCCTGCAATGAGTCTTTTCGATTCACTCATCCTTCAGTTAAAAGCACCGCGTTATCTTCATGCCCTTACGAACCGAAACAGGCCATCAAATGTTCACACATCCCATATGCCTATGAACGAAAACAGAATCGGATTGGTGGGAATGCCGGGGTCGGGCAAGAGCACAGTGGGGCACGCTTTGGCTGCCCTCACCGGCTGGCCTTTCCATGACTTAGACGATTGGTTGATCAATCGCTGGTCGCTTTCCATCGCAGAGCAGTTCAGCGCATGGGGAGAAGACACATTTAGGGAACGGGAACAGGATGGCTTACAACATCACCTGAATCGAGTGGGTCCCTACGTGCTTGCCACCGGCGGGGGAACCCCCATTTGGCGCAATCAAATGAACGATTTGCTGAAAAGTACCCGGGTCGTTTGGCTCGATGTGGATCTCGGTGAACTATGCCGACGATTGGACCAAAACCCAGAGATTCGTCCATTAATCGCCTCCCAAACTTCAACAGCATCATCTAAGTCGACTAAAGAAAGTCTCAAACGAATGCAAGCGCTACACGATGCTCGATACCCCATTTATTCAAAAGCCCATATACACATAGCGGCTACTGGATCTCCCGAGGAGATTGCACATCAGATCATCAAAAGACTGAAACTCTAACGCCCATTAAACTTATGCATTTTTTTTGTGGTTTCTTCATTATTCTTCTTTACTTTAGCCATCACAAAATACTTAACTATGAAAACTTCTCGTCTACTTGCCCTACTGTTGCTGATTAGCTTTGTTGCCTGCAAAAAAGATCCCGAAAAGACCCCGGAAGAAATCTATGCCGATCGTCTCAATGGCGATTGGACTGTGAGCACACTCACCTATTCCGCCAACATTACGGTACCTATTATCGGCCCAATACCTGTGAATGGAACGGCCAACAATGCTGGTACCATTTCGTTCAATACCCCTGCCCGCACAGCCGTCTACGACATTCGTTTTTTACCCAACCTTTCGATACCCGGTTTTCCTCCGCCAGATTCGGTAAGGTTCTTCGGCACGGGCACTTTCACCAACACCACCAGCCAAATCACCCTGACAGACTCTGCCGGAACCCTTACCTTTAATGTTGTTAAAAACGAGGAAAATTTCCAGCAGGTGACCACTATCGCCAATTATGCGGTACTGGGACAGAGCATACCTGTAAACCTAAACATAAGCCTCACACGCCGATAATCGACAACCTCATCACGCCCAAACTATAATATTGCGGCGCTTCGAACGGCATGTCTTTCGCTTTTGATGCCTACTTCTCGCCGGTCGACACCGATTGGCTCGAAGAATCGTTTTTCACGGCCGACTCCAGCTACCTTGCTTCGGTTGTTGTCACCCACCGGCAACAATTTCCGGACTTGGAGGGAAAAACCCTCGCGCTCTTCGGAGTACCTGAAAGTGAGTACTTTCCCCAAACCGGCATACATTCAGCCCCGGATGTACTAAGAAGATGTCTTTACCGTCTCTACCGAATATCGGGCGACCTTCAGGCGGTGGACCTTGGCAATCTCATTCCCGGCAAAACAACAGAAGATACCTATTCAGCTATGGCCGAAGTGTGTGCTGAGTTGCAATCTAAGGGGATTACCCCCGTTGTGCTCGGCGGTAGTCGCGACCTCCTCTACGGGCAATACCTCGCCTTTGAAAAAAGCCTGCAGCCCATCGAGCTGCTCGCCCTCGATGCTCGTTTTCATTTGGGCGAATCGCCGCCAGAAGATGAAGCGGCCGTTGACCCACGCAGTGTACTCATGCGCATTATCACCCACAAACCGACGCATCTGTTCAACTACACCAACCTCGGCTACCAGACCTATCTGAACAATCCAGATGAGGTTCAAATGATCGGGCGGCTGTTGTTTGATGCGATGCGGTTGGGCGACTTGCGTGCTGCACCCGAAGAAGCGGAACCCGCCATTCGGATTGCCGACCTGATGTATGTCGATGCCTCTTGCATTCGTTTAAGTGATATGCCCGGTAATCCCGATTCCACCCCAAGCGGCCTCTTCAGCCATGAACTTTGTCAGCTTACCCGCTACGCCGGATTGAATGAAAAGCTCAAATCGATCGGCTTCTATAGCTACGACCCGTTGTGCGACAAACAACTACTGGGCGCGGAAACGCTTGCGCAGGCCATATGGTATTTCCTGGAGGGACATGCCCATCGTTCATTCGATGTGCCGCGCAAAAACCAAATGCACCACATCCGGTATGTAACAACCCTCAATTCGGGCAACCACAGCATTGTTTTCTACAAAAGCCGAAAGACCGGTCGCTGGTGGATGGAAATTGCCTCTCCCGCACAGCCCGGTAGCAATAAAGAAAGGGGCATGCTCATTCCGTGCTCGTATGCCGACTACCGGACCGCCACCCGAGGTGAGATGCCCGACCGTTGGTGGCGCTACCACCAAAAGCACGGAAAGGTAGATTAGCTCACTACAATGGTGGGGTAGTTCACTACGATCGACGTAATTATTGGGCTATGGGCTCCCATTTACGCGTTATCTTGTTGTAGTAGACCTGATTATCCGGAAACTCGATGTAATCGGCTCCACGGTTCATATGGTAAAATGGCTCCAAGGCCTCGCCACGCGTGTATAAATTGAAAAGATAAAGGGATTTAACCTGGAGTTCCTCTTCAGGCATTTTGAACATCCAAAAAGCTTCTTCATAGTCTTCAATGAAAAAATCCTTTTTTCGAAACTTCACATGACCTGCAATAGCCGTTCGGCTCTGGTCAAAACTCGCAGCGGGTCGGTCAATCATCCAATAACACCCCCCCTTTTCATCGGGCTTGATGTAGCGCCAACGGTAGGTTTCACCCACTGTTCGGTAGAACTCAGCATATCGCTCGTCAAACTTATTCTCGTGTGTTGCATTTGGTGCCAGTCTATGAAGATATGGCATAATCTGCTTCTTGACAGCGTTGCGTGTAGCTTCATCCCAATACTGTTCGGGCAACCACCCTTGCTCGACCGACTTAATGGCTGGTGCCGCCGCCTCGCCCTGGATCGCTGTTTGCGCATCGGCGGTTTCATTCAATGGAAAAGGCCTTTTTGTCGGGCTCTGTACCGGGGAGCCCGGAGGGGAAAAAATTTGGGCACTTTTGATGATAATGAGGTCAAGCATCATAGCTCCGTTCACCAGTGCCAGATTGTAGCACTCGTTCAATCCCCGCACCACCACATATTTACCATCCTGGATGTTGGTGCCATTGGTGCGCTTCAGCACATCGTCCGTGTTGCGGTCCGGTGATTTTTTAATCTGATCAGCCGACAAGCTATCCATCACGTGCAAACTATTTTTTTGGATCATCTGTATGGTGCTGATAGATGTTTTCAGTGCCACGGCCGTCACCTTCACCTCGGAGAGGCTGGTCGACTCCTGCTCAAGGTAGAGGTTGACCCGTGTACTGCCTCCAGCAAGTTACCACCACGACCGAAACTTCCAAAGACACTGGTAGCCCAAGTACTGTATGGTTAGGGTGTGGGTGCCGGGGGTGTCTTTCGCTATGGTGTATCGACCATCGAGGTCGGCCGAGGCACCGGATAGGGTGTCTTTGATGACCACCGCCATGCCGATGAGCGTTTCATTACTGCCTTTGTCGCAGATTTAACCGTGATCGACCCCAGCTGTGCAAATGACAGGGTCGAAATCAGATTGAGGGCGACAAACGTCAACCAAATGTGCAAAATGGAAGACAAAAAATGCCGTTGAGCTTTGTAGGTATGGGCCATAGTTATAAAAACACCCAAAAGTAGTGCGCCCACTGCCCGGGGATGTTAAGCCAACGTTACGCTATTCATAAAGCCTGCTTGTCATCCCGAGTCAATTTTCGTTCAAGCCCTTGTGGTTTATCCCTTCTCTACAACTTTTCGTTCAAACCCATATGGTTTATCCCTTCTCTACAACTCGACACCCATGCCTTCGAGGCATCGTTCCATGCCCATCGAACGGGAACCTTTCACCAACACCGCACAGTGAGTAGATAGCCCCCTGAGTCGGCCCGATTCGAGCAATGCGCCTACATTTTGGTAGAAATCAAAGCCGGGAAAGGCCTCCTTATGCTTCATAAACAAAGGCCCGCACAAACAGGCGGCTTCAAGCTCAACAGATTTGAGTTGCTGCAGCAGGGCCTCATGTTCCTCATCAGCAGCAGCCCCCAATTCCATCATATCACCCAAGAGAGCAACACGCTTGACGTTTGTGAGCGCAGCCAATCCGGCCACAGCCAGCTGCATGCTGTGGGGATTTGCGTTGTAGGCATCGAGGATGATCTTGCGATCGCCTTTGCACAACAACTGAGAGCGATTCATGGATGGTACATAATTGGTCAGTGCCTGGTTGATTTTTTGATACGGCACGCTGAAATAGCGACCCAAACAAGCAGCGGCCATGATGTTATTGAAGTTATAGGCCCCAAACAGTTGGGTTTCGAGCTGAGGGGCCCTCAGCATTAATCGGTAGCTGTTCTCCCACTGCAGGCGAACCGCCCAATCGCCCGGAAGAAGTCGCCCCACACAATCAGCTTCGGCCGAGGATCCGTAATAGATGGGCGCAGGCGCCACACAGTGGATGCGCGCGGCTTCCATGAGCTCGGGCACTTCCATCGGGGTGAAGGCCTGTCGGTTTCTTTGGCCTAAGTAGGCATAGAGCTCCGTTTCGGTATCAATGATGGCCTGCAAACTCCCGAAGCCTTCGAGGTGTTCCTTCCCAATAGCCGTCACCACCCCCACATCGGGATCCGCCATCACACACAGGGGCATCACCTCTCCGGGATGATTAGCCCCCATTTCCACCACACAAAACTCTGTATCGCGCAGCATTCCGAGCAGGGTGAGCGGCACCCCTATGGCATTATTCAGGTTTCCAGGGGTGGCATAGCAGCGGTAGTGGGTACTTAACACAGCATGAACAAGTTCCTTGGTGGTGGTCTTCCCATTCGATCCGGTGATACCGATGACGGTTAATCCTCCTATACTTTTTCTGTACTGTTGGGCCAGCGCCTGCAGGGCCGTCAACACATCATTCACCCTCAGGCAGCGCGCAGGATCGACCCCCTCTACTTCTTGGTCAACCACCACCGCGGTCACCCCCACTTCTAAGGCCTGCTGAACAAAGTCGTGCCCGTTGAAACGTTCCCCCTTAAGGGCAAAAAACAGATCACCCGACTGCACCTTACGGCTGTCAGTCGCCACCCGGTGACCCGCCCGCTGGTAGACGTCGAACAATTCTTCCGTTGTGGCGTGGTGACTCACCCTGCAAACCTCCTAATTTTGTAGATACCATGCGCCCGACCCTCTGGAATTTTGATTCCATCCGTAGTATCCTGTTCGTTATCTTGTTGTTTGGCTGTTTGGGGGGGATTGACGAAAGCGCTGCACAGGCCTTCCGCATGGTGCGTACCGGTGGCGGACCGGTGGTGCGCGTCGGTTCTCAAGCGCTCAAAATACCTTGGATGGGAGGCATGACCGCCAGTCAAATCGCTGAATTGGATGTGAATGGCGACGGAACGGCGGATCTGCTGGTCTTCGACAAAACTGAGAATCACCTGATGGTGGTGTTGCGAACGCGATTGCCATCAGGGGAAGTGGTGCTCACCCCCGCGCCCGAGTATGCAGATCTCTTCCCTCCCATCTGGTACTGGATGGTGCTGGGCGATCTGGAGGGCGATGGCAACCCCGATCTGTTCACCAGCTCAAACGGGGGGGTTCGGGTCTATGAAAACATCGGTTTGCCCGGACAACCGCAATTCCGTCTGCGGGTGGCTAACCTCGAGACGATGTGGGACTTCGGCTTTCGGGCGGGTATGCTCGTACTCAACTCCGACCTGCCCGGCATCGCTGATTTGGACGGGGATGGCGACCTCGACATCATCTCGTTCGATAATTTCGATATTGGGAAGGCCACCTACTACCGGAATATGTCGGTGGAACGCTACGGCCACCGCGATTCGCTAGATTACCTGGTGGTTTCGCGTTGCTGGGGACGATTTGAAGAGAACCAGCCCAACTCCAGCATTCAAACGGGGCTCACCGGAACCTGCTTCCCCCCCCTCCCAGTGCCCGGAGTACTGGCCCGACCCCTCCACATGGGCTCCACCATAACCCCCATCAACGCCGATGGAGATAGTTTGGTCGACATCCTCCTGGGTGATGTGGAATCCCGTTTCCTCAAATACCTGCGCAACGGCGGTAGTCGCGACACCGCGCGCATCACCCAGGTGTTCGACAGCTTCCCGGCCTACGACATCGTGAGTAACGTCCCCAGCTTTTGCGCAGGATTTCTGGTGGATGTGAACCTGGACGGACGAAAAGACCTGCTGGTGGCCCCCGGCGATTATTATTATAGTCGACTCAAAAACCACCTGTGGTACTACAAAAACCAAAGCGCCAACGCACGCGATAGCTTTCGGCTGCAGCGGACCGACTACCTCACGGGCGATCAGATTCACTTCGGCACAGGCTCCGCCCCATTGGTGGCCGACATCGACGGCGATGTCAACCCAGAACTGCTCATTGCACACGAAAGCACCCTACAATATGGTGTGATTCATCTTTACAGGAACTCAGGAAATGTGCTTCAACCCGTTTGGGAGGCTCACGACACCCTGTTTTTACGGACAGATACCCTATCCCTTCGCAGAATTCGGATGGCTTCGGGCGACCTCAATGGCGACGGCAAGGCAGACCTTTTGCTCGGTCATGAAGACGGGCCATTGCACCTCTACCGCAACGAATCGGTTGGCCCCGGGAGCTACGCCTTTAGTTTGCAGAGCACTGCCTATGGCCCGACCGACGCCGGCCCCGCAGTGGCCCCGGAACTCTATGACTTGAATGCTGATGGAAAAAACGACCTGATTCTGGGCACGCGTGACGGTCGACTACGGCTCTACCTCAATCAGGGGAGTAGCCAACTTCCTCAATTCACCCTCACTGATCCCACGTGGGGGCAAGTCAACACCACCGAGTTTTTCACGGGATATGCCGTGCCAAGGGTAACGGACCTTAACAGAAACGGACAAATAGACCTGGTGGTGGGCAGCGAAAGGGGGCGGCTGTTTTTCTTCCCGGATGTGTCCCTACAGGCCGGGGCAATCTGGACCGAATCGCCCCGATCGATCTACAGCAGCATCCGTGGAACAACCGACAGCACCCGCTTGGGTCGTTTTGTTTGTCCCGCCCCAGCCCACCTCAATGGCGACAGTCTACCCGACCTACTGGTGGGCAGCTTTCGCGGAGGGGTAATGACCCTGCACAACCAGGGGGCCTCGCTGGGTGTCGAATCACCCCGAGCGATGAATCCGAACATAGCCATCAACCTGATCCCTAATCCGGCCCATTCGGGTCAGAGCACACTCGTCTGGGATTCTGAACGAGTGCCTCCTGGGAAGCACGCCCTCAGGTTGACTGACTCCACGGGCAAAACGGTTTATATAGACTATATGGAGGGTTCAGAGGGCCAACATTCACTCAACTTAGATGGCGAAGGCTTGTTGTGGGTTGAGGTTCAATGGACCGACGGTCGGATGAGCCGGGGTCGACTGCTACTTCGTTAGCGAAAGGCAACAACTTTCGTCGCCTTACGGTATCTTCGCATCCCTGTAGTAATCCAGCAGCGCAACCTCATTGCATTCCTGGAATATTCCGGCTACGCAACCCCAAGGAAATGCACGCACATACATGTCTGTACAGGTAGAAGGGCTCACCAAACTATACGGCAAGCAAAAAGCTATCGACTCACTGAGCTTCCGCATCAACGGTCCGGGAGTCGTGGGCCTGCTGGGTCCTAACGGTGCCGGAAAGAGCACAACCATGAAAATTCTGAGCGGCTATCTCCGCCAAGATGCCGGCAAGGCTCTGGTTATGGGACTCGAGGTGGAACAAAACCCTATCGAAATCAAACGGCAGGTCGGTTATCTTCCCGAACACAATCCCCTGTATACCGATATGTATGTTCAGGAGTACTTGAACTATGTATGCCGCATCTACCAAGTAGCTCAACTTAAGAAACGTGTGGATCAGCTACTCGAAATGACCAGCCTACATCCCGAACAGCACAAAAAAATCGGGCAGTTGTCGCGAGGATACCGTCAGCGTGTTGGACTCGCCCAGGCACTGGCGCCCGACCCGCCGGTGCTCATTCTCGATGAACCCACCTCCGGTCTCGACCCCAATCAGTTGACCGAAATCCGTTCCCTCATCCGTGAAACGGGTCGCGATAAAACCATATTACTGAGTACACACATCATGCAGGAGGTCGAAACCCTCTGCACGCATGTTCTGATGCTCGCCCACGGCCAGCTTGTGGCCGACTCCGACTTCCAGTCGCTGCGCGCGGCACACCCTGGTTCATCACTCGAAGATATTTTCCGCACATTAACCCTACAGTCCTGATATGCGCGCCCTGTTTCTGAGAGAATGGTCGGCCTATCTCAACAGCCTGATGGCCTATGTGGTGATTCTGGTGTTCCTGCTCGTGACCGGCCTCATCATGTGGGTGTTCCCCGACTACAGCCTCCTGCAGTATGGTTATGCACACCTTGACCAGCTTTTCAGCATGGGGCCGTGGATCCTGATGTTCCTCATTCCGGCCATCACAATGCGCTTCTTTTCGGAGGAACGCCGCAGCGGCACCCTGGAACTCCTTTACACCTCACCCATCACTGACAACCAAATTATTCTCGGCAAATACCTCGCGGCCACAGCATTGGTGGCCTTTGCCCTACTCCCCACCTTATTCTACGCGGTTTCGCTGTGGTTCCTGGCCGATCCCATAGGCAACATCGACACCGGAGGCATCGCCGGCTCGTATATGGGCTTGCTTTTGCTCGGTGCGGCCTTTGTTTCCCTTGGCCTGCTGGCATCCGCCCTTACCGAAAACCAGCTTGTGGCCTTTATCCTGGGCGTTTTCTTCTGTTTTTTCAGCTATTCGGCCTTCGACAGCCTCTATCTCCTGCCAATCGACGGGCGCATCCAGCATATAGTAGAACAACTCGGACTGGGCGCGCACTATTACGCTTTGAGTAAGGGGGTAATCGACACCCGCGATTTAGTTTATTTCCTGAGCTTCATCGGGTTATTTCTCGCGCTCACCCGTCAGGCGCTCGACAAAAAGAAGTGGATCCGCCTGTTTCTCTGGATCGGCATTCTGATTTCGGCGAATGTGCTGGCCAGCTTTCTCTACACCCGAATCGACCTCACCCGCGAGCAGCGCTACACTGTTTCCCCATCCACGACGCGCCTGCTCAAATCACTCGACGATGTAGTGTATGTGCATGTGTACCTGGAAGGTGAGTTTCCCCCTGGATTTCGCAAACTGCGGGATGCTGTGCGCGACCAACTTACGGAAATGCGCCGATTATCGGGTGGGAAACTCGAGTTTACCTTTACCGATCCATCAGATCAACCCGACGAAAAGACTGCCAACCAACTCTATGAGCAGCTCTACAAGCTGGGGCTGCAACCCACCGATCTGGAAAACAGAACCGCGGAAGGGATTACCCGCAAAGTAGTGTGGCCCGGGGCCGTGGTCTACTACCGCAACAAAGAAATAGCCACCAATTTTCTGCTCGGTTCGGGCGCGGGTAACAGCCCTCAGGAGATCCTGAATGCCTCAGAAGAAGGCCTCGAATATGCTTTGGTGCGTGCGATCCGTAACGCCACCCAAAAGAAACAGCCCACCATCGCCTTCAGCGAGGGCCACGGTGAACTCGATGGCCGTTCGGTGAGCGATATGGCCGCAGCCCTATCCGATCAATACAAACTCACACGCTACAACATCAAAACAATCGAGCCCATTCCCTCCGATGTGGATGTTCTGGTGGTGGCCAAGCCCACGGAGCCACTCACCGACTGGAGTCGCTATAAAATCGATCACTTCCTGATGCGTGGCGGACGGATTTTGTGGCTGGTGGATGCAGTGGCAGCGGAAATGGACAGCATGACACCAGAAAACTACTTCATGGCCATGGACCGCAGCCTGAACCTCGATGATATGATGTTCCGCTACGGCATCCGCATCAATCCTGATCTGGTGCAGGACGTACGCTGCGGACCCATTCCTGTAGTGTACGGCATGCTCGCTGGTCAACCACAGCAGAAGTTGTTCCCCTGGCCCTATTACCCATTGGTGAACGGCAATCAGGGCCACCCCATCACACGCAACATCGACCCGGTATACCTTCGATTTGCGGGGACGATCGACTATGTAGGGACCGAGCAACTTCAACGTACCGTTCTTCTGCAATCGGGCAGCCAGAGCCGCCGGATGATGTCGCCCGCCAGGGTCAACCTCAACCTGGCCATCGAACCCAACGACCCCGCTGCTTATAATCGTCCGGGTCAGCCCCTCGCCGTGCTTCTGGAAGGTAGCTTCCCTTCAGCCCTACACAACCGATACCTCAACGATTTTGCCCTGCACGCGAGCGATTCACTGAACATGAAACCAATCAGGGAAAGCGTCCCCACACGCATGGTGGTGGTGGCCGACGGCGACATTATCCGCAATGATGTGAGTAAACGTTCGGGCGACATCTTTCCCCTCGGTTACGACCGCTACAGCCGCCAGATCTACGGCAACAAGGTTTTCCTACATAATGCCATCGACTATTTGGTTGATCAGGAAGGTTTGCTGAACATCCGTTCCCGGCAGATCCGACTTCGCCTGCTCGACGGGGAAAAGGTTAAGAGCCAGAAGTTGCTTTGGCAACTGTTCAACCTAGGCCTCCCCATCACACTGCTCCTGCTATTTGGAGGCATACGGTATCGCCTGAGGGTGCACAAATACGGACAAAAACACCCCAACTATGCGTAAGAATTTAATATACCTAGGCATCCTGTTGTTGCTGCTGGTGCTTACCTGGTGGGTCTACCAAAAAAGGATGTCGACTACATTGGATCGTGAGGAATCGGAGTTTTCGATTGCGGATACTTCGGTGGTAGACCAGATTTTTATGGCCGATAAAACCGGCGGTCAGGTACTACTTAAAAAGACCGGTCCCGGCCAGTGGCGGGTCAACGGCACTTACACAGCCCGCCCCGATGCCATGGCAGCCCTTCTCGACGCACTCCTGCGTATGCAAGTGAAATCGCCTGTGCCCCGACCAGCGGTCGACAACATACGTAAGCAGCTGGCCAGCCTCGGACGCAAAGTTGAGGTGTATAGTAAGGGTAAAAAACTGTCAGTTTTGTACATTGGCTATTCAACGATCGACTCACGGGGCACCTATGCCATTCGCGAGGGAGCCGACCTGCCCTACATCCTGCATGTTCCGGGTACGGAAGGCTACCTCACGCCTCGCTTTTTCATCGATGAAGAAGAATGGCGGGAGCGCATTTTGTTGCGGATTCACCCCGACAGCATCCTCGCGATCGAGGCCCGTTTCCCCGACACACCGGCGTATTCGTACCGTGCTGAGCTCCTCGGCCCTCGGCGTTTTGCTCTGTACGATGGTAAAGGACGTCCTGTAGCCCCCTTTTCGACCGAAAAACTGACAGCGCTCTTTGGGGGTCCTGCGCAGATTCCGGTGGAGGGCTACGACAACCAAGGGGTTATGAAAGATAGTATAGTGGAAATGGCCCCGCTGCGGCACAGCCTCGGCATCACACTACGTAACGGCAAATCGCATCAATTGAATTTTTATCCCAAAAGTCAACTCAACCAGTTGGATGTGGTTTTACTCGGCGTTATGCCTGACCTCGACCGCGATTATTTCTATTACAAGGAGGGCAATGACTTCGGTTTTATTCAAAAGCGCAGTGTGCCCTGGATGTATTTTACCCTTCGCGACCTGATCGCAATAAACGGGCGTTCCACGACTTCACGAGATTGATGTTGTCTCCCTATCTTTACGGGTTGATTGGCTTTGCAGGTAATCATTTGTTCCGAGTTAACCTTTTTCCCCATTTCTATGAGATGTATTGTTTCGGCCCAGACGCTGTTTAAAAATCTACAAAAGTTACAGGGTGTGATCCAGGCCAACCCTTTGTCGCCCATCATCGAGAATTTTCTCTTTGATATCCAAGACCGCAACCTCGCCATTTTGGCCACTGATCTGAATACTACCCTCACAACCCAGATGGGTGTGGAGGCCAAGGGGTCGATGCGCATTGCCGTGCCGAGCCGGTTTCTCCTGGAGACGTTGAAATCATTGGGGGAGCAGCCGGTTACGCTCAATATGGACGAGACCACCTACAGCATTGCGATGAGCACTGATTCGGGCGAATACCAACTGCTTGGCGAGGATCCCGCCGCATTTCCGGTGCTCACAGGGCCGGATGAAGTGCATCAACAGTTTACCATGCCCGCGCATACTTTTCTGGAGGGACTCAACCACACACTATTTGCGGTGAGTACCGACGAGCTCCGCCTGTCGATGGTGGGTGTATTGGTGGAAATGGACACCACTGGTGTGCGTTTCGCGGCCACCGACGGACATAAACTGGCGACCCACAGCTGCCACATACCGGGACCGGAACTTTCCGGCAAGTTTATCCTGCCCCGCAAAGCAGTGCAGCTGCTTCGGAACCTCTTACCTGAGATCAGCGGCGATATTGCCCTTCGCTTCGACCGCTCCAATGCCTACTTCAATTTTGGGGAAACGGAATTGACGTGCCGCCTGATCGACGCGCGGTTCCCCGACTACAAAAGCGTAATTCCGGTAGGCAACGACTACAGCCTGACTGTTTCCCGCCAAAATTTACTGGCCTGCCTTAGGAGAACCTCCCTTTATGCCAACAAATCGACCTACCTCATTCGGGTGACCCTGTCTGGCAGCGAACTGAAGGTGGTGTCGGAGGATGCCGATTTGTCGAGTCACGCTCAGGAGTCGATTGCCTGCTCCTGGGATGGTCCGGATATGTCGATTGGCTTCAACGGCCGTACATTCATCGAAATGCTGTCGAACCTTTCGGCCGATCAGATCGTGGTGAAGCTGAATAGCCCCAACAAACCCGGACTCATATCGCCGGCGGAACCGGACCCCTCCTACACTGTCATGATGCTGATCATGCCTGTGATCATGGCATTTTACGACTAATTCGCCTCAGGTCAGAGCGATTCACGTACTGTCAATCAGAGCAGGTCACACGCCGCCTCGCGGAGCAATCCACGTACTGTCAATCAAAGAAGGCCACCGCTGCCTCGCGGAGTAATCCACGCACTGTCAATCAAAGAAGGCCACCGCTGCCTCGCGGAGTAATCCACGCACTGTCAATCAAAGAAGGCCACCGCTGCCTCGCGGAGCAATCCACGCAATGCCAAGGTGTTTTCTTTACACGCTGACATTTTTCGTATATTCTATGAAATAAAAACGATATTTTTCGTATATTCTACGGAACTTGTTTATTTGTGCGATGAAAAGTCTATTAAAAAGCATCATCCTTGACAATTAGACACTTCAGTGGCCCAACATGTTTTCGCGGAAACTGTAGTTACCCAACAATCCTGGCGTCATTGTGACACTCATTGGTGCCCGCAAAAGCGGGAAAACCTAGATTTTAATCGATAACATACGTGCACTCCTAAAATCGGGCGTTGCAAAGGAACAAATTCTGTATCTGAATTTCGAAGATGAGCACCTAAATTTTGACACATCCACACTCGACCTGATCCTTCAGGTCTACGGTGAGTTATATCCCAACGTAGACCCCCGTCAGGTCTACTATTTTTTCGATGAAATTCAAAACGTCGCCGGTTGGGGGCGCTTCGTCAGAAGAATGTTCGATACCCAAATTCGTAAAATCTACATCACCAGTTCCAACTCCCGATTTCTCAGCAAGGAAATCGCCACTGAACCGCTTGGACGAACCATGACCTACACCGTGTATCCACTTTCATTCAGTGAATACCTCGATTTTCATCAGACTCCTAAGGTTCTTCATCCCCAAAAAAACAGACACCACATCATCCACTTGGCCAAGGAATTCCTGAAAAACGGAGGCTTCCCGGAAACAACAGGAATGGAACCCACATCCGAGTTAAATTGCTTCAGGATTACTTTAATGTGATGATTTTCAGAGGTATCGTGAAACGATACAAAATCGGGAAAATCGACCACCTCAAATTTTTTATCAAAAAGGTATTCGCCTCCGTCACCAAACCGCCATCCATTAACAGCGCCTATAACGATATGAAGTCTATGGGATACAAAATCAGCAACAAGCAACAATTATCTCTTCGCTTAAAACCTACTATATAGATATCTTCCTGTGCCAGCCCATCCCGCGATTTGATTATTCCGAAATCAAACAGGCCAAAAAGACTGTGTATTATTTTAAGAAGAACTGTGAATGTGACTTTATTGTGGCCGATGGCAAAGAACTCTTGCCAGTTCAAGAAGCCTTTGAACTTACAGATGGGAAAACAAAACAAAGAGGGGTCGAAGGCCTGCTGGAAGCTTGTCAGCATCTGAATGTCCGGAAAGGCATGATTATCACCAGTGATGAAGAAGAGGACTTGGCCATCAAGGGGGTAAGGATTGAAGTAAGGCCGTTTTACCAGTATTTTCTCAGGTAGTCGCCCCAAAACAACCTGTCCGCCTCACTCAGCGGGAACGCTTCTCACAGAGACCGTTGTTCCGATTCCTTGCGCACCCAAGTGAGCCATCCCCAGGCGGCAAGGAGGATGAAAATCAGATACTGGGCCACGATCAGGGGGTAACCCGTGGAGTAAAACAGATAGGCGAACATGGAATTGGCAACGATCCAAAGCAGCCAGTGCTCTGTGTGGCGGGCGGCCATCAGATACATCGCGCCCACCGCGATGGATGAGCTCAGTACATCAAGAACATTCAATGTGGGAACACCAAGCCAGTGGGGGGCGTAGGTGAACAAAAACCAGGCAGCGGCCATCAAAACAATGGTGATGCGCCACGCTTTAATGGTTGCCCGTCCGATTTGGCCCTCGCTTCGGGCCGATGACCAGCGCCACCACCCATAGAGTCCCATGATGCTATACCAAACATTGATGCCCGCATGGGCGTAGAGCGATTGTCGGAGACTCAAACCGACCAGGAGGACCGTACTCACAAACCCGATCGGATAGAGGCACACATGGGCGCGACGCGCCAACCAAACGCTAAGCAGTCCCGCAAGGGTAGCCAACAGCTCTATGCCACTCTCCGCTGTCACCCCGTGTCTGTACTACAATCGAGCCTTCACCTCAACCCGCTCAAAGGCCTCAATGATATCCCCTATGCGTATATCCTGGTAGCCAGTGAGGTTCAATCCACACTCATAACCATGGTTCACCTCCTTCACGTCATCCTTAAAGCGACGCAGCGACGCCAGCTCACCTGTGTGCACGATAACCCCCTCGCGGAGCAAACGAATCTTAGAGTTGCGGGTAACCTTACCCTCAAGAACCATACAACCTGCGATGTTGCCCACCCGGGTAATCTTAAAGACCTCACGGATTTCCACTGTACCCAGTACCTTTTCCTCAAAAATGGGGGCCAACATGCCTTCCATGGCTGATTTAACCTCCTCTATCGCATCATAAATCACCGAGTAGGTCCGTACATCGATCTGCTCCCGTTCGGCCAACTTACGCACGGAAGCCAGTGGCCGCACCTGAAAGCCCACAATAATGGCATCCGAAGCCGAAGCCAGCAAAACATCCGACTCAGTGATCTGTCCCACCCCCTTGTGAATGACGGTTACCATAATCTGCTCCGTACTCAGTTTCATCAGCGAATCGCTGAGAGCCTCTACCGATCCATCCACATCGCCCTTCACCACCAATTTCAACTCCTTGAAGTTACCGATGGCCAGACGTCGACCAATTTCATCCAGAGTGATGTGTTTGCGGGTGCGAATTCCCTGCTCGCGCAGCAATTGCTGCCGCTTGCTGCTTATATCACGGGCTACGGCCTCAGATTCCGGCACGATCAGGATGTCGCCAGCCGTAGGGGCACTGTTAAACCCAAGCAACTGCACAGGAGTGGAGGGGCCCGCTTCACGAATACGCTGTCCGCGTTCGTTGAGCATCGCCTTTACCTTACCAAAATTGGCACCCGCCAGAATAGGGTCGCTCACGCTGAGTGTACCGCCCTGAACCAGAATGGTAGTAACCACCCCGCGCCCTTTGTCGAGGCTGGCCTCAATTACCGTTCCCGCCGCCCTTTTCTCAGGGTCGGCCTTCAACTCCAGAATCTCAGCTTCAAGCAGAATTTTCTCGAGCAAAAGATCGACGTTTGTCCCCTTTTTCGCAGAAATCTCCTGATCCTGGTATTTTCCACCCCACGACTCTACCAAAATATTCAGCTGTGAGAGTTGATCCTTGATTTTCTCCGCGTCGGCCGTAGGCTTGTCCATTTTGTTGAACGCAAAAATAATCGGCACCCCAGCGGCCTGGGCGTGGCTGATAGCCTCTCTTGTTTGGGGCATAACATGATCATCGGCGGCGATCACCACCACCACTATATCGGTTACCTTGGCTCCACGCGCACGCATGGCGGTAAAGGCCTCGTGACCGGGCGTGTCGAGGAACGTAATATGGCGTCCATCGGAGAGCTGTACGGCATAGGCACCTATGTGCTGCGTGATACCCCCGGCCTCGCCCGCAATAACATTCTCCTTGCGGATGTAGTCGAGCAACGAAGTTTTTCCGTGGTCGACGTGACCCATGATCGTTACGATTGGCGGACGACCGGTCATCCGGTCTGGCTGGTCCTCATCGATCAATTCTGGTTCACCGGCGTCGGCCGAAATGAACTCGGCTTCGTAGCCAAATTCGTCGGCAACCACGGCTATGGTCTCCGCATCGAGACGCTGGTTGATGGTGACCACCAGTCCGAGCATAAAGCAGTTCTGAATGATCTCCGCAACCGAAACATCCATCAAATGAGCCAGATCGCCGGTTGTGAGGAATTCGGTTACCTGCAGCTTGATTTTTTCTCCATCGGCCTGTACCTCATCGGCACCACCGTCACCGCGTCTCTTCTGCTTCATTCGTGCCTTGGCACCGACCTTTCCCACACCCTGAAGGCGTGCCATCGTGGCCTTGATCTGATCCTGAATGTCCTTTTCGGTATGCTCCGGACGCGGCGGCATGGCAGGGCGTTTACGACTACCGCCAGCGGGGCGGAGGGAGGGGCCTCCAGGACGACCCCCTGGTCTCCTGTCTCCCTGAGCGCCGCCTGTACCCGTGTTCGTTCGGTTTGGCACCGTGCTTGGGGTGGCCGGACGGACAGGAGGGTTCACTTCGGTTCTCATGCGCTTCCTCTTGGTCGGGTTGGATTCGCCCGAACTGGCAACCGGCTTTTTCCTTTCGAACTGCGCGAGATCAATTTTTCCCAAAATCCGGGTCCCCTGCAATTTGTCGGCCTTTGCCCGAATGACATCCTCGTCGCCCTCAGATGCGGCAGGTTCAGTGTCTGCTGTTAAAGGCTGAATTGCTTCCGAAAGCGGTTCAATTTTCGTTGTCCCAGCAGGTTGCTTTTGTTCATTTGACGCAGCACCCGTCGCTTTCTTTGACTTTTCACGCACACCCAAACCGCTAACCGATTCTCCTGAACCCTCTCCTGTCTTTTCTGTTGCAGCTGCCCTTGTTCCTTCCGCTTTAGATTCTGCCTGTTTGGCCGTTTCCTTTGATTTACCCGCTGCAGTTTCTGGCCTTTGAACGGCCTCTCCAGCTTTGGAATCGGTCTTTTTCGCTCCACTTGCCGCGCCCGGTTTGGATTCTCCATGAATACCATCCGTTTTCGACAAGCCCGGTACTGCCGCCTTTCCTGTACCCTGAGGCCTTCCCTTCTCATCCAACGATATCTTGCCCACCACCTTCAATTCCTGCTTTTCGGCGCTTAAACGTGTCGGCCGTGCTGTAGGGGTCGAAAGACCTTTCACCAATACTTCATTCAGCTCGGGTTCAGCCGGAGAGGTGGGAACAAATTCTGGCCTGGCTGCTGACACCTCTTCCCGTGCGGGTCGACCAATATTCAAAGAGGCGGCCTGCTCCTTCACCTTGATATCCTGACCAAAATCTTTAAGGAGACGCTGATACATCTCTTCCGTGATTTTGGCATTGGGATTTGCCTCAACCGTGTAGCCGGCTTTTGACAGGTGTTCCACCACGTGCGAAACGCTGATGTTACACTCAGTGGCGGCCTTTTTAATTCGGATGGTTCCTTCTGACATTCGGTTGGTTTGGGATGGATGTACTGTGCAGTTCGATGCTTGGGTCCTATCTATTCAAATTCTGCTTTCAATACAGCCAATACATGGTTAATTGTTTCTTCCTCCAGATCGGTCCTGCGTACCAAATCCTGGGCATCCAGCGCCATAACGGCACGGGCTGTATCTAAGCCAATCGCCTTCAATTCATCCAACACCCAACCCTCGATTTCATCGGCAAATTCATCCAGGTTCACATCGTCCTGCTCCTCCACCTCGTCGCGGAATACATCGATTTCGAAGCCTGTGAGCTTTCCCGCCAGACGGATGTTGTGACCCGACTTACCGATGGCCAAGGCAACCTGATCGGGTTTCAAGAACACCTTGGCCTTTTTCTGATCCGCCAACACTTCCATATAGGTGATTTTGGCGGGACTCAGCGACCGCTGAATATATAGTTGAATGTTATTGGTATAGTTGATGATGTCTATGCTCTCGTTTCGCAGCTCTCTGACAATGCTGTGGATACGGGATCCCTTCATGCCCACACAGGCACCCACCGGATCTACGCGGTCGTCGTAACTCTCTACAGCCACTTTGGCCCGCTCACCCGGCTCACGAACGATGTTGCGAATCGTGATTAGTCCGTCGAAAATTTCCGGCACCTCCAGTTCCATAAGACGCGTCAAAAAGCTGGGATCGGTCCTGGAAATGATGATACGGGGTTGGCTGCCCTGAGCCTCCACTTTCAGAATTACAGCACGGATGGTTTCGCCCTTGTTGTAGAAGTCACCCGGAATCTGCTCCGACTTGGGCAAAATCAATTCATTTCCCTCGTCGTCGAGCACCATAATTTCTCTTTTCCAGATCTGGTAGACTTCCCCGGTTATGATTTCCCCCACCCGGTCTTGGTAGCGCGCAAAAAGCTTATCACTTTCAAATTCTTGTAGACGCTGTGCCAAAATTTGGCGAGCGGCCAGCACAGCTCTCCGCCCAAAATCAACCAATTTGATTTCTTCGGAAACTTCTTCTCCAACCTCAAAATCGGGCTCAATCAGGCGGGCTTCAGATAGAGAAATTTTATCGAATTCGCCCACCTCTTCTGAGTCGTCCTCCACCACCTCACGGTTGCGCCAGATCTCCAAATCGCCTTTTTCCACGTTCAGAATAATATCGAAATTCTCATCGGTCCCATACTTCCTTTTCACCATGGTACGAAACACATCGTCCATAACCCGCATCATGGTGGTCCTGTCAATGTTCTTCAGCTCCTTGAACTCGCTAAATGAACTGGTTAAATTGATATTCATCATGGTTTTTATGAATTACATCTGAATGATAACACGTGCATATTCTATCTGTATAAAAGGTATTACTTTAACCTCTTCCCCAAACGGAGACCTGGTTTTATTATTCTTTTTACCCGCAACCGATTCACGAATATAGAGGTTCTCATCATTCACCTTCTTCAACTCGCCTTTCACTTCCCCGACGCCCCCCTTTAGTCGAACCAGCAAAGTGCGTCCGATGTGCTTTGGGAACTGCCTCAATAATTTCATCGGGGTGTCGGCGCCAGGTGAGCTCACCTCCAACACATAGGCCGGCACCTCTTCCAGTCCCTCCAGTTGCTCACCGATCTCGCGACTCATTCTGGCGCAAAAATCAACATCCACTCCGCTGTCACCATCCAGCAATATGGTCACACACCGCAAATCGGAACTCACCCTCACCCCAACAAGAAAATGAGACTCGCCGGATAATCGGTTGTTCACAAACGAAGAAATCAATTCAGTTAATTGAGGGCTGTTCATTTGGGCAGAAAAAGAAGGGGGACCGAAGCCCCCCTATCAAAACTGCCGCAAATATATAGCATAATAATCGCAATTACGAACTATTTTTGTGTTTGCTGCCTAAAACCTGATGCTGGAAATCCAATTTGACGACCTTCCGAACACCTCCACCCTGAAACTCGAACGTACAGCAGCCGGTTGGAGGGTGAACGGCAAAGATCGCATCTGCGAAATGCTGCAATGCGATGGTGCGGTTCATTTGAATTTACAGGGCATAAACTACAAGGTCCGAGTCCTGAAGTCAGAAAATGGATCATTTCTGGTGGAAATAGACGGCATCCCCATTCCCTTGCGGATGGTAACGGAACGCGATCGATTATTGGCCCGGATGGGCCATGCGGGACAATCATCAGCTCAAAAGCCGGAATTGAAATCACCCATGCCCGGTATGGTGCTTAAAATTTTGGTCAAGCCAGGAGATAGCGTTTCGAAGGGTGATCCCCTGCTCGTATTGGAATCTATGAAGATGGAAAACGTACTGAAGGCAGTAAAAAACGGCACCATTTCCGAAATCGCAGCCCAGGAAGGAGCCTCCGTTGAAAAAAATCAGCTGCTGCTCCTCTATCGGCAGTAGTCTGAGTCTATATCGCCTATATTAAAGTAGCGAAGCCTCATAAATCCAGCGAAGCCTCATAAATCCAGCGAAGCCTCATCAATCCACAAAATTAAAATCAATCCATATTCTCCAACCGTTTACAGATGAAGAGCGCTTAGGTCATTGCAGAAGTGCTCTTCAGAAAAACACCCCTACCCTAAAATAAAACAGGCTGCCCCAAAAGGAACGGCCTGTAATTTATTACTCCGGTGGAACAGATTATCTCGGTGCGCCCATTCGGGTCATGGCGCAGCGAAATCCGATATCGCTGCGGCTCATATCTTCATCGAGGTAGCGTCGTGTCGATGGATTGAGCCAATGTGGCATATCCTTCCACGAACCTCCCTTATAAACCCGGCGACGAGCATTAACCATACTGCTGCGGTCGACATCGATGTTCTCAGTATTTCTGCCAAACTCATCTACTCCCTCGATTATCACACCATCGCCTTCGTCTACAGGCAATTCGCTGCCTTCTACGCCATCCTCCGCAATCAAATCTAACGGACCAGGTATAGTGTAACGCTTAGGATCACGCTCCTTAATCAATCGACCCGTGCTGTCTTTGCTGAACTGACGTGTTTCCACATCACGCTTTGTCAACAAAAGGGCGTGACCATAAGCGCCGTTAAATTCATCAGTTTCTTCAGGTATTGCAGAACGGAATTCATCAGCAACCCACTCATTTACGTTACCTGCCATGTTGTACAGACCAAAATCATTAGGCCAGTAGGCATTAACCGGACCAACAGGAGCGGCGTTGTCGTTGAGACGACCGGCAACACCCATATAATCACCCTTATCGCGACGATAATTGGCCAACATCACTCCTTGCTTTTTGCCGTAGGGGAAACGCAACTGGTTCCCATTCCAAGGGTAATTTCTGTATTCAACCACATTCTCCGCAATGGAATTACCAATGTGACCAAATGCCGCATATTCCCATTCTGTCTCTGTAGGTAGCCTGTATGGGGGCAACAGCAATCCATCTTCCCATCGGATGTTACGGGTTTCAGAACCCTGAGCCAAATTGGGCCTCAACTTGACATTTGCCGGCTTGTACAAACCAGCCAAATAGGCATCTGTGGTAAAGTTGTCATCAGCTTTCTGCCTTGGACTGTGTTTTATGTAACCATAATCGATCAGGATCTGTTCATTCACCCGATCGGTGCGCCATGCACAAAAATCCATGGCCTGCCGCCAACTCACACCTACAACAGGATAGTTTGAGAATGCGGGGTGACGAAGATATGTACTCACATACTGCTCGTTGAAGTCGACCTCACTCTTCCAAACATTGGTATCGGGGAGTGCTGCATCGTATATTTCAGGATTGGTTTCTTCAAAAACGCGATAAACCCAAAATAGATACTCCAAATAAGACTGGTTGGATACCTCTGTTTGATCGATATAAAATGAAGGCAAAGAAACATTTCGCATATTTTGATCATGGTCAAGCGTACTTGCCTGAGGTGCCATTCCCATAGAAAAGCGGCCGCCTTCAATCAAGACCAATCCAGGTCCGGTAATTTGCTCTTGGGTCACCACCTCAAAACCTCCATTAACAGGATCATTCAGATTCCATCCTGTGGTGCTTGATCGTTGCTTCGAACAAGAAAACAGGGTCAGGGCAATACTGAGCAGCGCAAAACTATTTTTTAACATAATCTTAAAATATGAATATAGAATTAAAATTTGGGACACGGAATAGCTTGAAGGACTCTCTTCGGCCCCCTGCCCCGATCATAGGGTTCGAGTTGTATGCCCAGTGAAATCTCGTGGGAACCGAGCGCAGCCGCTTTCAACGCTGAGGTCGTCATATCGTAGCTATAACCAAACCGGAAAACCCCTTGCTGAAGTCCAAGCAGAAAAATCATCGACTCTAAACCCGTTGAAGTTGTTGTACGTGTTTGATATTGCTGGACAGCCCTAAACCACAATCCGCCAACCAATGGCCCTTTATTTACATAAGCACCCACATTCAATTGATTGGAAGGCCCTTGAGCCATGTAAATGATGTTGGGCGAAATAATTGTGGCGGGAGACCTGTAAGATGTTTTCGGAAGCTCAATATTCAATCCTGCATGTGCTGTGTAACGCCTAGCCCATTTCACCTCAGCATCTGGAATCAGCGACTGATTCGGCTCGGTGAGGTGATGCACCGATCCGCCAAAAAACACCTTTTCCGAGTGAAGCATCATGCCAGCGCTGAAATCGTGCATGTTGGCATTCGACAAGCCCTGATTGGGCAATATTTCAGACGTCACTCCTGAAATTACCCCCGTCCTCGCATCAATCTGATCGGGGAAAATGAGCGACTGCCAGTTGAGGCTGCGCTGTGCATATTGGTACTGAAAACCCGTCTTGAGGGCAAGTGAGCGCGACAATTTCAAATGATTGGAATAAACCAAGGCCAAATGTGTCGATTTAAAGCTGCCCGCACCCATACGATCTGACATAACCTGAATACCTACGCCACCATACAAAGAGGGTACAAATTGATCGTAGGAAGCGGAATAGGTAACAAAATCACCCGCCAGCGATGGCCACTGGTTGCGGTAGTTCATGGTCACCCGCGGTCCAATCGACGAACCCGCAAAAGCCGGATTCAGATAGATTGGATTCGCATAGAATTGAGAGAATGCAACATCCTGAGCCACCGATCCCAGAGGGTAGAGCAGGGCGAACAGGAGGACAGAAGGCAGGGGACGAAGTTGCATAAATTAGTCGAACGGCAAAAATTGTTTATTTTCCTGAGATTACCAATACTTCAGAAAAAAAATGTTGGCCGACCCAGCCAAACAATAACCCCCTGTTTTTTCGTTTATTGTGACTCTTAGCTTTTTGTTGGTTTGTTTTATTCTCACCTGAATGAACGAACTTTTCTTTTCACTTTTTCTTTTCACTTCCATGCGCACCATCGAAAGCACCTCCACTTGCACACGGTTGGCCTACATATTGGCACTCAGCTTGTTCATGTTCGTCCAAACCTGCCTCATGGCCCAGACAACCGACACTGCCGGGTCGACACGGGTAATCTGGCAGAAATCGATTCAACCCGACTCGGCCTGGGCCGGACTCACACGGGTGCTTCAGTGCGCCACCTGTTCCTATTCGGATCAACAACCCGGAGAGCCATTGATCAAAGGCAGCGTTCCGGGCATATTTGATTTGTTACTCACCGACCTGCGCTTCGAAAGCCTTGGGGACGCCGACGCCGCGGCTGTCGGATCTTTAGTCTTGCCCGCAGAATTCACCATCGAACAAGTGTATGCATTTGAGCGGGGTGAGGCCCACACCCACTACAGCATACGCCCCCTGCGTCGACTAGCCTCGGGCAATACCGAGCGTATCACGCAGTATCGCCTCGCGCAGAAACCAGCGGCGTTGCCCTTAAACCCCACGGCAGAACGGAGCGTGACAAACTTCGCCAGCCAATCGAAACTCGCCCAGGGTCGGTGGTACCGCCTGGGCATCCCAGCCACAGGAATCTACCGCCTAACCCCGGAATTTTTGTCGCAACTCACCGGCGAACCCGCCAACAACATCGACCCGCGCACCGTAAAAGTGTATGGGGATGGTGGGGGGATGCTCCCCGAAAACAATGCCCAGTTTAGGTATGACGATCTCGTGGAAACACCGGTTTATGCGGTGGGTGAACAAGACGGACGTTTGGACCCGGGCGACTTCATTCTGTTTTATGCGGGTGGCGCGCATGTGTGGTCGCATGATGCTGCGGCCCAAACCTGGCGCTACCAAAACAACATTTATGCCGACACCAGCTTTTGTTTCCTGACCTTCGGTGGCAGCAGCGGATCACGAATCACGCAAGAAATCCCTACTTCGGCGGCCACACAAACTACCTCAGAGGGTGATTTTATGCTGGCCTACGAACAAAACCTCAAAAACCTCATCAGAAGCGGCCGCACCTGGTATGGCGAGGAGTTCGACCTCACCACACAACGTACATTTCCCTTCATCATTCCCACAACGCCCATAGGACCCGTCACCATCCGCACCCACCTGGCAGCCCGCTGCTTTGGCACCTCTTCCACCTTTAATTTGAGTCAGACTGGAACCGTGCTCGGAAGTCTGAATCTACCGCAGGTGTCGCCCGACTACACAACGCCCTATATGTCAGAGAGCGTTTTGAGCACCCAGACCAGTTTAACGGGCAGCAGCCTTAGCCTCACCCTACAGTACAATAAGCCTAATAGTAGCGCGATTGGATGGCTCGACCGCATCGAAGTGGTGGGAAAGCGTCCTCTTACAGCTCCTCCGGCCGGACAGGTGACCTGGGTCCACTACCCGGCAGGGGTGTCGGCAGGGAGCGTTACCGCCTACAAGGTGACAGGATTGTCGCCCGATGCACAGGTGTGGGACGTGACCCGTGTCGATTCAATCCGATTCCTACAGCATGTGGATGATGGGAACGGAGCGCGGTTATTTACCGCTAATAGTGAATCGCTGAGACAGTTTGCTGTCTTCCAAGGCAACTCATTACCCCTTCCGGTGGCAGCAGGTGCTGTAGCCAACCAAAACCTGCACGGCACACCACCCACGGATATGGTGGTGGTCGCGGCACCTGAGTTCCGGATGCAGGCCGAACAAATCGCTGAGATCCACCGTCAAAAAGACCAGCTTTCCGTGATGGTGGTGACGCCCGCTGAACTTTACAATGAATTTTCATGTGGCCGTCAGGACCTCGTGGCGTTACGCAGTTTTATGCGGATGCTCTATGCCCGTGCTGCCGGAAGTACTGCCACCGCCCCACGTTACCTGCTCTTGTTTGGATCGGCCTCCTACGACTACAAAAACAGGGTGGCGGGCAACACCAATTTAGTGCCCACCTACCAAAGCCGAAACAGTAGTAGTCCGGTGAACAGCTACTGTTCAGACGCCTACCTGGCCCTGCTCGATGATTGGGAAGGTAGTTTTGTCGAAGGTGGTGGCGACCGTATGGATGTGGCTGTGGGTCGACTACCGGCACGCACGGTTCAACAAGCCAAGGAAATGGTCGATAAAATCAACCGCTACATCCACCCAGATTCGCGGGGTGATTGGCAAAACCGGGTGATGCTGGTGGCCGATGATGGCGACGGAAATCTGCACCTCAGCGATATGGAGGATATGGCCAGAATCTGGGACACCACCTACACCCCGGCTATCGTGCAGAAAGTGTATTTGGATTCCTATTCTCGTGAGTCGAGGCCCGGCGGCAACCGATACCCCGAAGTGAACCGCGACATCAACGCCCGAATGAACCGCGGCGCACTCGTGGTAGGTTATATGGGACACGGCGGAGTGAATGGCTGGGCCGAAGAACGCATCATCACCTTGCCCGAAATCCGGGAATGGAAATCAGAGGGGCGCCTTCCCCTTATGGTAACCGCCACTTGTGAATTCACCCGTTTCGACAACCCGGGTGGACTGAGTGCCGGAGAGGCCGTTATGCTCAACCCTCTTGGGGGAGCCATCGCACTGATGACCACCACACGGATCACTTTTACCTTCGGTAACAAAATGCTCAGTACGCGCCTCTACAGAGATGAGTTGTTTCGCGTGGGATCGAATGGACAATACCCCACCATGGGTGAGGTGTTCATGCGCGTGTCTAATTCCGACCTGGGCTCGATCAACACCCGCAACTTCACCCTCCTGGGCGACCCCGCTTTGCGATTGGCCTATCCAAACGATGGAATTGACGTGAGCCGCATCAACAACGTTCAGGTGACCCCCTACGGCGACACCTTAAAAGCCCTTGCACTCATGCGCATAGACGGAGAAGTGGTGGATGCACAGAGCGGTCTCAAGCGCACGAACTTTCAGGGCGAATTGGTGCCATCGGTCTTCGACAAAACCACGACCGTGCGCACCCTGGGGAACAGCAGCGATTCTCCCCCCACTTCCTACCCCGAATGCCGCAACCTGCTCTACCGGGGCCGGGCCAGCATTCAGAATGGTGACTGGTCGTTCAGTTTTGTAGTGCCCCGCGATATCGCTTACCAATATGGATCCGGGCGAATTAACCTCTATGCAAAAGGCCCAACGGGTGATGCAGCGGGCGACTACCGCGAGGTGATTGTGGGTGGCACCGCCACCACCGTGGCCCCCGACAACCGAGAGCCTGAAATCCGCCTCTACATGAACGACCGCAGTTTCAGAGATGGTGGAATTACAGATGCCAACCCGCTCTTTCTGGCAGATCTCTTCGACAGCAGCGGTATCAATACCACTGGCGCTGGTATTGGTCGCGACATCACCCTCATACGTAACGATGAGGTGAACAGTCCGATTATACTCAACCAGTTTTACGAGTCGGCGCTCGACGACTACACCCGGGGCGAGATTCGCTACCCATTCTTTCGTCTGGATCCTGGGCGTTATCAGCTCAATATGAAGGTATGGGATGTGCACAACAACTCATCGACCCGCGACCTTTCGTTTGTGGTGGTCGACGGCGCCCGGCTGCTCGTTTCGCGCCTCATAAACTACCCGAATCCATTCTCCGGCCAGACCACCTTCCAATTCGACCACAACCGGCCCGACCAGCCCCTGGAAGTGGGTTTAGAGATTTACAATACCCTGGGGCGCCTGGTGAAATCCATGCGCAGCAACATCCAAACGGAGGGGTATACCAACAACAGCCTGACCTGGGATGGCCTCGATGATCGGGGCAACTATATGGGCAACGGCATTTATGTCTATCACCTATGGCTGCGCACCGCCACCGGGGAGTCGGCCTCCGAGTCCCAAAAACTCGTAATTTTGCGTTAATTGTCTTTTTTCATCCTATGATACCCCCTTGTTTTTAGTACACCGAACCCCCACTCCATGAAAATATTCGCCGGATTCCTGATTCCGACCCTGATCACTGCCACGTTTTTGTTCCACACACCCCCCGTTCGGGCGCAGATTACACCCGGACAATTGGGCGGGGGCAACCTAAATACCATCACGACCGCCGTGCCCTTCCTGCTGATTTCGCCCGATGCACGCGCCGGTGCCATGGGAGAAGTGGGTGCGGCCACCCTGCCGGATGTCAATAGCATACATTGGAACGGTGCCAAATTGGCATTCGCAGAAGATAATTTGGGGATCGGCATCAACTACAATCCTTGGTTGCGCAACCTGGTGCCCGATATCAGCCTGTCGTATGTGAGTTTCTACAAGCGCCTCGACAATATGCAGACGATTGGCGGCTCGCTGCGTTACTTTTCACTGGGCGACATCACCTTCACCGACATCACTGGTCAACAGATCGCCACTTTCAAACCCAATGAGTTTGCGGTAGACGGGGTTTATTCGCGCAAATTGGGCGATAAATTCAGTATGGGCATTGGTTTGCGCTATATCTACTCGAATTTGGCAGCCGGCCTCGACCAAAACCAACAAACCATACCGGGTCAATCCTTCGCGGGGGATTTATCTGCCTACTACCGCACCCCCGCCACGGTAATGGGGAAAGATGGTGAAATCGCATTTGGCGCGAGCATCACCAATCTGGGTGCCAAAATCGCCTACTCGGAATCTGGAAACACAAATTTCCTGCCTACAAACCTGCGTTTGGGCACCACCGCCACAGCGCAAATCGATGCCTTCAACCGCCTCAGCGTTTCGCTCGACCTCAACAAGCTCCTCGTGCCCACCAACCCTATCTACGCCCGCGACACCAGCGGTCGGTTGATTCCCGATCCTCAAGGGGGTTATGTGATTGAAAAGGGCGAAGACCCCAACAAAAAATCGGTTTTGGAAGGGGTATTTTCCTCATTTGGCGACGCTCCGGATGGCAGTTTAGAGGAATTGCGTGAGATTAATTTATCGCTTGGTCTCGAATACTGGTACAACAATGTCTTCTCGCTGAGGGGGGGCTATTTCTATGAGCACCCGACCAAAGGTGGCCGTCAATTTGTGACCATGGGAGCGGGTCTCCACTACCAGGTGTTCCACATTAACTTTGCCTATCTCGTTCCCACCACCCGCTTACAGGGCGGGCATCCTTTGGAGAATACCCTGCGCTTTGGCCTCAACTTCGATTTGGCGGCCTTTGCAGCAGGTGGCGAATAAAACATATAATGATCCACGGGTTTGAATTCGGCGTATTCCAGGAAAACACCTATTTGGTGTATGATGCAAACGGAAACACGCTGATAGTAGACCCGGGTTGTCAGTACCCCGAGGAACAACAGGCCCTCAAGGATTACATTGAAGACCAAGGACTTCATCCCGTCCGCCTGCTCAATACCCACTGCCACATCGACCACATCTTAGGAAACGACTTTGTGAACCGGACCTACGGCCTCCGGCCCTGGATCCACCGTGACGATGAGACCGATTTGAATCGACTTACGGCCTATGCACCCGTATTTGGGATACAGGCAACCGCCTCTCCTCCCCCAGAAGGCTACCTGTCGGAGGGCGATGAAATTCATCTGGGAGAAATTACCCTGAAAGTACGCGAGGCGCCCGGACACTCGTTGGGCAGTCTGGTGTTCATTAATGACGCCGAGGAATGGGTGCTGGGCGGTGATGTGCTCTTTCAGGGCAGTATCGGTAGAACCGACCTGCCGGGGGGTGAATACAACACCCTCATCGCGTCTATCCACCGCTGCCTGATGACGCTACCCGATGCCTATTCTGTTTACTCCGGCCACGGTCCCGCCACCCGCATCGGCCAAGAGCGGCGGTACAACCCATTCATCAACGGCGTAATGAAGGAAGGCTGATCCTTATTATCACCCATCAACCCATACAGAGATGCCGGTCGACCGCCTGATTATCCTTCTGCTCCTCGCCTGCAGCACGGCGCGTGTGGCCGGACAAAGCCAGGCCTCCCAGACCTATTTCGGCAAAAACCGCATCCAGTTCAAGTTTTATGAATGGTCGATGCTGGAAAAGGACAACGTTCAGGTCTATTTCCACATGGAAGCCGATGAACTGGGCCGTTATACCCTGGCCATAGTGCCCGAACAAATCCGTGAGATGGAGGAGTTGCTCGGCTACCATTCCGACGACCCCTACCAGGTCATTGTCTACCAAACCCACAACGACCTCAAGCAATCAAATTTGGGATTCGACCTCGACCAATATAATCGTGGGGGTCTGACCCGGTTGGGGGGCAATAAGGTTGTGGTCTACTACCACCAGGAGCGCGAGAAATTTCATGAGGAGCTGCGCCGCGGGGTGGCGCGGGTGCTGATAGAAGAGATGCTCTACGGGGGCAGACTCACCGAGCGGGTACAAAATTCTGCCCTGATTTATTTGCCCGATTGGTATGAACAGGGCCTTCTCGCCTACATCCAATCGGGTTGGAATTTCGAGCGCGACAACCGCCTCAGGCAGCAATTGAAGGTGGGTGGCATCCGTCGGTTTAGTCAACTCATCAACTGCGACCCGGAACTCGCCGGGGTGAGTTTTTGGCACTATATTACTGAGCGGTATGGGGCATCTTCGCTCTCCAACGCCCTCTACCTGACACGGGTGAACCGTGATTTCCGCAGTGGAATGGCCTATGTGACAGGGACCAAGATGAAGGCCATCGGCAAGGACTGGTTGAACTATTATACGGATCGATTTGCGCAAGACGACTCGGGTCGACTAGCACCCAAGGTCGATAGCATCCTTCGTCCGCTTTGGCGCCGTGCTGAAACAATGGGTTTGGCCATGCACCCCAAGGGCCGGTTACTGGCACGCATGGAACAGAAAAACGGGGAGCGCCGGCTAACGGTTGAAGAGGTGAGCACCGGTAGAATCCTGTTTAAGCAGTGCAGCGGGGTGAAGTGGCAGGCCTCACCACCCGGTGCAGCGGAGCCCTTGTTTGCCTGGCAGCCCGGCACCGAGTTGCTGCATTATTTCTATGAGGTAAAGGGGCGGATTCGATATGGACAGCTGAGTTGGAAGGCCTCGGGGGAGAGAGAACTTATGGACATACTGTTGACCGGGGTGGACCAGATCAACGGCCTCGATATGCACCCATCCGGGCGATATCTGGTTTTGTCGGCCCGAAAAAATGGGCAAAATGACCTGATGGCCTTTTTCCCAAAATCACGCACTTTTCAGCCGCTCACCCTCGACCTCTGCGATGAGTTGTCGCCCCGGTTCCTCACCAATGAATGGCTGCTCTTTTCTGCCGTGCCCTGCGGAGATTCCCTCAATCCAAATCTACATCCCGATCTGTTTGCAGCCATGGTGAGGGAGCTCCGCATCGACACCATGGTGAACCTTACGCGCTCCATTGGCGTCTCAGAGCTGTCACCCCGACGAATCGACAGCGAACGATTTGTTTTTCTTTCCGATGCATCTGGTATTCCTTCGCGTCACCTAGCCCGTATAGATTTTTTTGCGGATACCACAAAAAAAACAAATTTCACAGATTCAACCGATAACCAAGATCTCGTAGGTTTCGCAAAGGTCATACCCTCCCTTACATTATTAGATTGTGGACGCGCCCCCGATCCGATCGTACGCCTGCACTCAGGACTGCCCGGCAACTTTTGTATGGATGAAATCCAGAGCCCGCGTACAGGCAGTGTAGTCAATATACAACTTCTTGAGCCAACTCAAGCGGATTTGAACCCAACCCCAGCGCCCCCCACTCGGTTACGCGCAGAGCGGGGGGGATATGCAAGTGGCCTACCCGTACCTAGTGCTTTGGCTACCCAGAGTAGGCCGTCGAATCGGGTATTCGGACAAAACCCTGCGGTGGGTTTGCAGGGGTCGGGACTCATCGACAACCGTCAGTTTGGAGCCACGGCCCATCTCGATGCCACGGGCGACTCAGCCTCGGCCTATAGATATCTTCCGCCTGCTCGTTATCCGCTGCTCGAGGTTGAAGGGTCGGGGGGCGACAGCCTTCCTCCGTATATTTTCATTCAGGAGCCTGAATTTGCGATGAAGGAAGACCCGTTGGAGCGAGCGGAGCGCAATAAACAGAGGAGGATTCAGCCTTACGTGCCCGCTATGGGCATTGAGTTTATGGTGTCGCAGGCAGGCAACACGCTGTTTCAGCCCGATATGCCCTCGTTCACCATCTCAACCATTAGCAACCTGCAGGGTTTGGGTGGTGGTTTCATTTTCAAAGGCAGCGCCTCCGACCTCTTAGAAGATTACCGCATCAGTGCTGGTGCCATGATGGCAGGAGGTTCGAGTGGCAACCAGTATTTCGTGATGTATGAGTCGCTCAAGAAGCGAATCGACCGTAAGTTCATGCTGGTGCAGGGGCGTTCCACCTATGAGGGCGACCCTATCACGGTTTTTGGTCCCACCGCTTACCGCCGTAATGTGCTCGAGGGTTTGAGTCAGTTTTCCTTTCCCTTTCACCGCTACTCCAGTCTGCGCGTATCGGGCATGTACCGTACGGAACGTCTCTTGCCGCTTTCTACCGACCTATACAGCATTTATCGTCAGGGTATTTTGAACCATCTGGCTGCCCTCAAGGCCGAGTTTGTTTATGACAACACACGCGATCTGGGTCCCAACCTGTTGAGCGGAACCCGCTGGAAATTGTCGCTCGAATCCTATGCTTTGTTGTCACCCCGAGACGCATCGATGAACTTATTGCAGCTCGACTACCGGCGATACATACGCCTCTACAAAAACATGATCTGGACGGGCCGTACGCATTTGGCGGCAGGTTTGGGTGGACAAAAAACCCTCTTTTTGCTGGGGGGTGTGGAGAATTGGCTGCTTCCAAAGCGCGACAATCTTCTTCCGCCGCCGGCCAATGTTTCGTATGCCTATGAGGCCCTGGCAGCACCCATGCGAGGGTTCTGGCAAAACAGCCGGAATGGATCCAACCTAGCCCTATTCAACACCGAGATCCGGTGTCCCATCGTGCAGGTCCTTTCGCGCACACCGGTGGCATCAGAATTTTGGAGGAACTTTTCCGTCATCTCTTTCTTCGATATGGGCACGTCCTGGAGTGGCGTAAACCCATTCGCCGAAGAGAACCCTTTAAATGTACGATTTTATGAAAACGGCCCGGTGCGGGTAAAGGTCATCACCAGTCGCGACCCCATCCTGATGGGCTATGGTTACGGTGTGAGAATGCGGGTGTTGGGTTACTACCTACGCATTGATCGCGCACAGGGCATCGACGATGGGCAGCGTCTGCGCCGCTTGTGGCATTTCTCGCTCAATTTTGATTTCTGAGTTCTGCGACCCCCAGGAACCCCCTAACCATCGCCAATTGCGCCAATATATAGGTGCCCATGACAGTGAGTTGCGCCCCGGGGAAGGGTGCCATGAACTTATCGCAGGCCAGGGTGGCATCGGAGGCCACAAACAAAGTAGCGCCCAGGGCAAGAAGAGTGGCCGATCCCCATCCCTCGCCGCCGGAATGCGTATTCCTTTTCCGGATATAGTTCGACAATGCCAGTAGCCACATCAGGGTGATCACCGCCATGTAAACCACCACGGGTAGGATCAGTTCACCCAATCCAGAATACAACACATACAACAGTGAAAGGGGAATCAGCACGGCCGGCCATGCCCTTTGGTCGATCCATGTCGAAGCAACCCCTCCAGAATGCCTCCTGTGTGCTTTCACAAACAAAACAATATACAATAGGTTTGCGCAAAGGAATGCGGTGAGTCCACCCACAAAATAACCTTCATCTTTCCCAATCAGGAGCGTATCGCCAAGGCCCGACAAAAACAATGCCCCGATAAGGATCCGAACCCCTGATGTTTGTCGCTCCCCGGCCGTCGTTTGGCGGTAAACTGCAAGGATCAGCAGCGGCATCAGCATCACCTTGCTGAGGGGCACCCATTGCCCTGGGAGGAACCGCAGGAACACCAAATGCAGGAAGCCCATGAAGGCATAGCTCCAATAATCCGAAACACTCGCTTCCTTTTTTGGAGTCATCATATTCATATAAACATTAAATAAATTATGCCCATAATCGTCAAAATCAAGCGAAAAATCTCCCAAATGCGTGCAGATGCCTGCTTTTCGAGCAGCATCCCCAGAGTGGCGGAGGTTACGAAAATCCAAAGGGCAAGCATACCCTTTTCATTCACGCTCGTTTGCTCATGTCTAAACAGAAAAAAGGTGGTCACCCCGAGCAAAAGCAAATGCTGAGCGAGCACATACACATTCAGCCCCGTGCCCACCACTACTTGATCGACCAGTGAGCGCGACTGGGTGGAACCAACGACAATTTGGTCTGTGCAGTGCCCCCCATGACCCGTTTGGCTCATCATCTTATTCCCTTCCGGATGCCAACCAGGACGGCCGAAGAGCACACGAACGACCTCACGCCATCCGCGGGCGGACGTCAGGTCCTTCCCGATCGTACCGAAGTGAGCCACCTGAGCATAGACCGGATTCCAGGAATTGATAGGCGTGGTGATGCCATAAACGACCGGGGCACGTTCAGGCTCGAAAGTACCGAAGAGCTTGTCCCAAATAATCAAAACGCCCGCGTGGTTCTTATCGATATACTCCGGATTGCGACCGTGGTGCACCCGATGGTGGGAGGGCGTGTTGAATACGTATTCGAGCCATCCCATTTTGCCAATGTACTGCGTATGAATCCAAAATTGGTAAAGGGTATTGTAGGCCATCAACAACAAGAACCAATAGGGGTTGAAGCCCAGAAGGGCGAGAGGAGCATATACGGCGGCGGTGAATATTTTGTGTAATGCCCCCTGACGAAGGGCGACCGATAGATTATAGTGTTCGCTCTGGTGGTGCACCACGTGGCCAGCCCATAAGAGGTTCACCTCGTGGCTCCAGCGGTGCGCCCAGTAGTAGCAGAAGTCGACCAGCAGGAAGAGCCCGAGAAGGGTCCACCCTTTGATGGGAAGGGTGGTGAGGCGAAAATACTCATAGACCCAGTAATAGAGGGCCACGCTCACCACCTTTGAGAACACACCGAATACCTGTTCTGTGACCCCACAACTGATGTTGGTGAGGGCGTCTGCCAGGCGGTAAACGCCCCCCTTGCGGAAGCGGTCCCACGCCACTTCTATTCCGATGAGGATGAAAAAAACGGGGATGGAGAGCACTATCGGATTGAGACTCATAAGCGTGACAGATTATTTCAACAATAGCCCACGTGCGTGAGAGATTATTTCAAAAATGGCCCATAAATATCGTACTTTTGCAGGATAATCCGATTCGAATATGAACCCTATGTTTTTACTGCTCGGAAATATTGGTGGGACGGAGCTCATTCTGATCCTTTCAGTGATTCTTATATTTTTCGGTGCCAAACGAATCCCCGAACTGGCCAGGGGTCTGGGGAAGGGCATCAGGGAGTTTAAAGATGCCTCATCGGGAGTGCGCCGCGAGATTGAAGAGGGCATGCACACCACGCCCGACGATCCCAAAGAGCGTCGCCCTTGAGCGCCTATCACCAATTGTCGGACCTTCAACGCGCGCTGAAGGCGGATGAGTTGTGCTGTGTTGACATGGTGCAGGCCTTTTTGAAGCGAATCAGGGAACGTCCTGAAATCAATGCTTTCTTGGAGGTTTATGACGAGGAGGCCATAGAGCGGGCTGCCTGGTTGGATGCAGAGCATGTTGCGGGGCGCTGGTATCCTCTGAGCGGGATGGTGATGGCATTAAAGGACAACATCGCCTACAAAGGTCATCGATTTAGTGCCTCATCGAAAATACTGGAGGGTTTTGAATCGCTTTTTTCTGCCACGGCTACACAGCGACTTTTCGATGCCGGAGCCATTTTCATAGGTCGGGTGAATTGCGATGAGTTTGCCATGGGCTCCTCCAACGAAAACTCTGCCTTTGGTCCGGTTCTGAACCCCCTCGACTCACAGCGGGTTCCGGGAGGCTCGTCGGGTGGTTCGGCAGCCGCCGTAGCCGCTGGGTTTTGTCACGCCGCTCTGGGCAGCGATACTGGCGGATCGATTCGTCAACCCTCTGCCTATTGTGGGGTGGTGGGACTCAAACCGACTTACGGCCGGATTTCGAGACACGGATTGATCGCTTTTGGTTCGTCTTTCGATCAGATTGGTCCGATCACCCACAGTCTGGAGGATGCAGCCCTGCTCACCGAAATAATGGCAGGGGCCGACGACTACGACGGTACTTGTAGTCGACGCCCTGCCTCCGAATGCCGAATGCCGACGGAGCCAAAAGGCAACGGCCGACTCAAACTGGTGGTGTTGGAGGATCTGGAAGATTCGGGCGGACTCGATCCACAGATGTTTGAGGCCTACCAAAATCTATTGGTGCGGTTAAAAGCAGAGGGCCATCAAATCATCACCCGGAGCCTACCCGAACTCAAATACAGTATCCCCACCTATTATATATTGGCTACCGCCGAAGCCAGCTCGAATTTGTCGCGCTACAGCGGTGTCCATTACGGCTACCGAAATCCGGATGCCACCACCCTCGAGGAGACCTACAAAAAATCGCGTACGGAAGCCTTCGGCAAGGAGGTGCGCCGGCGAATTATGCTGGGCACTTTTGTGCTCAGTGAGGCATATTACGACGCGTATTATAGCAAGGGCCAAAAGGTACGGCGCTTGCTGCGTGACAAATCCTATGCGCTTCTGGAGGGCGCCGACGCACTGCTGTTGCCCACCACCACGGGGGCTGCTTTTCGTTTTGGCGAGAAATCGGACGACCCGCTGCAAATGTACAAGGAGGACATGTTTACCGTATTGGCCAATTTGAACGGCTTCCCCGCCGTTTCCGTTCCTTTTGCGCTTAACAGGGAGCGATTGCCGCTGGGCATACAGTTGATGGGCAGGCCCTGGGAAGAAGGCCAACTTTTGAGAATGGCGGCCATACTCCATCCCCACCGAGCTGTTTCAACACCATTAGATGCATAACTTTTACGACCTGAAGTTGGTGAAGCAGCGTGCGTCACCTATATTTATTTCCTGATTATCCCACTCCTCCTGCCTAATTGCGCCTATGTTTAACGACGACGAAGATGACGATGACTCCGCTTCCAATGAGTATATTTTAGAACTGCTGGAACGCTATCAGTCATCGGTCGCAAACGGGGAATCCGCCTTTTTTATGGAGGACGAACTGAGCAGCCTTTGTGATTATTTCCTCGAAATGCAGGATCTGGAGCAGGAAGAGGTTGTGGCTGAAATGGGCCGGCGCATGTATCCCGAATCCAACTTTTTTTTGATTCGTCAGGCTAATCTGCTGCTCGACAAAGATATGCTGGACGAGGCTGAGGAATTGATGACGCAGGTGAGGGACACAGGGGAGCAGGAAATGGAATACTACCGTGTGTACGGACGCATTAACCTGCTCAAGGGCGAATGGGAGAAGGCCGAGAGTTATCTGAAAACCACTTTGGAACTATCGGGAAACACAGATGTGCTCACGATGGGAATACTCGCGGGGATCTACAACACTCTGGGCAATTACCAAGAAGCCCTGAATATGGCTAACCAGGTGCTCCTGGAGCCCACAGAGGATAATGAAATCCGGGAAAGGGCCATGCTGGATATGGCCATGGCCTATCAGGAACTGGAGGACATCGATGGAGCCATCAACCGCTACCAGAAGATCATCGATGAGGAACCCTACAACGCCCACGCCTGGCAATATTTGGGCACGTTCTACAACGACACGGGACTCTTCGAGCGGGCGCTGAAGGCCTTCGACTACTCGATCACCATCGACCCGTCCATTGCTCTGGCCCATTATCACCAGGGACTGACCTACCTGAACCTCAAGCAGGTCGACAAGGCGTATGAGTCGATGTGCGAGGGACTTAAACTCAATCCGACCGACCCCATTCTCCTGTGTGGCGTCGGCATATGTCACGAAAAAAAAGGCGAATTCCCCCAGGCACGTAAATTTTTCGGAGAAACCCTGTCGATCGAGCCAGATTACGCTGATGCCTGGTATGGACTCGGCAACTGCGAACGAAACGCCCGACAGTTCATGCAGGCGGCCGACCATTTCCGCAAGGCAGCCGATCTGGATCCTTCGGAGGAGAACTACTGGTTTTGCCTGGCGGAGGTTTGCATGGAACTCCGCAATTTACAGGAGGCCGAATCGGCCCTGGCGAAAGTACTATCGCTGAATCCCGCCTCACTCGGGGGGCGGCTCCTTATGGCCGAATTGTATTTCGATACCGGTGAACCCATCAAGGCGCAAGTCGTCCTGGCTGAAGGGGAAGAGATGCACGCCCAAAACGGACTCTTTTTCTTTTTGCAGGCGGCCTGTTACCTCAACAATGGTATGCGAACGGATGCGCTGCAAACCCTGCAAACTGCCCTAGATTTGGAGCCCGGGGGCTTTGATGCTTTTTTGGATGCCGCGCCCGAGGCCCGGCGACTGAAGAGTTTTGTTTCATTGATCAACAAGTACCGCTAACCTATGCATTATCATTTATCCCATATTCCACCGCGATCAGAGAAACCACGCACATCGGGCCTCACAATGGTCATGGACAAAGGCCTGAGTACCCGCGAGGCTGAAGACCTGCTAAGCACTTCGGCCGCTTACATCGACTTCGTGAAACTGGGGTGGGCCACCTCGTATTTATCGCCTAATATGACCGAAAAACTGGAATTGTACCGCTCGGCGGGCGTACCCTGCTATTTTGGTGGCACTCTCTTTGAGCTGTTTTTAATCCGCAACCAAATCGGTGAGTTCCGGCGCATTCTTCAGCGCTTCAACATGGAGTATGTAGAGATCTCGGATGGTTCTCTTGAGATGGCCCACGAGGACAAATGCGCCCACATCCGCTCTTTCGCGCAGGATTTCCGGGTGTTGTCGGAGGTTGGCTCCAAAGATGCCGAAAAAATTATTGCACCCTACAAGTGGATTGCCATGATGAAGGCCGAATTGGAGGCCGGTTCGGAGCGGGTGATTGCCGAAGCCCGGGAGGCCGGTAATGTCGGTATTTTCCGTTCCACAGGTGAGGTTCGTTCGGGTTTGGTGGATGAAATCCTCACCCAAATCCCCGCTGAGAAAATATTGTGGGAGGCACCGCATAAGGCGCAGCAAACCTGGTTCATCAAATTAATTGGTTGCAATGTGAATTTAGGCAACATCGCATCGAATGACGTCATTCCTCTTGAGACCCTTCGTTTGGGCCTTCGAAGCGACACCTTCCATCATTTCTTGCCCAAATGAGTGCCCCAACTGCGCTGATGGATCGACTGATCTTGTTTTTAAAAGGTGTGGCCATGGGTGCTGCCGATGTGGTACCGGGCGTATCGGGCGGCACCATAGCATTCATCACTGGTATTTATGATGAGTTATTGAACAGCATACGTTCGGCGAATTTGACGGCCTTGCAGTTGCTGCTGAAGGGTCGTTTCGCTGATTTATGGGCCCATATGAACCTGGCCTTTATATTGGTATTGGGGTCGGGGATTGCCTTGAGTCTGTTGAGCCTCTCCAAATTGGTTTTGTACCTGATGGAGCACCAACCCATTTTGTTGTGGTCTTTCTTTTTTGGACTGGTTTTGGCCTCTATTTGGTCGGTTGGTAAACAGATCGAACGTTTTGGACCTGGAATGGTGAGTTTGTTTGTGTTGGGTGCAGCTGTGGCCTTTTGGATCACTACCGTGAGTCCGTCTCAAAGCCCGGAGACCTGGTGGTTCATCATGTTGAGTGGTGCCATCGCCATTTGTGCCATGATTCTGCCTGGGATAAGTGGGAGTTTTATCTTGTTGCTTTTGGGGAAATACCGCTTTATTTTGGAATCCCTCAATGAGTTCCGATTGGAGGTAATATTGCTCTTTAGCGTAGGGATGGTGGTGGGGATTACTTCATTCTCTCATTTGCTGCATTGGCTGCTTCAACGCTACCGTAACTTCACCATTGCTGTTTTGGCGGGCTTCATGTTGGGCTCGCTCAACAAAGTTTGGCCGTGGAAGGTGCCGATTCAAACCTACCTCGATTCGAAGGGAAAGGTGCATGCTTTGACCGAACGCAATTTATGGCCTACCCGATATGAGGAGATTACTGGCTTCTCTGCGGAATGGGGTATGGCGTTGTTGGTGGCGTTGATGGGTGCTGCATTGGTCTTTCTCCTGGAGCGAATGGGGAGCCGTAAATCGGCCTAATGCGGTTGGGGCTGATTGGCTTTCCGGTTTCGCACTCGTGGTCGCCCCGCCTCTTTGCCCGCTTTGCTGAACGCGACGGCATTCCCGTGCGCTACGACTTATTTCCCATGCCCAATGTTTCGGTTTTGCGTTCTTTTTTGCTCGCGAACCCCGATATCGTGGGTTTGAATGCAACGATTCCCCACAAAACCGCTGTTTTATCCTTGTGTGATGCCTTGCACCCGTCCGCTTCACGCATTGGCGCGGCAAATACGCTGTTGATCCGAAGAAATGATCGTTATGGCGATGGCATGCAAATCACCGGCTACAACACCGATGTGGGGGGGTTCGCCGCTGCTTTGTGTCGGGCCATGGCGGAGGTCGATTCTGAGTTGGCTGCAGCTGTGCCGGCTACTCGAGGACCGGCTGATTCTATGCCGGCCGCTCCCGGGCAGGCTGCTCCCGGGCCGGCTGCTCCCGGGCCGGCTAGGATTTTGAAGCACCGCAGAGCCCTTATTTTGGGCTCAGGTGGGTCGGCGCGTGCCGTTGCCTGGGCATTGAGGGATTTGGGGATTTCATTTGACCAGTTGGTTCGCGCTACACCTGAGGCGGTGGACAGCACTGATTTAACGCAGGCATGGGGTGACCCCGCGAGCCTGCAAGGATCACCGCCCATTCCAGGTGCTTTCGCCGGTGCCCGGCGGTTCACCTACGATGCGCTTGGTTCGGTGCCATGGGAGGACTACGATTTACTGGTACACTGCACCCCCTTGGGAATGGACCCCGGTTTCGCTGGTCAACGACTACCCATCGACCTAAGCCATTGTCGGGCATCCACCCTGCTGTTTGATCTGGTGTATACCCCAGAAATCACCCCACTCATGCAATATGCACTCGATTGCGGCCTACACGTATGCGGGGGAATCGGTATGCTCGAACACCAAGCCGAAGAAGCCTGGACGATATGGAAATCGGCAACGGATGCCGAAAGCGATACGAATGAATCGCCTTTTTAATCCTCTTGAAAGTACCCCAATAAAACTCAATCCCCGAATGAGCCAAAGAGACCAAACTTCATTTAGGGATTTTTATTTTTTTCGGACTTATAACAACGTAATTTGTTTTCTTTCCACTGTCTTCTGCTTTCAACATTTCCTTTGCAACTAAATCTTGCAAATCTCGCAAAGCTGTATCTGTCGAACATTTGGTAAGTTTAGCGTAGGTTGATGTTCGTAAAAATCCCACTTCTTTACTGTAATTGTCATAAAGATAATTAATTACAAGCCGTTGTCTTTCATTAATGTTTGTTGACTTGTGTCTTTCCCAAAAGTGTGCTTTATCCAAAATGATTTCCAAATTTTGTTCACTTGCTATTAAGGCTCTTTCAAAACAACCAAGAAACCATTCTAAATATTTTGTGATGTCCGATGTTCCTTTTTGTGCTTCTTCAATAATGTTGTTATAGTGTTTATGCTCTTTGAAGATTTGGTTTGATAAGCTGTAAAAACGAATTTTACTATTATCGCTTTTTGCTAACCACATATCTAAAATCGCTCTCGCTATTCGTCCATTGCCATCATCAAAAGGGTGAATTGTAACAAACCAAAAGTGCGCAATGATAGATTTTAGAACTAAATCCAAACTTGTATCACTATTCAACCAATTTAAAAATTGTTCTGTTTCGTGCGGAACCCTGTCGGCTGATGGTGCTTCAAAATGTATTTTTTCTTTACCAAAATTGCCCGAAACTACCTTCATACCGCCAGAACGATATTTGGCAACATCTATTTGCTGATAACCACTAAAACCTGTTTGAAAAAGTGAATTATGCCAACCTAAAAGGCGTGTTTCTGAGAGTGGTTTTTCGAAGTTTTGTGTAGCATCTAAAATGACATCAACAATTCCTTCAATGTTTCGCGGTGTCCTTGTAAAATCAGCATTTTCAATACCTCATTTTCGGGCGATAGACGAGCGAACAAGTTCGGGATTTAAAAATTCACCTTCAATTCTTGATGTGTCTACAACATCCAATATAAGCGATTCCAAAGTGGCACTTTCTATAAAATCGAAACCTAAAGTTTCCATACGGCCCAATAAACGTCCTTGTAAATGCCTTACAGAAGCCAAGATAGGTGATAACTTATCGTTATCCCAAAAGAAGTTTGTCCAATTTTTTCTTTCGTGCATGTACATAATTAGCACCGCATAGCATGCGGTAAAAATACGGCTTTTACACCGCAAAACAATTTTTTGCTTCTAAATTCCTTATTTGTCAGCTAGTTAGTCGCTTGTTGGGTTGTCTTTTTTACACTTGCACCCAACGGTAGGCTTGGAGGCGATCGTAGCCTTGTGCTGCGCCTGCGGCAAGGCTATGGCGCTTGCACGCTGTTATGCGACCGTGCTTTCTTTTGTCTTTGCTACTGTCCAACGAGTTTAGTTTTACTGTCTGCAAGTTTTTGTTTGATATATGCTTTCAACTCGTCAAAAGTCATATTTTGAGTTTCAGAGCTTATTTTATCTCTGATGTCTCTCATCATTTTTACTGCGTCAAACTGTTTTTCTTTTTTAGTCGTTTCCATAATTTACAAGGTCTTTTGGGCTTCTGATTTCTATAATTGAATAACCAAGTCGCATATTTACAGAATTGTAGCCCTTAATTCTGTCAAGGTTTACGATATGTTTAAAATTCCAACTTGCTAAAACGTCCACTTTGTGAATGGTCGCTAAGGCAATGTGTCGGCAGTCTTCCAAACTTGTTTTACCAACTACTTTTTCGTTGATATAAGTTTCAGCCAATTTTATTGCTTCTTCTGTCAATTCTATTCGATGAAATTTGTCCGTCGTATAATTATGTAAAAGTTGTCGAACATGTTGTGGTGCGTTTAATAATTCAAGGTCAAGTAGGTCAGAAACTACAAAGATTATTTCGTTTTTATTGAGCCTGTCAAACAGCATAGTTGTAGCCTCTTTAAACTCTTCGTCAAAGTAACCGCCAACTACCGATGTGTCTATGTAAATTCTCTGTTTCATTTACTCTTTTGTCATTACAAATATAATCAAAAAGGTCTAACTGTCAATTAGATTATGGCGTGATTACGGTCGTCCTAGCATGCCGCATAACGTTCCCACGCCTTGCGCTCGTTGCCGATTGCGTACCAGAAACTGTCAACCAATATAAAATATTTTTGCGTACATAAAAGCTCATTTTTAGAACGTCACCGGCAATGGCGCAAGACGTGTGTTACCGGATGCCCTTTTGTCCGTCCGAAGGTGTATCGTGTCAAGTTTGCACACACTTTTTTTCAAAGCGATTTACATTCAAGGCGCT
>VHAX01000011.1 GCA_016872215.1 Sphingomonadales bacterium | reverse complement strand
CTCTTCCCATTCCGAACAGAGAAGTTAAGCCCCACAGCGCCGATGGTACTGCAGTAGAATGTGGAAGAGTAGGTCGTTGCCAGCCTGGTTTATGAACCCCGCTACACACCCGTGTGGCGGGGTTTTTTGTTGTAGGGCGAACTTGAATCCGTTTAGATGAAAGTGGGAGCGTTCTACCCTTGTTTTTTCGAATCGAACTTTGACTCGTATAAATTGCCGTAGGACCAGTCCGGCGCTTGATTTTGACTGGAGAAAGTTTTGATTCGCACAATCCGCCTAATCTTCATTGCGCCATACCACAAGTCCGTCTATGATTTTGGGCTCCACACTGGTGGATTTTGGGGGCATGACACCGCCAGAATCTGCAACCCGAAAAATATCGTCGGCTGTGGGGGCCCGGGCTATGAGAACGAACGCCGTTCGGGAATCGTGCAATATATTCCTAAAGTCGCTGAAATGCATACTAAGCGGGCCATAGTCTATGCGAGGGTCACTGCCGGGATCGGTGATACCCAGGAATGGGCCAATAATTTCGCTGTGCAGCAGTCCCACATCCAGCAAATCTTCAGGCCGGACCAGCGCATGGTTGGGAGATTTTGTTTTCTGCTCTTTTTTGATAAGCTGCCAGCATGCATCGTGGGTGCATAGTAAATACTGACCGTTTGGCAGAAATTGGTAGTACATCTGCTCGATGAGGCAAGGGCGCAGATGGTAATGCACCCTGAGCTTGTCGATCAATTCCCAAAGCGAGTGCGGCCCCTCGTCGTTGAGAATTCGCCGGTAGAAAGGGTAGACATGTAACTCATTGGCGGGCACCAACACGCTGAGCATGGGGATAAAATCACGCTCTCGATTGTCGACCGCCTGTGTTTCCGCAACGGCCGCACGGTGGTGTCCATCGGCAATGTACAGACATGACAGCTCCTCGATTCCGCGACGGATTTGATCTGTTTTCTGCAGATCGTCTACAATCCACAGGTGAAACTCCCGGCCATCGGGCAGTTTACCGCTTCGCTGCGGGGCACCCGACTGTACCTCAAACATGAGTCGGCTGAGTCCCGGGTGTTGGGGGTGACTCAAAAAAACGGGTGTCGTGTGCAGTCCAGTTGCCGTTGTAAATTCCATTAATTGCGATATCCGATCGGCCCGTACGTGTTCGTGTTTTCGGATTTGATTGCGCAACAAATCCCGTGCATCCGAGAGTCCGATCCATCCGTGCTGCCAGCGAGCCCGGTAGCGCACTTTATACAATACAAACGCGGGTTGCGGATGCCGGGTGTAGAGGCCGCATTCCTCCCACGATTCCCATAAATGAAGAGCATCGACCGATGCTGCTTTTTGATCGGTTGTGGTGAGTCCGGGCATCAGCGCCTGAAGCAGGCCGTTAATCCCATTATCTGGTTGACCGGTGTCATTTTTTTGATTTCCCCTCGTTCGATACAGGGCTGGCAGGGCCTCCTGGGTGGGGAGAAACGGACGAAATTTCCGGAATTCAGGCATTATTTGCGGGGAATGCCTCTATGATACGGCGGGCCATCTCGATGCCGACACGTTCCTGAGCTTCGGTCGTGGACGCGCCTATGTGTGGACTCACCGAAATGCGGGGGTGATTCAGTAAGCGGATATTAGGTGTTGGCTCATGGGAGAAGACATCCAGACCGGCTGCAAGTAGCTGGCCTGAATCGAGTGCATCGAGCAGGGCTTCTTCATCGATAATACCCCCACGCGAGCAGTTGATTAGCACGGCACCCCTTTTCATCCGCGCGATGGCTTCGGCATCGATGATCGGCTTACCGGGATCAGGCGTATGCAAGCTCACGCAGTCGGCCTTGCAGAGGACCTCGTCTAACGATGCCACCCCGACCCTGTGCCGATGTTCAATTTCTTGCGCTAAAGTGACCGAAGACTGAAAAAGCACGTCGTATACCACAACCTTCATTCCGATACCTCTGCCGATTCGTCCCACTTCCTGTCCGATTCTTCCGAAGCCAATAATACCCAGTGTCTTTCCGGATAATTCCCATCCTGCGGCATACTCCTTTTTGAGGCGGTTGAACTGTGCGGACGATCCATCGGTCAACTCCCTATTCGAGCGGTGCATAAAGCGACTCAGGCCAAACAAGTGGGCAAAAACGAGTTCGGCTACGGATAGGGATGAGGCGGCAGGGGTGTTGAATACCAAAATATTCCTGGTTTTTGCCGCCTCCACATCGATGTTGTCAAGGCCAACGCCGGCACGGCCAATGAACTTCAGGTTGCCGCCGCATGCATCCATTAGTGATTCCCGAACCATTGTTGCACTCCGTACAATGATACCGTCATAGTTTTTGAGTTTTCCCAAGAGTTCATCCTGAGCGATTTTTGTAGTGTCGACAGTAAAGCCGGCCTGCTTGAGGAGTTCTCTGCCGGCGGAATCGATGCCGTCGTTGGCGAGGATTTTCATGTTGGGACGGGGTTGTGGATTGATGGAGGTGAAAAATAATAAGTTGTTTGTCCTTTTGTGATTCAAAACAAAGATCGACTTTCGACCTCCATTATCCGTTGTTTCGTTCCAGTTCCTGCATCACATCCACCAATACTTGAACGCTGCTTCTGGGCAGGGCATTGTACATACTGGCGCGGTAGCCGCCCACCGACCGGTGTCCTTCCAGCCCGCTGATTCTGGCCTCTCTGAGCAGAGCATCGAAGGCCGCTTTATGTTGTTCGTCGCTCAACACAAACGTGGCGTTCATAAGGGAGCGATCTGCCGTGTCGGCTGTGCCCCGGAACAAGGGGTTGCGGTCGATTTCAGAATACAGAAGACTTGCTTTGGTGCGGTTGCGTTGTTCCATCACGGTCAATCCACCCTGCTCTTCGATCCAGTGGAGGGTATGCATGCACACCAGCACTGCGAATACGGGTGGGGTGTTGTGCATGCTATCGCCCTTGCTATGCACCGCGTAGTCGAGCATGGCGGGTAGTCGACGCCCGGATTTCCCAATGTGTTCACGCTTCACCACCACCAGGGTGGTTCCGGCCGGACCCATATTTTTCTGGGCGCCCGCATAGATGAGCCCGAAACGCGAGGCGTCGATCGGGCGGCTGAAGATGTCGGACGACATATCACAGGCTATGGGAACCGGACTGTCTGGGAACTGATGCATCTCCGTACCAAAAATGGTATTGTTTGAGGTAATATGCAGATAGGAGGCGTCGGAGGGGATAGAATAACCGCGGGGGATATAACAAAAATTTCGGTCTTCAGAGCTGCCCACCACCTCCACACGGCCGAGGAGACGTGCGTCCTGTATGGCTTTGGAGGCCCATACACCGGTATTGAGGTAGGCAGCCATACCTTGTTCGGGCAATAAATTATATGGAACCATGCAGAATTGCAGGCTGGCCCCCCCATGCAGGAAGAGAACTTCGTAGTCGTCGCCCAGCTGAAGAAGTCCACGCACGCGTGTGCGGGCCTCCTCCATAACCGCCACGAACTCCTTCCCGCGGTGCGACACCTCAATGACCGAGAGACCGGTTCCGCTGAAGTTCACGAGGTCGCGGGCCGAAGCCTCTACGACCGATTGGGGCAGGATGCCGGGACCGGCAGAAAAGTTGTGGAGGACTGTATTCATGTCGGGATGATTGAGTCGCAAAAATAGTTGTTTTGTACAAAATGAGGGGAAAAATTGCGGATTCCAGACGTACTTTATGGCGTTGGGCTTAATGAGAGTGACGGGAAACGGGACTGGCTGGAGTGATCTCAGGCCAATCGATTTTGAGGCTGTATGATTTGTGATGATTTATGATGATTTGTGTCGGAATCCAGCAGCCATGTGGTCTGGTCTCACAAATCGGGGCTCTCGACAAAGTAGGTGTTGGAAGCGCCAAAGCAGCCCAATCCACCTTCGATGTTGCTGTACAAAAGGACTCCCTCTTTGAATGGCCCCGGGGGCTGGTTGATCTGGGCGTTGAGTGCGTTGAGATAGCGGAAGGAGTGAACATCCGTCTCCTGTACACACACAATGGCCCGTGTGATACCGCCAGTAGGAGAACCCCATCCCCAGAAAACGAAACGGTCGCTGACCCGAATCCATCCATCTGTGGCATCGGTACCGGTAAACACCTGGGGTTTACCGGGTGCATCATTGATCCAGCTGATCGCCGAATCTGTGGGAGATCGATGCTTGAGTCCGTACAGCATGCGGAAATAGCGTTCGGGCGCGGCTTGTGCGGGCCAGCGTACATCCAGGTTCAGAAATTCGCGGTAGAATGGGGTGGGAGCGCTGCTGTCGCGCTCTGCTGTCAGTTCGACTTGTGGGTCACGAACCGGCGGAATAGTACAACGTGCCTGTGCCAGCAGGAGGGTGTCGGAACTACCACGGTAGACCTTGAGGGTGTAGGATGAATCGGGAAGGATGGGGACAGCCGTCGCGGGCAGGCGGTAGTGCCGCCGCACGTGGTCATAGCGGAAAGTGTCGGTGACTCCTGCCCCCTCGAGTAAGATAATACCATCGGTGATGCCCCGGAAATTCTCCTCATCGCCAGCCTCATAGAGAGGCATCGACAAACTGAGGGTGGCAGTGAGGGTGTCGTAGGAGGGATCGATAAAGCAACCCACCACGATCCGCGGCGGAAAATTGATGTCGGGAACTCCGATCAGGGTTTCCCTGCATCCGCTCAGCCCAGTGGCGCCTATAATGAGAAAGAGTGACAAAAAGCGCGCCTTCATCGGAAACGAAAATTATAGTTGACGGCAGGCACGATCCCAAATAGGCTGTATTGCACCAGTTCGGTACCATTCTGGCGTTGAACTGCGTCTATAAACCAGGGGTTTGCCCGGTTGTAGACATTGTAGAGACTGATCTCCCAACTGCGGGTGCCCCATTTTTTCTTTTTACTCCATTGTATCGACAAGTCAAGCCTGTGGTAGGGAGCCAGGCGATACTGGTTGAGTCGGCCAAAATCGGTTGCATAGACGGGAAACCAGGGCGCTGGGTTGGGGTTACCGGGTGCAACGGGAAAGGGTGCCTGAAACAAGCCTGAGGGGATGGTGACCGCATTGCCTGTTCCAAAAACAAATGCGGCACTGATCCGTCTGTTGGAAACAGACGAAGCTGGGCGGGGACGTTCGTGGTAGGCGAATAGACTGAGGTCGTGGCGCCGATCGTAACGGGCCGGAAAGCGCTCACCTAAATTCAGTTCGTCGAACCGCAGCCAGGTGCGCGACAAAGTATAGCCCAGCCATCCCTGTATACTGCCTTTTCTCTTTTGCAGATAGAGCTCTGCACCATACGATTCTTGTTGTCCCTGAGTAATCTGCCGTTCCCAATTAATGCTCCTGGGTTCGCCCGAATCCAGTTCATCGGGGTCGATTAGCAGAAAGCTGGCGCCGGGGCGGTAGCCTATGACATCGCGCGCGCGCTTGTGGAAGGTCTCGAGCGACAACACCCATCGACCTTCGCGTAAATTCTGTTCGTAACCTGCCGCCACCTGCTCGGAGCGCTGGGGGCCGACCGATGCGTTGGCTGGTACCCAGAGGTCGGTGGGCAGACCAATCCCCGTATTGCTGAGCAGGTGCAGATATTGATTCATGACCGCCCATGAGGCCTTAATGGAAGCATCGGTCCCCATCAGCCAGCGCAGGGCTATACGAGGTTCGGCCCGTGCATAGCTTCGTCCGTCGGCGGTGAAGTGACTCAACCGGAGACCGATATTCGATTCAATCCGGGTTCCAATCCGTCTGTCCTCCTCCCAATAGGCGCCAGACTCGACCGAATAGGAGCGAACCACCCGCCGGATGCCAAGTCCGGGCACAAGTGCATCTACCAATACATAGGCCGAGGGAACGAATCGATGTTTCAGTACCGATATACCGGTGCGCACCGTTCGGCGGGGCGACGGCAGGTATTCTGCGTCGCTTCGGATGCCCCCATCGCGGATGCCCGAAGAGTAGCCCGCGGTGATGTTTCGCGTGTCGCTGCTTTCGCGCAGGAAAGTATTGAACTCGTAGTCGGTGTAGATCAGCGTCGTGTTCACAAACAATCGTTCGGAGGCAAGGTGGTTCCAGCGGAGTGTGCCCGATACATTGCCCCAGCTGATGTTGGCCCTACGTGTGCCGTCGTCGCGTTCCTGTCGACTGGCAAATGCATCGCGCCCGGTATAGGTACTCAGGAACAGGCGGTTTTTCCGGTTGATCTCGTAGTGCAGTCGACCGCTCAGGTCGTAGAAATAATATCCCACTCCAGGGTCCTCACCAGTGATCCATCGGGCTGGGAGGAGCAGGGCATCGGCATAGGTGCGACGACCAGCGGCCACGAATGAGATTTTGTTGCGAAGGATGGGTCCCTCCACGAGGAAGCGGGAGCTGATGATCCCAAGACCCAACTCTCCACGGAACTGGTTTTTGTCGCCATCGCGCATTGTCACATCCAATACGCTCGACAAGCGGCCGCCATAGCGGGCCGGAAATCCGCCTTTGGTGAGACTCACCTGTTTAATCGCATCGCCGTTGAAGACCGAAAAGAAGCCGAAGAGGTGTGATGCGTTGTAGACAGTGGCCCCATCGAGTAAAATCAGATTTTGGTCGGGGCCTCCGCCGCGGACGTAAAGCCCTGACTGTCCTTCATTTCCGGATTGTACTCCCGGCAGCAGTTGCACGGTCTTTAATAGATCTTTCTCGCCCAGGAGGGTCGGAACCGCACCGATTTGTTGTCCGGCCAGTTCCATGCGGCTCATTAGGGTAGCGGCGCCTGTATGGTCGGCGGCATTTCCCACGATTTCAATCTCGGATAACTGTTTTCCGGGTTTTAGTTCCACATCGTGCACTCGTGAGCGGTTTAGGTCGAGGGTATCGATTATGGGAGTCATTCCCACGAAGGAAAAATGCACGGCATAGGTACCTGGGGGTATGGAGATGGAGTAAAATCCGAAGACGTTTGCTGTAGTACCTTGCTTGAGAGAGGGAATGTAAACGGACGCCCCGGGAAGCGATTCGCGGCTGCCAGCCTCGCGCAGGTAGCCACTGAGCACAGGCTGACGGTATTGAGCGAAGCTAATATGCGATATTACAATAAATAATAGAATATAAATTCCCGTTTTTACGGGTATTAACTTCTTCATGACTTGGTATGTAAACTGAGCCAATGGTCCAGCAAGTCGCAGCAACGATCGATTTCCTCAGGCTGGTTGTAGAGGGGAACGGGTGCCATGCGCAGGATATCGGGTCGACGAAAATCGATGAGTACGCCGTTCTGTTGCAGGGATAGGAGCAATTCCTCGCCGTGGCTGCCTACTGAAAACGACTGTTGACAACCATAGCTACCCGGTTCATGGGGCGTGATGAGTTCGAGTGCATCCGCCCCCCTTCTGTGCTGAATGTCCACGAGTCTGTGGCGCAGGTATCCACTCAATTCTGCTGCGCGTTCTGTGAGATGGTCCATTCCTGCCCGATCGAAGATCTCCAGCGATGCATGGTGGGCTGCCATACCCAAAACGGGGGCATTGCTCAGTTGCCAACCAGCCGCGCCCCGCATGGGATGGAAACTGGCCTGCATCTCGAATCGGGTCGATTCGTCGTGTCCCCACCAGCCGGCAAATCGCGGAAGTTCCGGGTTGTGGGCATGACGTTCGTGCACAAACAGGCCACCCGGGCCGCCGGGACCGCTATTCAGGTATTTGTAGGAGCACCACACGGCGAAGTCTGGGCCCCAATCATGCAGATTAAGGGATATGTTGCCCACGGCATGCGCCAGGTCGAATCCCACCCGGGCACCTGCTTCATGTCCCATTCGGGTTATCTCACCGATGTCGAATACTTGTCCCGTCTGGTATTGAACTCCGGGCATCAATACGAGCGCGAGTCGTGCCCCATATTGCTGGATGGCGTCACTGATCTGTCGCGAGGTCAGGCAGCGACGCCCTGCCCCGGGTTTTAGTTCCACTACGCATCGCCCGGGGTCGAGTCCGTGGAAGCGCACCTGCGACTCAACGGCGTACTGGTCTGAGGGGAAAGCGCCGGCTTCCATCAGGATCATGTTGCGATCGCCTTGGGGACGGAAAAAGCTCACCATCATCAGATGCAGGTTGGCGGTGAGGCCGTTAGTACACACCACCTCCTCATCGAGGGCACCGGTCAGACGAGCCAGGGATGGGGTACAAATATGGTGGTAGTGCATCCACGGGTTCTGCCCGCGAAAATGACCTTCCACGGCGTGCTCCTGCCAGCTGTCGAGCTCCACATCGAGTGCATGCCGCACAGAGCGGGGCATAAGTCCCAGCGAATTCCCGGCGAAGTAGGCCATTTCACCTGATTCGAATGGCGGAATGTGAAATTCGGTTCGAAATCGGGCCTGCGTGGGATAAATCGAGGCTGTCACAGGCTAGCTTTTGGAGAGGATTCTGTTTGTTCTGCAACTCCCGCATACCCCTGAGGCGGAGAATTGGATGTTGTGAATTTCGAATCCTCCGGAAAGATGGGGGATTGTGATTTCGGTTTCGTTGAGGCAGTGGGTCTGTTTGCAGACTTCACAATAGAAGTGAAGATGATTGTGAAAGTGCCGGTCGGTGGCTCCGCAATCATCGCGGCAGGGCGCATAGCGCGAGGTTCCTTTGTCGTCGACAATCCGATGCAGCAACCCGTGTTCGCATAGCGTGTTGAGTGTGCGGTATAGGGTTACCCGGTCGCAGTTGTGCCCGAGGTCAACTTCCAGTTCGGGTTGGGAAATGGCGAAACTGCGTCGGCTCAGGGCGTTCAGCACCCCCAGCCTGACGGCTGTCACCCGCAAACCATGCTTGCGGAGCTGCGTTTCCGGGACTGAAATCATCTGATTTTCCCCCGCTCGCGGTCCACATCCTCGAATGCACCCCGGGTAATGTAGTAGCTCACCACCGCGATGAGTCCGCACAGGATCAGCATATCGCTGGGCTGAACAGAATCGGGGAGGGTGAAACCGAGGAAAAAGATGTAGGAGAAAAAGCTGAGGCAGGCAACAAAAGACACAATGCTAAGGATCAGTTTCATAGATTTGGCTTGGTAATGCAAAAATACATTTCCTGTATCTTGCAGGAAACAAAAAAACTATGTTCACCCAAAATACTTTAAAAAATCAGTGCATATTGGTGACGGGAGGGGGGAGCGGACTCGGATTGGCGATGGCGCGCTCGTTTCACGCCTTTGGGGCTCACGTGGCCATCTGCGGGCGCAAAGAGGATCGTCTGCGAACCGCCGCGGAGCAAATCGGCGTGGGCACCCTGTATAGGGCGTGCGATGTTCGTGACTTTGATGCGGTTTCGGCGATGATGAAGGAATTGGATGAGGAAATGGGTGGACTGACTGGACTGGTGAACAATGCAGCCGGTAATTTCCTGTCGCTGGCTGAGGATTTGAGCCCGAATGCATTTTCTTCTATTGTGGATATTGTTTTAAAGGGCACCTTTCATTGTACCCGCGAGTTCGGTCGCCTGCAGATCGAGTCGGGACGGAAAGGTACGAGCATACTGAATATCGTGACTACCTACACGGAGACTGGGTCCGCCTTTGTTTTGCCTTCAGCCTGTGCAAAGGCGGGCGTTTATGCGCTCACCAATTCGCTGGCCGTTGAATGGGCGGCTTACAGTATCCGTCTCAACGCCATCGCCCCGGGACCGTTTCCCACAGAAGGGGCCTGGTCGAGGTTACTGCCCGACAAATCAATAGAGGAACAATACCTTAAGCGCATTCCGGCGGGTCGCTACGGTCAACACGATGAACTAGCCAACCTGGCTGTTTTTTTGATGAGCGATCTGAGCGCCTATATCAATGGGCATTGCGTGACCATCGATGGGGGCGAACGTCTGATGGCGGGTCAGTTCAACCTCTTCGCGAATATGATGCCGCGTGAGCAGCTGAAGTTTTTTTTCGATATGGTGAAGTCATCCACTGCCAAGAAATAGATTTTTATTTCTGCATTCTTAAAAAACAGTCTTTTTTAGAGCTAAATACTCCTGGAAAAGATTTTTTCTTACATCAGGTAGGCCAGTAAGGCGCCTGTGAAGGCTAAAAGTATGGGCAGGAGGCTGAATTTGTGGTGGGTGCTGCTTTCGAAGAGAATGGTGGTGGAGATCTGGAGGAACGAGCCCGTGGCGAGGGCCAGTATGGTGTGGAAGAACTCATCCATCCCGTCCCCACCTTGTTCCAAAATGGCCCTTCCGAGGAGGGTGCCGGCTGGGGTCATCAACACAAACGCCATCAGCATCACCCATTGTTTTTTTCGTGGGTAGTTCGACTGGATCAGTACCGTAGCAAGGGCAAAGGCCGATGGGAATTTATGGAGAACGACACCGAGAAGAAGCGGGTTCGTCCACACCGGCTCGTCGAGGCTGAACATGCCGTTGAGGGGCATGCCTTCCAGAAGGGAGTGGATAGAAAGTCCGAATAGGAGTCCCCACGAGGTGTGGGGATGCGCTAGGTGGTGGTGACTCCCATGGTCGTGTCCGTGCGGCTGGTCGAGGTGCAGGTGTCCGTGCTCAACCCCCTGTGACATTTTTTCGAGCAGTAGCTGCAGGAAGAATCCAACCATCACCAGAAGCCCTTCGTAGCGGTGACGAGTGAAAAACACCTCTGGCAGTAGGTGCAGAACGGCAGTTGCAAACAGGAATCCTCCACAAAAGGTAAGGATTGATTTAAAAAAAGCGTTATGGCGTCCGTGGAGTTGGTAAACGATCAGTCCGCCCGCCAGGGGGGAAACCATGAGGAGTAAAAGGGAAAGCAGATTCATAATTCTACAGGGGTCAGGTAGCGGGCAAGTAGGTTGTGGGCTGAACGGGCAATCACGCTGCCCAAAACGGCTCCGGCGATCACATCGAGGGGATAATGCACGCCTACATAAACCTGCGCGTAGCAGATCAGGGCCGCCCAGATCCACAACAGGCGGCTCAGTAGGGGCCAATGGATCCGCAAAAGTTTCCCGGTGAATAGGGCATAGGCAAAGTGATTGGCGGCATGCGATGAGGTGAAGCTGAAGCCCGATCCGCAGGGAATCAGCAGGCGGACATGCCCCACCAATTCCTGGCAGGGGCGGGGCCTCTCGATCCAGGGTTTGATGAGATGACTGCTGAGCTGGTCGGCCACTGCCACCACCAGGCATGTAATGAGCAAGGCGAAGAGTCCCCTTTTGCCCATGAAGCGGTATATCCATGAGCTCAGCATCACATAGAGCGGAATCCAAGTCCACGGGTTACGCAGCGGAATCCAAAAACGATCAGCCCACGGCCCGCATAGAAACTGGTTGATGATGAAAAAGAGCGTCCGATCTGCTTCAAGGAGCGATGTCATGTTCTATTTCTGTTGTTTGTAATGCCGTTCATGCCTCGGGTATTGAATTTGAGTCTTGGATGGGATTCTGGCAAATGAAAATAGCTCTGGGTGATTGCTCGTGCGGGCGGTTTAGCTGGTAGTCACCCAAATGGGTCCTGATTTCAAATCCACAGGATGTAAGCAGCCCGGAAAGAACCGAGGGTAAATAGTATCGAACTTTTTCCTGAAAATGATGGACTGAGCCGCTGTCCTCAACGGTGATATCCTTAAGGATCCAGGGGTGCTTGTAGTGGCGACGAAGGGTGAAATGCACTCCCGAACGCTCAATCTTTTCATCGGTGGGCAGGCCAGGGAGAACGCTGTTTGGATTTAGGTAGTCGATCACCAAATAACCACCCGCGCGAAGCGATGACCGGGCTGAGCGAATCACCCTTAGGTCGTCATCCGGGTCGTCGAAATACCCAAAGCTGGTGAACAGGTTGAGAACCGCATCGAATTTATGGTTAGGTAGCGGATGTCGCATGTCGTGCCGATGGTAATGCAGGTTGGTCATAGGTTGACTTTTCGCATCGGCCAGACTTTTTTCGGAGAGGTCAACACCCGTAACAGACATGCCGAGGGCAGCCATTCTCCGGGCGTGTCGTCCGCGTCCGCATGCCAGATCCAGGATGTTTGCACCGGCACTGAGTTGCAATCGGTTTAACAATTTTTCGATGAACGCAGCGGCTTCCTCCTCATCCCGCTGAGCGTAGAGTATGGGATACCATGGGGAGTCGAACCACGACTCAAACCAGTTCATAAAATATTGTAAATTAATTATTTATTGTATTCAAGTTCAATCTTTACTGGAATATGATCCGAATATCCGCCCAGGTACTTTTCCCCACTATAGGTGCGCAGCGGATTGCCGGCATATTTTCCTTCCGTCTCGAGTAAATAGGGAAACAAAACGGGGGCGGCGGATCCATCGACATAGCGAAGACGACTCTTAATGCTGCACGCGCGGTGCGACAGGCTGATGTGGTCGATAAACTGCCATTCGTCTTTGTAGCGGTACGACCCCACCTTGTTTTGGTCGATTGCGGCGAAGGGATTGTAGAGGAGCGACGGGTCCATAGCCAGTTCCAGTCCGGTTTCGGATCCGCCTCTACATTCCACGCCCGATCCAAGTATGCGAGCGGGGGCTATGTCGCCCGGCCGGTCATTGAAATCGCCCATGACCACGACGATTCCTTCCGGATCGGAACCGTGGAGGCTGTCGACAAGCCGACGGGCTGCGCGGGCAGCGGTGGCTCTCAATGGATCCGTTTGTTCCTGCCCACCACGTCGCGAGGGCCAGTGGTTCACCAGCACATGGATCTGTTGCTTTTTCGGGGTGCGGAGGGATACACACAAAATATCGCGCGTTCGCCATTCGGGTTGTTCGGGCCGGAAAACAGAAACTGCCCGGAACGCGACTAACTTCAACTTTTTTGTGTCAAATAACAATGCCACATCGATCCCCCTTGGGTCAGGACTCTCTTCATGTACTATGCAGTATCGGCGTTTGGATAGGCCGATGTGGGTCAACCATTGCTCCAGAATCTGCTGGTTTTCCACCTCACACAATCCCAATACATCCGGGCCTTTTCCCGCATTCATATCGCCCACCACTTGGGCCAGTTTTTGCATTTTGAGGGACATTCGCTCGGAATTCCATTTCAGTTTACCGTAGGGGGTGAAATCACTGTCGTCGGTTTCGGTTTGATCGATGGTGTCGAACAGATTCTCTACATTGTAATGCGCCATATAGTAGCGGTCGGCCTGGGCGCATACGTGGATTCCAACCCCGAGCAACAGTATGAAGGGCAACAGGAATTTCCCGGACCGAATCGATATAATTTTTGGGCTATGCATATTTTTGCGCGAAATTAGCGCATTAATCGGTTTTTTGGTTTTGTTGCGTGTTTCTTTACATACGATTCGTATATTTTGCTTGTGAAAACCCTATACCTGCTCAGGCATGCCAAAGCCGAATTCGGGCTCAGCGATGGGTCTGATTTCGAGCGGATACTCACCCCAACGGGCAAACAAGATGCTGTGAGGTTGGGCTACCGGATGTTGGGTAGGGGCATGACCCCTCAGCACTATGTGGGGAGTCCTGCCCTGCGCACCCGTCAGACCCTGCAGAGACTGCTTGAGCCGTTCAACCAGGGTGATAATCAGGTGGAGTGGATGGGAGAGCTGTATCACGCGGATGAAGAGACCTGGATGCGGGTCATTTCCGGAGCACCTGCCCATTTGCATTCCTGCCTCTATTGTGGGCATAACCCGGCGCTGACGAAGGTCGCCAACCGATTGTCGGCCGACGTACAATGGGATCATTTGCCCACCTGTGGACTCCTTGTTCTGGAGTTTGGCGTTGCCGAATGGAGAGAACTCATGGGCAGCAAGGGGCGACTCTTGTGGTTCGATTCACCCAAAAGCGATACCACGATTCTCTGATGGACTTGATCGGCAAGCCGGAGGGCGTTTTTGGTTTTGACGCTCCATATAGGGGGGGAAGTACCTGATTCTAAACCGCGAAATCAACTTGCTCAATGGTAATGCCATTAGGCTGAGCCAGTCGTTTGAAGTGGGTGCGGTTCGGCTTCTTCAGGATGAACAGCTATCGGAAAAGTTGATGCAGGTTATGCAGCAATGGGTTCGTGCGCAAATTCGGATATACAACCCAAAGTATGTACTCGGTACGGGGGAAAATATTAACAAAGTGTTCGATTTGCTCGAACTGAAAAAGGGTAAATATGCAACGCGAAAACAGCTTGAATCTTTGAAGGACATTCTGGGTTCCCTTACTCTGAAACAAAGAATAAAAATTTGGGGTCTCAATGCAGACCATGCCGATATCATTTTGTCTGCATGCACACTGCATTTACAGATCATGAAAGCGGCTGAGGTAAACAATATCATAGTGTCGGGACTCGGACTGAAGGATGGAATCATTTCGGATTTGCTGGAACGTCACCATTCGGTTCCGGCCGCGGATTTTCATGCCAACGATCGATTTTTTCATGAATGAATGTGCGTGGGCCGGCCAAGTTGTATAAGAGTTGAAGGGTACAAGTAGCCCTGAAAGGCCCAGAAGTCGTTTCCCATCCACTGCCCGCACGTTCGCGATCAAAATATCGGGTACGATCCACCCGAATCCAGGCACGCAAATCCGATGAGAGGCGGCATTCTGCCAAGAAAACTTGTCGCGCTGCCCGTCCTGAAACGGACATTATGCCTGATGCAAATCTCGGTGCCGGCTCAAAGAAATAAATTGATCCCGTACCTTCTGTTGTGTGTACCCAAGCCTGCTGCATACTGAACCTCCAGGAACCCACCACCCATCGTATCCGAGCTGAGAGGGCAACGGAAGGTAGCGTAGGAATCGGTCTTTCTGTAATTTTTGTTTGACCATCCAATCTTACCCTGCACTCCCGAAGTGGATTTTGTCGCGCCTGATAGTTCCAGCCCAAAACCCAACTATTTTGACCTGCAAAATACGGGGCGGGTAACATCTGCCCTTTGTTCTGACCGCCCCATTCCTTGCGTAGATCGAGGCGGCAATACAATAGATGATCCCGGTTGGGCCACCATTCTCCTCGCAGGTGGATTCGGTAGCCGTAAGAGGGCAGGGGGGAGCCAAAGCGAGGCAGGGGGTGTCGGTACGTGTCGGCCAGTCCCAATACACGGCCTCGGCCCTTTCCCATACATTGGATCATCCAGGAAAATCCCTGCTCGTTGACTGAGGTAGATTGTCGGCCCAATGCCCCGGCAAAGGGGGGAGAATGTCCACTTCCATAATGGCGCCCGATCCATGCCGTTTGCCAGCGTGAATGCGGGGTTAAAATCAACTGTTGGAGGACCGATAGTCCGTTCGCACTATTCAGCGCCAACTCACCACTCCATTCCCAGCGCTTCCCTGTGGCATTGTGGGATAGTCCCGACAATCCATTACGCTCAGGGGGCGCGGTCCCGGCGGGCCATGGAAATGTCTTAGGTAGAAATGGCATATCGTATTTATATAAACTACTATATATCAGTATTTTTATATCTTTATATTCATTCATTGCACTAATCCCTATTGTCTTAAAGAGACTACCTCTTCTGCCCAACCATTCAGTTTGGGTGCGGGCCATTCCCACAGCCGGTAAACTGATTATGAAGGCCTGGTTGCTGTCTACTCCATATTCAATCCGGGCGTCGGGTCGTTGCAAGGCGGCCCAGATCAAAATCCGGGTTCCATTCTTGAGATGCTGATAGGCTGTTAACCCTTTAAGATTGGCTGAAGTCGCGGCACCCGAGGCCACGCTGACCGATTGTCCCATCCAACGTAATCCCATGATGCCGGAAGTAAGAGAACCGAACATGCACGTATTCCACGACAGCCCGAGTCCCAGACGAAGATGGTAGTCACCCACCCCGATCCCTGCCATTTGGCGCTGGCGTGAATCGGAAGTCAACATCATTCCACCCCCCAATCTTCCCATTCCATAGGCGCCCTGTGACTTTGGCAGGCTAAGTACCATTTGGTGCCGATATCCGGTATGACGTAGCTGCCACAAGTGCGTCTGCGGTCCTCCTCGATACGCAGTCAGGCCAGCATTGTCACCACTACCCGCTTGATAGGCTCGAAGTCCCGGGATATTCCGGGTGCTGCGCAGCATCAGGGAAACCCGCGCATGGGTAAGGCTGTAGCCCAGTGAGTGGAAGGTGCTATTTGATTCGAGGGACGTACTATTACGCAGCAATCGAATCAAAGTGGTGTCGAATCCGGGAACTGCCTGTAGCTCATACCAGGCTGTTGGACAGCCGTAGAATTGTCGAAAGGCTATGAATGAGCTGGCTTGTAGGGTCGTCAAAATTCCTGTACCGACAAGCTCGTCCCAGGTTGAGCCGCACAGGTTGACCGACACATTGACCGGCTGAATTTCGTCGAACTGCATCATCCGTTCATCGAGCAGATCGGTTGACAACCATTCCGGGTTTTCGGGTAAATCCAAAGCCTCTTCATTCGATAATGGATCAGAACCCCGATTCACAGAGGGAGAATCCGGGCTTATTGGGCCCGGTCTCATTCCAGTCGAGGGCGATTGAGCCCAAGCTTCGGTCAACACTACCCAAAGGAAAACGTTAGACAGAAAAAATAAACGACAAAAGCGTGCGCGGTTCTGCATAGCACGTATTAAGGTGAACGAATGCCCGGGGCGAATTGAACTGTTGTTAGGGTTCCGGGACCAGGCAAGAGGGAAATCATGGCTGCCGCGGCGATTTGCCAGTTTTTGCAGGATCCCTCCAGACAGAGACTAAACCGCCTCCACACGACTGATCCGCAGGCGGAGGCGGTCCAGTTTGGTCCCAAATCAAATTGGCATGCCATTCCAGCATCCCACCCAAGGGTTTCCCATTGCTGAATGAAACCCATCAGGCGGGTATGCCCGATTTGGTGATCTATGAGCCATGCCGATGAGAAGCCGTCCACGATTATTGGGTCGTCGATGCTTTGCCGGGCACTGAAGGAGGACCTAAGGTGCAGTGTAGTGGATGTGTTCCAGAAGAGGCTGAGTCCCGCACATATTACCGGCCATACCCTGCGGCTCCCCTCGATCTGCCGGACGTTCCCATCCCACCCAAGTCCCATCCCCCAGCGTGGTGTCGATAAACCGCCCCTTAATCCTATGCTTTGCTCTGAATACATACGGTCACCGGTGGCGCTGCCCAGAACGGATGCATGAAATACCCGAAACCGCCTGTGAACCCCCACGCTTAGGAATCCACTTGATAGAGTAGGTGCAGGAGAACCTATAGCAATTCCCAAACTTAGTCCCTGTACTTCAGGCGTTCCCTGCGGAAAATTCCTTGCTGCTTGTCCACCCACCTCCGGAATGGTAACCCCAGATGCCCACAATGCCCCACCTCCAACCACCGAGGGCTGACCCGCACAAGGATTAATTAACAGGAAGAATAGGAACCAAACAAGCATGAGACAAAAATCGCCTGGGGTGGAGCCCGTAGCCGTATGGCAAACGGAAGAGATATCCACAAAAATTTGAGATTTTGTGCCCATATTCGGAACCTCTTGCACCCACATATGACTCGTTCCTTTTTGCGTGCCTGTGCACTTCCCACCGCCCTGGCTTTGGCGGTGCTGGCCCTGCTGTTTCAGCTCTACGCTTATTGGCAGCAATCCAGGCCGGTATTCGACGAACAAGGACGGCTGCTGCGACTACCTGAATTTGCATTTCCGCTTCTCGATACCGATGGCGTTTGTAGATCCGATCTACTCCGTAATGGCCCGGTTGTGGTCGTGTATTTTGGTCCTGACTGTGCGCATTGCCGCAATCTGGGTCGGGAGGTGGCGAGGCGACAAGCAGAACTCACATCTGTCAATTGGGTCTTTGTGACCCGGGCACGGGCCGGTGAGGCCAGGGTCTATGCGGAAGAAACCGGATTGGCAGAGCACCCTTCGATCTACCTGTGCCGCGACGAGCAAGCGCGTTTTTATCAATATTTTGGCGAAATGTATATACCCTCGGTCTATGTATTCGATTCAGATCGCAAATTTTTGCAGAGTCTGCATCAAAGCACCGATGTGACAGATATTTTGGATGTATTGGAAGGAAAAATGATTGCAAGGCATAAGCAAACTAAATAAAATGGGCTAAAATCCGATATTGACAGAAGCGGCTTGCTATATAGTCTTGAGTGCCGGGACTTTTAGTGTTGGTGAAGTTGGTAGTGGTATCGGCGAGTTCAATAAACCTGCCTATGTGTAAAAGGGCGGTTACATTACTCATTCGCCGCGTGATAATTTTCGGAAGCCACCGCTGGTGCCCTACAAACCCACCACCACCTTGCGATCAGGGTAGGTGCAGCTATTCGATTCACCGATGGCTTCGTCCATGGGGAATAGGGTACTGGAACCATCAACACGGAGGACGGAGTCGGGGCGATTACGGCATCCGGTCAACAAAACCAGTATCATCCCAGCGATCAGGGGTTGAATCGCCCTGGCTGAATAGCCCGCGCAATTCGTGGGATATTCATCCCTGAAACATTCAAATGGGTTGGTAACGTAGGCAATACGTTGAAAATAGCCAATTTCAACGGAAATTCACAAGTTTGGGTAGCGAAAGAACCCGAACAGCCCGAGCCCTGCGTATTTTCGTCACCCAATGGCCCGGTTTGCCGTAGTGGACATCGAATGCACGGGGAGTAAATTTCCGGCTCACCGCCTCATTGAGGTAGGCGTGGTGTTTCACGACGGGCATAAGATCACCGGTAGCTGGGAGCGATTGGTGAATCCCGGCCAGCCGATCCCCGAATTTGTGGCGCGCATGACCGGCATCAGTCAAGAGATGGTGAATGTGGCCCCCCCATTCAAGAGTATTGCATGCGAACTGTATCATCTTCTATCGGGATGCGTATTTGTGGCACACGATGTTTCCTTCGATTACCGTTTCCTACAGGCCGAATTTGAGGCAGCAGAAATGCGCTTCGAGGCGGACCGTTTGTGTACGCTCAGCTTATCGCGGCAACACATGCCCGATGAACCCTCTTATTCACTCGGAAAGCTGTGCCGGTCGCTGGGTATGGAAACCGAAAACCGGCACCGCGCCGCCGGCGACGCCTATCTCACGGCGCGCTTGTTTGGACTTCTGTTTCCGTTGTTGGGTGACTGGACTGTGGAGCTGAATAGGGGTTAGTGTTTCTCAAGAAAAGCTCCACAGCTGCCGGAACATACTTCTGCTCCAATTCATGGATGCGGGCCGATAATTCGTGGGCGCTCTCCCCGCTTCGCACATCCAGCGCGAATTGGGCCACAATCGGGCCGCGGTCATATTCCTCATTAACCAAATGTAAGGTGATTCCACTTCGGGTAGTCCCTGAAGACACCACGGCCTCGTGTATGTGCATCCCATACATACCCTTCCCCCCAAAATCGGGGAGAAGTGAGGGGTGCAGATTCAGGATACGGCCGGCAAACGCACGGATTATGTCGGGCGGTATCAGCCAAAGAAAGCCCAACAATACAAGGGCGTCCACTTTTTCCGACCTCAAAACGTTAATTAGATCCACAGGATGTTGCAACGAACGCTGGCTGATGATTACCACAGGAACCCGTAGATGACGCGCTTTGTCGACCACCGGGGCATCGGGTTTTCCCGATACCAGCAACACAACACGGGCAATCGGATTGGTTTTTTGCTGCCAATACTGAATGAGTCGCTCGGCGTTGGTACCAGTACCACTGGCGAAAACCGCGACCCTGATCATGGGATGCCGAATTCGTTGTGCAGCAGTTGCGACAGCATCGTGGAGAGGGTGCCGGTTCGGTTAAGGGAATGTAATTCCAGGGTAGTGAATGCGAATCGGCTTTGGTTGATTGGGTTATAGCGCAGAGCCATCACGGTAGAGGGTCCGCCGTGTTGGATGAGGGTGAGTGTACTAAAATTACGCAGCCAGATGTTCGCCTTATAAAGAGGGGTGGTACCACCGCGTAGCTTCAGGGGACGAACCGCGGGGTTAAAACGATCGTAGCCCAATACTGGATAGTTGGGTGTGAGGGGCGATAAGGTAGCCGTGTCGGTGAGCAGGAATCCGTATCCATTTGGGGGTGCCAGCAGCGAGTCAAACGGGAAAAGTTCGTAGAGTGAGCCGGTGACGGGCGAACCGGCCGATGAGGTAAGGCTCATCAGCAAGTTGCCACCACCGTCGAGGAAACGGCCCATAGTGTACTGGGCCAGGGCTGCGTTTTGGTCGAAGTCATACCCACCCCCACCCAGCCATATGATGTGGTCGAACAGGTCGAAAATGCGCGATTGGGTGGCGTTATTGGCCGACAATTGAGTGAAGGTGTTGCCCGACCGTTCAAAAATGCGCAATTCTTGATACTGTGTGATCCCCGCGGCCGCCAAATGCAGTGCCATGAGCGCAGAGACTGTGTCTACATTTTGGTTGGGTATGGCTGAGGGGGTGAAAGCATTCACGAGCAGCATGTTTTGGGTAACGGCACGCACATAAACCGATCGGCTCTCCATCCAGACACTTTTGGCACCCGATCGGTCGATTACCCGCACATACAGACGATTGGAGTCGGAGATGCTCAGGCCTTGCAGACGGTTGGAGAGGGGTGTAATATGATTGCCTGGAAACACGAGGCAGGTCGACGGGCCCGCGCCCGGTGTTTCGGCCTGAAGAATGCATTCGGTGAAGGCAGGTGACAGGCTCAACCAATTTGCGGGTTGCGTTGTGTCGTTTAAACTAAGCTCGTAACGTTCGATCGAGGCCGTCCCGTCGGGATCGCTTCCCTGCCAGACAAAATGGAGTACGGGAAAACTGTTTGAAGGGAATGCGCCAGCGAGGGGGTTTGAGCCGCTGGGGGGGTAAACAAACGAGAGGGTGGGTGGACTGTTTCTGACCGGATATCGAAGCCTCGCAGGTGTGGGATCTTTTGCTCCTGTGTTGTCGATGGCCCGTATTTCAAAAACCGCATCGAAGGTGTCGCTCCCCGCAGGGATGTTTAATAATACAATGCTGTCCTTGGAAGAGGTGTATGACCAAGAGGTATCTGCCATCTCTGCCAGACGGATCTCATATCCCGTCACCCATCCGTCGGGGTCCGTCCCCCACCAATGTACCCGCAGAGTGCTTGTAAATCTGTCATCCCCCGCACGAATGATAGTGTCGGCCACCATAAAGGTTTCGGGCAGGCGGTTTTCGGCGGGAATGCCGTGGATTCCATCGCGGGTGTTACAGGCCGACAAATATAAAAGGACGGCACAACCGATGGAAACCAACCGGTTCCTGCAAAAACACCTAATGGAAAATGAATTAGTTTTCATGAATTTCAGCAAGCAAAATACGTATATCAGTGCGGAGTCGGTCTATTTCTTCGGGACGTTCCGAGTCATAGATACCGCGGATGCGGCGCCGGGGGTCAAGCAGGCTGATATATCCGCTGTGGGTGTATCCTCCGTCGGCAAGGCTGTCCGATTCAGCGAAGGCGAGGTATGAACCTCGCGCCAGAGGGTAAACCTCGGCGGTATCACCCCGCAGAAAGAGCCAGTTTCGGTTTTTCACACCGGCTTTTTGGGCGTAGGCGTGCAGTACATCGCGGGTGTCGTTGTCGGGGTCGATGCTGTGCGACAGAATCCGGATCCGGGCGTCTTGTCCGTATGCAGCATACACTTTTTTGAGGCCCGACATCTGATCCCGGCAGATTCCCCGGCAGGTTGAGAAGAAGAAATCCCCTACGATGAGTTGTCCGGACAGGCTGTCGGGCGTCATGATGGCGCCATCCTGATCCTCGAGGCTAAAATGTGGAAAGCCTTCTTTCTGGCTCGTTTTCGGGTTGTCTGATGTGAGGGTGGGTGGCCCGAGGACGGGCAAACTGGTTTCGGTTTTGGAATCGGTTGTGCAAGCTATGGGAAGGAATAGCAGACAAAAGAGCAGAAATAGAATGAAGGCACTGATTTTATCCCATTTCTGTTTGTATTTTGAGGTTTTTACGTTTGTTGTCATAGGATTGTACGACACTGGTCGCGGTACCGGGGTATTGCGTTCACGTTTATTTCCATTCATGGCTGGATGTCGTCACTTTTCTTCAACAAAGAGTCTATGGTTCGTCTGATGCCGGTGATGCGGTTGAGTCGGCTACGGCTTTGCTCTATGGCCGATTCGCCGGGCCAACAGCCGGATTTGCCTTCCTGCCCGGCTTCCTCCACGATCCAGTTCCGAAGGGCTTCTTCCTGCTGTTGCAGCGCTGTCAGGATTATACTGCGTTCCTCATAGATTCGCACTTCTTCAGCTGTGAGTGAATCCGCTCCTCGCATGTGGTCATGCAGGCTTTCAGCTTTTAGGTCGGTGGCTGCCAGTTGCATCCTCAGAACCGATTTTGTTTCATACATCTTTTTCATCAAAACCAAAGTGTTGTCGCGTAGTCTTCGCGATTGCCGGTTGTTCATTTCGACTTCGCTGCAGGATGAAAAAACAACAAGTGACGCTAACACAGATGGCAACACCAAACCGAATCGAAGAACGATGCGCATCATAGAGTAAATGTCTGAGTTTTGTAGGGGATTTCTACGTGATACCCTTTTTCCGACAGCGTTTCTTCCAAAGCCAGCATCGCGGGGTAGTCGCCATGTGTCAAAAACACTGTTTTCAGCGTTTCTGGCGTTTGTGAACCCACAAATTCTACCAGTCCATTATGGTCGGCATGTCCACTGAACACATCGGTGCGCCGAATTTGGGCGCGAACCTCGATTTTCTTGCCTTCGTTTTGCCAAATGGGTTCCCCATCGAGCAGTCGTCGGCCAAAAGTGCCCTCAGCCACAAACCCAATGAAGAGTATGCAGGCCTTGCTGTTTTGCAGCTGATGCCTCAGATGGTGCTGAATCCGTCCTCCTTCGAGCATACCCGACGCGGAAATGATGATGCACGGGCGGTAGTGATCGGAAAGCGCCTTGCTTTCACTCAAACTCTGAACCAGGTGAAGTTGTTTGAAGGAAAACAGATCATCGAAACGTGCAAGCACCGCGCGGGCATCGGTCGACAAAAATCGGTGCAGATGCTGATAGGCCCTGGTGCTTTCAATGGCGAGTGGACTATCCACATAAATGGGAATTTCCGGCAGTCGACTTTCAAGTTGCAGGCGATGCAACACATAGAGTAACGACTGTGTACGGCCCACACTGAACGAGGGGATTAAGAGCTTGCCGGACTGTTCCACACATACTTCCCGAATAATTCCTTCCAGAATATCGCCTGGTTGGTTTTTGTCGACATGCAGTCGCCCGCCATAGGTGCTTTCACAAACGAGGTAATCGACCCGGGGAAGGGGTACTGGGTCGTTGAGCAGGGGATAATTGTAGCGCCCCACATCCCCGCTGAAGGCGATTCGACAAGCCGAACCATCGCTTCTCCTAGCCTCTACAATGATGTTGGATGCACCGAGCAGGTGGCCGGTGGGGTTGAAGATGATGGTCAGATTGGGTCGCGCGACATACGCCTGGCCGAAGTCCACGGTCACGAAGCGCGACAGGCTTTGGTCGACATCGTGCGAGGAATACTCAGCCCATTCGTTTTCCCCTCCGTGCCCCAATCGGCGTTGCTTTCGTTTACGGTTTCGATCCTGCTGGGCCTCCGCTTTTTTTCGCATCAACTGTGCACTGTCGGCCAAAAGCAGGGAGGCCAGGTAGTAGGTGGGCAGGGTAGATAAGATATCGCCCGTATAGCCATGCCTATACAATGTGGGGAGTCGACCGCTGTGGTCGATGTGCGCATGCGTGAGCAAGACCAGGTCAATTTCCGACGGAGCAAATGGGAAGGGATCAGACCCAGTGTCCTCAACCGGCAAGGGGTTTTTCTCCAGATCCTGGCCGCAATCCACTAGAATGCGGAAACCGTCGTCGAGTTCCAGCAGGAACATACTGCCGGTAACCTGTCGGTTTGCGCCCAAAAACTGCAAAATCATGCTGAATTCGTAGGGGGTTTTGCGTTGGCAAAAATAGCATCCTTTGCTATATTTGTGGGATTTAATTGATTTTACCCGTGAGCCACCCCCTTCATGCGCGTTTCAAAGAAAAAGCACCTGTCGGACCCGATACCGAGCTATACCTCCGCCGACTGGTGCGTTCAGATCGCTACCGATCTGAGATGCAGGAGTGGTTGGAGAAGGGGGGGATGAATTATGCCTACCAGCGGGTTAAAAAAGCATACGAAGAGGCTTTTTTTGGATCCGATAACCCAAAAACGCCATTCTCTTATTCCCTGAACACACCGCCAGGCTCGGCCGGTTTTGCCTTTACCCTGCACGAATTCATGCCTGCCGAGACACATTCACTGGTTTTGGATTGTTTAGTGGCGCAAATCTGTGCCCTCGCGAGCTATCACAAAGTCAGGGCTGAGCGCTGGATTTCGAGGGATGACGAGCTGGATTGTGACTGCCACCAGCGCTACACGCTGTACCCTAATAGCTGGTCCAAGCGAGTTGTCGCATTCTTTATGAGGTGCCCCGCCGGATCCTTCCTTTATTTGTGCGGAATTCATCGCAGCGGTGCTCCTCCCCGAATTGAGATCGTGTGGAAGGGCGCGACCCATAAACCCCATCAGCTTCATATTTTGATGGAGCGATGGTTGAAGCAGTCACCCGAGGGGCGTGACTTTTCGTACATGTACCAAACCAAAAATTTAATACACAGACTATGGAAGTAGAAGGAACAATCGTTCAGATTATGCCGCTTGTCAGCGGTCAATCGGCCCGTACGGGCAACACCTGGCGCAAACAGGAATTTTTATTGGAAACCTCTGCTCAATACCCCAAAAAGATCTTTATGAGTCTGATGGGAGAGAAAATAGATCAGTTTCCGCTCAGGGAGGGCGAGCGGGTACGGGTATCCGTTGACCTCGAAAGCCGGGAGTACAACGGACGCTGGTATTCCGACATCCGAGCCTGGAAAATCGCTCCGGCCGGACAAGAGCTGGGCGGGTCCTTTAATACACTTTCAAACATGAATCAGGGTGGGTACACCCCCTCAACCATGAGCCCGGGAAGCAATTCCGATTCCTTGTCGGGCGGCGGCGCACAATCGGAGGCCCCCGATCCCCTATCGGCCTCCTCTGCAGGTGAAGATTCTACAGGAGCCGATGACCTGCCCTTTTGATCCTGTCGGATCAGGTTATCGTACAGGACTCAATTGGGTTTAGGGATTTCGAGAGCCCATTTTAGCTATCCAAACCGAAATTGGACTGATTCTTCTTGCGCATTCGGTTTTATTCAAGTTTCGAAAGAAGAGGTCCAATTCAATTTTCGCATTGGATTGCATTCCGTATCCGTTCCGTTTCATCTTATGTAACTGGGCCGGGTCTTTTTCCGATGCCGAACTTGCTCACCTTATGAATCCGGATTGCGTCGCTTTCCGCATACAGTATTATTCATTTGACACAACCGGGCTGAGTCTTTCCCGATTGGGTTACGAAATTGTCTGCGAAACTCCTTAAATACTTTGGCGAATCATATTTAGGGCCGCACCCGCACGGAACCAGTCGATTTGCGTTTCGTTGTAGGTGTGGTTTACCTGTATTTCGTCGTGGCTTCCGTCACTGTGGTTGAGCATCAGATGAAGGGGCTGTCCGGGGCGAAATGAAGTGAGGCCCAACACGTCTATCCGATCGTCTTCCTGTACTTTCTCGTAGTCGGCCGCATTGGCAAAGGTGAGCGCCAGCATACCCTGCTTCTTGAGATTGGTCTCGTGAATGCGGGCGAATGACTTCACCAGGATCACGCGAACACCGAGGTGACGGGGTTCCATGGCGGCATGTTCCCGGGATGATCCCTCACCGTAGTTTTCGTCACCCACCACTATGCTGCCCAGACCGGCTGATTTGTAGGCCCTTTGAACGGCCGGAACCTCACCATATTTACCGTTGAGTTGGTTCTTCACATGGTTGGCTTGTCCGTTGGCGAAATTGATGGCACCAATCAGCAGATTGTTGGATATGTTGTCGAGGTGACCGCGATACTTGAGCCAGGGGCCCGCCATGGAAATGTGATCGGTTGTGCACTTGCCTTTGACCTTAATCAGCAACAACAAACCATGTAGATCGATGCCTTCCCAGGCTGGGAACGGATCGAGCAGTTGAAGTCGCTGCGAGGCAGGGTCGATCTTCACAACTACCGATTCGCCCTGAGGTGAAGGGACCTGATAACCATAATCCTCCACATCAAAACCGCGAACCGGAAGGGGAATTCCACTAGGTTCATCGAGTCTAACCTCTTCACCCCTTTCGTTGGTGAGACTATCCTTAAGGGGGTTGAACCGAAGATCGCCGGCGATGGAAAGAGCCGTCACCACTTCCGGGGAGGCCACAAACGCATGCGTATTCGGGTTACCGTCGTTGCGCTTCGCAAAATTCCGGTTAAACGAGGTGATGATGCTGTTGGGCTTTTGATCCTCTGATCCGGCGCGGGCCCATTGGCCGATGCACGGACCACAGGCATTGGCCAATACAACACCTCCGATGGTACCAAAGTCATCCAGATATCCGTCGCGCTCCACCGTATAACGCACCATTTCAGAGCCTGGGGTGATGGTGAATGCGCTTTTTACTTTCAGGTTCTTTTGGGACGCTTGCCGGGCCACCGATGCCGCCCGGGTAATGTCTTCATAAGATGAATTGGTGCAAGAGCCGATCAGACCAACCTCTAATCGGGCTGGCCAGCCGTTTTTCTCCACCGCTTCGGCAAACTGACTCAGGGGCCAGGCCAAATCGGGGGTAAACGGGCCATTTACATGTGGTTCGAGTTCACTCAGGTTGATTTCGATGACCTGGTCAAAGTACGCCTCAGGTGATGCATATACTTCCGGATCGCCCGTCAGGTGCTCCTGTATGCGCTCCGCTTCCCCGGCCACTTTTTCCCGCTGGGTTCCGTGCAGGTATTCGACCATGGCAGCGTCGAATCCAAACAAGGAGGTGGTGGCTCCAATCTCGGCACCCATATTGCAAATGGTGCTTTTGCCAGTGGCTGAGAGCGACTGCGCTCCTTCGCCGAAATACTCCAGGATGTGGTCGGTGCCCCCCTTTACCGTCAGGATGCCCGCCACTTTCAGGATCACATCCTTTGCTGAGGCCCATCCATTCAGTTTTCCGGTCAACCTAACCCCGATGATTCGGGGAAATTTCAGTTCCCAGGGTAGCCCCGCCATCACGTCACACGCATCGGCACCCCCCACGCCAATGGCAATCATGCCAAGTCCGCCCGCGTTGGGTGTGTGTGAATCGGTGCCAATCATCATTCCTCCGGGAAAAGCGTAGTGTTCGAGTACCACCTGGTGGATGATGCCCGCCCCTGGTTTCCAAAATCCAATGCCATATTTTTCGGAAACGGATGCCAGAAAATCGTAAACCTCCTGATTTTTGTCAAGTGCCTGATTGAGGTCGGTCTGCGCCCCTGCCCGTGCCTGAATCAGGTGATCGCAATGCACGGTGGAAGGAACAGTCGTTCGGGCGCGACCTGCCTGCATAAATTGAAGAAGAGCCATCTGTGCAGTGGCATCCTGCATCGCCACGCGGTCGGGTGCAAAATCCACATAGGTAACGCCCCGCTCGGGCTTCAGGGATTCTTGTTTGTTCCACAAATGGGCATATAATATTTTCTCGGTGAGCGTTAGGGGTCGACCAAGCAGGTCGCGGGCTTCAGGTACGCGGGTCGACAAACGCTTATAGGTTTCTTCGATTAATTCCAGGTCGAAAAGCATGGATTTGGGTTTAAGAATTCGGGTTATGTTTAATATTTTATATGTTCGATTCGGGCCAAAGGAGGTGTGAAGAAATAATGTCCAAAAATAGGCAAATAAAAGGTCAAAAGACACAAAAATCGAGTGTGACCCCGTATTTTTACCCTGTGAAATCGGGTGTGAAAGACCTATTGGTTATGGCCTTAGCCTCTGTGCTGCAGCAGCGTCTTAGGGCTGGCCTCACCGCTTTGATTATCGCCATCGGAATTTCGGCCCTGGTGGGGATTCTGACCTCCATCGACGCTCTGGAGAAGTCGCTCACCGATACCTTCACCAGCATGGGAGCCAATACCTTCACCATACGGAATCGATCCGGACAAATGGGCTTTGGGGCACGCCGCAAGCGCATCGAGCGACGCTACATCTCCTACAGCGAGGCCGTTCGGTTTCAACAACAATTTCAATTCCCTGCCCGGGTTTCGGTTACCTGCCTCGTTGGAATGGCCAACACCGTTACCCACCGAAACACCAAAACCAATCCGAACATTACCCTTTTTGCCTCCGACCCCAACTATTTATCGACCGCAGCGCTGACCCTTTCACAGGGCCGAAATTTCACGGAATCGGAAATGGAGAACGCCTCAGGGGTCGTACTCCTGGGCCATGAAGTGGCGGAAAAGCTGTTCGGCGCGGGACCGGCTGTCGGAAAACAGGTGAAGGTGTCTGGTGTACGGGTGCGTGTGGTGGGGGTACTGGACGAGAAGGGTTCAGGTTTTTCGCAGAATGGCGACCGGAGCGTGGTGGTGCCGGTGACCTTTGCGCGGCGGATGTTCCCCGACAGCGATCGGTCGCACACCCTTTCGGTACTCTCTGCCCGCCCCGAAAAATTGCCTCTGGCTATAGCCGAAGGGGAGATTTTGTTCCGTAATATCCGTCGCCTACGTCCTGAGGCCCCCGACAATTTCGAAATTCAAAAGGCAGACAGCTTCGCGTCCAGCCTGATCGACAATCTGGGATTCATCAGTTTGGCGGCCAAACTGATCGGCATCATTACCCTGTTGGGAGCAGCCATCAGTCTGATGAACATCATGTTGGTATCAGTCACCGAGCGCACCCAAGAAATCGGTACCCGCAAGGCCTTGGGGGCCACCCAAAAACTTATTCGGTGGCAGTTCTTACTGGAAGCGTTGTTCATCGGACAAATAGGAGGCGTGGTGGGTGTACTTCTGGGAATGGCTGTGGGCAACGCAGTGGCCATGGTGGTGGGTGTGGGCTTCATCATCCCCTGGGTCTGGATGGTAAGTGGCATCGTGCTGTGTTTGGCTGTGGGTCTCTTGTCGGGCTTTTATCCGGCGGCGAAAGCGGCCAGGCTTGATCCAATTGAAGCCCTGCGCTACGAATAAGCAAATTCGTGTTGATCGGTTGATGTCCATTAACTTGTAGCTTCCAATTGTTAATACCCAACAATCATCGTATATTCGCACCTCGTTGGTCGGATGGCCGAGTGGCTAGGCAGAGCTCTGCAAAAGCTCCTACAGCGGTTCGAATCCGCTTCCGACCTCATCACGAAATGCCCAGGTGGCGGAATTGGTAGACGCGCTGGTCTCAAACACCTGTGAGATAACACTCGTATCGGTTCGACTCCGATCCTGGGCACAAAAAAACTGTCTTCGGACAGGATTTTTTGTTTTAAGCAGGGTATGCCAGGTAGTTTTGGTTTAGATCGTCTTCAGTTCGGATGATATTAAGTTTGAGGCACCCTGGAACTCCTCTACACCTCACCCATCACTGACAACCAAATTATTCTCGGCAAATACCTCGCGGCCACAGCATTGGTGGCCTTTGCCCTACTCCCCACCTTATTCTACGCGGTTTCGCTGTGGTTCCTGGCCGACTGGAACGAGGTCCATCGACAGGTTCACCTGGGCCACCTTAGCTAGTTTGTCCTCCACTATTTTGGGGATGTTGATGCCGTAATCGGCCAGCGCAACGACAAAATCGGAGCGCAGCAAGATCTTCCCGTCTTTGACCTCCAGGGTGCCTTTCTCGCGGGTGTCGCGTGTCACGCCATGCACAGTCATTTTCCCAGCCACTACCACCTGCCGCACACCAGAATTTTGCAGGGTGGCCTGACTAAAGCCCTCAATTTTGCCCCTCAGTTCAGCAGTTGGAAATTTGTGTGATTCCATATAGTTTTCATTGAAATGCTCCTGCATGAGAGCCTTTCTGAAGACAAATGACTTGATGGGGATCTTAAACAGTATATCACCCGTTGCGGCATCTAAAACACAACCACCCTGGTTGTTGATAGCCTTAATGTCATCTTTGATTGGGCCTTCAGCCTCGAAGCGAATCAACCCATTGCGGGTCATATATTTCGATTGCGCGTGGATGGAGGGTGGGTAAATCAATAGTACTAGGGAAAATGCTGTGAAAAGCGAAAAAAGCTTCCAATTTTGCTTCATGAGAGGATCGATTTGGTGGATTTTTGGGATGAAAGTGGTAAGAATAATTGGTCGTTATGGATGAAAAACGAGTGACTTATACGATTGGTACCCTATTTTGATTTAGAAACCAAAACGCAGCGGGTCATATTCACATCGAGGGTAACCGCCGAGAATTCGCCGCGGATTACGAGTGTATCGCTGCCTTGGGAAGGTGCGTCTTCTCCAGGTTCCATCGAGCAATTGACCCCCATAAAGGAGTCGCCTGTCTCCAATATAACACTCATTCCGCCCAAAGAATCGCGCAAAACCTCACGAACGATTCCTTTGACCTCCACAATTTGACCCAGATACCGCTGGTTGGCCTCCTGCTCATTAATCTTAAATTCCTCGACCCACTCATTAGCCAGAAGAACCGGAAAATCTGCTTTTTGTCCCTTCATGGAGTCATTTGGCCTAAACAAAAAGTACCAGACTCCATAGCCGTCTATGGCCAACACCAAAAGGATCAAAAACAAGCGAATCAGAGTTTTCATATTCGATGAATTTCGTTCAATGTAAAGAGTACACCTCAGGGCAGATTGGGATTGCAGGCATTGTTTGAGGCACCTTGTTCAATCCACCCACGAATCAAATTGCGTTCGGAAGATGAAAGCGGAGAATAAGGTGGCGGCGGCATAATATTGTCGGGGTCCGTATCGGTAATTACTTCAAATATTTCGCTGTTATCGGGTCGGCCCGGACGAACACCCTGTATCACCCCGGCATAGTTGATAAGCAGAATTCCTTCGGCCGGACGTGTGCCGGCGTGACAACAAGTAGAATTGGCGCAGCTTCGTGCGAGTAAGGGCTGAATGTCATTCGCGAAATACACACTGTCCGGATCACAGCGACCTAAGCCTGTAGTGTCGATGCGCGGCATCCATCCCGGAGGATAAACAGGGTCGTGTTTGCAAGAGGTTACAAGGGACGCTACCACGATCCCTACAAAAAACAAAATGAAGAAAGCCGGTCGCGTCATAAAGTATAATAAGAAACGAAAGTATTCATAATTGATCACTTTCACCCGTAAAAATTACAATTATCTCAATTGCCCTTTCCCTTATTACCGGTGCGGGGTGCCTGCCGCTGCTGGGCTGTCCGCTGCATCTCCTCCAGTTTGGCCTGAAAGCGACTTTTCTTTACTGGTTTATTCTTGTTTTCCTGAATTTTACGGTGGATGGCTTCCTCATCGATCACGAACCGACGAACCGCCCACTGTTGTCCGAATGTGATCATATTGGCCAGGAAGTAATAGTAGCTGAGCGCAGAAGAGTAGCTGTTCAATACCGGCAGGAACATCAGCGGCATGATGTAACCCAGCGTTTTCATTTGTCCGGTCACCCCACTGATCTGGTTGTTGAAATGGGTGTAGAGCAAGGTAGATGCGGTCATCAGCAGAGTAAATAGGCTCACGTGCGCACCATAGAATGGAATGCGGAATGGCAGGTCGAGGATAGAGTCGTAGGATGATAAGTCATCGGCCCACAAGAAACCCTGTTGCCTCAGTTCAATCGACGCCGGGAAAAAGTTAAACAGGGCTATCAGGATCGGAAACTGCAACAAAAGAGGGATGCAGCCCCCCAGGGGGTTCACACCGGCACGCTGGAACAATTTCATCTGCTCCGATTGCATGCGGGCGGGGTCCGACTCGAAGCGTGATTTAAGTTCATCAATCTCCGGCTTCAAAACTTTCATCTTGGCTCCTGATACATACGACTGGTAGGTGAGGGGGAAGAGAATCACCTTGATAATCAGCGTTAGGATTAGAATGATGAGTCCGTAACTCAGCGAAAATGAGTCGAGCCAGTTGAACACCGGGATCACAATGAAGCGATTGACCCACCCAAATATGCCCCAGCCCAGGGGTACCTGCTTTTCCAATCCCAGTTTGAGAGCCTCGAGTTCCTGGAAATGATTCGGGCCGAAATAGAAACGCATGGCAAAGCGCTCATTGTCTGGATTCTCCATCGGCATGGTCACGCTGGCGTGGTACTCGGCCACATGTTGACTATCTGCAAGGGGTCGCCCGGAAATTTTGGCATTGTCGAAATGCCCCTCCGCGATCAGGCTAGTGCTGAAGAACTTTTGCCTGAACGAAATCCACTTTACCTGATTGGGCAAGTCTTCGCTCTCTTCTTTATTGATGGTGAGGTAGTCGGGCTCGTCGTTGACGTAGCGGTAATAGATATCTGGGATTTTCCGTTCATCCTCCAGATCACGCTCCTGGGAGGGCGTGTGCACCTGCCATTCCAATTCTGTGTAGCGGTTGTTGGATTCGAGCAGGGTCGACATATTTACCCGGCGCACCTCGTGCTGCAACTGATAGCCTGTGGCGGGTAAAACATAGCGATGCTCGATGAAAGATCCGTTGCGGGGTTCTACCCGCAAAACCAAACTGCTATCGGTATGCTCGGCCGGAGAAAAATACAGCTCTTCGGTGCGCAGGGTTTGTCCACCCGCCGAATAGGTGAAATTGTAGCGCGCATCCCCTATTTTGAAGAGCAGCAAAGGGGTTTTGCGGTAGGTGGTGTATTCCTTCAGTTCCACTTCGGCTACGGAACCACCCAAACTGCTGAGGGTAACCCGTATTTGGGGATTTTGGAGGATGAAATCCTTAGGGGTGCCTCTACGAAATGGGCGGAACAATCCGAGGGCTGATGTGCTGTCGACTGCAAGTGAAGAATCAGGGATTTCCGTCATTCCGGCGTTGGTGAGACCCGCTTCTATTGAGTCATCGGTCGGCCGACCCTTTGTCTCTTTAAAACTTGAGCCCTGGTCGTTACCCGCTACGGGTGCTTCAGTTGCTGACTTTCCGTTTTGCTCGGAATCCTGAACGGGTGGCGCTGCATAATAGCTGTACACCATCAGGATCAATCCAATCAAAAATAAGCCAATCAGTGAGTTACGATCCATCTGGGGGCAAAAATAAGGAAAAAGAGGCAGGGTAGATACCCGGTTAACCGAGGTTCACAGACCCGCGGTGCGCGAGGGCTGCCCGCACAAAGCCCACAAATAAGGGGTGGGGTTGGGCCACGGTGCTTCGGTATTCTGGGTGAAATTGGGTAGCCAAAAACCATGGGTGGCTGGTCAGTTCGATCATTTCCACCAGTTTGCGTCCCGGATTCATGCCGCTGAACACCATGTCGCTGCCCCTGAATTGGTGTAGGTAGTCGTTGTTGAACTCATAACGGTGCCTGTGCCGCTCGCGGATGAGGTCCTCGCCTCCATATACCGATTTGGCCAGTGTACCACTTTTGATTTTGCAGGGATAAGCCCCTAGTCTCATCGTGCCGCCCTTTTCGTTCAGCTCCTTTTGGTCGGGCATCAGGTCGATTACGGGGTGTTGGGTTCCGGCAAGCATTTCGGTCGAATTGGCGCCCTCCAATCCGAGTACATTACGGGCAAATTCAATGACGGCGCATTGCATCCCCAGGCAAATGCCCAAAAAGGGAATTTTTTGCTCGCGGGCATGGCGGATGGTGTTGATTTTTCCCTCCCATCCACGTTCCCCGAATCCTGGTGCCACCAATATGCCATCGAGGCCCGATAATTGTGTCATTTGGGATGGGGCCGCGAGTGTCTCGGCCTTGATCCAGTGTAGGTTCACGCGCGTGTGGGCATGCGCACCGGCGTGCAAAAGCGCCTCTTGGATGGACTTATAGCTGTCTTTGAGTTCAACATATTTACCGATAAGTCCGATTTCCACAGTGTGTAGCGGTTTGCGCAGCCGGCCGAGAAAGGTTTTCCATTCCTCCATATGGGCTTCGCCTTCATGGGGCAGACCGAGCTTGTGCAGACTGATCACATCGAGCCCCTCGCGCATCATGTTCAGGGGCACCTCATAGATGCTGGGTGCGTCGATCGCTTCGATAACCGCATCTGGCTGCACATTGCAGAACAGGCCGATCTTGCGTTTCAGGTCACGACCAATGGAATGTTCGGTGCGGCACACTAAAATATCGGGCTGCACCCCCTGTTCGAGCAGCATTTTTACCGAATGCTGGGTAGGCTTGGTTTTGAGTTCCCCCGCGGCACTGAGGTAGGGGATTAGGGTTAGGTGAATCACCAGACAGTTATGGTCGCCCATTTCGAGCCGCAGTTGTCGCAGGCTCTCTATATAGGGGAGCGATTCAATGTCGCCCACGGTGCCACCGATTTCTGTGATCACAATGTGGTATTTACCTGATTTCCCCAAAAGCTGCATCCGACGCTTTATTTCATCGGTTATGTGGGGGATGACCTGCACGGTTTTGCCGAGGTAATCGCCCTTTCGCTCCTTTTCAATCACCGTTTGATATATGCGCCCGGAGGTTACGTTGTTAGCCTGGGAGGTGGACACGTTCAAAAAGCGCTCGTAGTGGCCGAGGTCGAGGTCGGTTTCGGCCCCGTCATTGGTCACATAACATTCCCCATGCTCGTAGGGGTTAAGAGTGCCCGGGTCAACGTTAATGTAGGGGTCATACTTCTGTATGGTGACGGCATACCCCCTGGCTTGCAAGAGCTTCCCCAAAGAAGCAGATATAATGCCTTTGCCGAGGGAACTGCTGACTCCACCCGTAACAAAGATGAATTTCGCCATAGGACGGGTGCTTTGTACGGGTGGTAAATATACAGAGGTTGCGCCAAGTCATGCGCCCTCTATCGGTCAGATTTTATCGACCACCACTGCAAAGCGTTCCTGCTGCACCAGGATTACTCTTTCGCCCTTTTCGATGTAGCCATAGCGTGCCCGGGCCTCGATACTGCGTCCATCGAGTTGCACGCGGCCGGCGGGACGAAGGTCCGTGAGGGCTACGCCGGTGCATCCTTCGGGCAGGGGAACCTCCGGCACCAGCGCAGATCCCTGGGCATCTGTTAGAATGAGCCGACGAAATGCACGGGTATTGAGTAAGCTTTGTCCCCACACCACCAGCGCGGTAAAGGCCAACACCACAGGGAGCATCACCACTATCATGGCCTGCATCAGGCCTAGTCCACCCCGTGCCTCGGGCAACTTATAATCGAATCCTTCATTACCCACAAGGCTGCTGATCAGGGCAAAGACCATTAGGACGATGCCCCCGACTCCGGCCACCCCAAAGCCGGGCAGCACGAAAATTTCAACTGCCAGCAGGATGATGCCGGCCAGGAACAGCAGGATTTCCCAATTGGCAGCCAATCCCTCCAGGTAAAGGGGTGCGAAATAGAGCAGCGCCGCAGCCACAGCCACGGCCAGAGGGAAGCCGATGCCGGGTGACTGCAATTCGAAGTATATGCCACCTAATATGAGCAATATGAGAACGCTACTCACAGCTGGGTGTATGAGCCAGGAGATCAGCCGATCGGTTGTTGTGATTTCCTGTTTCACGATTCGGTAAGGCTGCTCCACGCCCGCCAACCGGAGAACTTCTTCTAAATCATCAGCCTTACCCTCACAATATCCGTTGGCGATGGCCTCATCGCTCGTGAAGGTCAGAACTTTTCCGGAATCGATGACCCCAGGGATGGAAACGGATGGATCCACCATGGCTTCGGCGATGCGGGGGTCGCGACCATTGCTAGTGGCGGTGGCGCGCATGATGGCTCGCATATATGACTGGTATTTGTCGGGCACCACCTCCCCGGTCTGGTTCACAACCGTGGCCGCCCCCATACTTGCGCTTTGTTGCATGTAAATGCTGTCGCAGGCTATTGCGATCAGGGCTCCGGCAGACGCGGCGTTGTTGTCGATGTAGGCCAGAGTTCGGAGGGGAGTGTTGAGGATACGGGTGCGGATGCTGTCGGCCACATCCACCTGCCCGCCGTATGTATTGATGCGCAGGAGTATCCAGTCGGCCTTAATTTTCTCTGCTTCTTCTAGTCCATTCTGCACAGTGCGCCAGGCTCCGGGGGCTATTTCTTCCCGTATTTCAAGCAGGTAAACCAGCGTGGTGTCGGATTGGGTGGATTTCGATCCGAGTGATGGGCTTTCGGGTTGATTCGGCTGCGAGTCTACTGTAGTTGCAGAACTGGAAATTGGCGTGTCGACGGCCTCGGTCTGGGTGATGTCAGCCTCGGTCTGGGTGATGTCAACGACTGTTCTGGTGTTGTCGACGCCAGAAGGGACGAAACTGACTCCGAGCAGAAGGCTGATGAGGATAAGGGAAATGGGAAGGAATCGGTTGGCGTTCGTCATGGGAATGTAGATGAGGCCGATTAGAGTTCTGTGTAATTGCGGTATTCAAACAAGCGCCGGCCTGTGATTTGTTCCCAGAGGCCCAAAAGCTTTTCATGCCGGGTTGGCTTCACCGTTCGGGGTCGGTACAAGAATGTCCAGTCCTGCCGCGAAATTCGTCCTTCCATGACCGCCGGATGGGAGCCTGTGAAGGTGTCGAGTTGCTCGTTGCCCTCATAGTCGTAGGTCTCCCGCACTGCAATGTGCTCTTGAACGTAGTCTTCGGAGTGCCACAATCGGTTGAAATTGACCTGCTTGTCTTGCTGCCGTAGTGGATTTTTGACCCATCCATAGTGAAACACGCGTGCCGTGGTCGCTTTCACCTGTAGTTTACGGCCGTCGCAACGGAAACCCTGCGCATCGCGCCAGGCGTGAAGCCCGGGCAAGGGACGCATTATCCGGATCTCGCGCCTATACCAACGTCGGTTGGTGCCCACATAATCGTAGGAGCCGTAGAAATGTTTATATTGAAGCAGTAGGCCTTCCACAAGGGGATTACGTAGGTGGTGTTCCATGGCATTGCGCAGCAGGTGGTAATCGCTCTGGTGGAGGACCTCATCGGCCTGCAGATAGATTACCCAGTCGAATTCTGTGCCTAGTGCATGGTAGGCTTTATCGGTTTCTATGGCCAGAACGCGCCCACCTTCGCGCAGGGTATCGTCCCACACCGAGTCGACCCAGCAGATGCGTGGCTCATGTGCAAAATGTTTGCTCAGCATATCGGAGGTGCCGTCTTCGCTGTTGCCCAAAAGAACCACAAGGGTGTCGACTAAAGGTAGTAGGGAAGCAATACTCTCGCATACGGGGTAGTCGTAGCGCAGGGCATTGCGTACAAAGGTGAAACCGCCTACACGCACGGTTGGGGTGACTTAGGGGATGTATGTTCTGGTTGCAAGCGGGTGGGAGTCGACATACAACCGCAAATTTAGGATTTCCCGCTCGTTTTTTGTCTGAGCGAATGAGGATCGGTCGATATCGTCCGCTGTCCGCCGCTTATTAATGCTTTTCGCGTCAGCGCATACTTATTATAGGTGTAGGCCGCATCTATCAGTGCAATTTCCCAGCCCGCGCGGCCATCGAGAAATCCCGCTCTGAATACATAGTCGCGCAGCCACCGGAAGGCAGCGCTCAACAGGGGTTTCCAAACCGGTGCGATTTGTTTGTCCGCCTTCCGTTGTTCGGCCCATAGGCGGGCATAGCGCTCACTTTTACGCCGTAAAGTAGCCGGGCCGTCGGCGGTGAGGTGTAGGAGTAGTCCGTCGAGGTCAACGATGCGTGTACCAGGCTGCAGGCTTAATTCCTCGTGTGGATTACCTGATCCCCACCTGGCCATCTCGCGGTGAAACAAGCGGATCTTCCGGTCGGGCCACCAGCTTCCGTGCCTGATGGCCTGCTCACCCAGATGGTTAAGGCGGTTCATGCGCAGGGCGCAGGGCGACGCCGGGATGTTTTGTTCGCACCACGCTGTGAGGGCCGACTGTAGCTCAGGGGAAAGCCGCTCATCAGCATCGATCGATAAGATCCAGGGGTAGAGGGCTGCCTCGATGCCTGCGTTTTTTTGGGCGGCGAAGGTGTCAAACTCACGTTGAATGACCCTGGCACCCAGAGCAGTGGCACGAGCGGTGGTATCGTCACTACTCCCCGAATCGAGTAGTACTATTTCATCCACAACTGGTCGGATCGACAGCAGGCAATCTTCGATGCGCTGCGCTTCGTTGAGACAGATCACCACCCCGCTGATCCGTGGCCGACCCATGTTTTCCGCATCGGAAGCTTGACTTTGGCGTGCATCACTCGATTGCATAGCGCAAACATACAGAGCGTGGAGGATTGTCACGCCATCCCTCGGTTTTGTCTATTTTTGTGCATGCCTTGGTATCCCCACATACTCCACACCATTGGAAATACCCCGATGGTGCAACTCAATCGCGTTACCAAATCTTTACCGGCCACAGTATTGGCCAAAGTTGAGACCTTCAACCCTGGTCATTCCACTAAAGACCGGATGGCCCTCCGGATGATTGAGGAGGCCGAGAAAAGCGGAAAACTCAAGCCGGGGGGCACAATTATCGAGGGCACTTCCGGAAATACGGGGATGGGACTGGCCATCGCAGCAATCGTGAAGGGTTATAAGTGCATTTTCACCACGACCGACAAGCAGTCGAAGGAGAAGGTTGATGCCTTGCGCGCTTTGGGTGCAGAGGTGGTGGTGTGCCCAACCAATGTGGAGCCAGAGGATCCCAGTTCCTATTATTCCGTTTCGTCGCGCCTCGAGCGTGAGGTGCCCAACAGCTGGAAGGCCAATCAATACGACAACCTGTCCAACCGGCAGGCGCATTATGAGTCGACCGGCCCAGAAATATGGCAGCAAACCGAGGGGCGCATCACCCATCTTGTGGTGGGCGTGGGCACTGGGGGCACCATCTCCGGAACGGCACGCTACCTGAAGGAGCAGAACCCGGCGATTCAGGTTTGGGGAATCGACACCTATGGTTCAGTCTTCAAAAAATATAAAGAAACCGGTGAGTTCGATAAAAACGAGATCTACCCCTACATCACCGAAGGGATCGGGGAGGATTTCTTGCCGCAGAATGTGGATTTCGATCTGATTGATCGATTCGAGAAGGTCACCGACCGCGATGCTGCCGTTATGACCCGACGAATTGCCCGGGAGGAGGGTATTTTTGCCGGAAATTCAGCGGGCTCGGCGGTGGCCGGACTCCTTCAACTGGGCGAGCATCTGAGAAAGGAGGATGTCGTGGTGGTGATCTTCCACGACCACGGTACACGCTACTTGGGCAAGATGTTCAACGACGAGTGGATGCGCGAACGTGGATTTTTGGAATCGCCTGTGCGCACCGCCGCCGATTGCGTGGTCGCGCACCGACACCTGCCCTTGCTCACTGTGGGGGTCAGCCAAACGGTCGCCGAAGCGGTTCAGAAAATGCTTCATTACAATGTTTCCCAGTTGCCGGTGGTCGATGCAGAAGCATTTAAGGGTTCGGTGACCGATCACCAGTTGATGGGTTTGTTGGCCGGCGATGAGTCTGTGCGGCGCCTTCCGGTCGGTGAAGTTATGCTGCCTCCCTTCGCCTGCGTACCATCGGGTACGCCGGTTTCGGCGCTTATGGCTCATTTTTCATCAACCGCACCCGCGGCGGCTGTATTGGTAGACCTTGGGGGCCATGAAAAGCACATCATCACCCGCCACGATCTGATGGCCCAACTTTCCTAGCCATGTATGCGGGGGGCGAATGGGACCCGCTCGGTCGTTGGGTACAACCGTTGCGTTTTCCACCCCAGCGCATCGTGTCGCTCGTGCCCTCCCAAACCGAATGCTTGGCGGCACTGGGGCTCGATCAAGAAGTGGTGGGCATCACCCGTTTTTGTGTGCACCCCCCGCATTGGCGACAAACGAAAATCCGGGTGGGGGGCACCAAAGATTTTCGTGTGGAGCAGATTTTAGCCCTGCGGCCCGACTGGGTATTGGCCAACAAGGAAGAGAACGACCAAGACCGACTCGAACAATTGATGAAGGAGTTGCCGGTTTGGATCAGCGATGTCCGCTGCATCGATTCGGCCTGCGCCATGATGGATGCCGTGGGCCGTATTACAGGTCGTACCGAGCAGGCGCTGGCTTTAACACAACAGATTCAGGCCGGCTTTGAGGGCTTGGGCCAACCATTGACAGGCCGCCGGGTGCTTTATGGCATTTGGCGCGACCCCTGGATGTTTGCTGGCAGCGATACCTTCATCGATGCCGTATTGACGCGACTGGGCGCCGTGAATGCGGCGGCCTCCTGGACGGGTCGGTATCCGACCCCCGAACCGACACAGCTCCAAGCCAGTGGGGCCGACTTGCTTTTGCTCAGTTCAGAGCCCTTTCCCTTTCGACGCCACCACGCACAAGAATTGTTCGACCTTGGGCTGGCCCGAGCCGAACTGCGCCTGGTCGACGGTGAGCATTACTCCTGGTATGGTCCCCGCTTACTTGCTGCCCTGGAGCACTGGTCGGTAAGCATGGGATGAATAATTAAACTTATACAATGTTTTTTTTTATTTCAAAAATTATTTTTAGATTACAGCCGTTTTAAACCCTATAAATCACACTACTTTATGAAAACAATTTACACTCTTTTCTTATTCGCCTTTATGGCTCTGATTCATGTTCGGGTTGATGCTGCAGTGATTACAGTGAGTAATGTTACTTCCCGTCCTGCCCAACACAGCAGTTTACAGGCAGCCGTGGATGCGGCCTCGCCAGGCGACACCTTATTGATAACCGGGGGTGGGGGCAATTATGGAAGTGTGACCATGGTCAAGCCTTTGGTGTTAATCGGTGAAGGTATTCGGAACAATGTGGTCGAGATGGACTACCTATATTTACGCAAATATAGCCCAACCATGGGATCGGACAGTAGTCGGTTTTACGGACTGAACATGTATCAAGTAAATATTAATGGTGATTTTACGGGTGCTGCGGGAGGGCAACAATCTATGAATAATTTCATTTTTGAGCGTTGTGTTGTGAGGGAATGGGTTTATCTTGGTGTGGGTTCAGAAACATTTCGGGACATAACATTCAGGCATTGTTTGTTAAAAACTGGTTTGTACCTAAAATATGATGTAGATAATGTTTTACTGACGAATTGTGTTTTCGATGGCGCTGCTATTCAAGTTAGATGTGAGAATGGAAATTTTAATTCAGAGGTGGTTGTCAGTAATTCAATATTTCTGAATAGGACAAGTTCAGTTTTCAGCGGACCATATTATTGGTATAACCCTTGCCTGTCTGTAAAAGGTCTTGTATTGGAAAATAATATTTTTTACAGGTCCGAGCCTACTGGTTGTTACGACTGCTACTGGTACAACAACCTTACGTATGCCAATGCTCAAGTGAGTGCGCTGCCACCTCCAGGTTATGGCGGAACAGGTTCGGGCAATCTTGAAAACCTTGACCCACTCTTCAATAATTTCCCGTTCAATTTCTCAAATCCCAACGCCGAATTTAGTTGGGGGCACAATTACGGATTGCAGACTGGTTCTCCTGCTTTGGGAACAGGCACCAACGGAACAAACATTGGCTTGTGGGGAGGCCTGTATGCCGTAACTCAGTTGCCGTCTGAGCCCAAAACTCCGGCAGTTACTGAGTTAAGTATCCCGGTTTCTACAGTTCCGGTGGGAGGTACACTCCAAATCAATTTGCGAGCTGTTTCGCGCGATTAGTCGTTCCAACCGCTGTACGCACGCTCATGGAACGTCTTTGGATGCGCCCAAGCGGCCTTTGTTTGTGGTTGATGCTGCTTTGCAGTGTTGGCTATACCCAGGCCCAGACAGGGATTATTGCTGCTGAATATTTTTTTGATGTGGACCCTGGGGTGGGGGCTGCAACCAGCATCCCCATAACCCCCGGATTGGATACGCTCGATGTGTCTGCACTTCAGGTGTCTTTTTCAAATGCTGTGCCCGGCATGCATTATTTGGTGGTTCGTGTATTGCACGCTCAATATGGCTGGGGTATAGGAGCCTCAGGTTCTATTTTCGTAACGGATTCTTTTGCAGGACCCGTATCACTCCAACCTGCACCAGTCGTTTGGGCCGAGTACTTTTTTGGCAGCGATCCCGGTTGTGGAAATGGATTGCCTCTTTTGATTCTTCCTGGCGATACCACCATGGGTGTATTTTCGATTTCCTTAGGTGGTTTGCCCGTTGGCATTCATCGATTAAATCTGCGCACCCGCGATTTGCTCGGCCGCTGGTCTTTCACCCGATCCGGCCAAATTGATGTCATCAGCCCGTCTTGTAGTCCTGCCATTCCCGACTTCTCTGTGGGCAGCAATGCCCAGCCGGGTAGTTCGGTGTTGCTCAGCAGTACATCACAGAATGTAGATTCGAACACGACCTATGGTTGGTACGTTGGTGATGTTCGGGGTTCAGCCTCAAGCAATGATTTTGAGCAAAACACACAGGGTTGGAATGTTACGGATGTGTTTTCGTTCCAGGGTTCCAACGTATTGGGTCCGTTTATCAACCAAAGCATCTCATACAATCAGTCTGGTTTGAGCCCTCATGTGTCGAAGACCATTTCATTTGATTTGTATGCCCACGACTCTTGGGACGGCGATGAGCCATTCACTTTCTCCGTAAACGGACAAAGCTTAGGGACTTTTTATTTTAACCCCTACGCTGTTTGGTGTTGTGGTCATACGCCCCTCACTTATCCTCAGGTGGTGTATCAGGGGCAGGTAGGTGGTCGATGTTGGGGCACCCCAAGCTCTGTATACCGTGTACGTTTTACCATACCGGATACGTCCAGTTCATTATCATTTAGCATAGATCAGTCGAATGGGGAGTGGTTGTGCAACGAGTCTTGGTCGATCGATAATTTTTCGGTTCGTTTGGGTCGGCCTTTCGATTTCACAGGACCGGTGGCGCAAGCCGTTTTTGCTCAGGCGGGTGTTTATGATGTGATGCTGGTTTTGGACGCAGGAGATAGTTGCGCGACACAAATCATCAGGCAGGTTGAGGTGGGACTTGGTGCAGTCAATCAAGTGCAGGTTTCGGGTCCAACTACATTTTGTTTGGGCGGTTTTGTTGATTTAACCGCACCTTTGGGCGCAAATTGGCTGTGGAATACTGGTGAAGTGACAAGAAGCATACGTGTGGACCGTCGGGGCACTTATTTCTGTTTATACAATTCGCCCGGTGCTTCGATTCGAAGAACTACTCCTTCTGTTTACGTCGATGTTCTGGATGTTCCATTGGTTGTAACCCAGATTAACAGACCAACCAATGGCCTTTCCAATGGCAGCATCAATGTCCAAGTGCGTGGCGGCAGCACTCTTCTACACACTTATTTATGGAATACCGGTGCCACCACCGCCTCGATAGCGGGTTTGCAGGCCGGAACATACACGCTTGTGGTGACAGATGGAGTCTGTCCACAAAATTTTACTTTTCATCTAATCGATAGCTCCGTCGCGTCTTCTGTGGGTATAGTGGCAGCCGAGGTATTTATTGGTGTCGATCCAGGTCCAGGCTTGGGAATCCCGATTCCAGTGCCGGGCTTAAGCCAAATCTCGGCTGTTGCTGATGTTTCTTTGGGCTCTATTCCCCCTGGCCTGTATTTTATTGGTGTTCGCGTGAAAGATGCTCTGTCGGGCTGGGGTATTGCACGCCATAGTTTGATTCGAATCGAGCAGCAGCAGGTTTTGCCCCTTATGCCAAATTTGATTGAGGCCGAGTATTTTGTGGACATTGATCCTGGTCCGGGACGAGCAAACCCTATTCAATTATCTGGATCATTCGATACTATGCTTACACAAACATTTCAGGCCAGTGTAGCCCAAGCTAGCCCAGGATTGCACCGCTTCTCAGTTCGGGTTCGGGATGCAGAGGGCAACTGGAGCTTTGCTTCGTCTACTTTGTTTTTCGTTAGCCCTCCACCACCACCAGGTTTTGGAATCAGTGCCCCGCTCATTGCGGCGGAGTACTTTTTTGATGCCGATCCGGGTTGTGGAAATGGCGTACCTATTGCTGTACAGCCTGGAGATACAATCGTTTCACTGAGTTCAGTGGCTGTTTCTTCACTTTCGACCGGGTTCCATCAATTAAGCGTTCGCGGACTTGATTTATTTGGTCATTGGTCGCACGCCAAAAGTATGCCATTTGAGGTGATTTCGGTGGGTTGTAGCCCTGCCATTCCCGACTTCTCTGTGGGCAGCAATGCCCAGCCGGGTAGTTCGGTGTTGCTCAGCAGTACATCACAGAATGTAGATTCGAACACGACCTATGGTTGGTACGTTGGTGATGTTCGGGGTTCAGCCTCAAGCAATGATTTTGAGCAAAACACACAGGGTTGGAATGTTACGGATGTGTTTTCGTTCCAGGGTTCCAACGTATTGGGTCCGTTTATCAACCAAAGCATCTCATACAATCAGTCTGGTTTGAGCCCTCATGTGTCGAAGACCATTTCATTTGATTTGTATGCCCACGACTCTTGGGACGGCGATGAGCCATTCACTTTCTCCGTAAACGGACAAAGCTTAGGGACTTTTTATTTTAACCCCTACGCTGTTTGGTGTTGTGGTCATACGCCCCTCACTTATCCTCAGGTGGTGTATCAGGGGCAGGTAGGTGGTCGATGTTGGGGCACCCCAAGCTCTGTATACCGTGTACGTTTTACCATACCGGATACGTCCAGTTCATTATCATTTAGCATAGATCAGTCGAATGGGGAGTGGTTGTGCAACGAGTCTTGGTCGATCGATAATTTTTCGGTTCGTTTGGGTCGGCCTTTCGATTTCACAGGACCGGTGGCGCAAGCCGTTTTTGCTCAGGCGGGTGTTTATGATGTGATGCTGGTTTTGGACGCAGGAGATAGTTGCGCGACACAAATCATCAGGCAGGTGAATGTTGGAATAGCTCCGCCTGGTCAAATTGTTGCGGACGGTCCATTAACTTTCTGTGCACCAACTCGCCGTATGCTTACTGCGCCTGCTGGAAGTAATTGGTTGTGGAATACCGGCGAGACGAGTCGAATCATATATACAACTGCTTCGGGAATGTATTCTGTCCGCTACAATGACCAATATGGCAATGTGCGTTTTAGCACCCCCTTGATCCTTCATGCTCCACCTGAGATTAGGGTTGCGGTCAGCGTGAATCACGAGAGCAATGGCGGATCAAATGGTAGTGCCCGAGTAACTGCCTCAGGGGGTAGTGCATGGCAATATGCATATTTATGGAGCAATGGTGCCACTGGACCATTTGTAGATGGTCTAACACAAGGTGTATATTATGTCCAGGTGAGCGACGGCGTTTGTTCTCGCACGGAGTATTTTCAAATATTTGATGTTTCTGCTGCAAATTCAACAGATGTTGTAGCAGCTGAGTACTTCTTCGACACGGATCCAGGTCCGGGATTGGGTTATTCGCTTTCTATTGGCCGTGGCGTCCAAGTTGGTACTTTTTCCAATATTCCTTCTGCAGGACTTTCGATCGGGCTTCATTTTATGGGTGTTCGGACAAAAAATGTGCGTGGCGATTGGAGCCATGCTGTTTTTGGATTGATTCGGGTAATCGACTCAGCTCAAATCCCAACAACACCAAGAGCCACATTAGACTCCGCTGCTTACTTTATTGATACAGACCCAGGCATTGGCTTGGACCAGTCGTTTGCTATCCCGCTCGGACAAACGGCAATTCAAGGAGGCTTTAGCCTGCCAACGGGAACTTTATCGCTCGGGGGTCACACATTAGCCGTTAGGGTTCGCGACTCCAACGGTCAATGGAGCACAGTGGGCACTGCACCTTTCACCAACTGTGTGCCGCCCGCTGTCCCAGTTGCATCAGCAGATGTAGTGGCCTGCGAAGGCGATACTGTTCGATTTGGACTTCAATTTAGGCCCTTGGGCAATATACACTGGACCGGTCCTAACGGATTTTATTCCCAACTGGAACAACTGGAAATTCCATCAGCCAATACAGCGATGTCTGGAATGTACCTGGTTAGGATGGAGAGCACATCTGGCTGTTTCAGCGCCCCAGATACAGTTTGGGTAAGGGTAGAAACCATGCCCGTAATGACTGGATCAATCCATGGTAGTCCGGTGGTCTGCTGGACTGAAAATATTGTTTCTTTTTCAATTGCATCAGTCAACACCGCATCTAACTATGCATGGTCGATTCCCTCAGGTGCGGTTTTGTTATCGGGTGGAAATACCGAAAACATCACACTTGATTTGAGTGGCTGGACGTTGGGGGTGGGTCAGATCAGTGTAACGGCGAGCAATTCTTGCGGCTCAGTGACATCCATCCCATTTTCTTTTAGGCGTGACGCTGCGGTTCCAGCCGCAACCGTTTCCGCACTTACACCGACCAGCATTTGTGCGGGTTCATTGGTGACCTTGGAATCGAGTCAACCACCGGTAGGATTGCGAATTCGGTGGATTCGTAATGGATCAGCCATTCCAGGTGCTGATCAACCTATTTATTCGCCGACTCTTAGCGGTTTTTATCAGGTGCAAATATTGAACGCGCTCAATTGTCCATCGCCTCTGAGCAACGGTATTCAAGTCAACATTGAACCTTACCCGCAATCCTTGGTCTCGGTTACTGGCGTTACCAACCTTTGTGGTGGACAGTCTGTTATGTTGACGGGTTCGCCTGTTAACGGCGGATCATATCAGTGGCTTCGCGATGGCGTGGTTGTTCCTGGTCTTGTGAGTAGAGTGGTTATGGTGAATACTGCCGGATTATATCGATTGGTTGTACGCAATCCGGCGGGTTGTTCGGATACTTCGCAATCTGTTCAAGTAAATAATCTTTTGGGTACTGGAGGGCAGATTCTAATTAGTGGCCCATCCCATATATGTCCGTCCCAATCAGTATTACTCAGCGGCACCCAACTTCCTAATGTAATGTACAAGTGGTTGCTGGATGGGCAAGTTTTGCCAGGTCAAAACAGTTCAACTCTACTAGCGATTTCTCCCGGAACTTATCGTATGTTGGTGAGCAATTCTGCAGGTACGTGTACAGACACATCGACCGGTTTTTTACTGTCGGCAGCTCAACCGGTTCAGAACCATATTAGTGCACAGGCTTGTTCCGGAACAGGATTTTTATTTGGTGGGGCGCTCTATTTCTCATCAGGCACCTACACATCAACCCTCACATCTGCTTCGGGATGCGACAGTGTGGTGACGTTGAATTTGACGGTTGGGCGTGATACCTCGGTTCAGATGGCAGCAGCCATATGCGCACCAGGAAATTATGTGTTCGGTTCTCAAGTGCTAACATCCTCGGGAAGATACACGCAATTGATGTCGACAACGCTGGGTTGCGATAGTTTTATTACCCTGAATCTAACTGTCCACCCACAACAGCCTGTCACCGTATTGAATCAATCGATTTGTTCACCTGGTAGTTTTGTATTCAATGGACAGAGTTACCATTCGAGTGGGCTATATACGGCCCTTCTGATCAATGCCCAGGGTTGTGACAGCCTTGTGCAGCTGAATCTCATGGTAAACCAGCCGGTTGCAGTTCATTTAACCCAAACAATATGCGCTCCCTCGGTTGCTCAGGTGGGTGGCCAAACTTTTGGGCAATCGGGTATCTATATGGTTCATTTGTCTGGTTCATCCGGATGCGATAGTGTGGTCAATCTCAATCTGACGGTCAACCAGCCCGGCACCCACAGCCTTAGCGCCACCATCTGTGCCCCGGCGACCTACAACTTCAACGGCCAGTCACTCACCACAACGGGCACCTACACCTCCACACTTACAAACGCAGTGGGTTGCGACAGTGTAATCGCGCTGAACCTGACGGTCAACCAGCCCGGCACCCACAGCCTTAGCGCCACCATCTGTGCCCCGGCGTCCTATTCCTTTAACGGATTTCAGTACGCCAACAGTGGATTGTATACTGCCCTGCTCACCAATCAGGCGGGCTGTGACAGCTTGGTGACCCTTAACCTCACGGTTCTTCCCTGCAACCGCATAACGGGTCGCATCAGCTACCTGAATCGGTTCGCAACGCCGATGAATCAGTCGCAGGTGCAATTGTTGAGTGGAAATACCGTGTTGGGAACGACTTCAACGGATGCACAGGGTTTGTTTTTATTCACTGGATTATCATCTGGCCAACCCTATCACTTTGGTGTGTCGACCCAAAAGCCTTGGGGTGGGGTGAATGCCACCGACGCATTTTTCGTTAACCAGCATTTTTCAGGTCGTGCACCCCTTATGGGGTTGTTCCACAGGGCGGCGGACGTGAATCTATCGTCGGTTGTGAACGCCACGGATGCCCTTCAGATTTTAAGTCGCTATGCGGTGCAGGGCTACACCTTTGCCTTGAGCGATTGGGTGTTTTCAGACTCCTCAGTGACTTTGCAAAACGACACGGTGGCGGTGCACCTGCGGGCGCTAACAGCGGGCGACGCCAACGGTAGTTATGTGCCGTTGCCAGGTCTACGGCATGCGGCTGGGATTCTATTGCAACAATCGGGAAGCTTCGATGAATCGGATGGAGCGTGGCCCATTAGGGTGGGGGAAGACCTGGAGGTAGCGGCCATCTCGCTCGATTTATTGCTCCCCGATGGTCTGCGCGTGCGCAATATTCGTGTTCCGTCAGCAGCCGAAGGCTCCTCGCCTGTTGTTTTCGAGCAACATGACCGGGTGTTGCGGTTGGCCTGGTTTGGAAGCCGCCCCTTGAACTTGCGCGCGGGTGATGACCTATTGTTACTCGAAACAGAGAATCCGCACCTGAACACGGCCTTGTCCGCGCAATGGTTGGCCTTGGCTGATTGTGAGTTGGCCAATGGAATGGGCATTCCGCATACCATGCCAAAGCTATTGGTGCCTGTTTTGTCTTCATCCGACCGCACGGGCTGGTCGCTCATGTGCTACCCCAATCCTTTTGGTGATGAATCGCGCTTGTCGATTCAGTTGTCTCGCCCTGGTAGTATCTACTATCAGATCAGCGATGCGTCGGGAAGAAGGGTCTACAGCAGCCCTCAGGAACTGCTTTCAGCGGGTGCCCATACGATTTACCTTCCCGTATCTCTGCTTTCGGCCGGCGTATACCAATGTAGTTTCGTCTACGATTCGGGAGGAATACCCGAGCGCCGCCAGTTGCGTTTGGTGAAGGCTGCTTATTAATGTACTGGCATTCGGCGTGGTCGGCTTCACTTACGAACTGTCATCTTTTCTCCTTGCTTTTAAATTTTTTCGCCATGGTAAACTCAATTTCGCACAATAGCTTTTTGAAGAAAGTTAAACTGAGTATTTGTTGCCTCCTCTTTTTAGCCAGTCTGCACAATACGCAATTGTGGGCTCAAAACCCAGTTGTTAGTATGGATAGTGTCAGTACCTGTGCCGGCGCTTCCATACAAGTGCCCATCAACATGCGGAATTTCCCTTCGATTGGTGCCCTCTCTCTGGCTATTCAATATGATCCCGCAGCGCTCACTTTTTTGGGTTCCAATGGCTCCGCCCTCACTACCGATTCGCTCATTGTTTCTGCCTATTCACCATCGGAAATACGCATAGCTTGGGCCGCGACCCAAACCCCAGCGACACTATTGAATGATGTGTTGGTCAATCTTTCCTTTCAGGCTCATGCATCCACCGCCCTCTCTTTTAATGTGGCTCAGTCGGAAATCGTCGACTACAATTTCGCAGTTCTTGATTCGACCATCTTTTTAAATGGTTCCGTCGCTGTTGCCCCATTCCCCATTTTTGCCGGTGGATTAACGGGCACGCTTACCGTACCAATCTACGGATCTACCTCTTTGGGCGCTTCGGTTACAGGAGCGAGCGCTTATCGTTGGCAGATGAGTACCGACGGAGGGAATGCATGGATGGATCTACAGGATGCTGGCCACTATTTGGGGGTATTTACGCCACAGCTCCAAATTACAGGGATCACAGCGGCTATGAGTGGTTACCTGTACCGACTTCAAGCTTCTGTTGCTGGTCAATGCTTGTCAGTGTCGTCGTCAGCCGCTTTGAACGTGTTGATCCCCAATATTGGGGTGGGTTCGACATCGGCCTGCTTGGGTGATACTGTAGTGGTGGCCGTGAGCATCACGAATGCCGTAAATATCGGCGATATAACCATGCACCTTCACTTCAACAACCAGTTATTGCAATTTGTGGACGCTATTCATACGGATCCGCAAATAGCGTCCATAAGTACGAACCTGCATTCCTCGGGAGGATCGGTTGTTTTGGCTTGGTATGATACTGCTTCAGCAAATTTAAATGGAACGATTCAGGAATTGAGGTTTATTCAAATAGGAACTGGATCGAGCGGGTTGGTATGGGATCGGGCAATCGGGATCTTGGCCAACAGCGCAGCCCAGATTTTTGATTCGCTCTCCTACACCGATGGCTCGATAGAAGGTTTACATTCGAGTGGCAGCGAACAGTTTGTTGATATTTGCGCGCCATCGTCCTATTCCTTTTTTGGTTTGAATTTAACGAGTACGGGAACCTATACCCAGACATTGGTCAACGCCGCGGGCTGCGATAGCATGGTGACCCTACACCTCACAGTGAATCCAACGCCCGCCTATCAAGCAGTCATCTCAGCCCTGGGCGATACAGTGGTTTGCGGCGGCACAGCGGTAGTATTGCGGTCGGTGGCAAGTTCGGCTGCTGCTTACCAATGGCGCAACCAAGGCATTGACATTCCTGGAGCTACAGCCTTTGAATATGCAGCCACGCAATCGGGCGAATACAGCGTGGTATTGTATGACGGGCAGTCGCCCTGCGGTGTGCTTTCTAACAGCATACAGGTGGTTGTGCACCCCGCCGCTGTGGCCCAGATTCAGCCGCTTACGCCCACCTCACGATGTGCGGGCGATGTGGTCTTGCTTCAGGCCAGTCATGTAGCGGGCAACTCCTACCAATGGCAGCTGAACGGTGTAACCTTGGCAGGTGCCCAGGATTCGTTGTTTATGGCGGGGGCGGGGGGTCGATACCGAGTGGTGGTATCAACTCCAGCGGGATGCAGAGATACTTCGGCCTCTATAAGTGTTCAATTCGATTCAATTCCTGTAGCGGCAGCCGCTTCGGCTAGTCAGGCTTTCGTCTGTGCCGGTACACAGGTCACCTTGAGGGCACAGGGCGGTGCATTTTATTCATGGAACAATGGCGCTACAGGCAGCGTTTTGATGGTTAATCCACAAGTCACCACCACCTACAGCGTAACGGTCACCGCATTAAGTGGTTGTTTTTCAACGGCAAGTGTTACTGTTCAGGTAACTACGCCACCCGGTCCTGTGTCAATTCTAACTGGTTCGGGAGGAGGTAGTTTGTGCCAAGGTGACTCCCTTTTGCTCTACGCTTCGGTTCCAGGTTCTTATATTTGGTCGACTGGTGAACTGGGCGATTCGATTTATGTTAAGCGGGGTGGACAATACAACCTTATCCACTATAACCCGTCAGTCGGGAATACTGATGTTTGCGACGGACGAATTTTGGCTTCACGCAACATTCAATGGTATGCAGACAGCATTCAGGTCAACGGCTTTTCTGTCCTTTGTCAGGGCGATTCAACTGAGTTGATCGCAACAGGCTTTGTTCAGGGACTGTGGTCGACGGGTGAAAATACCGCTTCGATCCGCGTGGCACCTCAGTCTACCACCACCTACACCGTTCAATACACCGCTTCTAGCGGCTGCGTGGTTCATGATACAGTGGCCATTCAGGTGCGTCAACCCATACCACCCGCCATTCCAACAAACCTGATTCCACTCAACAATTCGCTTAACCTAACAGCACCGATAAACTTCAGTTGGGATGTTTCGGCAGGTGCTGTTCAATATGATTTCTATCTATGGCGCGTCGGTGAGGCTCGGCCTGCTCAGCCCACAAGAGCCAATGCCGGAATCAATGTATTGTGGACTCAGGCCTTATTGCTGGGCGAAGATTACCGCTGGCAAGTGGCAGCGCGCAACAGTTGCTACGATACTTTTTCTGATAGCCTCACTTTTGGCTATCGTTCGTTGCCTGACCTTATCGTAGATTCGTTGTTGCTGCCCACCTCAGCCTTGTCGGGCAGCCAGGTCGACATCACTTATCGTGTTCGCAACATGGGTGAGTACACAACGGGTGCCACAGTATGGTATGACCGCGTATATATATCGACCGACAATAACCTCAACCAGTTCGATGATTTCCTCCTGGGTACTTTTCAAAATTTAACTTATCTTGATACTGGTCAATCTTATCTACGTACGGTTCGGGTAGAACTGCCAGCCCGTATTTTGAGCAATATGTATTTGTTCGTGGTGGCGGATAATATGGATGCAATCTTATGCAGTCAGCCTGGCAATTATTGCCCATCTGGTCTCGTCCGATTTACCACCGATGCGCGCATGCCTGAGCTGCGTGAAGACAACAACGCGGCTTTTGGAATTCTGAATATTGTTCCATCACCTCTTCCGGACCTCAAAGTTGAATCGGTCGGAGCCCCTGTAGCAACCTTCAGTGGAAACACGGTGGCGCTTACGGTTATATACAAAAACACAGGTCAGGTGGACATCCCCCCCGGCAGCCAGTGGCGAAATTGTTATTTTATATCGCCAGACAGTGTGTTTTTTCCCAGTAATGCCATCGCACTCAATCCTACTCAAAATGGAGGAGCCAATATGTCGGCTCCCCTGCGCCGCGACAGCAGTCGAACAGTCAATTTAAGTTTTGTTCTACCTTCCCAGCTGGTGGGAACTTATTGGTTTCATGCAGTGGCCGACTGCGATGATGTAATTCTAGAACGTGATGAGCAGAATAATCGGGGCGGTGCGGGCATGGCCACAGAAATCACCTTGTTGCCCCCACCCGATTTGGTGGTGGATTCTGTGGTGGTAGCCGCCACGGGTATGTCGGGCCTACCTGTTTCTCTTTTGTATCGGGTACGAAACCGTGGTGCCAATCCACCTTCCGCTCCGGTATGGATCGATTCACTTTGGCTTTGTCCGGATACCATCTTCAACCGATCAACGGCCATTTCATTGGGCGGTAGGGCGGTTTATCAAGGGGCTCTACCGCTGATTCCAGGTCAGTCCTACACGCAAAACCAGCCAGTTACTCTGCCTCAAGGAATTTTTGGGACCTATTACCTGATGGTGCACACCAACGCCCGAGGCGATGCATTTGAGTATGTATACAACAATAACAACAGAAGATTTGGAAATGTTGTCCAAATTACCCTCTCCCCATACCCCGATTTGCAGATTAGTCGTTTGCAATTACCGCTGGTCGACACCCTAAGGGCTGATTCTGTTTATGAGGTAGAGTGGACGGTGGTGAACCGTGGCACAGGGCCATCTGCCGCATCGTTCGCTGATCGGTTGTATGTGTCGACCGCTCCAGGAGGTTCGGCGCATTCTATTCTCATTAATGTTAATGCCTCCCCATTTAATGGGCTGATTGCGGCGGGTGATTCTGTGGTACGCCGTGGACTTTTTGTTGCGCCAAACTTGAATGGTCGCTTCCATTTTCATGCGGTTACCGACATGAATCAATCGGTATATGAATACATTTTTGAAGGTAATAACGGCTTTTCAGGTTCTTCACGGATGTTCGCACCGCGCCCCGTTTTTGTATCCGGACCCTTGGCTGGACCTGCCTACGATGTGCAGGTGACACAGTTTACGGTTCCTGCACCTTTATCATCTGGTCAATCTTATTCGGCCAGCCTGCAGGTTTATAACGCTGGGCCCGATTCACTACCCAGTAATTCGTGGTGGCATGAGCGGATCTATTTATCAGCCGACAGCCAGTCATTAGCTAACGCAACCCTTTTGTCGCAGTCGACCAGTTCGGGAAGCCTGGCCCCGGGGGCTCAATACACGAAAAATTTGTCGTTTAACCTGCCGAATGGGGTTTCTGGCCCTTATTATCTGATCAGCATTGTCGATCCTGAGCAGAATTTGTCGGGCGACCCGCATCGCTCGAACAATCGGAAGGTAACCCCCATACAGATTCAATTGACACCTGCCCCAGATTTGTCACCTACGGCT
>VHAX01000010.1 GCA_016872215.1 Sphingomonadales bacterium | reverse complement strand
CCTGTCCGTTTAGAATAAAGTTTCCTAGAAGCACAGACCTTCGATGTACCACTGCACCCGCTATTGCCACATACACGCTGTTATAAGCTTTTTGATATTTACAACTTCATTCTATTATTTATTTTCTCCATTCGCTTAGCCGTTTCAATGCCATTAATAGGCAGCCCATGTGGGGATAACAAGCCAATTTGCACTAGAACACTTGCTTGGTCCCAATAGATATGTTCATGAGTAACCTTACCGTCTTTGAATCCAACAATCACTACTAAAGGAATTTCTACTCTTTTTCCCGTAGGCGGTATATTGGGTAACATCCAGCCAACCTCTGTAGTATGAGTAAATTTAAAGATAATTTCATCAACCAATTGGTGCTGGTCAATTGTTTGAGAAATAGGAACCATTTCAAGATCAGGCGGAAAAAATTTACCAAAAGGAATTAAACTTGCATAGAAGTTTTTTACTCCTTCTTTTCCTATACCTCCAATCATTGTTGGTATATTATTTAAATGTGGACTTGATGTCATTGTCGACAGAGTCGTGTCTAGGTCACCGCGAATTTCAGCGTCAATATGTGCTTGAAACTGTTCAGTAATGGCGGTTTGTTCTGGGGTTAAAATCTTACTCATAGTGAAAGTATAGGATAAATTTCTTGAACTAATATTCTTTTATTCTCGCTTAATTAAAGCTAATCCTTTTCGAATGCCGTTTCCAGTTGGGTGGAAATGTCGGTGTGGTGGTGAATCAATCGCCATTGGCCCTCTTGCAGTTGAAAAATATTGGTAGCGCGGTGGCTTACTTCTACCGGCGTGCCATCCGGGCTTATGTTTTCGCCCACTTCCACGCAGGTTGTGTAGCCTATGTTTGTTCCCGGAAACACATGGACGTTGCTGCCTGTAATTTTCCCGCCCAATTTCATGGCTGCCACCTTGTTAAAATCTTCCCTTATTGCAGTCCATCCCGTGATAGAACCGCCAAAAGGCCCCATGTACGTAGTTGATTCGCTGTGCGACCACAGCGCATTCAGCACTTGCATGTCGCCTTCAAACATGTCGTTCAATCCTACATACAGTCGGTCGTTGGCTTCTCGGATGCCTTGTTCAGCCGCAAGGAGCAATGAATCGGAGTCGGTGTTCCGCACTTGCTCGTTGCTCGAAGAGTTGCAGCCCGTCATTGCTATGGCAAGGGCGAAGGAGATGGTCAAAATGTACATTGCTTTTTTCATCATTCTATGGTTTTAGTTGGGTTACGATTATTGCACTTTTACATCTGTGGTGGCCACAGCCACTATTTCGCTGTTTACGACTACCGGAACGGCGCGTGTTCTCATCCACACCTCGCCACCTCCGGCATCAAAATAAGGCTCGGTCCAAATGGCATAACCACTGTCTATAGGCTGGCGCAGCCACGCTTGTTCGTCTATTTGATAGGCCGAGTCTGCCAAGTTTTTCAGAGCCAAGATATCGTTCAGGCGGTACCAATAGGGGCTGTAGTACGCCTTTCCGGTGCTGTCCAATAGCGCCACGGTGGCACCAAAGAAACTCTCCGATTTGGGCGCCAAATAATCCCGTACCCGAGCGGAAAGGCCAGCAGAATCGAGAGGTTGTGCCTGCAAATCCGCTACAAAGGCGTCCAGTGCTACTTCGTAAACCAACAAGGGATTAGGGTCATTTTGGTCATTCTCTTTTTTGCATGCCGACACCACCAGCAACAGCCACACGGCATAAGTCATGGCACGTAGTAAGGTTTTGGTTCGGTAGTTGGGGTATGGGGCGCATACTCCGCTCGCAGTTGATTTCAGTTTTGTCATTTCTATTCTTGTTTAAATTAAATTGTTTATAACTTGTTTATACGCGAAGTTTTATATCGCTTATACACCCGAATCAGATGTAAAAGCGAAGTTTTATTCCAATTATAGTTAATAATAAATTGCAAGTTGCCAACTTATCACCCGCAATTTCTCTTGATATTGCTGATGTTGCTAGCGCCATACCGTCCACTAATTGTTTGATTTGGTCTTTGATGTCCATAGATATTACGTTGTTGTCGGTTGTTTGATTAGTCCGCAGCAGTATCGCTTTCAGGTAAAAACAACTGCCGAAAGATAAACAAAAAAGAAATTTATCGTGGATGGCTTAAAATCTCATTCAAGCAAAGTTACAATCACCTCACAGCGTGATTGCGTAAGAAGCCCGACGAGCATTTCCTTTGTTTTATGAGCCACCTGCTACTTTCGATGCCCTTTTCGCTATCAGTATTTGGTAAGACCATCACCAGCGTTTGAGCAAGATTGGACGATTGAGGTTTTGACGCCTTCTGTATGCAAATTGTATGCACATAAAAAAGGGAGCTATCAAATTGGATTGCTAACTCCCTGATTATCAAGTCGGGGTGGCCAGATTCGAACTGACGGCCTCCTGCTCCCAAAGCAGGCGCGATACCGGGCTACGCTACACCCCGTTTGACCGCATGGGTCAAAGGTTGCGGTGAGACCGGGATTCGAACCCGGGGTACGGTTACCCGCACGACAGTTTAGCAAACTGTTGGTTTCAGCCACTCACCCATCTCACCGGGCTGTTTGAAAACGCGGGTGCAAAGATAACCGCATTTGTGAAATAAAGGGCAGATTAGAGGAAAATACACCCAACCAAAAAGAACGATGATGGCGATCCCGACTGGGGTCGAACCAGTAACCTACTGCTTAGAAGGCAGTTGCTCTATCCATTGAGCTACGGGATCCGGAAGCCCGCAAAAATACGGAAATAGTGTGGGCAAGTGTGATTTAGATTTGACCCGAGGCTACATCGGCATACAAGCCCTCGTAATCGGCCTTGTATTTCTCCATGATTACCTTGCGCTTCAGTTTCATGGTGGCAGTCAACTCGCCGCTGTCGATACCCCAGGATACCGGCAGGATGGCGAATCGTTTCACTTGTTCCCACTGCCCAAAACCGGTGTTATAGCGGTCAATCTCCGTCTGGTACAATTGAACGACTCTTGGATCTCTGATCAGCTCGTGGTGAGACCCGACCGCGATTCCTTCCTGTTTGCACCATAGTGCAAGGGTCTCCCAAGCCGGCGTAATGAGGGCCGACGGGAAGTTCCGACCCTCACCGGCCACAATCAACTGTTCGATGTAGACCGATTCCTTAAAGCGATTTTCCATTACCTGTGGGGCAATGTACTTTCCACCTGAGGTCTTAAAGATTTCCTTCTTGCGGTCTGTGATTTTCAGGTTGCCCTGCTCGGTGAACCGGCCAATATCACCCGTATGAAACCAGCCATCGCTGTCAATCACCTCGGCGGTGAGCTCAGGGCTCTTGTAATATCCCATCATGACGTTGCTGCCTCGACAACAAATCTCGCCGTCTTCAGCGATTTTGACTTCAATCGACTCCAGTACCGGACCCACGGATCCGAACTCCACCCGCATTGTGGCCAGATTATTAACTGCAATTACAGGGGAGGTTTCGGTGAGACCGTAACCTTCCAGAACCGGAATCTGGGCCGACCAGAAGATGCGGGCCAGGCGGGGTTGCAAGGCTGCGGCACCGCTCACAATCGCCTTCACCCGTCCACCCAGCGCCTCACGCCATTTGCTGAAAATAATTTTGTTCGCAATCTTCAGTTGCCATTCATACCAGAGTCCGTTGACCCCGTTCAATTCATAGCGCAAACCGAGGTTAAGAGCCCAGAAAAACAATTTCTTCTTAATTCCCGTTTGCTCGTGGCCCTTGGCCACAATTTTGTCGAATACCTTCTCCAGCAAGCGCGGCACTGAAGAGAAAAAGTCGGGTTTTATTTCCTTCAGGTTTTCGCCAATCGTCTCCATGCTCTCTGCATAGTAGATGGAAATCGACCGATACATCATCATGTAGGTGAGCATCCGCTCGAAAATGTGGCATAATGGGAGGAAACTCAGGCATTTATCGCCTGCCTCGCACGGTACCCTTGGGGATGAGGCAAGCAGGTTGCTCACTACATTGTTGTGGGAGAGCATGACGCCTTTCGGGAAACCCGTAGTGCCAGAGGTATAGATTAGTGTAAATAAATCTTCGGCACGAACAGTTGCTTTGATCGCATCCACTTGTGCGACCGGAATTTGTTCCGCCTGATCCGGTATTTGGCTCCAATGGGGAGCCCCTTCAACATCATCGTAGGTGTAAACCCCCAGAATTTCCGGGATTTCTACCGCGATTTTGTTGATCCGTTCATACAACTCACGACTCGACACGAACACCATTCGTGCCTCGGCGTGTTTCAAAATGTAGCGGTAGTCGTCGTCGGTAATGGTGGGGTAGAGTGGCACATGCACCATGCCTGCCTGCAACATACCCATATCCAGAATGTTCCACTCCGGACGGTTGTTCGATACATTGGCAATTTTATCCCCAGGCTTTAGTCCCGCCGCAAGCAGTCCGCGACTTACCCGTCCGGTCTGCTCTATAAAATCATCGGTACTATAGTGGATCCACCGTCCGTTTTTCTTGCATGCCAGCGCCGTTTGCAGGGCATGGGTTGATTTTTGATGGTCGAGAATGTCGAAAACGCGGGTTATGCTCATGGGAGTGTTTATGGATTTTAGTCAAAACTAATTGTTGGACGGGACAATCAAAACTAATTGTTGGACGGGACAATCAAAACTAATTGTTGGACGGGACAATCAAAACTAATTGTTGGACGGGACAATCAAAACTAATCGTTGGGTGCGACAATCAAAACTAATCGTTGGGTGCGACAATCAGAACTAATCGTTGGGCGGGACAAAAAAAAACCAGGGTCGGTCAGACCCCGGTTTCATTTGGGTTGGATTAATTAACGGCGGCGTACCAGTCGGCGTACCGACAACTGATTGCCTGAGCGTACTTCAGCCGTATAGATGCCTTCGCTGAGTATGCTTGTGGGGACGCTGAACTCAAAGGCACCATGGGTAGCTCCCATTTCTTCCTCTAGAATCACCTGACCCACAGCATTGCGCAGGGTGATCGAGATGACGTCATTTTCGGGATTGAAACCACGCAAGGTCGCAAGATCACGTGCTGGGTTGGGGAAGAGAGTAACCGACAAGTCATCGCGTTCGTTTTCTTCAACCGCTACTGTGGAAACGGGAACATTAATCTCGTCGATATACAGATTATTGCCGTAATCGCTGACTCCGCGGAAACGAATGAGCACGTTTGCTTGTCCGGCCACCTGATCGAGGCTTACCGACTCCTGGCGCCAATCAGCCGCACTCGTGGGAACGTATCCCGCAGTGCCCACTGGTGCAACGGTAGCGAGTGAAGGACCGCTGTTGGTGTAGAGTGGACTCCAATTCAGGCCGCAGTCGGTCGACACTTCAATGTCCAAACGGTCGGCACTGCTGGTGTTGTATTGTGCATGGGCAAGGTAGAACTTCAGGGCATTGCCAGCGCCTACGGCCGACAAATTAAGGCGGGGCAGATACAGGTCGTTGATTTCGCCTGCGGCAATATCCCAAAAGTTGATGCGTGCGCTGCGCTGAGAGCCATTCGCACCCTGAACGGCTTGCGTCCACCCGTTGGTTCCGGATGACTGGTTACGAACAGCGAAATTCGCGGGAGGGAAAGCACCTGTGAACGTATTTGTAGCCTGAGTAACCGTATTTGCGCTGAAGTAGAGGCTGCCAGTAACGGTCGAACGCACAGCGCTTGGGTGAATTACCCCGTTCATGCTGTCGATCCGGAACGTGTAGGTCGATGTGCCAGAAGCTAAGGTTACCGGATTCAGTGTGATATTGGTAGTAGAACCAGAAGCCAAACTTCCTGTCCACTGAATCAACTGGGAATTGGTGCCAATGATCTGGCGAATGGCCATGGTGGTGAGGGTCGTAGTCCCCAAGTTCTCAACGGCCAAAACCGGATTGAAAGCCGAATTGCAACGATAGAATGTATTATCGTTGAATATGGCCTGCGAGTATAGGGGCACAGGAAGCGGCTCACTAATTTCTGTTTGGGCTACTTCCTTGGTGGTGTTGTTCTGCACAAATCCCACAACGGCCACCTCAGCGAGGTCACGGATGTAGGTGGGTACAGCTGCTGCTATAGTAACCGTTTCGGTTTGCCCGGATGTCCAAGTACCGGGAAGGGCGGTGCCACTTGCACTAGGGTACATTTTACGGACCACATTGTAGAAATTGGTCTCACCATTGGATCCGGGAGGCGTGGCATAACTCATATGCTTCTCGATGAGGGCCAGATGTCCGACCCAGTTTCCGGAGGCGATGGCCTGACTGGCAGTAACGGTCATTGTAATGAAAACGGAGTCGCGGTTACCGTTGAAACTGTGCGAAAGGTTCACCGAGAATGGCGATGGAGTCGAAACCCGTTGGTCGATGATTGCTTGTGTCAGGTTTGCTCCGTGTCCGCTGCCGATAATGGTGCCATCGTGACGGGCATTGGGCGCAGAACTCACGGTGTAGTATGTGCGACGTGCGCTTGGGTCCACTGTGTTTTGAAAATAAATGGGTCCTGCGCTAGGAATGGGCACCTGATATTTGATCATGATGATCTTCTCCGTGTTTGGCACCGCCAGATTGTGCAAATACACATTCGTGGGGGCGCATGGTGGGCAATTTTCACCCGAGAATACTTCGTAGAGCTGAAGGCGAGCGGTTTGGGCATGCAGCCATGGCGTAAGCAGCAATCCAGAAATAAGAAGGAGTAGTGAACGGTTCATAAGAGTGGGTTTAGAATTAGTATTTTGCCACGATTATAAATAATTTTAACGTAACATGCAACCATTAGGTTGAATACTGACATTTTGTCGCATTTTGAGTTATCTTTGCGGCTTATGGCAAATCCCTTTTCAGGCAACGTATTTGCAAAGTCCCAAGCGGTGCCGCACGATGAGCAGCGACAGGGCGAGGTATACACGGCAGCGGCGGATTCTGACACGCTACAAAGTTCTGCCGCAAAAAAAATGTATCTGGAGAGCTACGGCTGTCAGATGAATTTCAGTGACAGTGAAATTGTTGCGTCGATTATGGCAGGCGAGGGATATCAACCCACTACTCAGATAGAGGAGGCCGACGTGGTGTTCATCAACACCTGCTCAATTCGGGATCATGCCGAACAAAAAGTAAGGGGTCGACTCAAGGAATTCAGGGCGGTGAAGCGCAAAAATAAAGACCTTTCCATCGGCGTGTTGGGTTGTATGGCTGAACGCCTCAAGGCGAAGTTATTAGAGGAGGAGCAGCTTGTAGATCTGGTTGTGGGTCCCGATGCCTATAAAGACCTGCCCAATCTACTGCGACAGGTGGAAAGCGGGCAGCCTGCCGTGAATGTCTTGTTGTCGCGCGAGGAAACCTATGCCGACATCACTCCGGTGCGATTGGGTGGCGGCGGTGTTCTGGCCTTCGTAACGATTATGAGGGGATGCGACAATATGTGTTCGTTTTGCGTGGTACCTTTCACCAGGGGCCGCGAACGTAGTCGCGATCCCCAAACGATTGTGGATGAATGCCGCGATTTGTTCGCCCGCGGCTATCGGGAAGTTACCCTGTTGGGTCAGAATGTCGATTCCTACTGTTGGTCGCCTGAATCCTCTACCTCCTCCGGATTTTCTGATTCGCTTCATTCTCGCGAATCCTCCGAATCGACCGTCTCATCAAAGTCCACTGAAGTACGCTTTGCTGAGTTGCTCGAGCGGGTGGCCACCATCGACCCATTGTTGCGGGTTCGTTTTTCCACCAGTCACCCCAAGGACATCACCGACGAAGTGTTGCATACCATGGCCGCTTACCCGAACATTGCTAAATGCATACACTTGCCCGTTCAATCCGGTAATTCTGTGGTGCTTCGCCGCATGAACCGTACCTATGATCGTGCGTGGTATACAGGCAGGTTGAACGCGATACGAAGGATCGTTCCGGAATGTTCCATCACAAGCGATGTGATTGCCGGATTCTGCGGGGAAACAGAGGAGCAATATGCCGATACCCTCAGTATGATGCGTCTGGCACGCTACAGCATGAGTTTTATGTTTTCCTATTCGGAGCGCCCCGGAACCCTGGCGGCCCGAAAATACCCGGATGATGTTCCCGCAGAGGTTAAAAACCGACGATTGCAGGAGATTATAGCCTTGCAGTCGGAATTGTCGCTCGACGACAACCGGGCCGACGTCGGGAAGATCTTTGAGGTATTGGTGGAAGGCCCATCGCGTAAGTCGAAGGAACAAATGTGTGGTCGCAACAGCCAAAATAAGATGTGTGTGTTTGATGGATTGGGTGCGCAGCCGGGTGAGTATGTGAAGGTTAGGGTAGATTCATGCACGCAGGCCACGCTGTTGTGTAGCAGAATCGTTTAGTACGACATAGGATCATGGAATTGACTTCTGTAAAACAAAGATTCGGCATAATCGGGAACGCAGCAGCACTGAACCATGCACTGAGCACGGCCGTACAGGTAGCCCCCACCGATATCACCGTGCTTATAACGGGGGAAAGCGGCGTGGGCAAAGAGGTGTTCTCTAAAATCCTGCATCAGTTAAGCCGCAGAAAACACGGCAGGTTCATCGCCGTGAATTGTGGTGCCATCCCGGAGGGAACCATCGATTCTGAGCTTTTTGGGCATGAAAAGGGTTCGTTTACTGGTGCATTTGAAGCTCGACAGGGTTATTTCGAAACGGTAAACGGGGGCACAATTTTTCTCGACGAGTTGGCCGAAATGCCCCTTGGCACTCAGGCCCGCTTACTTAGGGTTTTGGAGTCGGGGGAGTTCATCAAGGTGGGTTCCAGTAAAGTTCAGAAAACGGATGTGCGGGTGATTACCGCCACCAATGTCGATTTGTTGGAGCAAATCAGAAAGGGCCGGTTTCGTGAGGATCTCTATTACCGATTGTGTACAGTGGCCATTCAAATCCCTGCACTGCGCGAGCGGCCGGGCGATATTCCCCTGCTGTTTAGGCGATTTGCAGTCGATTTCGCGGAACGTTACAGCAGCCAACCCGTGCAGCTTGATGCTGAGGCTCAGGAAATTCTGGCCGGATACCGGTGGCCGGGCAACATCCGGCAATTGAAGAATGTGGCGGAACAAATGTCGGTTCTTGCGCCTTGCCAGTTGATTCAGGGTGATGAAGTTCGCCGCTATCTGCCCGCAGAGTCCGCTGCACGTTCGCTTCCGGTCGCCTTGGGACTGCCAGTAGGGTCAGAAGACATGAGCGAGCGGGACATTTTATATAAGGTGTTGTTCGATATGAAGAAGGACATCAATGAGCTTAAGCAGGTGGTGGCGCGGCTCATGCAATCGGCAGCAGAATCGGGTGTGGAGATGCCCAACCGAACGGCCTTCGACCTTTCATCCGAGTGGGCTCGTCCTGAAACGCCGGTTGGGTCAACCGAAACCGACGTTCTACAAGGATCGGCGGAGATCCTGTCGCACCCCATGCAGCGGCGGGTGGTTTTTGAGGATCAGCAGGCCGTAGAGGATATCGAAGAGAATTTTTCTTTGGAGGAAGTCGAACGTAGAATGATCGACAAGGCGTTGCGCAAGCATTCTGGCAAACGCAAATACGCTGCACAGGAATTGGGGATATCGGAGCGAACCTTGTACCGGAAAATCAAGGAATATGGAATGGATGAGGGTTAAAATGATGCAGTTCGTCGTGCATCTTATTCCGCTGCGCCGTCTGTATGGGGTCCTTTCCGTTGGAACGTTGCTATTGTGTTCCCTCAATTCGTGTGGGGTGTATCGGTTTAGCGGAGCCTCCATTCCACCTGAGGCCGTGAGTCTGTCGATCGCTCAATTCGACAACCGCTCGCTGGTGGTAGTCCCCCAATTGTCTCAGATACTATCGGACCGCATGCGCGACAAATTTCTGGCTGAAAGTCGACTGCGCCTGCAAACCGCCGATGCGGATTTGACGTTCGAAGGCAGCATTGTTGATTATGCGGTGGCCCCGGCAGCGGTTGCCGCAGGTGAAACCACCTCTTTAAGTCGATTAAGTATTGCCGTTCAGGTGCGCTATACGAATCGATTCCGCACGGCCGAAAACTGGGAACAGAGATTTGTTCGGTATGCCGACTTCGACGCGGGACTCGACCTCAGGCAGGTAGAGGATCAGTTGAATCAGGAGATTGTTCGACAGCTCGTAGATGATATATTTAACCGCGCATTTGTAAACTGGTAATGAACCTCGATCGCCTTGCTCAATACTACCACGACCCATCCCTGTTGGCGGAGCATCCTTTGGCTGAATTGGAGGAGCTCGTGCAGGAATATCCCTATTTCACAGCCGGTCATCTTTTGTTGCTCAAGCAATACAGGCTTCAAAACAGCAGTCGCTACAAGAAACAGCACCGTAAAATACTCACATTGGCACCAGATCCTGTGCGGGCCTTTATGTTTACCGAGGGCGATGCCTGGTCATTGGCGGATGAAAACAATCCGGTTGAACAGCTATTTGAGAATGTAGTGACTCCGGAAGTTGTTCAGGAAATTGCAACAGTGGAACCTGTCACTGCAATGAATGAAAACGCTCAGGAAATGGGGGTTGAGGATCGACCCGTGCAAACGATGGAAGTTGTTCAGGAAATGGCAACAGTGGAACCGGTCAATGCAACGAATGAAATCATTCAGGAAATGGAGGTTGAGGATCTCCAATTAGGGACGCCTTCTGCTCAAGAGACTCAAGGCGATACCGACTTCCTCCATAAACCCCACGATTTGCAGGACTGGTTTCGATTTTATGCCCGGAGTTCTCATATGAACCCGCCCGTAAAATCGGTTGAAAACGGAGATGCCGATTACGAGCGTGAGCTGCGTCTGGCTGCTACGACTGATTTGTTGAACGCCCCTTCGGGTCTCCTTTTGCCTCAGGATTTAGAGGCCATACGGGTGAAAGTGAGCGATGAGCTTGGGGATCCTTTATCGGCCGATTCTATGCACACTATTAGGAAGCTGGCGCAGGCCAGCATCGACGGCGAACAACTGCCGGCGAGTGAAACTCTGGCGGAGGTTTTTGCCGGGCAGCAGGAATGGCATTACGCCATCGCCATCTATCAACAACTCATTTTGATGAATCCAGAAAAAATGCCCATATTTGCAGCCCGAATTGCTCAATTGAAACAGGCCAAAACCTAAAATTCACGACTGAAAACTGACATATGTATACTTTATTCACGATTTTCATAATCCTGATTTGCGTACTGCTGATTTTGATTGTGCTTATTCAAAAGCCCAAAGGTGGAGGAATCAGCGCTAATTTTGCTGGAAGTAGTCAACTTATGGGCGTTAAAAGGACCACCGATGTCGTGGAAAAATCTACTTGGATGTTGAGTCTGGCTTTATTGGTATTCACCCTAATGATCAATTTGTGGATTGACCGCGGCGGCCAGGTTGAAGATGCCACCCAACTTCGTGATAAGGCTGAGTCAGTAGGGGTGGGTTTGCCTGCCCCGGGTGTTCCGGCACCGGACGCGTCGGGTGGCACAGCGCCGGCCCCACAGGGTCAGGGTAATACGCCGGGTGCTGCGACATCCGCCCCACAGGGTGGAGCCGTGCCGGAATAATATGTATAGGACTTTCTGAAACCTGAACTACATCGATTAAAGGCCTATTTTAAGATCTATTTTATGACCTTCATAATGCTTTTGGGATAATTTTGTGGTTTCAATATGTGTTACTATGGCCTTATTAAGGTGAGGAGGGGACTTTTCAGGATGTAAACTGACGAACAGACTCTGTTAAACTGACAAAAAGTAGGTGCTAAATGAAAGGTTTGTCAGGGTTCTTTGACAGTTTGTCAGAACTCTATCGCTTTTTGGGTGTTGTTTGGGTATCATCCATCATTCTTAGTGAATTGGCATAGTTGATGTCAATCTTCCACCATCAAACTATTCTAACCCTTAAAATTTAAATTTATGTCAGTAAAAATCAAGCCCATTGCAGATCGGGTTCTGGTACAAGCAACCGCTGCAGAAGAAAAAACGGCCGGTGGCATCATCATTCCCGACACGGCCAAGGAAAAGCCACAAAAAGGTAAAGTCATCGCAGTAGGGAATGGCAAAAAAGATGAACCCATGACCGTTAAAGCTGGTCAGACCGTGTTGTATGGTAAGTACTCAGGCACAGAAATCAACATCGAAGGTACCGATTACCTGATCATGCGCGAGTCGGACATACTGGCGATTATCGACTAATCATTCAAAAAAAAACAAATAAATAAATACACAAAAAATGGCAACTAAAAACATTCATTTTGATTCCGAAGCGCGTGACGCGCTCAAGCGTGGCGTTGACGCCTTGGCCGACGCTGTTAAAGTAACTTTGGGTCCGAAAGGCCGCAATGTGGTTCTCGACAAAAAATTCGGCGCTCCGCTCGTTAGCAAAGACGGGGTTACTGTAGCCCGTGAAATCGAGCTGAAAGATCCGGTAGAAAACATGGGCGCCCAGTTGGTGAAAGAAGTTGCTTCCAAAACTGCCGATCAGGCGGGTGACGGAACCACCACGGCGACTGTGCTGGCACAGGCCATCGTTAAATCAGGTTTGAAGAATGTGGCGGCCGGTGCCAATCCTATGGATCTGAAGCGCGGAATCGACAAGGCGGTAGTGGCTTCGGTGAAGTCACTACGCTCCCTCAGCATGGAAATGGGCGACGATTTTGGTAAAATCGAGCAGATTGCGAGCATTTCTGCCAATAACGATGCCGTTATCGGTAAATTTATTGCCGACGCGATGCGCAGGGTAACCAAAGAAGGGGTTATTACCGTAGAAGAGGCTAAGTCGACCGAGACCTATGTTGATGTAGTAGAAGGAATGCAGTTCGACCGCGGATATGTATCCCCGTATTTTGTGACTAATGCCGACAAAATGGAGGCTGAGTTGGAGAGTCCTTACATCCTCATCTACGATAAAAAGGTGTCGGCCATGAAGGAGCTCCTTCCCGTGCTCGAGAAAGTGGTTCAATCGGGTCGTCCGCTTCTGATTATTGCCGAGGATGTGGATGGTGAGGCGCTAGCTACTCTGGTGGTCAACAAAATCCGTGGATCTCTCAAAATTGCTGCCGTGAAGGCACCCGGCTTCGGCGATCGCCGCAAGGCCATGCTGGAGGACATAGCAGTGTTGACTGGTGGTACGGTCATCAGCGAAGAGCGCGGGTACAAATTAGAAAACGCCGATCTTACCTATTTGGGTCGTGCAGAGAAAGTGAGCATCGACAAAGACAACACCACAATCGTGAACGGTGCAGGGAATTCGGATGATATCAAGGCCCGGGTCAATCAAATCAAGGCGCAAATCGATACAACCACGAGCGACTACGACCGCGAGAAGCTGCAGGAGCGCCTGGCGAAATTGTCTGGTGGTGTGGCCGTACTGTATGTGGGTGCCGCTACGGAAGTGGAAATGAAGGAGAAGAAGGATCGCATCGATGACGCCCTTCATGCAACCCGTGCCGCTGTTGAAGAGGGTGTGGTACCTGGCGGCGGTGTAGCTTTCATTCGCGCTATCAAAGCGATGGATCGGGTGAGCGTTGAAAATGAAGATGAGCGCACCGGTGTGAACATTGTGAAGCGTGCCTTGGAAGAGCCATTGCGCCAGATTGCCGAAAATGGTGGTGTGGATGGTTCTATTATTGTACAGAAGGTGAAGGAGGGCACGGGTAACTACGGTTACAACGCCCGCCTCAACAAATTCCAAAACCTTTTGGTTGCGGGCATCATAGACCCCACCAAGGTTTCCCGAGTTGCATTGGAAAATGCTGCGAGCATTGCCGGTATGCTGCTTACAACCGCTTGTGTGGTTTCAGAAGATCCGGAAAAGGATGCGCCTCCAGCTATGCCCGGTGGTGGCATGGGCGGAATGATGTAAAACAGGTTTGTTTTGGTGAATGTGTGCAGAAAACCCTGGGTACTCCCCGGGGTTTTTTGTTGCTTATAGTTGGTTTCCGTCGTATTTTTGTGGTCTGTGATTGATTTTCGCCTATGAATAAATTTTCTGTAATGATGCGCTCTTCTCTGGGGCGGAAATTGATGATGTCGCTCACCGGTTTGTTCCTCATTTTGTTTCTTGTAGTGCACCTTGCCGGTAATCTTCAGCTGCTGGCGGGCGATGGGGGTGAGTCTTTTAATCGGTACAGCCATTTCATGACCAACAGTTTGCTGATTCAAACCGTTTCCAAGCTGAATTTCTCCTTTATCATCCTCCATGTTTTATACAGCATCTGGCTCACCCGAACCAATGCCGCGGCCAGGCCGGTTGGCTACACAGGCAAATCCGAGAAGGCACAGTCGGCCTGGAATTCGAGAAATATGGGTATTTTAGGTACTTTGGTGCTGGTTTTTTTGATCGTTCACCTGAAGGATTTTTGGTATCAATTGAAATTTGAGAGTCCTGAGCCCATCACCATTCCTCTTCCAGGTGGCGGAAGCGAGGTTGTTGTGAATGCCTACGAAGTGGTTCGCTCAGCCTATTCTGAAGCTTGGTATGTTGGGGTGTATCTTTTGGGTTTGTTGGCGGTGGGTGTTCACCTGCATCATGGATTCAGAAGTGCTTTTCAGACATTGGGATTGGGTTATTCGAGCTATAGCCAAACCATTCGCAGCGTTGGCGTAGCCTTCTCCTGGATCGTTCCGGCCTTGTTTGCCCTGATTCCGGTAATGATGTATTTCGGTTTGAGTTTTAATGGTTGATTCATGACACTAAGTGCTAAAATACCCGACGGCTCTTTGCCTGAAAAATGGACCCGATACCGCTCCACGGTCCGTTTGGTGAGTCCCAACAACAAGAGAAAACTCGAGGTGATTATAGTGGGTACCGGCCTCGCCGGGGCCTCTGCGGCAGCCTCTTTGGCCGAATTGGGCTATAAAGTGAAGGCCTTTTGCTTTCAGGATAGTCCACGCCGGGCTCATTCGATCGCTGCTCAGGGGGGGATTAATGCAGCGAAAAACTACCAGAACGATGGCGACAGTGTGTACCGGTTATTCTATGATACAATAAAGGGGGGTGACTACCGGGCGCGTGAGGCGAATGTGTATCGCCTCGCCGAGGTTTCCGCGAGCATCATCGATCAGTGTGTGGCACAGGGCGTACCATTCGCCCGCGATTACGGCGGACTACTCGACAACCGTTCGTTTGGAGGCACCCAGGTTTCACGAACCTTCTACGCCCGGGGTCAGACCGGTCAGCAGCTTTTGTTAGGTGCCTACTCTGCACTTAGCCGTCAGGTAGCCCGAAAGCAAGTGCAGATGTTTGCGCGGCATGAAATGGTAGATGTAGTGGTAATCGATGGAAAGGCCAGAGGCATAATTGCCCGGGATCTGGTTACCGGAAAATTGGAGCGGCATGGGGCTCATGCGGTAGTTTTGGCCAGCGGGGGCTATGGGAATGTATTTTACTTGTCGACCAACGCCATGGGGTCGAACGTTACGGCTGCCTGGAAAGCCCATAAAAAGGGGGCTTTTTTCGGCAATCCATGTTTTACTCAGATTCACCCAACTTGTCTGCCCCAGTCGGGTGAATACCAGTCGAAACTGACCCTCATGTCGGAGTCGCTTCGAAACGACGGAAGGGTATGGGTTCCTCTGCGGAAGGAAGACGCACTAGCCATCCGAGAGGGTAGGGTGACGGCCGCTCAATTGAAAGAAGAGGATCGCGATTACTTTCTCGAGAGAAAATATCCCGCGTTTGGCAACCTGGTACCTCGTGATGTGGCCAGTCGCGCCGCCAAAGAGGTCTGTGATGGCGGCCGTGGTGTTAATCCAACTGGATTGGCCGTATTTCTGGATTTCAGGGACTCCATTCAACGACTAGGTAAGGATGCGATCAGCGCGCGCTATGGTAATCTCTTTGAAATGTATGAGAAAATCACTGGCGACAATCCCTTCGAGGTGCCTATGAAGATTTATCCCGCGGTGCACTACACCATGGGCGGATTGTGGGTCGATTACGACTTGATGACGACCGTTCCTGGTCTGTATGCGATTGGTGAAGCAAACTTCAGCGATCATGGTGCCAATCGTTTGGGTGCTTCGGCCCTGATGCAGGGCCTGGCCGACGGTTATTTTGTATTGCCTTATACCATTGGTAATTACCTGGCCGATGAGATTCATACCCCTTCCATATCAACCGGGCATGAAGCGTTTTCTGTAGCTGAGGAACGGGCTGAGGAAATGTATCAGAAGTTCTTGTCGATAAAAGGCGGACAGTCACCCGAGCGGTTGCACCGCAATCTGGGGAAGATCATGTGGGAGTATTGCGGAATGGCGCGATCCGAGGAGGGTTTGAAGAAGGCATTGGGTTTGATCAGTGATTTGAAGAATTCATTCTGGACCAATCTACGGGTCGGTGGAAGCATGCATGAGTTTAATCCCGAACTCGATAAGGCGATGCGCGTGGCCGACTTTATCGAGTTGGGGGATTTGATGATCCGCGATGCGCTCGATCGTTCCGAGTCATGCGGTGGTCATTTCCGTGTGGAAAGCCAAACGCCGGAAGGCGAAGCGCTCCGCGACGATCAGAATGGGAATTATGTCGCTGCCTGGGCATATCAGGGTAACTCCATAACCCCCGTGTTGCACAAAGAACCTTTGCAGTTTGAAATTGTTAAACCTTCGCAAAGAAGTTATAAGTGATGGGAAAAGATACGATCGGACTCACGCTCAAAGTATGGCGTCAGAATGGCCCCACCGATAAGGGTAAGTTTCAAATCTATTCATTGAATCAGGTTCCGGTTCACGCCTCGTTTCTGGAAATGATGGATATGTTGAACGAGCAAATAGTAGGGAAAGGGGAGTTGCCCGTGGCCTTCGACCATGATTGTCGCGAGGGAATCTGCGGCTCCTGCAGCATGTATATCAATGGCCGTGCACATGGTACCCAATCGGGCACCACTACCTGTCAGCTCCATATGAGGCATTTTCAGGATGGCGAAACCATCACCATTGAGCCTTGGCGTGCTCGGCCTTTTCCCGTGATTCGCGATTTGGTAGTGGATCGTTCGGCTTTCGATACCATCATGCAGGCAGGGGGGTTTGTGTCGGTTAACACCGGAAATGCCCCGGACGGCAATGCGGTTCCCATCGCTAAGATGCATGCCGACGAAGCATTCAACGCGGCGGCCTGTATCGGATGCGGGGCTTGTGTGGCGGCCTGCAAGAATGCCTCAGCCATGCTTTTTGTTTCGGCCAAGGTTTCTCAATATGCGTTGCTTCCCCAAGGCCAGCCCGAACGCCGTGAGCGTGTACAAAAAATGGTATCCACAATGGATGAGTTGGGTTTCGGTGCCTGTACCAACACGGGGGCCTGTGAGGCCGAGTGCCCGAAGGGAATCAGCGTAACCCATATTGCCCGTCTCAACCGCGAGTATTACGGTGCCACGCTGAGACCAGGTGATTGATTCATGAGCCCAAACCCGTGTTCTCCCATTCTTTTAGGGTTGGATACGGGAAAGGGATATTTATACGTTCACGCTTATGCCCTTTTTCTCCCCTTTTTTGGATTGTACCACAAAATTGTGGGAAGGTCGTAGGTATGCCTGCCTGTCTTTTTTAAGCCTATTTCTGCTCCTTTGGTGTATGCCCCTGCACGCAACCCACAACCGGGGTGGTGAGATTACCTTTCGGCAGTTGTCGGGACTCACCTTCGAAATTACGGTCATAACCTATACCAAAGACCAGAATGCGGCCGACAGGCCCGAGTTACCGGTTTCTTTCAACTATGGGAATCCGGTTATCATCGATACTATCCCCCGCCTTAGTCGGGTGTTTGTTGGAATCGACATCGTGCGCAACACCTACGTCACCACGCATACTTTTCCCGGTCCCTCTACCTACACCATTTCCGTGGCCGACCCCAACCGGGTGGCCAACGTAGTGAACATCCCCAATTCGGTGAATCTGATGTTTTACATCCAAACGCAGCTAACGATTAGTCCGTTTTTGGGTTCGAACAGCTCGCCCATTTTGTATTTTCCGCCGATCGATTACGCCTGCATCAATCGCTTGTTTGTTCACAACCCCGGGGCGGTGGATCCGGATGGTGACTCTCTGTCCTACGAGATCACTCCCTGCCGGGGCGACAACGGCCTTCCCGTACCCGGGTTTTTCTATCCGGCGCCCCAAAGTCAATTGTATGTAGATGGGATTTATGGTGATTTTATCTGGAATACGCCCCAACAGCCGGGTGAGTTCAATTACGCAATGCTGATCCGGGAATGGCGGAACGGGATCAATATCTCATCGATTTTGCGTGATTTTCAGGTGACTGTTGCGGCCTGCAACAACCGGCCACCCAATTTTATCGTGCCTCCCGATACCTGCGTGGTGGCCGGAAGCCCTCTGTTGCGTTCCATAACCGCAACCGATAGTGATGGTCATGTCATCAGTTTAAGTGCGGCCGGAATGCCCTTTGCACCGCCGCGTGGGGCGGTTAGCCAATCTCCGGCTACTTTCACCGACGTGACCGGTGTGGGTCCTTTGTCGTCTCCCTTCAGTTGGAACACCACCTGCAGCCACATTCGTCTGGCCCCATACCGGGTGATTTTCAAGGCCATCGACAATGGTAATCCGCCCTTAACGGCCTATGGTGTTTGGAATATCAGGGTCATTGCACCCGCGGTGACGGGTGTTGTGGCCACACCCCAGCCAGCGGCGATCAGAATCAGTTTCAATCCACATTCCTGCACGTCGGCATTGGGATATCGTATTTATCGCAAGCAGGGAAGTGGCCCATACACCCCAGGATATTGCGAAACCGGTGTTCCCGCCTCCACCGGATACGTGCTGCTTGATACGGTGATGGGGCGCAACTCCACGGTGTTTGTCGATGACAACAGAGGGCACGGACTCCCACCGGGTGAGGAGTTTTGCTATCGGATAACGGCCTTTTTTAGCGAAAATCCCTTGAACCCACTCGGGGGATCAGAGAGTATATCCTCTGAAGAGGCATGCGCACAGGTTCCGCTGAGTTTGCCTGCATTCATACGTGTGAGTGTGCAACGCACGGATCCGGTCACCGGATCTGTTTCGTTGGCTTGGTTGGGGCCTTCAGAATTGGATCAGACCTTGTTCCCGCCACCTTATCGGCTCGAATTAATCCGGTCTTTGCGTCCCGATCTACAAGGATATTCAACCCTTTTTTCACGCACATGGCTGGATTTTGCCTCGCTTATGACCGACTCCGTGCACGTCGACTCGTTTATCAATACAGTTCAGGGCCCGCATTTCTACCGCTTGGATTTGTTCTCAGGTGCCTCATTCGGCTTGGTGGGTCGCAATACCCCTGCATCTTCCGTTTTTTTGCAGGTACAACCTTTGGATGCCCGTCTTAGGCTGACCTGGACCTGGGATACACCTTGGCAAAATGATTCATTCTATGTATTCCGGGAAGGGACCGGTGGTGTCAGGCAATTGCTGGGAGTTACAGTCCGCACGGAATGGCTCGATACTGGTCTGGTTAATGGACTAAGTTATTGCTATTTGGTGATGAGTCGCGGTGGCTATCGTGCCCCGGGTATGCCCACGCTTTTGTATAACGACGCCCAGCGGGTGTGTGGAATTCCCCGCGACTCCGTGCCCCCTTGTCCACCCACCCTCACTGTGGCTACCGACTGCGACCGATTTCAGAACTTATTGTCATGGCAGCAGAATCCGGAATGCGCGGCTGATCTGTTGGAATGGCGCATTTATTTCAGTTCTGGTGAAGGTGTTCCTATTGTATTCCTGAAGTCGGTGCCTGCCGATTCGTTACCATTCTGGCTTCATTCCGGTTTGTTGTCGTCGGTTGCCGGCTGTTATCTTATAACGGCGGTCGACAGCGGGGGCAATGAAAGCGGTTTCGTGAATGAGGTGTGCTCCGAGAATTGCCTGGAATATGAACTGCCGAATGTGTTTTCGCCCAATGGAGATGGGGTCAATGACGTATTTCGGCCTTTGCCGGGTTGGCGGTTTGTGCAATCGATCGATTTGTATGTCTATAACCGTTGGGGTCAGGTAGTGTACCGGAGCATTGTGCCGTCGATCGATTGGGATGGCACATCCATGCAGGGTGTGCCTGTGGAGGAAGGCACGTACTATTACCGGATCAGGATTAATTTCAGGGTCTTTTCAGGAATCGAGCCGGTCGACCGCGATGGTGTGGTTGGGGTTTACAGATAAGAGATAAGGGAATAGATTATGTTTACAGGCATTATTGAGACGGTGGGGGAGGTGATGACTCGTGAGATGAGGGGTTCAAATCTTAAGTTGTGGATTCGGTCAGAACTGAGCCCGGAACTAAAGATCGATCAGAGTGTGGCCCACAATGGGGTGTGCCTGACGGTGGTGGAAGTGGCTGATGGTATGCACAAGGTTACGGCGATTGAGGAGACTATATTGCGCACCCATATCGGCTCGTGGGTACCTCAAACCAAAGTGAATTTGGAGCGTTGTGTGCCTGCAGGGGGGCGAATGGATGGACACATCGTGCAGGGGCACGTGGACACTTGTCTCGTTTGCCGATCGGTATCGGAGCGCAATGGAAGTTGGTGGATTGAATTCGCCTATCCTGAAACCTACGCCCATTTGCTCGTCGAGAAAGGTTCTGTTTGTCTCGACGGGATCTCCCTGACCATTGCCCACCTCGATGCGGATTCATTTGCGGTAGCCATCATACCCTACACTTGGTTACATACAAATGTTCAACAATGGAAGCCGGGATTACAGGTGAATTTTGAAGCGGATATCTTAGGTAAATACGTGGCAAGGTGGATGTCCCCTCATACCGATGGGCGTTGAACAGCTGCCAGGTTAATAGCCAGTCTTCTTTGAGTTTCTCTTGATGAAGCGGGAATCACAAATTGATGAAGCGGGAATCACAAAAAAACGAATGCAAAAAAAATGCCGGTCCTAAGGCCGGCATTATGTTTATGTGTAATGTAAGGACTTTGTGATTTTCTGTTAAAAAGTGGGAAATCACATTTTTAAGTTCAGTAGAGAATTACTTCTCAGTGGCCTGCAGATTGATATTCAACGTGATGTTGTCGTTGATCATCTTATCGCCAAGGTCATTGAAGAACTTGCCTGAGCCATAACGTATGTTCCATAACGTGCGGTCGATATCAAATTTAGCGTTGGCCTTCATAGCAGCCGCCTCCATTCGAACCATAGCCGGGAATTTGATGCCTCGGGTAATGCCTTTGATGGTCAGGTTGCCGGCTATGGTGTGGGTGTTACCCTCAGCGTCGAAAGCTGACATCGTCTCAACTGCGGTAATCACAAAATTGGCTACTTTGTGGCTATCTACTGCGAAGAAATCGGGCGATTTCAGGTGATCCACCAATTTTCCATTTTTTTCTGCATCCGTAATATCTTCCACTTTGATGCTGCTCATATCAATGGTGAAGTTTCCGCCTTTGAGTTGACCAGCATCAGCTTGCAACGCACCCTCTGTGATAGCAACAGTACCAAAATGCTCTCCGGTCACTTTTTTTCCAGTCCACTTCAACTCGCCCGATGTTAGGGAAAACTCTTGTGTACTGGCAACTTCCGAAGCGGCGGATACATCTACATTTTCGGCTTCTTGACCACTGTTGGCGCAGGAGAAGGATAACAAGCCGACCGCGACTGCAATCATTAGGGTGTTTTTCATAGGGTATAATTTTTATTACCCCTACCAAACGAATGAGTAAAAGGAAAGTTCATCGACTTCAAAAAAAAATTATCTTGCTTGGAAAATGAGCCAAATGCAACAAGCAGAACGAATAGCCCTTCCTATCGAATCGAATAATCCCTGGGTGACCCAATCCGCCAGAGAGGTCTATGATAATCCATGGATTCGGTTGACAGAGTTTCAAGTCGTGAATCCGTCGGGCAAACCAGGAATTTATGGAAAAGTGCATTTCAAAAATATGGCTATTGGCATTGTAGCACTGGATGCCGATGGTTGCATCAGTTTGGTGGGCCAGTATCGATACACATTGGATGCCTATTCGTGGGAGATACCGGAAGGCGGCGGACCCGTCGACGTAGACCCGCTGGTGTCGGCACAACGCGAATTGCTTGAAGAGACGGGCTTGAAGGCCGATAACTGGGAGGTACTGCTCAGAATGTACTTGTCCAATAGCGTCACCGATGAGTACTGCGTTGTATACCTCGCGACTATCCTCCATCAGTGGTTACCCGAACCGGAGGAAACGGAGCAACTCAAATACCTGAAGTTGCCTTTAAAGGAGGTCCGGAACAGGGTGAAGTCGGGGGAGATTACCGACGCGATCACGGTGGCCGCCGTTCAGGCCATGGTTCTCAGACAAGCAGGTCTTTAAATCTAGAGGAAACCTCGCCAAGAATGTAGAGCCGAGATTATACAGCCCCAATCCGCTAATATTATCTTTATGCATACATAACAGACTAGCATTTGCACCCCTTAGATTTGCCTTATGAAAAATCAAATGCGTACCGCAATCTTATTCGCCTTACTTTTTTTGGGACCTTTTTTGATGAATGGAAATGCCGTCGCCCAACCCACGTCTCGTCAAAAAAAGTCATCGCCTCTACAAAGAGCACGTCTGATGGTCGAATCAGTTGCTCAAGCCCAGCCACGGAACATCATATTATTGATTGGCGATGGGATGGGTACCACTCAAATTTTTGCGGGGATGGTCGCGAGTCGTCAGGAACTGAATCTGGAACGGTTCCGGTACCTGGGCTTTAGTAAGACTCATTCCTTTGATGATTTGATCACTGATTCCGGTGCGGGGGCAACGGCATTCAGCATTGGCAAAAAGACATTCAACGGAGCTATCGGTGTAGATTCTGATACAATGGCCTGTGAGACCATATTGGAAACAGTCGCACGCACGGGTCGGCGCACTGGCGTTGTGGCCACCTCATCGGTAACGCATGCCACGCCTGCCTCGTTTCTTGCGCATGTTCCCGACCGTGAGATGCACGAAGAAATCGCGCGACAAATCATGGAAAGCAAGGTCGACCTACTAATAGGAGCGGGGAAGAAGTATTTCGATCAGCGGAATGATGGACGTGCACTCACGGCCAATATGCGCGAGCGTGGATTTCATATGGCCTTTGATTCGGCTGCATTGATTCAAATTCCCAAAGGGAACCGATTGGCTGCCTTGCTTTGGGATAAGGAGGCACCTAAAATGAGTGAGGGGCGGGGCGATTTCCTGCCCTTTGCCACCGGCCTGGCGATCGATCACCTGTATGATACATCCCGTGGATTTTTTTTGATGGTGGAGGGTTCTCAAATCGATTGGGGTGGGCATGCGAATGATGCAGATTACATCATACAGGAAGTGGTTGATTTCGATAAGGCAATAGGCGTGGCGCTGGATTTTGCTGTGCGCGACGGTAATACGTTGGTGGTTGTGACGGCCGACCACGAAACGGGGGGATTCGCTGTCAATGGGGGTGATCGGGGAACTGGACGTGTTGAGGGGGCATTCACCTCCAAAATGCACACCGGGGTAATGGTTCCGGTATTTGCCTATGGACCTGGTGCCTATGCTTTCACCGGCATACAGGACAATACCTCGATCTATAGTCACATGATGAGACTATGGGGTTTAACGGCGATTGGGCCGTGGCTCTGGCGTAACAGCGCTCCAGAAAAGCCGCGACGCAGCGATGTTGCCAGATAAATCGCTTGCAATTATTGTTTATTATGTCTTTTACATCTTCTACTGAGTCTTTGATGTGACTTTCGCCATAATTTTGTACTCCCAATGTGACCTTTGCCTCTTTTACCGAGACCGGCCCCCCCTGGTGTACCTTTTTCCACCTTATCTTTCCGAGGTTACGTTAGCGCAGCGCACTGCAGTTCTTTGGGCTGAATGATGGGGTTGATCGAACCAATACAGGTTCTGCTTCAATAAACTACTGTCGGGCTTGATTGCGGCAAGCATCGCTGGAGCAGGTCACCTCATTCCGGCATCGGAGTCACTTCCTGCGCCATGAAAAAAGCCAACAGTAGATGAATCATGCTTTGTCCAGGAGACAGGGTTTGCGGTAGACCAGACCTCCAGGTTGACCTTGATTTTGCTGGCCTTCATTTCAGGTAGAGTGGTTTGGCTGATCGTGTTTTTTACCTTTTTTGCATATGATAATAATGGTATGGGGACAGCATTCGGCGCTGCCTATCATAGACCAGGGTTGCTTCCTTGCGTGTGCGGCTGCGGCATCAGGATCCACCACAGGATGGAGATAATCGATACCCAACCTATATGAGAATGCGCCTTGCAGATCATCCGGCTATAATCGATATGTCTTGGCTGCAGAAAATCACGTAGGTACAGAAGTCTGGTCGACTTACCTTCTGGTTGCATGCCGGCCTGCTTTTTTGTTTTTAAGAATTCCGGACGCCATACACGAGATCGACACCACTTCCATAACGCCGGCGAATTGGAAAACGGACGATACTGTGACCAATCAGGTTGCGATAATTGCTGGTTCATACGCGAATACCAACTCGTATTCCATCCCTTTAGACTTTTGCAGGGTATTTTTACCCCGTTGGAAGGATGTTCCTTACAAAGAATCCCAATATCCTTGCACCATGAGGCAACGAAACGATTTCTGCGGCATGTAATAGACAGTTCCGTTTACTCATGGCTGTATACATAGGAAAAGGAAAGAAGACGATTTAATTCTTCAAGCAGGTAAACGACTTCTTCTTCGATGGCCAGAAAAACACAACCTGCTGGCAGGCGTTTACGGATGTCGGCGATTGATGTGAAAACAAAGCGAGAGCTTCGTTCAGTATAGCGTTAATCAGCCTATTGGGAAGGTTCATGGATGTACACAGCAAGACCCACTAGTGTTTTTGGAGTGCATCGGCCAGAGGTGCGTGATCGTTGAGCTGAAAGTCGCGCTTATACCAAACAACAGTGGTGGCGGGGTGTGATATAAGCAGCGGTATTCTATGTGTTGACCAAACTGGGACGCGAATCGCACTTAAACAAATAAAAGGTTGTGTCGGGGCGTGACATAAGCAGCGGGATTCTATGTGTCGACCAAACTGGAACGCGAATCGCACTTAAACAAATAAAAGGTTGTGTCGGGGCGTGACATAAGCAGCGGGATTCTATGTACCGATTAATCCGCATCGACACCAAACAGCTCAGCAACCATGCATCGGGCTGATCCTCCTCCCACACGTTCGATCAGGGGGATGTCGAGCACAACAGGTCTAACGAGCTGACTGATTTGTATGCGCTGTTGATCAGTAAAGGCACTCCATGCTGTGCGGGAAACGATGAGCAGCGGCTCCCCGTCCTTGTTCTGTACTTCAAGAACATTGGCACAGTAAAAGTTCATCTGTTTTGGGCTGATTTCGATGAGCATCCGGCAGTCACGGATCAAATGTTCACGTAAAGGAAATGAAGAATCGTGCTTTTCTATGGCATGCAGGCAAGCCACGGCGAGGGAAGGGCCAACCGAGAGTACGACATTGGTGTGGTAGGGAGCCGATCCATGTTTATCTTTTGCAACTAAAAAGTGCAAACGATATCCTAGGTGTTGTGCCACGGTTTCGGCTGGTTTCCGGTGGGTACGCGGCGATTCCGTGGCAAAAATCACCCGGTGCCTATGGTCGAAAACCAGACTGCCCGTACCTTCGAGGAACTGGTTGATGGAAGCCAGTCCACTCAGATCCGGCCCTGCTTCGAGTCCCATATCCTTCAACGCGGCCACATGGTGTGGGTCGATTTCGGCACGGCGGTTTTCAGCCATCATGGGATATAACAGGAACTCCCCGCCTGGATGAGTACTGAACCAGTTGTTGAGGAAGATGGCATCGGGCTTTGGAGGCTGCGTATTGTCATTCCAAAGGGTGACGTGCACCCCTGCGGTGCGAAGTCGCGATACACTCTCGTCGAATTCGGCCAAGGCCTGCCGGGCCACCGAATGCTCGCATTCCGATGAACTGTATCTGGTTTTTGTAGGGTTATTATGCGCCAGATCTTCGTTTGGGTCGATTATTTCGCCAAACGCATTGCTCTGGTAGGCATTGGTCGAACTAGTTTGTTCGTTGTAACCGAATTGAGCCGGGCGAACCATCAGCAGTCGGTGGGTGGCGTAGGGGTTCATCTGGGGCGAATGAAAAAATTCTGGCAAAGGGCTGGTTTTTAACCGATATTATGGTGTGTAAGCATTAAATCCAAGTACCCAGCACTTATCCGCCGGGTAGCGGGCACTGCATTGGTGGGCGGCTTCCATCTCATCTGTGGTCACAACAATCAGGGTGAAGTGCGCGCGTTCAGTTGAATAATCCTTTGTGTGTCATGTTGGGCTTCAGGTGGTCTCAGCATTATTAAGAGGAGTGTGGGGTTGCCCCTGGGTGCACAGAGGAAGTGAACAGGACCAGGTTATTCCGTCTATTTTCATTCTGGGTTTCCAGCAAAAAGACGGCTTTGATTCCGATGATTGTATTCACAAACGCGCGATGGTATTCGCATACCCATGCCATAATTTTAACGAGCAAAACGGTTCTCATGGGGATCACAGAGCTAGGGTCGGCTGTTTATGACCTGAGGGCCGAGCTGTAGGTGTCGAGTGCCCGATTACGGGCAAAGGAATGTTCCACCATGGGGGCAGGGTAGTGTGATGTACCCCACTCTGGTACCCATTTTCGGATATAGAGGCCATTGGGATCGAATATTCGGCTCTGCTCGGAGGGGTTAAACACCCGGAAGTAGGGAACCGCGTCGCAGCCGCTGCCTGCTGCCCATTGCCAACCGCCATTGTTCGACGCCAGGTCGAAATCCAGTAAATAGCGGGCAAACCAGGCCTCTCCGAGGCGCCAATCGATCAGCAAATGTTTGGTCAGGAAACTAGCTGTCACCATCCGCACCCGATTGTGCATGAAACCAGTCTCGAGCAGTTGACGCATTCCGGCATCCACAAGTGGATAACCGGTTGTGCCGGCACACCAGCGTTCGAAGTCGGCCGGGGCATCCCTCCAGGCGATTTTGTCATAAGCTGGTTTGAATGCGCTTTCAGCCACTTTAGGAAATTGGGCCAGAATCATCTGATAGAAATCGCGCCAGATCAATTCGTTAAGGAATTTGGCGTTCAGGCGGCGTGCACGCTGGGCCAACGAACGAATGCTAATGGTGCCAAAGCGCAGATGCAGTCCGAGTCTCGAGGTGCCATCGATGTGCGGAAAGTTCCTTCGGTTGTCGTAATGTGCTATGAGGTCATCCTGTGTGTAGGGAGGGGGTGTGCTGATCGTGGATGGTGCGAAACCCATTTCCGCGAGGCCAGGTAATGGGGTGGTTCGGTCCACAACCATTCGGCTGCTTTTTATTAGATCCGTAGTGTTCCACTCCCGAAAGTGGGATTCCTGAAGGGTATTGAGCCATTTTCTGCTATAGGGTGTAAAGACCGTGTAGGGCTTACCGTCGTCCTTCAATACCTCATGCGGTTCACGCAGTACATGGTCTTTGAAGTCATGCCACACAATACCGTTGCGGTTGAGTAAACCTGCAATTTGGGCGTCGCGCTGCCTGGCATAGGGCTCGTAGTCGCGGTTCACATAAACCCCGGTTATTGTGTGTTTTTGGATCAGTTTCTCCCAAATCTCCTCTGGTTTTCCGTAGATTATGGTCACACCACCGCCTGCTTGTGCCAGCTCTTCGTTTAAGGCCGACAAGGTATTGTGGAGGAAATGAACGCGCGCATCGTCACGGTTTTCGAGTCGACTCAGTATGTGGCTGTCGAAGATAAACAGGACCATCACTGGTTGCCCTGAGTGTAGCGCATTCCAGAGTGCAGGATTGTTGGTCAGACGCAGGTCACGCCGCAGCCAGCAAATGCTGATAGGGGGTGTAGACATACCGATGATGGGAGTGGGATTTAGGGTTTGATGGGGTTTCAAATGCCTCTGATGCTGCCCAGTCCCCCGTCAACCCCTAATATTTGTCCGGTAACCCAGCCCGATTCGGGCGATAACAAAAATATCGCCGCTGAGGCCATATCTTGGGGTGTTCCCACGCGACCCAGCGGATGTCGTTTACCACTCGCAATCCTCTTTTCATCGCTGTTGAGCAGTGCTGCGGCCAGTGGGGTGTCGGTCAGGGAAGGTGCCAGGGCATTGACTCGGATACCCGATACGGCCGATTCTGCTGCAAGCGAGCGCGTCAGACCCTCCAGTGCTGCTTTGGCAGAGGCTATCGAGCTGTGAAAGGGAATTCCCGTTTGCGCAGCTACCGTGCTCACGTATACCACGGAAGAGTCGCCCGTATTTTTGAGCCGACCATAAACGGCCCGTGTCACACGGGTTGCACCCAGGAAATTTAATTTCCATTCCTGCAGATAATCTGAGTCGGTTAAGCGGTTGAAGGGCTTTAGGGTAATGCTGCCCGGGCAATACACCAGGCCATGGAGTTCTTCCGGCAGGTGTCCTACTGGAACCTCATCATCCCCCAACGCATCCCAGATCGACCAGCTGATTCCGTTTGCTTGGGGTTTCTTCCGCCCGAGCGCCCAAATTCGGGCGCCCTCTGCTTGGGCCAAGCGAACAATTTCGGCACCAATGCCCGTGCGGGCACCCACAATCAGAATGTTGCGCTGTTCTAAACGAGCCATCAATGTGAGGGCATTTCCAGATAGCGAAGAAATTCCGAGCGGGTTGCCTCGTCGAGAAAACGTCCACTGTAATCGGACGTGATTGCCCGACTTTGCCTGTCTTGTACCCCGCGCATGCTTACACACATATGTTTTGCATCCACAACAACCGCCACATCTTCCGTTCCCAAAACACTGCGTAGTTCGTTGGCGATTTGGCGGGTCAGCCGCTCCTGCACCTGTGGACGGCGGGCGAAATAATCGACGATTCGGTTGATTTTGCTTAAGCCGATGACCTGTCCATTGCTGATGTAGGCCACGTGTGCTTTTCCAACAATAGGCACAAAATGATGCTCGCAGTTGGAAAAAACGGCAATATCTTTTTCTACAAGCATTTGGCGGTACTGATATTTATTGTCGAATAGAACCACCTTCGGTTTGTTGTCGGGGTTCAGTCCACTAAAAATTTCCTCCACATACATTTTAGCGACTCGATAGGGTGTGCCCCGTAGACTATCATCGCTCAGGTCAAGACCTAGAACATACATGATTTCGCGGAAGTGCTTTTCGATCAACTCTATCTTGAGTTCGTTGTCGCGTTCAAATGCATCCTGCCTGAGCGGTGTTTCCATGGCCCCGGGTAAGTGGTGGTCGCCCAACTCTTCCATCAGGCGTTGTTCATCCTTCGCATTCAACATAATTTCGTTCGGTTTCATATAGGGTTACTTTTAAGTCGTGTGCGGGGTCAATTTCCAGACGCAATATGTTCCAGATTACCCTGGCGATGTTTTCGGCCGTGGGCACGAGCGTGCGAAATTCAACGGTGTCCATGTTCAGATTTTGGTGGTCGAATCGTTCAACTACACAGCGGTCGATCAGGTCGGCTAGCCACTTCAAATCCACCACATAGCCCGTCTCCGTTTCGACCTCACCGCTCACATGCACGAGTAAATTGTAGTTGTGCCCATGGTAGTTTGCGTTTGAACACTTTCCATACACTTCCTTATTGCGATGCTCGTCCCAATCCGGCCTGTAGAGGCGGTGGGCAGCGTTGAAGTGTGATTTTCGGGTTACGGTGATTTTCATGATACGGAATAAACCCCATAAAGGAGCAATTGTTCGCCTGTGGCTATAAATTAATTTCCTACCAGCGAATGAGGGCCGAGGCCCATGTGAACCCGCTGCCAAAGGCGGCCAGCATCAGCAGGTCGCCCCGTTGCAGCCTGCCTTCGGCCACTGCCTCGCTGAGCGCGATGGGTATAGACGCTGCTGTTGTGTTTCCATACCGCATGATGTTGTTGTAGACCTGATCGTCACGCAGCCCTATTTTTTGCTGAATATACTGGCTGATGCGGAGGTTGGCCTGATGGGGGATCATCAGTTTGAGGTCGCCTGCCTGTATTCCATTCGCTTCAAGTGCCTCCTTAATGACCTCCGAAAAACGGGTTATGGCATGTTTAAAAACGAAATTTCCGTTCATATAGGGGTAATATGACTCATCATCGGGGTTGTTTTCATTGAGGATGTGGGATATCCAGTGTTGGGTGCTGGGACTAATCACAGCAAGTTCGCGGGCGTGGCGTCCTTCGCTGTGGAGGTGGGTCGACAAGATTCCATTTCCATCGGTGGACGCATCGCCATTCTCTTCGGCGACTCCTACCACCACCGCTCCGGCGCCATCTCCGAAAATGACGCTCACATTGCGTCCGCGCGTGGTCATATCGAGTCCCGCGCTGTGCACCTCTGAGCCCACCACAAGGATGCGCCGGTACATCCCCGTGCGAATGAACTGGTCTGCCACGGAAAGGGCATACACAAAGCCAGAGCACTGATTACGGATATCGAGCGCGCCGATGGTGTGATCGGGCGATAACATTTCCTGCAGTTGAACGCCCGAACCGGGGAAGTAGTAGTCGGGACTCAACGTAGCGAATATGATGAAATCGATGTTTTCTGCTCGAATTCCTGCGTTTTTGAGCGCCATCAGGGAGGCTTTATATCCCATGGTGGCCGTAGTATCACCACCTCCCGGCACAATATGCCTCCGCTCCTCAATACCCGTACGCTCCACAACCCATTCGTGTGAAGTTTCCATCAACTGGCTCAAATCGTGGTTGGTCACCACATGATCAGGCACGAAATGCCCGACGCCCAAAATCTTGCTTCTTTTCATTATTTAGATTTAGGGTGAAAATACAGAGTAATGACTATAGAAATCCCAGATCTAACCGGGCCTCTTCACTCATCAGTTCCTGTGACCAGGCAGGGTCGAAGGTGAGGGTTACTTTGGCCTCGGTCACGCCGGCGATTCCTCGAATTTTTGATTCGACCTCACCTGGTAGGGTGCCAGCGACCGGACAAGCAGGGGATGTTAGGGTCATCAATACATCGACTTTACCCTCATTACCCACTTTTACTTCGTAGATCAGGCCCAACTCGTAAATGTCGACCGGAATCTCGGGATCATATATGGTTTTGAGAACAGCAATTACATCCTGTTGCAGTTCTACAAATGATTTAACAGGTTGTGACATGCAATCAGTTTTTTCTATCGCCCAGGGCAACCGCAGCATCATAACGGATTCGCGCGAGCATACCAGCCAGTCCATTGGCTCTTCCAGGCGATAAGTGCGCTGTTAGACCGATGCGCTCTGGCAAATCAAAGGGTTCGCTTAAGATATCAGCCGGCGTTTGTCCATTGAAAACCCGAATCAGTAAAGCTATTATTCCCCGCGCTATGAAGGTGTCAGAATCTGCGTACATCCAAAGACGGTTGTTTTCGAGCCGTGTAGTGAGCCAGACACGACTCTGACAGCCTTTGATCAGGTTGTCGAGTGTCTTTTCCTCCTGTGAGAGTCCACGTACATCCTTGCCGAGATCCATCAGGTAGGCGTAACGCTCCTCCCAATCGTCAAGAAATTCAAAGTCAGCCGCCAGTTGATCTTGAATGTCCGGAATACTGGCTGGGATGTTCATCATATTCAATCCGGTTGAGGCATTGGAGTCATCATTTATCCACATTTGTAATCAGGCGTAATGCGCTTCTGATTGCCAAATCCAAACGGTCGATTTCTTCATGATTGTTGTACAGAGCCAGCGATACCCGACAGGTGCCTGATATACCGAAATGTCGCATAAGAGGCTGTGCGCAGTGGTGACCTGTGCGCAGGGCAATGCCCTGTTCATCGAGGAGAGTGCCCAGGTCATAGGGATGAACCCCGTCTGCAATGAAGGAAATCACCCCGCTTCTGAGTTTGGGTTCCCCAATGAACCGGATGCGAGGAATGTTGCGCAATTTTTCCAATGCATAGGACAGCAATTCCGACTCGCGCTCCAATATTGATGCCCAACCAATCGACTCCAGAAAGTCGATGGCGGCCGACAACCCGATGACGCCCGAAATATTGGGGGTGCCTGCCTCGAGACGATAAGGCAGATCGGCCCACGTGCTCCGTTCATAGGATACCTCGTCGATCATATCGCCCCCCCCGAAAACCGGATCCAGCGTTTCGAGTACTGATTTTATACCATATAGAACACCAGTACCGGTGGGCCCCATCATTTTGTGGGCCGAAAAGCATAAAAAGTCACACCCAATTTCCTGAAGATTTATAGGCTTATGGGCCACCACTTGTGCCGCATCGATTAGCGTGGTAATCCCCCTTTTGCGTGCCATTTCTACCCATTCCTGTGCCGGGTTTATGGTACCCAAAGCGTTGCTGATCCAACAGAACGCGAACATACGGGTACCCGACGTGAGCATCTCTGATACCGCTTCGGTCGATACTTCGCCCCGTTCGTTTACCGGAACAATTTTCAGACGGGCGCCGGTACGTGTGCAAGCCATTTGCCAGGGTACCAGATTTGCGTGGTGTTCCAGGCCGGTCACCAACACCTCATCGCCGGGTTTTAGATGAGCATTGCCCCAGGACTGAGCCACCAAATTGATGGAGGCAGTGGTTCCGGATGTGAATATGATTTCCGATGAATCCGCGGCACCCAGAAATCGAGCGGTTTTGGTCCGTGCCGCTTCATATACCGTGGTTGCGCGTTGACTCAGGTTGTGTACGCCCCGGTGCACGTTGGCATTATCGGATTGGTAATAATGGGTCATGGCATTGATTACCCGACGCGGCTTTTGTGAGGTGGCGGCGTGATCGAAATAGGCCAATGGGCACCCGTTAACCGATTGATGCAGGGCAGGAAATTCTAGGCGTATGGCATCCCAGTCGGGTCGCGTTAGTCCTTCAGATCCTGTTTTAGCCGACCAATTTGAACTCATGTGCTCGGTGAAAGGGGTTTTAGATCGATAATTGATTCAATACATTGAGCCGATCAGAACAGTGGTTGTGGCACCACAAGCGCAGCGATTCACCTGGTAAGGAATCGAGCAGGTCGCGTACGAAAGCCTCCTGCAGCATCATTCGTGCCTGAACTTCTGATAGTCCCCTCGACCGCATATAGTGAATTTCTCCAGCGTCCAACATCCCCGCGGTTGCGCCATGAGAACATTTCACATCATCGGCATAGATTTCCAGTTCGGGTTTGGCATTGGAAACTGCCGTTTCGTGCATCAGCAGGCTTGCGTGGTGTTGATAGGCATCGGTTTTCTGTGCCCCGGGGTTAACATACACCTTTCCATTGAATACCGAGGTGCCTTCGCGGGCCACCAGACTTCGGTACCGTTGTCGACTGCTGGTGTGCGGTGATTGGTGGTGAATCAGGGTCTGGTTGTCGACATGTTTCCCAACACCAGGCAAAACGAGTCCTGTAAGCTCTGTAAGGGCCAGTTGACCCTCCTGCATCACAGTTAACTGATTTCTGACCTTGGCCCCCCCGCCACAATAGGCGAAATGAGCATAATGGCTCTCCGTTTGTTGTGCCACCAACACTTGTTGGATGCACTCAAACTCATTTCCCCACAATTGAAGCTGACTATGCTCAAGACGTGCCTGATTGCTTAAATGAATCTCTTGCAACGACAATGACATGCCTTCTCCACTGCCTTCCTGTGTCTCGGAAAGCGTTAGAGCAGCATTCGACTCCAAAACGATGAGGTGATGGGTGGGTAATACCTGCTGGGGCTGCTGGATGTCGTTAATGGTGTGGATCAGAAGGTGTTTTTCGGCCACTATACCGCTATTAACCCGGATAAAAAGTCCCTCAGCTCCCTGAGCCATGGCCCACTGGCTGTAGTAATGACCTTTCGCGAGGGCAAGGGCACCGGGACTGTACCCAGGCTCGAGGCCGGAGTCATCCGATATGGCCTCACTAAGCTTAGCCACTCGTATCCCGGTAGAGTGATTAGGGAGATTACTCAGATTGGCTTGAAGGATGCCATTTACAACAACAGCAATCCAAGCATCTTCATGGAAAGGGGTGGTTGACCGCCGTGCAAGCGGGGGATGCGCTATTGGATTTCCTGATGTTTGAAGCTTTTTGTAGTGCTCGAATCCCGAATAATGGGTGTATTTCCAATCCTCATCGCGGTAATCCGGAAGCTTATGGTTCAGCAGGTTTCCAGCAGCCTGATCGGAATACGACATCTGACCCAACAATTCCTGTGTGGTGGTCACGACGAAACCTCCTGTTCTGCCCGTACCAAATCGTAGCCTTTCTCTTCCAGTGCCAGAGCCAGCGTGCGGTCACCACTCATAACAATGGCTCCATCAATCAGTACATGCACCCGATCGGGCACAATATACTCCAGGAGTCGCTGGTAGTGGGTAATCACCAACAAGGAACGCTGTGGATTCCGAAGTTTGTTGACTCCCTCAGCGACAATCCGCAAAGCATCGATGTCGAGGCCAGAATCGGTCTCATCCAAAATGGCCATCCGGGGATCCAGCATGGCCATTTGGAATATCTCATTTCGTTTTTTCTCACCACCGGAGAAGCCCTGGTTGACGGGACGGCGGATCAGATCTTGGCTCAACTCTACAAGTGCTGCCTTTTCCCTCATAAGGGCCAGAAAGGAGGAGGCATCCAGTTCGGACTGTCCGATGTGCTTCCTTCGTTCGTTGACACAGGCCCTCAGGAATGAACTGAGACCTACCCCCGGAAGTTCCACGGGGTACTGGAAGGCTAAAAACATTCCTTCCCGGGCTCTGATTTCCGGTTCCCAATCGGAAATTTCCTGCCCATCAAAACGGATACTACCAGATGTTTCATAGCCATCCTTACCGGCAATGACCGAGGAAAGGGTCGATTTGCCCGATCCATTTGGCCCCATAATAGCATGAACCTCACCGGCAGGTACACTCAGGTTTACGCCTTTCAGGATTTCTTTGCCTTCAATGGAGGCTCTGAGATTTTCAATTTCCAACAGCATGTTTAAGATCTAGCTCGTTATCTGATTAATTTTTATCGGTCTTTATTTTCTCGGCTCAGCCCACAGAACCCTCCAAGGAAATGGCCAATAGTTTTCGGGCTTCAACAGCGAATTCCATGGGAAGGTGGTCCAGAACTTCACGCGCGTAGCCGTTCACGATCATAGCGATGGCCGATTCTCGGCTCAAACCCCTTTGGGTGCAGTAGAAGAGTATATCTTCTGCAATCTTGGAAGTCGTGGCCTCATGTTCTACTATGGCTGTGGGTTGATGAATTTCAAAATAGGGGAATGTGTGGGCACCACACCGGTTGCCCATGAGTAGGGAGTCGCATTGCGAATAATTACGGGCTTTGGCGGCCGACTTGCGGATCTTGACGAGTCCCCGGTAGCTGTTTTGGCTGCGTCCGGCGCTGATGCCCTTACTCACGATCCGGCTTTGCGTGTTTTTACCAATATGGATCATTTTGGTGCCCGTATCGGCTTGTTGCAGGTGGGTGGTCATAGCTACCGAATAAAATTCACCGCGACTATCATCACCCTGCAGAACCACGCTTGGGTATTTCCAGGTTATGGCGGAACCAGTCTCCACCTGAGTCCATGAAATTTTACTGGAAGTTCCTTTGCATAAACCTCTTTTAGTCACAAAGTTATATATTCCGCCTTTACCTTCTTTATTGCCAGGATACCAGTTTTGAACAGTCGAATATTTGACTTCACCCCGGTCCATAGCCACGAGTTCCACGACCGCGGCGTGCAACTGATTTTCGTCACGCTTCGGCGCTGTACACCCCTCCAGATAACTTACGTAACTATCGTCGCATGCTATGATGAGCGTGCGCTCAAACTGACCGGTTCCCCGAGCGTTTATTCGGAAATAGGTGCTCAATTCCATAGGACAACGAACCCCGGGCGGAATATAGACGAAGGAGCCGTCGGTAAAGACTGCGCTGTTCAGGGCCGCAAAGTAGTTATCGGTGTATGGTACAATCGTGCCGAGGTAGGTGCGCACCAATTCGGGGTATTGGTGTACGGCTTCACTGATGGAGCAAAAAATGACATTCTTTTCGGCAAGCTTTTCTTTGAAAGTTGTGACCACCGACACGGAATCCAATACCGCATCAACTGCTACCCCAGCCAACATCATTTGTTCTTCCAATGGAATGCCTAAACGGTCGTAGGTGGATTTAATCTCCGGGTCGAGTTCGTCGAGGCTGTTTAAAACGGGTCCCGACTTGGGGGCTGCGAAATAGCTGATGTCCTGATAATCGATCGGTGGATAGATCAGTTTCTGCCAACTGGGTTCCTTCATTCCCAACCAGTGCCGGTAGGCTTTCAGTCTCCACTGGAGTAGCCACTCAGGTTCGTTTTTTCGTTGAGAAATAAAACGAATGGTATCCTCAGACAGTCCCTTGGGGATAATCTCCTGTTCGATATCGCTTTCAAATCCGTGGGGATAATCTCGCTCACTGAGTTGCTCCAGAAGTTTCTGCTCCGATTGAGACATGAATGTGACGGGTTGTGACTATGATTGTTAATAACAACCTAATATGAGTAACAAAGGTACCGCTTTTCTGTTTTCGGATGGCCGAAGCCTCCGGAACTCATGTCTTGCGTTGCAGCTATGGTTCCCGCCAAACAATGGGTTCTTTGTTGAGAAACAAGCGAATCCCCTTGCGGCATTCTTCGGATGAGCGGATTTCTGCGTTGCGGAGGGCCGCCAACTCAAGCGCTTCGTTGAGCGATAAATCCTGAATGTCGGCGAGCAACTTCCGGGTCGCGGCCAGACTGCCCGGAGCACAACGGGTTGCGATGTTCCGGGCAAAGGAATCGACCGTATTAACTATTTCATCGGCCGCCACCACAAAGCTGATCAGACCATATCGGAGGGCCTCCCGTGCCTCGAGCACATCGCCACTCAAAAGCAGTTCCCTTGCACGGGCATCTCCAATTTTTCGGACCAGGAACACGGATACAAGTGCGGGAATGAAGCCAATCCGCACCTCCGTGTAGCCAAAAGTGGCAGCTGGTACCGCGAAACAATAGTCACATAAAGTAGCAAGCCCGCAACCGCCAGCCAATGCTGGCCCCTCCACCCGAGCAACCAGTACCTTGGGACTCTCATACATCATTAGATACAGTTCCTTAAGGGCACGGGAATCAGCCAGATTTTCCTCCAGTGAGTTATTTTGGAGGGATTTCAGATATGACAGGTCAGCGCCGGCGCTGAAAGCAGGCCCGTTGCCCGAAAACACAATCAAACTGCATTGAGGTTCCTCAAAGAAATGTTTAAGCGCCCTTTTCAACTCTGTTACCAGACGTGCATTGAAGGCATTTCTTTTTTCGGGACGATTCAATATGATGCGTCCTATTCCCTCTTCAATGCAGGCTTCGATATACTGATATTCCATAGGCTGATGCCCCCTTCTTCGGAAATGCAGCGACATGAGTGGCGATCGCGCCCCGTCAGGAGTCTGATTTGCTGACAAAAATACGGCTTGTAGCCCGATCCCAAAATCATGATCGGATATTTGTTCGCAAACCCAATGAACGCCTCGGATTTCAGTCTGCATTCCAGGATCAGAATATCCGCCTCCGGCAACCTGTCGACACTCCTATCATTCGGTTGCGATAGCCAGAGAGCAGTTTTGTTTTGCCAGCGAACTACAACCACACCCTGGTTTTGCAACACGGTGATTCGCTTCACGCCCTCTCTCCGCACAGGATCGGTTGCGGCAAGCGTGAGGCCATCTGCCGGATCCGACCAGACCCAGGCCTGTCGGCCAACCCGAATCGCGGCTGAACCGCGCAAGTATCCCTCATAGATATGGAAATCACCGCTCTCCCACATCATCAGAAGGTGGGTCAGGGTAAGGCCGTACCATGCTACTCCTGCCGTAATGGTCGCCTGACGAGCCCACCTATTTTGGATCAACCAACCCAAAGGAATCAGAACCACAAGTGAACCGGCGATGAGTCCATCCACTTGAGTCCAGTACCAGCCCGAACTTTGTGCATAGGGCAAAGCGGATATCCAGGCGGTCATTTCATTGATTCCCATGAGTAGCCACGATAGAGGATAGGCGAATAGTTGAGCCAGAAAGGGCACTAAACTGAGAAAAACCAGCAGTAGGGTACCAATCAGGGCGGGCGCCGCCAAAGGCACCACCAATAGGTTTGCGGGGAGGAAGTACACTGGGAAAGTATGGAAGTAGTACAGCACGAAGGGTAGGGTAAACCATTGGGCTGAAAGGGATAGAGAACAGAGTTCCCACACTTTATCAAGCCACTTGTTTTTCGTCCAATACAAAGAAAACAACCTGGGATGAAGAAAGAGGATGCCAAATACGGCAGCATAAGACAGCAGAAATCCGGGTTGGGCTGGAAGCCGTGTGTCTAGCCAGACCTGAAAGAAGGCAGCGGCCGACATCAGGTTGTAGGATGAAGCATGCCTGTTCCATAGTTTGCCTGCGGAGGCCAGGCTGAACATACCGGAAGCCCTAACCACCGAGGGGGAGAGTCCGGTGAGAAGTGCATAGGTCCACAAAAGCAGCAGGATAACCAATGTGGCAGCCTTTTTTGGAAGCCGTAATATGGAAAACAACAACCATGAACACATAAGGTAGAAGATGCCCACGTGCATTCCCGAGACCGCCATAATGTGAATGAGTCCACTGCCCGAAAAAGCCTGCTCTGTTTCTTCATCCATCCCCTGCCGCTCACCCAGTAGAATCGCGCAGGCCAGTGCCGCTTCCCGTTGTGGGAGATGGGTATAGATCACCCGACAAACCTGCTTGCTGAGCCGCTGTGCCCTTTGCCTGAGGCTAAGGTTGGAAGAGAGATGAGCCGTAATAATTTGTTCAGACCTTGTTTTGAGTCGACCCACAATCCCCTTGTTCCGTGCATATCCTTCAGTATTGAATGCGTGCGGGTTTCGCAGATTGCGGAAATGACCCGACCGCGCGTTGCGAACCACAATGAACGTACCCGGAGGCGGTGCCCGCCATGCAAAGTCGGTTTCAAGTCGAATTCGGGATCCGTAGCGGACCATATAGTCGGATGTGTCTGCCAAAATCCAGCTGCACAACACACGTACTTGTCGGTGACTCGTATCCGCGACCCCGTCCACCTGCAACAAACAGACTTGAAATGTGCACTCAGGGGGCAGTCGTGCCTGATAAGCCGAGAAATGCAGACTGTGGTTGATCCAAATCAGGGTCGAAATGCACACCCCCGTCGAGAGGCCGGTTAACCATCGAAACCGGAACCGTCCTTTGAGTCGACCTAATAACAATAAATGAGCTGTCGGCAATAGGGGAACCCCCCAAATCCAGGAATCTGATCGTTCGATGAATATGGGTGGCAACAGCAAGGCCGCGCCCGTCCAAATCAGGATGCGGAAAAAAGGGACTTCAGCCCATGAAAAAAGGAAGGGACGAACCACGGGGCAAAAATCGCCCAAGGCGGGGACACAAGCCGTGCGGCAAACGAAAGCAAACGAAAGCAAACGAAAGCAAACGTGATCAGGCTAAAGCAAACGAAAGCACTATGCCAGGGATGTTATTCGTTGAGCCGGTAAACTACAGCTTGTAGGTGCACAAACGGTGGGGGATGTCGGCCTCATAAAAGCGATCCCCCGAAGATGAAAAACCCAGACCCTTGTAAAAGCTCAAAGCGTGTTCCTGTGCATGCAGATAAATAGAGCGGCCATCCTGTGGTATGCGGACAAGAACCTCCAGAAGAAGAGCCTTGCCGACTCCCAGCCTCCTAAATGGGGCAAGCACAGCCATTCGTTCAATTTTCCAGCCCTTTTCCGTCGACCTGAATCGTGCGGTTCCCACAGCCGCACCGTCCCAAAATGCGATTAAGTGGGTAGAAGCCCCCTCGTATACGTCATACTCCTCCTTCGGATCAACCTGTTGTTCTACAACAAAAACCCGGTTTCGGATGTCAAAAACAATGGGTAAATCAGCAGCACTGGCAACAGTTACAAGAAGCATTTCTGGTCTTGCGTTGGGGCTAGACTTCATAATTTGGCCGCAAGTTCGTAGTTTTGCCCTTTCATTCATCAAATACCCCTTATGAGCCAAAACCGTATTCAAAGTCTACTCGGCGATCAAGCCGGTTATTTGTTGGACCACCGTTGCGGAACCATTCCATCGGCCCAATTGCACACACCAGGTCCCGATTTTATCGACCGGGTGTGGTCGGCATCCAACCGAAATATCCCCACTCTGAGAAGCCTGCAATCACTTTACAACCACGGACGGCTCGGAGGTAGCGGCTATCTGAGCATTTTGCCGGTCGACCAGGGCATTGAGCATTCGGCAGGAGCGTCTTTTGCGCCTAATCCCATTTACTTTGACCCCTCGAATATAGTTGAACTGGCAATCGAGGGGGGGTGCAATGCAGTGGCTTCAACTTACGGTGTGTTGTCGTCTGTTGCGCGCCGCTATGCACATAAAATCCCGTTCGTGGTGAAAATCAACCACAATGAATTTTTGAGTTACCCCAACCGCTACGACCAGATCCTGTTTGGAACCATACAGGACGCCTGGAATATGGGCGCAGCTGCCGTGGGCGCCACCATCTACTTCGGATCTGAAGAGTCGGGGCGACAAATCGTGGAGGTTGCCAAGGCATTCGAGCATGCCCATCAGTTGGGCATGGCCACCATATTGTGGTGCTACACCAGAAATTCCGGGTTCAAGATTGATGGTGTCGATTACCATGCCTCAGCCGACCTCACCGGGCAGGCCAATCATCTGGGGGTCACCATACAGGCCGACATTATCAAGCAAAAACTGCCGGTCAACAACGGGGGATATTTGGTCACCAGGCATGGCAAAACCCACCCTATGGTTTACGACAAACTGAGTAGTGCGCATCCGATCGATCTTTGTCGCTACCAAGTAGCTAACTGCTATATGGGTAGGGCGGGACTCATCAACTCGGGTGGAGAATCGAAGGGCGCGGGCGACATACAAGAAGCAGTGGTGACGGCGGTGGTGAACAAGCGCGCGGGTGGAACTGGCCTCATTCTTGGCAGAAAGGCATTTCAAAAGCCTATGAAAGAGGGTGTAGGGCTCCTGAATATCGTACAAGATGTCTATCTGGATCGCGAAATAAGTCTGGCCTAATCCTGTTGAATGGCCTGGTTCAGAAGATCGACCACGGGTGTTACCACCCAACCCAAACTGGAGGTTCCAGAGGGTCTGTGGCATAAATGTCCGTCGTGTAAGGCAGCATTGCTCACGAGCGAGCTCAAGGACAATCAATACGTCTGCTCCAAATGCAATTACCACTTGAGAATTGGCTCCAAGGAATACTTTGAGATCTTGTTCGATCGACAAAAATTCTTAGAGCGCGATTCTGATCTGGTGGCGGCCGACCCGCTAGGCTTTGTGGATACCAAACCTTACTTGGACCGGGTGAAAGCAGCTCGTGCCAAAAGTGGACTGAACGACGCCATTCGCACAGCCTCCGGAACGGTTGAAGGGGTCGAACTGGTGGTAACCTGCATGGATTTTGATTTCATTGGTGGATCGATGGGCTCTGTTATGGGGGAGAAGATAGCCCGTGCGGCTGACTATGCCTGTGCTACCCAAACCCCTCTGCTCATCATTTCCAAGTCTGGCGGGGCCCGTATGATGGAGGCAGCATTTTCCCTGATGCAACTCGCCAAAACATCGGCACGGCTTTCGCTGTTGGCCGATGCTGGTGTTCCCTATATATCGCTGATGACCGACCCCACAACGGGGGGTGTTACGGCTTCATTTGCCATGCTCGGCGATTTCAATCTGGCCGAGCCTGGTGCCTTAATTGGATTTGCTGGTCCACGTGTAATCAGGGAAACCATCGGAAAGGATCTGCCCAAGGGCTTTCAGACCTCCGAATTCTTGTTGGAACATGGTTTTCTCGATAAAATCGTGGACCGTAAGGATTTGCGCAAGACTATTGCCCAGATTTTAAGGCTACTTAAGGATTAATCCGTACTTTTTCTTATCTTTGCGCCCTTATCCAAAGAAGATCCGCCATCGTGGCGGTCATTTAATTCATGTGATTATGTATTTAAACACCGCTGAAAAGCAGAAGATTTATGCCCAGTATGGCTCGGGGGCTCAGGATACCGGATCGGCAGAGAGTCAGATCGCACAATATTCTGTGCGCATTGCCCATCTAACCGAGCATCTCAAAAAAAACCGCAAGGACTACTCCACACAGCAGGCCCTCATCAAAATGGTTGGTCGCCGCCGTGATTTGCTAAACTACCTGCACCGCATCGATATCATGCGCTATCGCAGCATCGTAGAAAAGCTCAACCTCCGTAAGTAAACACAGTGCCCCCAGGGGTGCGCATTGAAATCAATGGATCGCCATGGAAGGTATGGTGATCCCTGCTGTCTGTAAGAGAACATTGAGAATAATTAATTATTTATGAAACCACAACCCATTACACAAACCATCGATCTGGGCGATGGACGCCAAATTATTTTGGAAACTGGCCTTTTGGCCAAACAAGCCAACGGTGCAGTTGTTTTGAAAATGGGCGACACCATGTTGCTCGCTACCGTCGTATCGGCAAAGGAGGCCAAGGAAGACGTTGATTTTATGCCCCTCACGGTCGACTATCAGGAGAAGTTTGCATCAACCGGCAAGATTCCCGGAGGATTCCTTAAAAGAGAAGGAAGATTGTCGGACTACGAAATTTTGATTAGTCGACTCATCGACCGCGCACTCAGACCCATGTTTCCCGAGGATTACCACGCCGACACGCAGGTGCAGGTGACCCTCATCAGTGCCGATAAGGATATTCAGCCCGATGCATTGGCAGGACTGGCAGCTTCCGCGGCCCTCTCTGTCTCGGATGTTCCATTCAACGGGCCGATTTCGGAGGTCAGGGTGGCCCGAATCAGCGGCCAATTTGTAGTCAACCCGGGTATTTCCCAGATGGATCAGGCCGACATCGATATTATTGTGGCGGCCACGATCGACAACGTGGTGATGGTAGAAGGTGAAGCCAAGGAATGTTCAGAAGACGAACTCGCGGCTGCCATACACTTTGCCCATGAAGCGATAAAGGTTCAATGCCAGGCTCAGCTCCGCCTTCGTGCAATGGTGGGTGTTTTGCCCCGGACTTACAGCCATGAGCGCAGCGATGTTGAATTGCAAAACGCAATTGAGTCGTTTTGCTACGACAAAGTATATGCCGTTGCCCGTTCCGGGGCTCCAAAACAGGAGCGTTCTGCGGGTTTTATGCAGGTTTTGCAGGAATTTATCGCGTCGCATCCGGAAGGAGAGACGCCCGATTCGTTTCTGACCCGTAAATATTTCCATGATGTAGAGTATCGTGCCATGCGCAATATGATCCTCGATGAGGAACGCAGGCTCGATGGCCGCAAACTAGACGTCATCCGCCCCATCTGGTGCGAAGTGGGGTATTTGCCATCACCGCACGGTTCGGCTGTATTCACGCGAGGTGAAACCCAGTCACTAACTTCTGTAACCCTTGGTTCCAAGGATGATGAGCAAATGTTGGACGGTGCCATGTTCGCGGGCTACAACCGTTTCATGCTTCACTACAATTTCCCGTCTTTTTCAACTGGTGAAACGCGCCCCAATCGGGGTCCGGGCCGTCGAGAAATCGGTCACGGCAATCTGGCCATGCGTTCACTAAAGCAAGTGCTGCCGCCTCAGGAGGAGTGCCCCTACACGATTCGCATTGTTAGTGACATTCTGGAGTCGAATGGTTCCTCTTCTATGGCTACTGTATGTGCCGGATCGCTCGCCTTGATGGATGCCGGTGTGAAAATCAGTGGACCTGTTTCGGGAATTGCTATGGGTCTGATTACTGATGGTAGTCGCTTTAAAGTGCTTTCGGACATTTTAGGGGATGAGGATCACCTGGGGGACATGGACTTTAAAGTTACCGGCACAGCTAAAGGCATCACAGGGTGCCAAATGGATATCAAAATCGATGGTTTGCCAGCCGAGGTCTTGTCAAAGGCTCTGGCGCAAGCCGCAGAAGGAAGAGCGCACATCCTCAATGAGATGAATAAGTCACTCGCGGCTCCGCGCGACGACTATCGCCCGCATGTACCCCGCATCACCCAATTAAAAATTGACCGGGAGTTCATCGGGGCTGTGATCGGACCTGGTGGTAAAATCATCCAGGAGATTCAACGCGAAACCAATTCTACCATCAGCATAGAAGAGGTAGGTGAATTCGGAATGGTACAAATATACACGGCCGATAAGACTGGCATGGATGCAGCAGTGCGTCGAATCACTGGTATTGCGGCTAAGGCTGAGGTGGGAACGATCTATACCGGAAAGGTGCGTTCGATTATGCCGTTTGGTGCTTTTGTTGAGTTTCTGCCTGGTAAGGATGGACTATTGCACATCAGCGAAATCAGATGGGAACGCCTGGAAAGCATGGACGGAGTGTATAAGGAGGGCGACCAAATCCAGGTGAAACTTGTGGAGATCGATCCCAAAACAGGTAAATTCCGGTTGTCGGCCAAAGCATTGTTACCAAGGCCGGAAGGCATGCCAGAGATCTCAGAACGCCCACCCCGACGCGATCGTGATGATAGGGGAGGCGACCGCAGAGACCGGGGTGAACGTAGAGATCGGGGCGACCGCCCGGATCGTGGGTGATTGCTTTGATTGTGGATGATCGTCTGGATCGGTTTGAACGGGGCAAACGTCGGGAGTATTGGGGTACTGATTTTTCATTATATTAAAGGAGGTTGCATCAACCTCTTTTTTGTTGAATTTTGGCCGTGATTCTAGTTTCCGCTTGATTTCATTAAAAATTCTGACTAGTTGTTTCTTGATTTTGGATGATTTTTCGTCAGAATATCAACAATAGCCTATGCGTCAGCTGAAAATCAGCAAGCAAATCACCAATCGGGAAAGTCAGTCACTTGAGAAGTATCTTCAGGAAATTGGCCGCGTCGATTTGATTAGTCCCGACGAAGAGGTTGAGTTGGCCAGGCTCATCAGGCAGGGCGACCAAAAAGCACTGGAACGTCTGACTACTGCGAACCTGAGATTTGTGGTGTCGGTGGCCAAACAGTACCAGAACCAGGGGCTGACGTTGAATGACCTGATCAATGAGGGTAATTTGGGTTTAATCAAAGCCGCACAACGATTCGACGAAACCAGAGGATTTAAATTTATTTCCTATGCCGTCTGGTGGATTCGTCAGTCAATCCTACAGGCACTCGCCGAACAGTCACGAATTGTACGGATTCCTTTGAATCAGGTAGGGACCTTGAACAAAATTGTAAAGGCATTTTCCAGGCTCGAACAGGAGTTCGAGCGCGAGCCTACCCCGGAAGAACTGGCGGATATTCTGGAAATGACGGTGAGTGAAATAGAGAACAGTCTAAAAGTTTCGGGTCGACATATTTCTGTGGATGCACCCTTGGCCGACGGTGAGGATAGTTCTCTGCTCGACGTATTGAGGGATGAGGAGGCTGTGAAACCCGACAACACGCTGATCGATGAATCATTGAGCAAGGAGGTCGAATATGCCTTAATGGCACTCACTGCCCGTGAGGCCGACGTGCTCCGGTACTTTTTCGGTTTAGGAGGCCGACAACCGCAGACGCTGGAGGAAATAGGGTCTAATCTGGGATTAACACGTGAGCGCGTACGTCAGATCAAGGAGAAATCTATCCGGCGTCTGCGCGCCACCACCAAAAGCCGAATCCTCAAGGCATATCTCGGGGGAAACTGATTAGTATCGTCTTCGACCGTTGCCAGAAGGTTGAATGAGATTGATTAATCCGCAGTATCTTCTTCTTTGAGCATGACTTCAGCTGAAAAGCGGAAGACTAATTTGGGGTAATCTGCGATGGACCGCTCTAACATCCAAAGGCTATCGGCCAGATAGACCAGGCGATCGTCTTTGTCGAATGCCATCTGTTCTTGTTTGAACCTAAAGAAATCCTCGGCATCGGCAGGATTCTCACTCTCCACCCAGCAGGCTTTGAGGTAGGCAAGCGGACGAAACACAACATTCGCCCCATACTCTTGTAAAAGCCTGAATTTTATGACATCAAACTGCAGTTCACCCACCGTGCCAATGATCTTTCGGTTACCCGGCTGTTGGGTAAATAATTGGGCGACACCTTCGTCTGTCAACTGTCGCAGGCCTTTTTCAAACTGCTTGGCCCGAAAGGGATCTTGGTTTTCCACGGCCCGGAAGATTTCCGGTGAAAAAGCCGGAATACCTTTGAAGAAAAACCCCGCCCCCTCTGTGAGTGAGTCCCCAATTTTAAAATTGCCCGTATCGTAGAGTCCAACCACATCACCAGGCCATGCTTCTTCTACCAGATTTCGTTCGTTGGCCTGAAACATGACCGGTGTACTGAACCTGAATTTTTTCCGAAGTCTGGGATGGAAATAGAATTGATTTTTTTTGAAAACACCCGAACAAATCCTGAAAAATGCGATTCGATCCCGATGGTTGGGGTCTAGGTTGGCGTGGATTTTAAAAACAAAGCCTGATAGGTTCTTGTCATCGGGCATCACCGTACCCTGGTTGGTGGTTCTCGAAACAGGTGCGGGGGCCAGTTCAACGAAGGTGTCAAGCAGCTCCTGAATGCCAAAATTATTGAGGGCGCTGCCAAAAAAAACGGGTGCCAGGTTGCCCTCAAGGTAGGCTTTCTTCGAAAATTCGGGCAAAACCGAAGTTAACTCGATCTCTTGCCTCAGGCTATCGGCAGCGCGCCCCAAATTGGTGTCGATGGCCGGATCATGAAGCGATTCAAATGAACGAACATCGTCGGAGAGACCGGTTTTATTGGGCGAAAACAGATTGAGCTGACTTTTGTGGAGGTTGTAAACCCCTTTAAAAGTTGCCCCCCCTGATATTGGCCAGCTGAGGGGTGTTACCTGAATTTTCAGCTTGTTCTCCAGCTCGTCCAACAGGTCGAAAGGATCCTTCCCGTCGCGGTCCATTTTGTTTACGAAAATCATGACCGGAATCTGCCGCATCCGGCAGATGGTCATGAGTTTGTCGGTCTGCTCCTCCACACCCCGTGCGATGTCAACCACCAGAATCACAGAGTCGACCGCGGTAAGCGTTCTATATGTATCCTCTGCAAAATCTTTGTGGCCCGGAGTATCGAGGATGTTGACCCGGAATCCATTATAGTCAAAGCCCATCACCGAGGTAGCCACTGAAATGCCCCTCTGCTTTTCGATCTCCATAAAATCGGATGTGGCCGATTTGCGGATTTTATTGCTTTTTACGGCACCGGCCGTTTGAATGGCACCTCCGAACAGGAGGAACTTTTCCGTGAGCGTGGTTTTGCCCGCATCGGGGTGTGATATGATGGCGAAGGTTCTGCGCCGCGCGATTTCCTGTTGTGGGTTCACGGGGTGCAAAAGTACACCATTTAGTCTTCCGATTCCTCCACTGAATTGCGAAATACGATACCGGCCTCTTCGAAATAATCGATCCATATGGCTTGCTCCGACTTGATTTCCCCCGAGAGTAGGGCGCGCGACAATCGGTTTAGGATTTCCTTCTGAATGATGCGTTTCAGGGGCCGTACTCCGAAATGGGGATCAAACCCGGCCTCCGCAAGGAAATTCATTGCCGAATCGGAGGCCGCCACGCTGATGTGTTGGTTTTGAAGTTGCCTGCGCAGTTGCCCGATATGCAGTGCCACTATTTGTCGGATTTCGCTCTTTGAAAGGGGTTGGAATACAACGATCTCATCGATTCGGTTCAAAAATTCAGGACGAAGGCTGGCGCGCAGCAATTGCATCAGATCGGTTTCTATTTCGGCCATAATCCGCTCCCGATTACGATCCTCAATTTCCTCGAGGCGCGTCTGGATGACATGGGCTCCGAGGTTGGAGGTCATTACGATCAGGGTATTGCGAAAATTGACTGTACGGCCTTTGCTGTCGGTGAGCCGACCTTCATCGAGCACCTGTAGCAACAGATTAAAAACATCGGGGTGAGCCTTTTCGATTTCGTCGAGCAGAATCACCGAATAGGGGCGGGTACGCACGGCCTCTGTGAGCTGCCCTCCCTCATCATAGCCCACGTACCCCGGAGGCGCGCCCACAAGGCGCGATACACTGTGCTTCTCCTGATATTCGCTCATGTCGATGCGCACCATAGCCTGCTCGTCATTGAATAGGAATGCCGCGATGGCTTTAGCCAGCTCGGTTTTTCCTACGCCTGTAGAACCCAGGAACAGGAAGCTCCCTACGGGGCGTTTTTCGTCATGCAGACCCGACCGGGACCGGCGCACGGCATCGGATACCACGCGAATGGCCTGATCCTGACCAATTACCCTTTTATGCAGCTCTTCTTCCATGCTCAAAAGTTTAATTCGCTCACCTTCCAGCAATTTCTGCACCGGAACACCGGTCCATTTCGACACTACCTCCGCCACATCCTCCGCGGTTACCTCCTCTTTAAGCATCTTGTCGCGCGCTGATTCGTTTTTCGCCTGATGTTGCCACGTAATCAAATTCGTTTCAGCTTCTTTGAGTCGTCCGTAACGAATTTCTGCTACCCGGCCATAGTCTGCGGCCCGTTCGGCTTGCTCGGCTTCCAACCGAAGTTGTTCGATTTGCTCTTTGGCCGACTGGATTTTTTCCATCAGTTCCTTTTCTGATCGCCAACGGCCTCTCAGGCTATCGGCCTCGCTGCGGAGATCCGACAAATCAAGATCGATCAGTTTCACTTTGTCCGTGTCGTTTTCGCGCAGCATAGCTTGCTTCTCAATTTCGAGCTGCATGATGCGACGTTCCAATTCATCCAGCTCCTCAGGCACCGAATCGATCTCGATTCTCAGTCGGGCAGCCGATTCGTCGATCAGGTCAATGGCTTTGTCAGGCAAAAATCGGTCGGTGATGTAGCGCTGACTCAGCTCAACCGCGGCCAATATCGCCTCATCGCGTATGAGAACCTTGTGGTGGGTCTCATAACGTTCTTTGAGTCCACGCAAAATACTGATTGCGTCGGCGGCATCGGGTTCCTCAACCAGTACTTTTTGAAACCTTCGTTCCAGCGCCTTGTCTTTTTCAAAATATTTCTGGTATTCCGAAAGGGTAGTGGCTCCAATAGCACGTAATTCTCCCCGGGCCAACGCGGGCTTGAGTATATTGGCTGCATCCATGGCGCCTTCTCCACCGCTGCCTACGCCTACCAGGGTGTGGATTTCGTCGATGAACAAAATAAGGGTGCCGTCGCTTTCAGTGACCTCGCGAATTACCGATTTCAGGCGTTCCTCGAATTCGCCTTTGTATTTGGCACCGGCAATAATCGCACCCATATCCAGCGAATACACAACCTTATGTTTTAAATTTTCGGGCACATCCCCCTTGATAATCCGAAAGGCAATGCCTTCTGCAATGGCGGTTTTGCCTACGCCTGGCTCTCCTATTAATATCGGATTGTTTTTGGTTCTCCTGCTCAGAATCTGTATGACCCGCCTTATCTCTTCGTCGCGACCAATTACCGGATCGAGTTTCCCCGTCTCTGCCAATTGGTTCAGGTTACGGGCATATTTATCGAGTGTGTTGTAGGTATTTTCCGCGTTGGCATCGCTCACCCGAGCACCTTTTCTAAGCTCAGAAATGGCTGATGTAAGTTTCTCCAAAGTGAATCCAGCGTCCTTTAGTAAGGATGCGGCCGGGTCGCGACCCGTTGAAATAGCTAGAATCAGGTGCTCGAGGGCGACGTGACTATCGCCCATGCTTTTCGCGCTTTCGTTGGCTTTGGTGAGACTACGCTGGGTGTCGGTATGCAGGTATGGTTGGGCTCCTTCTACCTTGGGTAGTGACTTATTTTGCACCCTTAGTGCCTCCAGAAGTCGACCGGGTTTGGTTTCGCACTTCTTGGACAGATAGGAAAAGAGATGGTTATCGACCTGCTCGATAGCGAGCAGCACGTGCACGTTTTCAATGGCCTGATTCGAATTTTGTTGCGCGATTTCGATGGCCTTTTGCAGGGCCTCCTGCGATTTGGCGGTTAAAGATTCCTGGTTCATGTTGAGGTTTTCCAGAAATCAGCAATCCCCCGACCATATCCGAATCATTAAATAAAAAAAGACATTCCGTCAGTTTTTTGTGAGAAAAACAAGACAAAATGTCTTAATCGTTTGATTTGATCGCGTATGAGCGACTGATCTGGGGATTTCTATTCCGGGATTTGGTTGAGACCGTTGGTTTTTCCGAAGAACTCCATCGATTTCACATTATATGCCCGGGCGGCTTCAATCGGTGTATCAAAAATGCCTAGATCAAAGCGTACTTTGTTATTGAATATGACCGCCCTGTATTTTTTACCGCTTTTCACCACACCACGATAACCATAACGGTTCACAGATTTGTTAGTGTTCCGTACCACTTTGGAGCGATTTGCCCACTCCAGATTACCTTTACGGCAATCGAGCGGGTTGCTATTGACGATGTTTACCAATAGCCGTTCGTTCGCATCTGGCTTGTTTATGAATTTTTCGGCAATCAATTTGTGCAGGTAGATCGTCTCATTTTTGTAAACACCCTCACCCAAGGGCCAATTTTTTTGGAAGAATGCGTATCCGCGGGAATGTTTCCTAAGGTTATCAACGAATTTGATTTTTTTCAGGTACGGGTTCTCCACAAGAAAGTCGTACACCTCCGCATCAACCACGGCCGTCTCGCCGGTGTTTTTCAGGGGGATTTTCACTAACATTACTTTTTTTTAAAGGGTTATACATCATAAAATTTCTTACAAACCGCGACAAAGTTAGTAAATATTTTTGATTAGTCAAGACCTGATTTGTCACTGAACTGTTTATTTTTTTTAGAAATATGCGTTTTACATATTTGCCCCGTAGTACAAAATGAATCTCGACGAATTTGCGACTCGCACAGGACTAATCTCAGCTCAGTCGAATTTTGGTTGCTAAGATTTAATCTTTTCTGGCAGAAATTTTTAATACGAACTGCAGCAAAACGCTTTAGAACGTATTAGTAAGACCATTCCAAGCCTATTTTATTGATAAATGGATTGATTTTGGGATAACGTCCCATTAACCTTTGTTTTTTTTCTGAAATCGTTGCGTAGGATGCCGATCTGGCATCTGGTGTTGCGATTACCAATTTTAACCGCATATCTGCGATGCCAGTCCATCTTCTCAGTTGGTTGGTCAACTCAAATTGCAGCAGTTCGAGTGCCGTACGCAACGCATCGTGTTCTACAGGTATTTCGATTTCCGATTGATTATTTAATACAGGTTTAACCTGAATAAGGGCGCTATGAGCGTGTTTGCGTCCCTCGTTGAGTAGGTGCTCAAGCATTCGACCCCACGCATGATCCAGGGTGACCTTTTCAACCAGGGTTGAAAGATCTGAACGTTGTTCCCCATCATCCGGGTTGTTTGCTGTTGTGGAATCAGGGGTCGGATTTAAATGGGGTGATTTGATTCGGGATACCTTGATGGGCACAGCTTCGATTTTGGGCACATCTTGAACGGTTGCCTCATAAGTGGGTTCATCTTGTGCGGGTTCCTCTTGAGCGGGGGCAACTACGACAGGTACCTCTTTACAGGGTGCCTGCCTGACTGCAGAACTGCCGGATCCATCATCTTCGGTCGATTCGTCCTGTTTAATCGGCGTGGTTCTGTCTTTTGGTTTATTGATTTTGTCAGATTGGCCGCTCGGTAGATTCTGTATTCCGGGATTGGATTCCGGCTGATTTGAACCCGACAAAGGAATTCGTCCACCGCCCGGCTCAGTGGATTCCGGTATATCCGAATCAGGGGGTAGAAGAAGATACCGCGCATAGCAGAGTTTGGCGAGTGCCATCTCTGCATGAAGGCGGGTGTTGTGACTTTGGCGGTGGTTCAATTCTGCTTGCGCCAAAAGGTTCAGTCCGCTCAGATGTATGTCGATCGATAGCCGTTCTCCTTGTCGGACGTACTCCGGAAGGCTGTCTTTTCCCATCTCCAGCAGTTCGCGTGTCCGCTCATCACGAGCAAGCAGCAGCAATCTCCAGTGCGAGGCGAGTCCGGCCAGGAACGCATCGGTTTCAAATCCGTCGACAATAATCTTTTGGAGCAACAGCAGCAATGACGTAAAGTCGCCCGACAGTATATAATCTGTGGCGTCGAAAAAGCAGCGGCTGTCAAGGAGATTCAGGTTTCTGACCACATCCTCCAGTCTCAGTTGTCCACCAGAAAACCCAACGATCTGATCCAGCATGCTGAGCGCATCCCGCAGAGCACCATCCGATTTTTCCGCCAGGGCAAATAGTGCTTGTTCTTCATAGGGTATGCCGTCGGATTTACAAACCCTCTCTAATTCACCTGCGATGTCGGGTACACGGATCCGATTGAAGTGATAGACCTGGCAGCGCGACAAAATGGTAGGCAGGATTTTGTGTTTCTCGGTGGTGGCGAGGATGAAAATCGCGTAGGGTGGTGGTTCTTCAAGGGTTTTCAGGAAGGCATTAAACGCAGCAGTGCTCAACATATGCACCTCATCGATGATGTACACCTTGAATTTTCCCCCCTGCGGCGGATACCGAACCTGTTCGACCAGGCTTCTGATATCGTCGACCGAATTGTTGGATGCGGCATCGAGTTCATAAATGGCCAGCGAGCCACCGTCGCGGATCGACAGGCAACTTTTGCACTGACCGCAGGCTTCGGCCTCACCAGTTGGCTGGAGGCAATTTACGGTCTTCGCCAATATGCGTGCACAGGTAGTCTTCCCGACTCCACGGGGTCCGCAGAATAGCATGACTTGGGCTAGTTTGTCGGACCGAATGGAATTTTTTAAGGTTTGGGTGATGTGGGTTTGTCCGACTACCGAAAGGAAGGAGTCGGGCCGGTGTCTTCTGAAGGATACTAGGTAGGGTTCCACCTTACAAATATAATAGGTTTTGATTTTCTTTTTTCTTATCTTTGCACCCTCATAAAAAATCCGTTCATGAACCAATATGAAACCGTTTTCATTCTCACACCCGTACTAACGGAAGAGATGGTATCTGAAGCGGTCGGGAAGTTTAGACAGGTGCTGGAGGTAAACGGCGCCGAGATTGTCCACCAGGAAAGCTGGGGACTCAAACAAATGGCTTACAGCATCCGTAAGAAATCAAGTGGGTTTTACCACCTGTTTGAATTCAAGGGAGATGCGAGTCTGGTCGACAAACTTGAGCTTGAGTTTCGCCGCGATGAGCTTGTTCTTCGATTTCTGACCGTTTTACTCGATAAACACGCTGTGCTGTACAACCAGTCGCGTCGCAATCCAGACCGAAAGTCCAAGTCAAAGCAAACCCAAACCGAGCCCGCCCATGATCAGCAATAGTTTTGCCGCCATACCGGTCAAAGAAGAGACCCGTAAAAAATACTGCCGCTTCAAAAAGAGCGGGATCAAGTATATCGACTACAAAGACCCCGATTTCCTGCTCCGTTTGGTGAATGAGCAGGGAAAAATCCTGCCCCGCCGCCTAACCGGTACCTCCCTGAAATACCAGCGCAAGGTGTCGCAGGCCATTAAACGTGCCCGCCACCTGGCTCTGTTACCCTACGTAGCCGATGGATTGAAATAACCCACAGCCCAAAAAGAATTGTGACATGGAAATTATTCTGAATCAGGATATCAAAGGACTTGGCTACCGTTACGACATCGTGAAGGTCCGGCCCGGTTACGGTCGGAACTATTTGATTCCCCAGGGTTTAGCCCGCATTGCCAATGAGTCAAACGTTAAAGAACGCAACGAAAATGTTCGTCAGGCTGCACACCGGGTTGAGAAAGTACTTCAGGATGCCCGCACTATGGCAGAGGCGTTGTCGGGCATGAATCTGGTGCTTCCGGTGCGTGTGGGTGAAAAGGGACGACTATTTGGTTCCGTTACTACGCTGCAGGTGTCTGAGGCCTTGAAGGGACAGGGTCTGGAAATCGACCGCCGCAAGATTTCCGTTCCTTCAGAGATGAAGGAGTTGGGAGTGTATGAAGTAGAAATTGACCTGCATCGTGAGGTCAAAGCCCAGCTTAACTTGGAGTTGGTTGCCCAGAACTGATCGTTCAGCGGCACAGACTATTGTTTATTCCGCACGTTGATGATGGCTTTCGCTTTCAGAAGGCACTCTTCCCATTCCTTTTCGGCTACTGAATCGTAGGTTATCGCGCTTCCTGCGCGAACAACCGCCTCCTGGGTGTCGCTGCGGTACATCATACTGCGAATCACGACATTAAAGTCGAAATCACCATTGGGTGTGAAGTAACCAACTGATCCGGAAAATATACCTCTTTTGAAGGTTTCGATCCGATCGATGAGCTGCATGGCACTGATTTTCGGCGCCCCGGTCATGGATCCCATGGGAAAAGCAGCGAGCAGCGCATCCAGCGAATGGATGTCCGGCCGGAGTTCGCCGCGAATCGTGCTGCACATTTGGTGAACCGTTTGCAGAGTAAAAACCTTGCATAGTTCAGGCACTTCCACGGAACCTGCGATGCAGCTGCGTGATATGTCGTTTCGTACGAGATCCACGATCATTAGATTTTCTGCTTTTTCTTTTTTGTTTTCCGAGAGTAGACGCGCGTTCTCTGCATCAGTTATTGCATTGTTATGCCTGGGGGCAGTTCCCTTGATGGGTTGACTATATATCTGGGTTCCGTGTTTGCACATGAAGCGTTCGGGACTGGCACTGAGGAGGTAGTGCTGGTTCATGCGCACAAAGGCTGAAAACGGCGCATGGGTCCGCTTATTCATGGCTTTCCAGATAGCCAGCGGCGAAATTTTAGTCAATTTGGCATGCCATTCCATGCAGTAATTCAGTTCATAGACATCGCCCGCAGCAATATGGCGTCGAATGATCTCTACATTCCTTTTGTATTCGTCGAACGACAGCGCTGGTTCGAAGTGTGTATCTGGAGTTGAACAATCTTCAGCCGACCCTAAGTGCGATCCCGTATTAATTCTCTTCAACTGTCCAACAATTGAAGAGATTAGATGATCCCGTAATTTCGGTATTCCGTTTTCCGTGCCATCATCCGATTCTGTTTGATTCAAGAGGCGAACACAAAGTTCGAATAGTTCGGTGTTTGCATTCACGCATTCAATGCGGCCGTTATGAAATCGCAAAAGCAATTCGGGCTCAAAAAACCAAAATAATGGAAATTCAAAATAGTCTTTTCCCCTTGAGGTCAGATCCTCCAGCTCATTTTTGAGATCGTAGGAAAAAAAGCCAAACAGGTAATTTTTGTTGCCATTGACGTCTTTCCTCAAATCCGATAAACTCCGTGCGGTATGGGTTGATGTTGTCACCAATCGGGAAGCTGCCAGCCAGCCATCATTGCCAAAGTAATGCAGTGGAAAAACGTCCGAATGATTCGTGGGCTTAGGTGTATGCGACCATAAGGCGATTACAGAGTGGAAGGTCGAGAATTCGTTAAGCAGGCGATAAAAATCATCCTCACCGGCCTTCTCTTTGAGTATCCGGGGTATTTCCATCCGAATTATCCCCTGTGAATGGTTTGCCGCCGGTCGGGGCCCACGGATACGATTCGAATGGGCCGATTCAATTCCTCTTCGAGCAAATCTATGTAGTGAAGAAGTTGGGGGGGCAATGAATCTTCGGATGTAGATTCTGTTAGGGAATGATGCCAGCCTGGAATCATCCGAAAAACGGGCTCTACCCCTTCCAAATCGGCCGGTAAATGGGAAGTTTGCCCAGCAGATGTGCGGTAATGGGTGCACACGCCAATTTCCGTAAGTTCACTCAAAACATCCGCCTTGGTCATGATGAGATCTGTTACCCCGTTGAGCATGATGGCATAGCGAAGGGCGGGCAGATCGATCCAGCCGCATCGGCGCGGGCGGCCTGTGGTGGCGCCAAATTCGTGGCCGGTTTGCCGCAAAAATTCGCCCGTTTCGTTATTGAGCTCCGTAGGAAAGGGTCCGCTGCCTACACGGGTGCAATATGCTTTAAAAATACCCATCACTTTTCCGATTCGATGCGGAGCCACGCCCAATCCTGAGCACACACCCGCTACGGTGGTGTGGGAGGAGGTAACAAACGGATATGAACCAAATTCCAGATCGAGCAAGGTGCCCTGAGCCCCTTCTGCGAGGATCGGTACCCCCCGATCCAATTCATTATTGAGGTAGAATTCTGTGTCGGTTCGGGTATAGGTAGCGATTTCGTCCAGGCTCCTCATCCACTCGTCGCACAGCGTATCGAGCTGCGACAAATCGGCTCCAAAACGCATCAGTTCGTTGGTGTGACGGGCTATTTGCTCCCGGAAGTTTGGTTCGAGCCGACCATTATCGAGGTCGCCCAAACGAATCCCTTGTCGCGCGGTTTTGTCGGAATAGGCCGGGCCGATTCCTTTCAGGGTACTTCCGATTTTATCATCACCCTTTACCTGTTCCAGGGCCGAATCGAGAAGAGGGTGCGTTGGGAGAATCAGGTGCGCGCGGCGTGAGAGAACCAAACGCTCTTTTACGGGGATTCCTAAAGACTCCAGCTGTTTGATCTCGCGCAGCATTCCGACCGGATTCAACACCATCCCACTTCCCGCCACGTTGGTGCTGCCATTTCGGAAGATCCCGGAAGGAATGGTGTTGAGCACCATTTTTTTTCCGTGGATCACTAGCGAATGCCCAGCATTGGGCCCACCCTGAAAGCGGGCAATAATGGGGTAGGACGGACAAATGACATCAACCAACTTCCCTTTGCCTTCATCGCCCCACTGCAGTCCAAGAATTACATCCACTTTCATATTTCTGCAGTCATAAAAGGGCAAGATAAGGGGAAGAGGGGAAAGGCTTTGGGTGGTTGAAAATCAAGGGGGCAAAAATAACCGAAAAGCTGAATGTTGGGTGGATACGTGGTGGGTAAAACAGGATCAACTCAATCCTCAGAAGTAGCTTCAATCCGCTCGATAGTTTGGATGCCTTTCACCGCTTTGAGTTTTTTGATGAGCATATCGAGTTGCCGGGTATCGTTGACATACACCATTATAGTGCCTTCGAAAATCCCGTCGTTGGATACCACGCTGATGGAGCGCATGTTCACCTTCAAATCACCAGAAATAACATCACTGATATTCTTGATAATGCCCACATCATCGATACCTGTGATTTTGATGCCCGCTAGAAAACTCACTTCTGAGGCCAGGGTCCATTTGGCCTTTACGACCCGGTAGCTGTATTTGGAAAGCAGGTTGACGGCGTTCGGACAATTGACCCGATGGATTTTGATTCCTTCGCTGACGGTGACAAACCCGAAAATTTCATCGCCGGGAATGGGGTGGCAACAATTTGCGAGCTGGTAGTCGATCTTCTGAATGTTGCCGTCAATCATGAGCATATCATCGGTTGACAGATTGCTCGAACGCACCATTTTCTCGAAGTTGCTTCCGTCGAGCCGTGGGGCCTTTGCTTTGGTTTCCTGTTGATTCTCGCGTGAAACAAAGGTCTGAATTTCATTAAAAGTGATGCGATCGATGGCGATGAGTTGATAAAAATCGAGCAGAGAGCTGGCTTTGAAATGGGTTGCCAGTTTTTGGTGAAGTTCTTCGCCACCTGCCATTTTCCATTGTCTCATCTTCCGTTCGAGTTGTGTTTTACCCTCTGCGGCCGACTCTCTTTTGTGCTCGCGAAGAGCATGTCTTATTTTGTTGCGGGCCTTGGCAGTTGTAACGAAGCCAAGCCAATCTGCTCGTGGTTTTTGGATGCCCGAGGTCAGAATCTCTACCTGGTCTCCGTTTTTAAGGGGATAACTCAGGGGGACGATTTTGTGGTTGGCCTTGGCTCCGATGCATTTCATTCCGATGTCTGTGTGGATTTCGAAGGCAAAATCCAGTGCCGTAGCTCCGCCTGGCAATTTAATCAGATCGCCCTTGGGGGTGAATGCGAACACATCCTTGGCGTAGAGTTGCAATTTGAACTCGTCGATGAACTCCAGGGCATTGGGTTCCGGATTATCTAACACATCCCGTATGCGGCGCAGCCATTCATCGAAGGCGCTGTCACTTTGTCCGTCTTTGTATTTCCAATGCGCGGCGAGTCCCTTTTCTGCTATTTCGTTCATGCGCCGGGTTCGGATCTGCACTTCCACCCAGCGGCCTCCAGGGCCCATTACAGTAGTGTGCAACGATTCATAGCCATTGGCTTTTGGGGTTGATATCCAGTCACGCAGTCGGTTCGGGTTGGGATGATACAGGTCTGTTACGACCGAATAGGCTCGCCAGCAGTCGGCTTTTTCGAATTCGGGCCGGCTGTCCAAAATGATCCGTATGGCAAACAGATCATAGACTTGCTCGAAGGTGATGCCTTGTTTTTGCATCTTGTTCCAAATGCTCACAATCGATTTGGGCCTACCCCTAATATCGAATTGCAGTCCAGTACTATTCATGGCTACCCGCACCGGTTCAATGAACTCGCGAATAAAGCGATCACGGCGGGCTTTTGTTTCCTGCAACTTGCGGGCTATGTCGCGGTAAATTTCTGTGTGGGTGTATTTCAGGGAGAGGTCCTCGAGCTCCGATTTAATGGCGTAGAGCCCCAGCCTATGGGCTAGGGGAGCGAATAAAAACGTAGTTTCGGAGGCGATTTTGAGCTGTTTTTCCTTGCTCATACTTTCGAGGGTCCGCATGTTGTGGAGTCGGTCGGCCATTTTGATCAGGATCACCCGAACATCGTCGGCCAGCGTCAGGAGCATTTTTCGGTAGTTTTCTGCCTGTTCGGATGGATTCGTGTGCCGGTTGTAGAGTCCCGATATTTTGGTCAGGCCATCGATAATCCGGGCCACCACATTACCGAATTCTCGTTCGATATCGTTGAGCCGCGTATCGGTATCCTCTACCACATCATGGAGCAGGGCGCAGATGGCTGAGGTAGTACCCAGTCCGATTTCTTCAATGGTGATCCGGGCGACTTCCAGCGGGTGATAGATGTAGGGTTCGCCCGATTTGCGGCGGGTGTTCGCGTGAGCCTCCAAAGCCATTTCAAAGGCAGAACGAACCTGTTTTTTGTCACCCTTCTTCAAAAACGGACGCATGGCCCGCAGCAGTCGACGGTATCTTCGGAGTATTTCCTGCCTTTCCGTTTCGGCCTCTGAAATCTGGTCGGCCGGACGTTCAACAAGTGACTCGTTTGGGATTTCCACGTGCTGTTTTTGGTTTACTTGCTTTTGGGTGGGGGAAGGGTTCTTCGGTAAATCTACGGATTTTTTAAATTTTGAGGGGTATTTGATTATCTTTGCACCCTTGTTATTTGTGGATAAACTACTGCGTTATACCTGGAACCGCCGGTGCGCAGATGGCTGGTTCTGAAAAACAGGTTTGAATATTTGCGGATGTGGCGAAATTGGTAGACGTGCCAGACTTAGGATCTGGTGCCGCAAGGCGTGTGGGTTCGAGTCCCTCCATCCGCACTTCATTATAATTGAATCTGAAATCCGACGGGGTTGTCTGTATAGCCGATTGTGCTTATGTTTCGACCCTCCGATATTCTTGCTGAACCGCCTATGAACATCAGTCACGAACAAGAAACGGCACTCGACCTTCGAGTTCATCTTTCCGTTACGGAGTCCGACTACATCGACAAGTATAAAAAGGGACTTTCGGCCTACCGAAGAGATTCTGCTTTTCCCGGATTTCGGAAAGGAATGGCTCCGGTTGGACTCATCAAGCGGTCAGTGGGCAGGCACGTGCTCCACGACACACTGACAGAAGTAACCTCGGAAGGTCTGGAGCAATACATTACCAAACAAGGTTGGAATCTGATTGCACGACCCGTGCAGGAGACCCACACAGAACTCGGTGAGCAGGATGGGGTATCCGTGATGCCGGACTTTGAATATGCCTTTTCGATCGGACTAAGGCCCGAATTCTCAACTGGCTTAAGAACCGAAGTGTATGATCTGCATAAAATAACACCTTCCGATGAGCAGGTTGAGGAACAGGTTGTCCATTTGCGCCGTCGTTTTTTTGAGAATCCCTATCCATCGACCTCTCAGGCCGAGGATCGCCTGATGATTCGTCTTGCGCGCTTTCCTGTCGGTGACACTCAGGAGGGCATTCCCCCATTCACCGCTTTTTCGGTCGACCTGGATTCGATTCCGGATGATGGGCTTCGGACAGAGTTGACGGGCATAGGGGAGGGATATTCTACCCGCACCAGCCTTAAACATTTGATGAAGGCGCCGGCCTCAGAATGGTCTGCTCTGATGCGGGTAGAGGAAGACAAAATTCCGGCCTCTGGTGAGGAGCTACGGCTCGAGGTTCGTTATGTGATCCGGGAGGGATTAGCCGAACTGGGTCCTGAGTTATATGAAAAGGCGTTCGAAGGCAATCCCCCGGCCGATCAGGCAGAATTTGAGGGGCGCATTCGGGATATGCTGACCGAGAAACTCGTGGAAAGTTCGGAAGATTTCCTCCGTGCCCGTTTGATGAAGGATTATCTCAATGAGGATGATTTTGATTTGCCCATTTCCTATTTGAGCAAGTTGTACCAGTCGACGGCCGACGTCCAGTCTGCCGACCAGCATGAGGATTCATTTCAATCGTTTTTAAAATGGTTTCGTTCAGATATGAAGATGAAGGCGGCATTGGAAGAGGCTGGTTGGGATATTACCGAGGAGGATGTGAAGATGACCGCTGCTCGTTTTCTCGCGGATTATTTTGCGCAGTCGGGCATGAGGCAGGATATGAATGCGCTTATGGAGTATGCCGACAAATACCTCGAAAACAAGGACAACCGTTTTCGGATGGAAGATACGGCGCGGCGCAACAAACTAGGGTATCTGCTTCGGAACAAGGTCACCCTCAACGAAGTTTTGGTTACGGATGAAGAATACCGAAACCTGATCCAAACTTTTAATAAACAATAGTCGTTAATAATTCTGTTATGAACAAAATATCCCGCGATTTTCATCGATTTGCCACAAGCCGCCTCGGTTTGAGTGGAAATACAACCGACGCTGTGGTTCGCCACCAGGTGGAGTCCCTAACCCCCTACATCATCGAGGAGCGCCCCATGAATGTGGCCAGCATGGATGTGTTTTCCCGCCTTATGATGGACCGTATCATTTTTATGGGGGTTGGCGTTAATAGTGAAGTGGCCAATATCATTCAGGCTCAGCTGTTGTTTTTGGATTCATCGGATAGCAGCCGAGACATCCAGATCTATGTGAACAGTCCCGGTGGCTCGGTCTACGCCGGCCTCGGGATCTATGACACCATGCAGTATATCCATGCCGATGTGGCTACAATTTGTACGGGTATGGCTGCCTCCATGGCGGCCGTATTGCTCTGTGCAGGTGCCCCGGGTAAGCGTACGGCCTTGAAACACGCGCGGGTCATGATCCACCAACCCATGAGTGGCACACAAGGCCAGGTTACCGAAATGGAAATTGCCCTGCGCGAGACCATTAAGGTGCGTGATGAGCTCTACCAGATATTGGCCGACCATAGTGGTCAGAGCCTTGAAAAAATCACGCAGGACAGCGACCGCGACTACTGGATGAGTGCAGAGGAGGCGCGTGCTTATGGAATGATCGATGAAGTACTGGTGCGCAATCCGAAAACGACACGCTGATGCCCAGAAACAAAATTCATTGCTCTTTTTGCGGAAAGGAGAAAGAACAGGCCAAGGTACTGGTGGCAGGTATGGAGGCGCATATCTGTGACCAATGTGTGGTACAGGCGGGTGAGATCGTACGGGCGCAGGAGGAACGGCATGTGGGTAAGTCGGGTAAAACCAGCCACCGGCAGTTCGCCAATCTTCGTCCTACTCTCATCAAGGATCATCTTGATGCCTATGTAGTGGGTCAGGATGAGGCCAAACGCCACCTGGCAGTAGCAGTCTACAATCACTACAAGCGCATAAATCAAAGTCAACATTCCGATATAGAGATCGAGAAGTCGAATATCATGCTCGTGGGTGAAACGGGTACCGGCAAGACCCTCCTTGCGCGTTCCATCGCCCGTTTGTTGAATGTGCCTTTTTGCATAGCCGATGCTACCGTTTTCACCGAAGCGGGTTATGTTGGGGAGGATGTGGAGAGCATACTGACCCGTCTGCTTCAGGTGGCCGATTATGATGTGGAGTCGGCTCAACGGGGTATCGTATACCTCGATGAAATCGATAAAATTGCCCGCAAGGCCGATAACCCTTCCATTACCCGTGACGTTTCTGGTGAAGGCGTACAGCAAGCTCTGCTGAAGATGTTGGAAGGCACGGTGGTGAATGTGCCCCCTCAGGGTGGTCGCAAGCACCCCGAGCAGAAATTTGTGCAGGTCGACACCCGTCATATTTTATTTATTTGCGGAGGTGCATTCGATGGATTGGAGAAGATCATTGCCCGGAGGGTACGTGTGAGTTCCATTGGGTATCTGCGACATGGTAGTGGCAAGGATGCGGAAGCGGCCCATTTGCTGCAATGTGTTCAGCCGGTCGACCTCAAGTCGTATGGTTTGATCCCTGAATTGCTGGGCAGGCTTCCGGTGGTGACCCATCTAAATCCCCTCGACAAGGAAACGTTGAAGATTATCCTTACCCAGCCGAAGAATGCGCTTCTGCGACAATATGAGCATTTGTTCTCTTTGGAGGATATCCGATTGGTGGTGCCAGATGACGTACTCGAATTTGTAGTGGAACAGGCTATGGAACTGAAATTGGGGGCCCGAGGCCTTCGCTCCATTTTGGAGGCCATATTACTCGACGCTATGTTCTCTCTTCCGACAACCAGCCCCAAGCCCTCGGAGTTTGTAGTGACGTTGTCCTACGCCCGCAATCAGTTTTCGACCTCGGGTTTCAGCAAGTTACGGGCGGCAGGCTAAGTGGACTACATAGTAGTGGCATCCACTAGTCGGGTGCATTCACGTTCAAGATTGGTTTCCGAGCAGTATTGCCGATGTCTTTTGGATAGGGGCGTGGAAGCGGATTTGTTGTCACTCGACCAGATTCCGACATCCATTCTGGAAACGACCCTCTACCGCAGTCCACGGATTCCAAATGAAGTTTGGGATTCGATTCAAAAGCGCGTTTATGCTGCCCGGAAATTCATTTTTGTAATACCTGAATACAATGGCTCATTTCCCGGGATTTTGAAGGTGTGGATCGATGCACTCGAATACCCTGATAGCCTCAGGGGGAAAAAGGCCTGTATGTTGGGATTATCGGATGGTACCCAGGGTTCAGCTTTGGCTATGAGCCATTTCGCCGATGTGCTCAATTACGCCGGGGTTCATACCCTTGCTTTTCGTCCGCGTCTCATAGACATTGGGAAATACATAACAGACGGGGTTTTGGTCAACCCCGAATATCTCAGCCAAATTCAGATTCAGGTCGAGCAGTTTCTGGCGTTTTGATTCGAATGGGACATCTCCTTAGGAGTCTGACCGTTGATTTCGTATATACTTTACTGCACGATGATCTTCGACAGATAGTTCTGTCCGGAGATGCCTGTAGCGCGTACATGGTAGAGCCCGGCAGGAATCGGATTCAGCTCTGTTTCCATTCTTTCTCCTTGCGGGCTCGATAGGTTAATCATATGAACTTGTCGACCTGCAGCATCATAAAGTGCAAAGCTTCTTAATTCCTCAGCGTCGAGTTGTATCATTAGTTTTCTGTTACCGCCTTCTAATACAGTCGGATAGATTTGCAGTGACTTAAAGGAAGAGGATTCAGATATAAAAGTACCATAACCAGTTGTGGTGGTGAAAGTGGCGGAAGCGCTTTGCGCGGCACAGGTCCAGCCGGGGTTGTAGGGACGAATGGTGTAGGTGTAGGTCAGATTGGGCTGGAGTATTGGTAAGGTGTAGGTCAAGGCAGTGTCGCCCCCATTCACGAAGACATCCGTCACCCTCAGGTTGTTGCGCCGAATCCGTATCATATAGGAGGTGGCGCCTTCCACTTTTCTCCAGCGGAATTGTACCCAGTTAGCGGGCTGAGCAGGACCACCTGCGATGGGTGATAGCGGTGTGGTGCTTCCAAATAAAGTGTCTACAAAATAGGGGGGCTGAAGTAGCAGGTAGCCTCGGGAAGCAGAGGGACCGGCCAGCGTTGAGCGCATGGTTTGGATTTGCTGATCGCTGAAGCGGTTCTGACAATTGTCGTAGGAATAAGACATAAATAAAGCAGCATCCGGGTTAAAAGTATCTCCGTTTCTATCGGTATCCGATGGGGTGAAGCCGAAGCAATTCCAGCGGTAGCCGATATAATCCGCTTCTGTATCGCAGAAACGGTCACCCGCGGTGGCGCAATTTGCTGATAATCGAGGGGGCGTCTCATTGGTGTTGCGCGTAACCCGCTCCGAGAATGGGCCAGTGGGCGCACCGCTTGTGCCGTCGAAGGGGTGCGGGAGCGCGAAATAGTGACCCATTTCATGAGCGAGTGTAGTATTCCCTGATTGAGAACAGGACACACTCATCATCAATCCACCCTGCGCACTTCCCGAGGGGCCGGAACCACTTCCGGGGTATGTTGCATAACCACACAGACCGATCGAACCCAGGTCCACGAAATAAATATTGACCACCCGACTTTGGTTGTAGGTATCCATCAGCTGTGATCCCTGTGCATAAGAAGTATGTCGGTACAATGATGAATTAGCGATGATATTGGGATCCCCTTTCATGTAAAAAAACAAACCGGCCGGCGCATATTTTTCATTCAATTGGCACAAAACGCTGAGCCAGGTGTTGAAGTCATATGAATTTCCCCCGATGTCCTGAACAACATGGATCTTGACCGGAACCATAATTCGATTGTTTGACACTCTTTCCAAGCCAAGATCGAACCTATTGTTTAGGGCTTCTAGATGCGCAAAGTGGGCAGGGGTTGGCTCGGCCGTACCGCACAATCCTTGTTCACTCCATTGAGCCTTGAGCGGATTGACTGAAATCAAAAAAATAATCAGGGTTATCAGGATTGCGCTGATGGGATATTGGTTACGATGGTTCATGCTGCGAATAATTATGAGGTTGGGATGATCAAAACTATCTATGTTTTGTTCAAAATTGAAGCCGAAGGATTCCTCATGATCATCTGAAAAGGGAATATCAATGAATCAAAATCCGGACTGCCATCCGCTGTTGATCTTGCTGGACTTGAACATAGTACAAACCAGATGGTAGGGGCTGGAGAAATAAACTATGTCGGTCGGAGTGGGGTTCCAATGCCCAATCCTGAATTTTGCGGCCCCAGGAATCCCGGATTTCAGCAGAGCCCTGTTCGATTCCAGAAAATCCGTCGATGTGAAGTTGGTGACTTGTCCCGGACTCCAAAAGGGTAGGAAAAACCTTCCATAGGGGGTTTTCTGATTCAAAAGATATTCCCACATTGGTGATGTATGGACCCGCAAAGAAGAAGACACGATCTGAGTAGGGCGTGCAGAGGTTGGCACCATTCAACGCCCGGACCTGCCAGGAGTGTTCTCGATTGGCTCTGATGATGCGGGCCTGACTGATGTAGAATGTGTCGGTGGTGATGGTGTCGAGGACCGCAAAGTTGAACAGCAGGATTTTGATCTGGTAGGCGGTGGCGCCAGGTGTCTGGTTCCAGCGAAAAACAACATAATTGCCGGGAAATGTATCGGCCGTCGCTGGTGATACAAGCGACGCCCCGGTTGTGATATCGGGGTAGGCAGGCATGGGGTTGATGGTGAGGTATCCTCGAGGCGAATTGATCGAAGTGAGTGTGGCTCGCATAGCGGTAATCTGTTGATCCGAGAAGCGGCTCATGCAATGATCGCTTGAATAACTCATATAATAGCTCGAATCGGGGCGGAATCGGTCACCGTTGATGTCCAGTTGGATGATGCCGGTCGGACAGTTCCAACGATTATCGATGAAGTCTGCCGGAGTGTCACAGAAATTGTCGCCCTCCGTATTGCAGTTGGCCGACAACCGGGGTGAGGGCTCGTTGAAGTTGCGTGTAACCCTTTCGGCATTGGTCGACGTGGGGTTGTTGCTGGTTTGGTCGAACGTGTGCGGCAGGCTGAAAAAATGCCCCACCTCATGGGTGAGGGTTGTTCCGGTGGGTTGCGAACAAGCGAAACTCATGACTACAGCGCCGTTGTTTTGGGTGCCGCCCGGACCACTATTGGGGTAGTAGGCATAACCACACAAGCCCATTGCACCTAGATTAGTGTAGTAAATGTTCATGGTCCGCACCACATTATTCTGCGAAATCATAGTATTAAGCGGGCCATAATCGACTGGGTTGTATAAGGCATCGTTCAAAATAAAGCGAACTGCACCTGGTACATAGAAGAACAGGCCAGCCGAGGTCATTCTTTGATTTAAATCACAAATCGTGAGGAAGGCGTTGTTCTCCAGAAACCCGCCCGAGCCATTAGTTGCCTTCACGATGTGTAGGGTTACGGGTATGTTGATGCGTGTAGGATCCTCCGGTGATATCGAATAATCGATGTTTTGCAGGAAGGTGCGGACAGATTCCGGTGCCGGCGGTGTTCCGCAGGGTGCGTGTCCCGATGTTTGAGCCCAAAGGCAGGTACCAATTAGCAGAAACGCGCAGATTGATGTGTAGAATTTGTTCATATGGTTTTGATCTACTTATCGGTTAATAACCACGCGGCTGTTAAATGATTGTCCATCCGACTGGGCAGAGAGAAGATAGATTCCGTTCGAAACACCGGCACTATTCATGCGAATGAGCCCATTCTCATCTATATTCAAAATCACATTACGTA
>VHAX01000009.1 GCA_016872215.1 Sphingomonadales bacterium | reverse complement strand
ATTTGTCGGGTCGCGAGGTACTGCGCAGCCTACCGGTTGCGGGCACCACGGAGCTTGACTTGTCTGTCCAGCGCGACGGAGTCTACATGCTTGAGGTTCGCCTCAGCGACCGCACAGAGCAAATCCGCTTGGTGCTCCGTCGCTAAATGTTTTGAAGGGGTGAAGCTGATGTGAATCCCCTGTGAAATCTTTACAGAGTCCCGGTGTTTAGTAATCGTCCCACCCAACCGGTGGGGCGATTTTTTTTGCTGTTCGTTTGGAATTAGTGGTTATTCTTGCACAGGTTTAAGCTTGGTAAATGAATTTTACGATAGGAATATTAAAGGAGTACCTTCCAGAACGAAGGGTTGCAGTTGTGCCTGAAGGAATTGCTGAGTGGGTGGCTTCTGGGATCAGTGTATGTTTCGAATCCGATTGTGGTTGGGCGTCAGGTTATTCTCATGTGGCCTATGAGCAAGCTGGTGCCAAATCGCTTGAGCGTGCTGAGTTGTTGAGTTCATCACATCTAATCTGTGGGGTTCAACCGATTGAATCGTCTGATCTGACTTATTTGCAACGCCAGCAAATACTGCTCGGACTCTACCAGCCGTTGTCGCGCCGACCTGCCATCGAGGAGTTTGCGAAAGCGGGTCTCACACTATTGTCGCTCGACGCCATCCCGCGGATCACTCGTGCGCAGGCTATGGATGTTCTGTCTGGTCAATCCTCCCTTGCGGGCTATCAGGCCGTATTAAAGGCAGCGACCTTGTTGCCGCGTGTATTTCCGATGATGATGACGGCAGCGGGTACGCTGTCGCCTGCCCGAGTTTTGGTGGTGGGGGCAGGTGTGGCCGGACTACAAGCCATAGCCACGGCCAAAAGGTTGGGTGCGGTCGTGTCGGCCTTCGACACCCGTGCTTCGGTGAAGGAGCAGGTCGAAAGTTTGGGCGCATCATTTGTGGAGGTTGAAGGTGCCAGAGAGGATCGCTCTGCAGGAGGATATGCCGTTGAACAAGATGCCGATTATCAAAGGCGTCAGCAGGCGGCTTTAGCTGATCGGGTTCGGCAATCGGATGTGGTAATCACCACGGCGCTCATACCAGGTAGGCCGGCACCGAGACTCATCGATCAGGAAATGGTGGAGTCGATGCGTCCCGGGAGTGTGGTGGTAGATTTGGCCAGTGCTGCGGGCGGGAATTGTTCGCTAACCGCCGATGAATCGGTCGTAGTGCATACAGGGGTATCCATCATAGGCAGCAGTTTACTGGCGGCAGAAAAGGCACAAGATGCCAGCCGCGTGTTCTCAAGGAATGTCGAGCGACTTGTGTCTATGAATTTGGGTAAGGAGGGTTTCGCACTTAATCGCGATGATGAGATTATTGCCGGATGTTTGGTCACGTACGGGGGGGAAGTGGTTTGGCCAGGGTATCGTTAATTTTCGCATATGGATACGTTTTTTCAACTGTTTGATCAGAACAAAGAGATTCTGTATATACTGATTCTCTCTGTCTTTTTGGGCATAGAGGTAATCGGTAAGGTGCCTCAAGTCTTACATACCCCGCTGATGTCTGGATCCAATGCCTTATCGGGTGTCGTAATATTGGGCTGTTTGTTGCTTTTGGGTCAGACGACTTCCGATGACATCTCGGTGCTAATTTTGGGTTGGTTGGCGCTTGTTCTGGCTACTATCAATGTGGTTGGTGGATTCGCTGTCACCAACCGAATGCTGGAGATGTTTAAAAGCAAGAAGAAGGACAATGGATAGTTTCTTCGGGGTGGGACTGTTTATGGTGGATCTGGGTTATATGCTTTCCGTGGTGCTGTTCATCCTCGGAATGAAGTGGATGAGTCACCCCTCCACTGCGCGCAAGGGTAATTTTACGACCGCCCTGGGTATGGGAATTGCGGTTGTGTCAACTCTTTTGTCGGCGGGTATGAAAAATTATGTGTCGGGGGGTACGGGAAATTATGTATGGATTGTAAGTGGACTTCTCCTGGGGTCCTTGTTGGGATTGCGCTTGTCGTCGCGCGTGAAAATGACCGAAATGCCGCAAATGGTGTCGCTGCTCAATGGCTTCGGCGGTGCAGCCGCTATGTTAATTGTTTTGGCTGAGGTATTTGGCAAGGGGAATGGTGGTCAGCTGTTCGATCCCGGGTCTTTTGATGTTATTAGGGGTGGTGAGAATACCGGGCGGGCGGAACGAATGAGCGCGATATTTTATCACATACTCTTATTATTGAATTTGGTGGCCGGTGCTATCTCATTCACCGGGAGTGTTGTGGCCATGGGTAAATTACAGGGATTTGTGACAGGGGGATCGGTCCGCTGGCCCATGCAGCGGTTCACCAACAACGGATTGCTGTTGATGATGCTTCTGGGCATTGTTGTATTTTTTCAGGCGGGCGATGGGCAGATGGCTGTTGCTTTGTTGCTCTGTGCCGCCGCCTTGTTGTTTGGGGTGTTGTTTGTGCTGCCGATCGGGGGAGCGGATATGCCGGTGGTGATCTCGCTGCTCAATTCTATTACGGGACTCACCTCAGCGCTCACGGGATTTCTATACGACAACCAGGCCATGGTTATGGGGGGTGTGCTTGTTGGAGCGAGTGGCTTACTGCTCACCATTCTTATGTGCAAAGCGATGAATCGTTCGCTCGGAGCCGTGTTGTTGGGGGTCTTTCAGTCGGGGGGCGAATCGTCGGGTGAACGAACGATCGACACCACCATCCGGGAGTTGTCGCTGCACGATGCCGCGGTTTTAATGGCCTATGCCCGCAGGGTGGCGATTATTCCTGGTTATGGACTGGCGGTTGCACAGGCCCAGCATACCGTACACGAACTCGAATTGCAACTCGAAGGTCGGGGGGTCGAAGTCACATACGGCATACACCCTGTGGCGGGACGAATGCCGGGGCATATGAATGTCCTGCTGGCGGAATCAGATGTGGCCTACGAGAAACTGCTTGAAATGGAACGAATCAACCCCGAGTTTCCGAAGGTGGATGTGGTTTTGGTAATCGGGGCCAACGATGTGGTGAATCCGGCCGCCGAGCGCGACCCGGGGAGCCCAATCTATGGTATGCCCATCCTACAGGTGGATCGGGCTGCAGCGGTACTTGTGGTGAAGCGCTCTATGAGCGCTGGCTATGCTGGAATTGAGAATGAGCTCTTCTACGACCCCAAAACCCGCATGTTGTTTGGCGACGCCAAAAGTGTACTGCAAAAATTGAATTTAGCCATCAAAGAGGTGTAGAGGTCATTTTTTTGTATTTTTGTAGGAATCCATTCAGATTCCTCTGTCTGCCTATTTCTGTCTGTCTTTTTCCTTCTGTCTAAATTTTTCATATCTCAACCATAGTCCCATTATCCCCTTTGATTTATGTCCGACACAGTCGAACTGCACCTGGGTAGCGAGCGATTCAGTTACCCCATCCTCACAGGAACCGAGAACGAGCACGCCGTTGACATCACCAAGCTCCGCGATGAAACCGGGCTCATTACTCTGGATCTGGCCTACAAGAATACGGGGGCAACTAAGAGTGCCATCACATTTATTGACGGTGATCTGGGAATTCTGCGCTACCGGGGCTATCCGATTGAGCAGTTGGCAGAGCATTCTACGTTTATTGAGGTCAGTTATCTTCTTCTGTACGGCGAATTGCCATCGGGCGTGCAATTGGAACAGTTCAACCAGTCGATCATACGCCGCACGCTGGTCCATGAAAACATAAAGAAATTTTTGGATGCCTATCCTGGCGGAACACACCCCATGGGCGTATTGATGAGTACCATCGCCTCTCTTTCGAGTTTTTATCCCAATTCGTTGATTCCCAATCGGTCAGCCGAAGATGTTGACCGCACCATCCATCGGCTGATCGCCAAAATGGCAACCATCGCCGCTTGGACATACAAAAAAGCGATCGGGCATCCTTATATGTACCCGAACAATAAATACGACTACGTTTCCAATTTCCTGATGATGATGTTTGGTCACCGCACAGAAGAATATGTGCCCGATCCTGTGGTGGTGGATGCGCTCAACAAATTGCTGATTCTGCATGCCGACCACGAACAGAATTGCTCTACTTCGACCGTTCGCATCGTGGGCTCCTCCCATGCCAATATTTACGCATCGGTAGCGGCTGGTATTGGAGCCTTGTGGGGCCCCCTGCATGGTGGAGCTAACCAGGCGGTCATAGAGATGCTGGAGGCCATAAAGGACGATGGGGGCGATGCCCAAAAGTATATTGCCAAAGCCAAAGACAAGAACGATCCCTTCCGCCTGATGGGCTTCGGACACCGGGTGTATAAGAATTTCGACCCGCGTGCCAAAATCATCAAGGTGGCCTGCGATCAGGTGCTGAATCGCCTTGGCATCAACGACCCAATCCTGGACATCGCCAAGCAATTGGAGGAGTCGGCGCTCAACGACGAGTATTTTGTGGAGCGCAAGCTCTATCCGAATGTCGATTTCTACTCGGGCATTATTTATCGGGCGATTGGCATTCCAACGGATATGTTCACCGTCATGTTTGCTTTGGGTCGCCTTCCGGGCTGGATCAGTCAATGGAAGGAAATGCGTGAATCGAATGAGCCGATTGGAAGACCCCGACAACTATATATCGGTCACCCCGAGCGCGAGTATGTCCCGATAGGGAAACGGAAGGGTTAATTAGAGGGGGTTGGATTCCTCTTCTATGAATTCATCCACTCCTCTATTTCCTCAGTCTCTATCGGTATGCCTTCCATGAGGTTCATGGGTCCGCTGGCGGTGATCAGGATGTCGTTTTCAATTCTGATTCCTATACCTTCTTCTCCTATGTAAATACCCGGCTCGCAGGTGATGACCATCCCCTCGTCGAGTTTTCCATGGCGTTCTCCGATGTCGTGTACATCAATACCCAGGAAATGCCCGGTGCCGTGGGGGAAGTATTTTTTATAGGCCGGTGAATCCGTTGGGGCACGGTTCACGTCGTCGCGTGTAATGAGCCCCAAACTCAGCAACTCTTCCTGCATGATCAGGGCCGACTCGCGGTTATACTCGTCGAGCGTGCGACCCACAACGAGCAGGCGTGTGGCGGCAGCTTGTACCCGCAAAACCGCGTCATACAATTGCTTTTGTCGCCCAGAAAACCGTCCACTCGCCGGCACACATCGGGTCATATCGCCTGCGTAATGCCCATAATCAGCACCAAAATCCATTAATATCAAATCGCCCTCGTTGCAGATGCGGTCGTTGTGGGTATAGTGGAGTATACAGGCCGATGCGCCCGCTGCTATAATGGGTGAGAATGAAAAACCCTGGGCGCGGTCTTTTAGGATAGAGCGGATGAGTTCCGCCTCAATCTCAAACTCCCACATTCCGGGTTTAATTTTAGGGAGCAGTTCAGTAAAGGCATCGCCGGTGATTTTGACGGCCTTTCTGAGCATGTCAATTTCTTCCGGTTGCTTGCGTGCACGAAGTTGTGCGAACAGAGGAGCCGCACGGTGGTAGTTGTGGAGCGGGTAACGATTCTGGAGCTTGCTGGCCAGACGCAGGGAGGAATCCGGGAGAAAATTACCAAGTCGGTCGTTTTCATTGGTATTGAGGTAGCAGCCCTTTGCATAGGTCATAAGCGGATGCAGTTGCGCATCAAATACCGAGCTCCAGCGGATGACGGTGATGCCCGACAATTCCCGAGCTCGCTCTTTACTGTGCTTGGGTCCTTCCCAAATGGTCAGATCTTCGCTGGTCTCACGAATAAAAAGCACCTCCCGCAATTCATCCACCGGGCAATCCGGAAATAGAATCAGATGGGTGTCCTCCTGGTCGATTCCTGTGAGCCAGTAGAGCTCACTATTGGGCCGGAAGGCGTAATCGTCGTCGGCATTTCTTGGGAACGAATCGTTGGTGCTGAATACGGCGATGCAGCCGGGCTGCATACGCTCGGCAAAGCGTCGGCGGTTGTTCACAAACAACTGGGCATTGGCAGGGCCGTACTTCATTTTGAAGGCAATTTAGAGTCGAAAAATACGGATTTTATGGCTTCGTATTTTTTTTCTCCGCTGTTTGGTCATGTTCTCTGTTTTCACTACCTTTGCACTCCCTCAAAGTGGGGGTCTATTTGTTTATACCAACCGCGCACGTTTAGCTTATGCCCACTATTCAACAACTAGTACGCCTCGGCCGGGAACACAAGGGCGACAAGAGCAAATCGCCCGCTCTTGATTCTTGTCCACAGCGCCGCGGGGTTTGCACCCGTGTTTACACCACTACCCCCAAGAAGCCGAATTCAGCTATGCGCAAGGTGGCCCGTGTACGCCTGACCAATCAAAAGGAGGTCAACGCCTACATTCCGGGAGAAGGACACAATCTGCAGGAGCACTCGATCGTGTTGATCCGCGGAGGTCGTGTGAAAGATTTGCCCGGCGTTCGTTACCACATCATTCGGGGAGCTTTGGACACCGCGGGTGTGAACAATCGCAAACAGGGGCGTTCTAAGTATGGTGCGAAAGCTAAGCAAGCCGCTCCGACAGCCAAAAAGAAATAACAATCGACATGAGAAAGACCAGAGCCAAAAGAAGGATAGTAGAGCCTGATCCCAGGTTTCAGGATGTGACGGTCACCCGGTTCATCAACAATATGATGTTTGAGGGTCGTAAAAGTACAGCTGCCACCATATTCTACACAGCCATGGAAGTCGTGGAAAAGAAAACTAGCGAAAATGGTTTGGAGGTTTGGCGCCGCGCCATGGGCAATGTGATGCCCGCGGTGGAAGTGAAAAGCCGCCGTGTGGGTGGTGCCACCTATCAGGTTCCGATCGAGGTGAACCCTGTACGCAAGCAGGCACTGGGTATGCGTTGGCTCATCAACTACGCCCGCAAGCGCAACGAAAAGACAATGGTCGACCGATTGGCGGCCGAGGTGATCGCCGCTGCGAAGGGCGAGGGTGCCGCTGTGAAAAAGAAGGAAGATACCTACAAAATGGCCGAAGCCAATAAGGCGTTTTCACATTTCAGATTCTGATACAATGGCCCAGAAAGACCTAAAATTTGTTCGAAACATCGGTATTGCCGCGCACATCGATGCGGGTAAAACCACGACTACGGAAAGAATCCTATACTATACGGGCATGACCCACAAAATTGGCGAGGTGCATGATGGGGCGGCGACGATGGACTGGATGGCACAGGAGCAGGAGCGTGGTATCACGATTACATCTGCGGCCACTAAAACCACGTGGAACTGGCAAAATACCGATTACGCCATTAATATTATCGACACGCCGGGTCACGTTGACTTCACCGTGGAGGTGAATCGCTCGTTAAGGGTTTTGGACGGACTGGTGTTTTTGTTTTCGGCCGTGGATGGTGTTGAGCCCCAGTCGGAAACCAACTGGCGATTGGCCGACAACTATGGTGTTCCACGTATTGGCTTTGTAAACAAAATGGATCGTCAGGGAGCCGACTTCTTCGCGGTTTGTAACCAGGTTCGTGAAATGCTCGGTTCCGTAGCCATCCCGCTTCAGGTCCCCATAGGATCAGAGGAGCATTTCAAAGGTGTTGTTGACCTTATCACCAACAAAGCCATTGTATGGGACGAGGATACCAAGGGAATGACCTACAAGGAAATTCCGATTCCTGAGGATCTCATAGATCTTACGAATGAGAGCCGCCAAAAATTAGTGGAAATCTGCGCGGAGTATGATATTGATCTGATGGAGAAGTTTTTCGATAATCCAGACTCCATTACCGAAGAGGAAATGCGCGTGGCCATCCGGAGCGCGGTTATCGATGGCAAGTTTGTACCCATGATGTGCGGTTCGTCCTTCAAGAACAAAGGAGTTCAGGCTGTACTGGATGCTGTTTGTTCCTATATGCCTTCACCGGTCGATACAGAAGCGGTTAAGGGTATAGATCCAAAGACCGATGCTGATTTGTCGCGCAAGCCATCGGTTGTTGAGCCATTCTGCGCCCTTGCCTTTAAAGTGGCGACCGACCCTTTCGTGGGGCGTTTGGTTTTCTTCCGTGTCTATTCAGGTCGTTTGGAGGCGGGTTCCTATGTTTCAAAAGTTCGTAGCGATGCCGATAAGGGCATTTTGATAGAGAAAGAGCGGATTTCACGCTTGTTTCAGATGCATGCCAATGACCGCAAAGCAATCGAGTTTGTAGAAGCGGGAGATATCTGCGCAGCTGTCGGCTTCAAGGACATCAAAACGGGCGACACCCTGTGCGACGAAAAGGCACTGATTCTGCTGGAAGCTATGCAGTTTCCCGAGCCGGTGATCGGTTTGGCGGTTGAGCCCAAGACGCAGGCCGACTCAGATAAGTTGGGTAATGCTCTGGCAAAACTGGCAGAGGAGGATCCCACTTTCCGGGTACATACCGATGAGGATACCGGTCAGACCATCATTCAGGGTATGGGGGAACTTCATCTGGAGATCATCGTTGATCGCTTGCGTCGTGAGTTCAAAGTGGAATGCAACCAGGGCGCACCTCAGGTGAATTACAAAGAGGCGATTACCACACCCGTTGTGCACCGCGAGGTCTACAAAAAACAAACAGGCGGTCGCGGTAAATTTGCCGACATTCAGGTGGAACTCATGCCGGGTGACCCTGAAAAGCCGGGTTTGGAGTTTGTGAACGAGATTGTAGGCGGTGCCATTCCCCGGGAGTTTATTCCTTCAGTTGAAAAGGGTTTCGCGGCGGCTATGTCGACTGGTGTATTGGCAGGGTTTAATATCGACAACCTGAAAGTCCGCTTGTTCGATGGGTCGTTTCACGCGGTAGACTCCGACTCATTGTCGTTTGAAATTGCTGCAAGGAGTGCCTTTCGTGAGGCTTGTCGCAAAGCCAATCCCATTCTTCTGGAGCCGATCATGAAGATAGAGGTTATCACGCCAGAGGAATACATGGGTGATGTGATTGGTGACCTCAATAAGCGAAGGGGACAAATGCAGGGTATGGATAGCCGAAACGGTGCTCAGGTTATCAAGGCTCAGGTGCCGCTGGCAGAAATGTTCGGATATGTAACGGTGCTCCGCACACTCACTTCCGGTCGTGCCACTTCTACAATGGAGTTTTCGCACTACACCGAAACACCCAAGAATATCTCCGATGATGTTTTGGCCAAATACAAGGCCATGAAAGCCGAAAAGAATTAAACCGCTTCAGCTTATGAGCCAGAGAATTCGCATAAAACTTAAATCGTTTGACTACAATCTGGTCGATAAAACGGCCGATAAGATTGTAAAAACGGTTAAAATGACCAGCGCTGTGGTCATTGGCCCCATTCCATTGCCTACCCGTAAAAAGATTTTTACGGTTTTGAAGTCACCGCACGTCAACAAAAAGGCAAGGGAACAATTCCAATTGTGTACCTACCGCAGGATTTTGGATATCCATGGTTCCAGTGCTAAGACAGTGGACGCTTTGATGAAGTTGGAGCTGCCCAGTGGTGTTGAAGTAGAAATTAAAGTATAACGATATGTCTGGAATTATTGGAAAGAAAGTGGGTATGACCAGCATTTTTGGTGCAGATGGAAAGATGCTTCCCTGCACTGTGCTGGAAACAGGCCCCTGTGTGATCACTCAGGTGAAGACAGAGGATAAAGAGGGCTATTCGGCCATACAGTTGGCTTTTGGTGAACGGAAAGAGAAAAATACGCCCAATGCTCTGGTGGGGCACTTCCGCCGGGCGGGCACCACGTCTAAAAGGAAGGTAGTGGAATTCCGTGGCGATTCAGGGAACGCTGCACTCGGTGGTTTGGTGAATGTTTCCATTTTTGAGCCGGGTGACTCTGTCGATGTGGTAGGGATCAGCAAGGGTAAGGGTTTTCAGGGCGTAGTCAAGCGCCATGGCTTTGGTGGTGTGGGTGGACAAACACATGGTCAGCACAACCGCCTCAGAGCCCCTGGGTCATTGGGTGCATCTTCTTTCCCAAGTAAGGTATTCAAAGGCATGCGGATGGCGGGTCGCACAGGTGGTGCACGTGTAAAAGTGCAGAATCTGGAGGTGGTCAAGGTTTATGCGGATAAAAATTTACTGGTGGTGAAGGGATCCGTTCCCGGACCCAAGGGGTCATTCGTAATCGTTGAGAAATAGTATGTTGGTCAAAGTTTATAATAAAGAGGGCCAGGAAACGGCCGCAACGATTGAGTTGCCGGAAGCAGTTTTCGGAATTGAGCCCAATACCCACGCGATTTACCTCGACGTGAAGCAGTACCTCACTCAACAGCGCCAGGGCACCCACAAGGCTAAGGAACGCAGTGAGATGTCGGGTTCAACCCGCAAGCTCCACAAGCAAAAAGGCACAGGTGGCTCACGTAAGGGGGATATCAAAAACCCCTTGTACAAAGGCGGAGCCCGCGTTTTTGGTCCTAAGCCACGCGACTACAGTTTTAAGCTAAATAAAAAGGTTAAAGCCCTGGCACGCCGATCTGCCTTATCTCAAAAGGCTGCTGGCAGCCAAATCACTGTTCTTGAAGATTTCTCTTTCGACGCCCCAAAGACCAGTGCATTTGTCCGCTTTCTCAATGATTTTCAGGCTTCTAACCAGCGCGTTTTGGTTGTCACTTCCGAGAAGAATGAGGCCTTGGTGTTGTCGAGTCGTAATCTTCAAAAAGCACGTGTTGTGCGTGCCGAAGATTTGAATACTTATGAATTGATGAAGGCATCGCGTCTTCTTATTATGAGTTCTTCCGTGGGTAAAATCAGTCAGCAATTAAATCCTTGATATGGAAATCCTAAGGAAACCAATTATATCCGAGAAAATGACCGTGCTCGGAGAAAAGCGCAGACAATATGCTTTTCGGGTAGACCCAAGAGCCAACAAAATCCAAATACGGATGGCCATTGAGCAGATGTATGGTGTGGGTATCGAAACTGTGAACACTATGCGTTGTCGCGGCGATCGTAAAAGGCGTTTTACCAAATCAGGAACTCTCGCTGGTATGACCGCTTCCTACAAGAAAGCTATAGTTACCCTAAAGGAGGGTGATGTCATCGATTTTTACAGCAATATCTAAGTCATGCCTGTTAAAAGATTCAGACCCTTAACCCCGTCGCTGCGATTCAAGATTGCCGGCGACCGCTCACAGTTGAGTAAGGCAGCTCCCGAAAAAAGCTTGTTGATTCCTACCAGTAAAACTGGTGGCCGGAACAGCAATGGTAAGATGACCATGCGCTACAGGGGTGGCGGACACAAGCAGATGTTGCGGGTAATCGATTTCAAGAGAAATAAGCATAACATACCGGCTCGTGTTGCGAGCCTTGAGTATGATCCGAACCGCACGGCATGGGTAGCGCTGCTGCACTATAATGACGGGGAAAAAAGATATATCCTTGCCCCTAGCGGAATTAAGGTGGGTCAGACCGTGATGAGTGGCCCGAGTGCAGCCCCGGATTTGGGAAATGCCATGTTGTTGAAAGATATTCCGCTCGGTTCTGCTATTCACAACATTGAGATTCAGCCGGGGAAAGGTGGGCAAATGGTGCGCAGTGCAGGGTCTAGTGCAGTTTTGGCAGCACGCGACGATAAGTATGCCACAATTAAGCTGCCCAGCGGTGAAACGCGTATGGTACTTCAGTCTTGTCTGGCCACCGTGGGCAGCCTGGGCAACGAGGATCACCTTTTGGTCATCAGTGGTAAGGCTGGCCGTAGTCGCTGGTTGGGCCGTCGTCCCCGCGTGCGTGGTGTGGCCATGAACCCGGTGGATCACCCAATGGGTGGAGGTGAGGGAAGGGCATCTGGTGGTCATCCCCGTTCCCGCAAGGGTTTGTTGGCGAAAGGCTTCAAAACCCGTGCGCCACGTAAGTCTTCTGATCGTTTGATAGTTAACCGCAGGAAATCCTAAATATGGCTCGTTCACTTAAAAAGGGTCCTTTCGTCGAGTATACCCTGGAAAATAAGGTTACGGTGATGAATAACGCAACCCGAAAAACCGTCATTAAGACTTGGTCGCGTCGTTCCATGATCATTCCCGAATTCGTAGGTCACACGTTTGCCGTTCATAATGGGAATAAGTTTATTCCTGTTTATGTAACGGAAAATATGGTGGGTCACAAACTCGGGGAATTCTCTCCTACCCGTACGTTCCGTGGTCACTCCAACAAAAAAGATAAAGTCAAAAAATAATGGAAGCTCTAGCCATCCTCCGCGATTGTTCCACCTCGCCCCGCAAAATGCGCCTGTTGGCCGACCTCATCAGGGGCCAGCAAATCGATCGGGCCACGGGAATTCTTCGTTTTTCGAAGAAGCATGCCTCGATCAATATGGAAAAATTGCTGCTTTCAGCTATTTCGAACTGGGAGAAATCGAATTCAGATACGTCGCTTGAAGAGGCAGGTCTCTATGTGAAGAGGGTTCAGGTCGACGAGGGTCGTATGTTGAAGCGCCTTCGTCCCGCCCCTCAGGGTCGCGGTCATCGGATTCGCAAGCGCTCAAACCACATAACTCTGGTTGTGGATGCACGGCCTGCTAAAGTAGAATAATAGATATGGGACAAAAAACAAATCCGGTCAGCCTTCGTTTGGGCTATATCAGAGGATGGGAATCCAACTGGTATGGCGGAAAGAAATTCTCCGAAAAATTGATTGGCGATGAGAAGATTCGAAAGTATATCAATGCACGTATTGATAACTCCGGCATCGCACGGATCATTATCGAGCGTTCGTTCCAGAAGATTACGGTAACGATCCACACGAGCCGTCCAGGCATCGTGATTGGTAAAGGTGGGGCTGAAATTGAAAAAATCAGGGAGGAGTTGAAGAAACTCACTCAATCGGATGTGGCGTTGAATGTTTATGAAATTCGGCGCCCCGAAATGGATGCAGCGCTGGTGGCTGAAGGCATAGCTCGTCAATTGGAAGCCCGGGTATCATTTCGGCGTGCTATGAAGATGTCTATTGCTTCCACGATGCGTACGAGTGCTGAAGGGGTTAAAGTAATGGTTTCTGGCCGTTTAGGTGGAGCCGAGATTGCCCGATCTGAACAATATAAAGAAGGAAGAATCCCGCTACATACCTTGCGCGCTGATATAGATTATGCTTTGCGTGAAGCTCAGACGGTTTATGGAAAGATTGGCGTTAAGGTTTGGATTTTCAGGGGCGAGGTTTTTGGTAAGCGTGACTTATCTCCCGCAACCGGTTCATCAACCGGTGGTGGCGGTGGTCGCGGTGGAGATCGTCCGGGCGCTCGCGACGGGCGCGGGGAGAGAAGAGGAGGCAGAAGCGACCGTGGCGATCGCGGAAATCGCTTAGATCGTGGAGGTGACCGCAGAGGGGGTGGAAGACCTGGAGGTGGACGTCCAAGGGCGGGAGCGTAATTGAATTTATTTGTCATAGAGAACCGATATGTTACAGCCGAAGAGAACCCGATTTAGAAAGACCCATAAGGGTAGGATACATGGTATGGCTACACGTGGAGCAGAGATTTCGTTTGGCAGTTTTGGCCTGAAATCACTTGAAGCCAAATGGATTACATCCCGACAGATTGAGGCGGCCCGTATTGCGGTGACCCGTTTCATGAAGCGTGAAGGACAGGTGTGGATCAGGATTTTTCCGGATAAGCCCATCACCAAGAAGCCTGCTGAGGTTCGTATGGGTAAGGGTAAGGGTGCACCCGAATACTGGGTGGCCGTTGTGAAACCCGGAACTTTGATTTTTGAAGCGGATGGAGTACCTTTGCACGTCGCCAAGGAGGCCATGCGTCTTGCAGCCCAGAAGTTGCCCGTGAGCACTTCTTTTATTGTTAAGCGCGATTATTCTGAATAAACTACGGTATGAAAGATTTAGCCATTAAGGACTTTTCGTCGACCGAGCTCGTTGAGCGGGTTGCAGAGGAACGCAGAAACCTGACCCGGTTGCGCTTTGGTAATGCATTGTCCGCTGCTGAGAGCACGGCCAAGATTTGTCAAACCAGAAGATTCATCGCCCGCATGCTCACGGAGATTCGTCGCCGTGAGTTGGAAAATCTGACCGCTCATTTATAAAATCAGAGATCACATGGAATTGGAAAGAAAATTCAGAAAGGAGCGCGTAGGTAACGTGATTTCCAGCAAGATGGAAAAAACCATCACGGTTGTGGTTGAGCGTAAGCTGAAGCACCCGATTTATGGAAAGTTCATGAAGAGTACCAAGAAGTTTCACGCCCACGATGAGAAGAACGAGTGCGGTGTGGGCGATGTGGTTCGAATCATGGAAACCCGGCCGTTGAGCAAACTCAAGCGCTGGAGACTGGTGGAAATAATCGAAAAGGCTAAATAAAATGGTACAGCAGGAAAGTAGAATGAGTGTGGCCGACAACAGTGGGGCCAAAGAGGTACTGGTAATCCGGGTATTGGGTGGAACGGGTCGCCGTTATGCCTCTATTGGCGACAAAGTGGTGGTTTCGGTGAAATACGCCATTCCCTCCGGCAATGCGAAGAAGGGTAGTGTTTCCAAGGCAGTAGTAGTTCGTACCCGCAAAGAGGTACGCCGTCGTGATGGATCCTATATTCGTTTTGATGACAACGCCGTGGTATTGCTGAATGCCCAGGATGAGCCTCGTGGCACACGTATTTTTGGCCCTGTGGCCCGCGAACTTCGTGAGAAGTTGTTCATGAAGATTGTTTCACTTGCCCCTGAGGTACTCTAAATATTACTCCCATGTCACGAACAAAATGGAAAATCAAAAAGGGCGATACCATTAAAGTCATTGGTGGTGACGATAAAGGAAAGACGGGTCGGGTGCTTCAAATGCTACCTGATGAGGGCAAGGCTCTTGTGGAAGGGATTCGGATTATTTCTCGCCACACTAAGCCCAACGCCACCTCTCCCAATGGAAGCATTGTGAAGAAAGAGTCGCCGATCGACTTATCGAACCTGATGTTGGTGGTGGGGAAAACGCCAACAAAAGTGGGTCGGAAGTTGGATACGCAAGGAAATTTGGTTCGCTTTTCAAAGAAAACAGGTGAAATAATTAAGTGATGAGCTACGAAATCAGATTAAAAAAGAAGTACCGGGAGCAGATTGTGCCAGCTTTAAAAGAGAAGTTCGGCTACAAGAATGCCATGGAGGTTCCTCGCCTTGTGAAAATATCGATCAATCAGGGTGTGGGCGCGGCGGTATCGGATAAGAAATTGGTGGACTCAGCGGTTCAGGAGATGAGCCTGATAGTCGGACAAAAAGCCGTTCCTACCAAATCCAAGAAGGCTATATCGAACTTCAAGTTGAGGGAGAATTTGCCTATTGGCGCCAAGGTTACCTTGCGCAGTGATCGTATGTACGAATTCATGGATCGCCTGACCTCAGTTGCCCTTCCCCGGGTACGCGATTTCCGTGGTATAAATCCCAAGGGCTTTGATGGCCGCGGGAATTACACAATGGGGGTGACAGAGCATATTATTTTCCCGGAAATCAATATCGATAAGGTGAGTCGGATTACCGGGATGGACATCACCTTTGTTACTACGGCGAAAAGCGACGAAGAAGCCAGGACTTTATTGACTGAAATGGGGATGCCGTTCAAATCTTCCAAAAATTAATCACACATATCATGGCCAAAGAATGTATTAAGGCGAGAGACCGTAAGAAACTGGCGTTGGTGACCCGATATGCAGCCAAAAGAGCCAAACTCAAGGCGGAAGGCGATTTTCTGGGGCTTCAGAAATTGCCCAAAAGTGCATCGCCAGTTCGTTTGCACAACCGTTGTATGATCTCGGGTCGACCACGCGGATTTATGCGACAGTTCGGTATTTCCCGCGTGTTGTTTCGGAAAATGGCTTCTGAAGGTAAAATCCCTGGTGTAACAAAGGGTAGTTGGTAATCAGTTCAACAATTTATACATGACAGATCCCATAGCAGATTATCTTACGCGTTTGCGTAACGCCCTCAAGGCAAACCACAGAGTTGTAGAGGTGCCTGCATCCAATACCAAAAGGGAAATTACCAGGGTATTGTATGAAAAAGGCTACATCAGTCAATACAAATTTGTTGATGACGGAGTGCAGGGTTCCATTAAAATCGCTCTGAAGTACCTTCCAGGTACCAACGATCCCGTGATCCGGCAGCTTCGCCGTGTAAGCCGACCCGGACTTCGTAAGTATTCGGGTGCCGATGAATTGCCACGTGTCATCAATGGTTTGGGAATTGCCATTATATCAACATCAAGGGGTGTAATGGCCGATAAGGAGGCCCGGCAAATGAATGTGGGTGGAGAGGTATTGTGTTATGTATACTAATTTGGAATTGATATGTCACGCATAGGAAAGCAACCCATACCCATACCTGTTGGGGTAAGCGTTCAGGTAACGGACCACAATGCTGTTACGATAAAAGGACCGAAGGGTGAATTAAAACGTTTGGTAGATCCGGATATGCAGGTTATGGTAGAAGACGGTTCCCTATTGGTTACCCGCCCTTCCGACAGCAAGCGTCACAAGGCCCTTCATGGTCTGTATCGTGCATTACTGAACAATATGGTGATTGGTGTGAGTACAGGCTACACCATTACTCAGGAGTTAGTGGGTGTAGGTTTTCGCGCGAACGCGAACGGTTCACTGCTTGAATTGTCATTGGGTTATTCTCATGACATTGTTATGCAGATCCCAAAGGAATTGTCGCTGCAAACTGAGACGGTTAAGGGAAAGAACCCCACTATAACTTTGAAGGGAAACGACAAGGAGTTGATCGGCCAGGTAGCGGCGAAAATCCGGTCACTTCGTAGTCCTGAGCCGTACAAGGGCAAGGGTATTCGTTTCCAAAATGAAATTCTACGCAGTAAAGCCGGTAAGTCCGCCTCCAAGAATCAATAACAGAAAATGCTAACCAAACAACTCAGAAGAAATAGAATTCGCCGCGGTATCCGCAAACGGATGTCCGGCGATGCTTTTCGTCCTCGCTTGTCGGTGTTCAGGAGCAACAATGAAATTTATGCTCAGATCATCGATGACAAAGCGGGAACCACCTTGGCCGCGGCCTGCAGCAAGGACAAATCTCTTTCGCTCAATGGTTTACGCAGGGTAGAGGCTTCAGCGTTGGTTGGAAAGTTATTGGCTGAACGCGCTTTACAGGCTGGGGTTTCGCAGGTTGTATTTGACCGGAATGGTTACCTCTACCACGGCCGTGTGAAGGGGTTGGCGGAAGGAGCCCGTGAGGGAGGTTTGGATTTTTAATCTTTAAGAAATATGTCAACCAGTAATATCAGAAGTGTTAAGGCCAGTGAAATCGAACTCAAAGACCGTTTGGTGGGGGTTCAGCGTGTGGCTAAGGTGACTAAAGGGGGTCGCACGTTCAGTTTTTCAGCCATTGTAGTGGTGGGTGACGAGAATGGAATTGTGGGTTATGGTTTAGGAAAGGCAAAGGAAGTTTCTGAAGCCATTGCCAAAGGAATCGATGATGCGAAAAAATCCCTCATTAAAGTCCCAGTTTTGAAGGGTACTATTCCCCACGAGTCAGAGGGTAAATTTGGGGGTGGTCTCGTCTACATCAAACCTGCTTCTCACGGAACGGGTGTAATTGCAGGTGGAGCTATGCGTGCGGTATTGGAGAGTGCGGGAATTACCGACGTTTTAGCAAAGTCGAAGGGGTCTTCCAATCCTCACAATGTGGTGAAGGCTACCATCGATGCGCTGGCGAATCTCCGTGACCCGGCCACGGTTGCCCACCACAGAGGAATGAATTTGTCGCGTGTGTTTAACGGATAAGAACAGAAATATGTCACAGATCAGAATCACACAGGTAAAGAGTGGCATCGGTCGCCCCGAACGCCAGAAGAGAACTCTTCATGCCCTTGGTTTACGCCATCCGCATGCAGTGGCGGTTCACCACTCTAACCCCCAAATTCTGGGGATGGTGGCCAAAGTGGCTCATTTGGTAAAAGTAGAAGCTATTTAATATGGAACTTTTCGATTTGAAACCTTCCGCGGGTAGCGTTAGGAAAAACAAGAGGATGGGTAGAGGACAAGGAAGCGGTCGCGGTGGTACCTCAACCCGTGGTCACAAGGGTGATCAGAGCCGGAGTGGTTACCGCACAAAACCGGGTTTTGAAGGGGGTCAAATGCCTCTGAAACTGCGCGTCCCCAAATTTGGTTTCAAGAACCATTTCCGTGTCTCCTACAGCCCCATCAATCTGGATTTGTTGGATGCCCTAGCGGATCAGTATGGAGTGCACGTTGTAGATCCCGGGTTTTTGTCGACCCACGGTGTGTTAGATTCATCGGCCCGCATCAAAATTTTAGCCCGCGGTGCAGTTTCCAAGAGTTTGACTGTGAAAGCCCATGCGTTCAGCGCCGGAGCCAAAGCGGCTATTGAGCAAGCGGGTGGTTCTGTTGAAATTTTGTCCTGATCCGTAACGACAACCGGCTATGAAAGGCTTTATTGACACCATCAGGAACATCTTTCGGATTGAAGAACTTAGGTCCAGGATACTCACAACCTTGGGACTTCTCCTGATTTACCGATTGGGTTCATATGTGGTTTTACCCGGGATTGATCCGATAATGCTCGAGGAGTTGAATCCTCAGGGTACGGCGGCCGGGCTCACTGGCCTCATCGATTTGTTTGCCGGTGGCGCTTTTTCGCGTGCATCCATCTTCGCTCTGGGGATTATGCCCTACATATCTGCATCCATTGTGGTCCAGTTATTGGGCATGGTGGTACCATCCTTCCAAAAACTAATGAAGGAGGGGGAGAGCGGTCGCAACCAGATCAACCAGATTACCCGTTATCTAACCATTCTGATAACCGCAGCTCAGGCCATGGGTTTTCTGATCAATTTGAAGGCCCAGTCTATGGATGCGATTATCCTTCGCAATGGTGATTCGCTCCATTTTAGTTTTATGATTTCCACCGTGGCCGTGCTCACAGCCGGAACGATGTTGGTGATGTGGTTGGGTGAAAAGATTACAGATAAGGGTCTCGGAAATGGAATATCATTGATTATTATGGTGGGAATCATTGCTCGGCTACCCGATTCCCTCATTGCCGAGTTCCAGTTCCGAGTGGGTTCTGGTGGTGGAGGGTTAGTTCCCTTCCTCACAGAGTTGGTTATTCTTGCAGTGATTGTCGGATTTTCTATTCTTTTGGTTCAGGGAACCCGTAAGATTCCCATTCAGGTGGCTAAAAGAGTTGTGGGCAACAGAATGTATGGTGGAACGCGTCAGTATGTGCCTCTGAAGGTGAATGCTGCGGGAGTTATGCCGATCATTTTTGCACAAGCTATTATGTTCCTTCCTGCAACTGTTGCTCAGTTTTTCCCCAATAGTGATGTAAGCCAAGGAATTGTATCGGCATTTGTGGATTTCACCAGTGTTACATACAATATTGTATTGGCTTTATTGATAATTGTATTCACCTATTTCTACACATCATTGGCTGTCAACTCAAACCAGATGTCGGAGGATTTGAAACGGAATGGTGCATTCATACCAGGTGTCAAGCCAGGTAGGGCAACCATGGAGTACTTGGATGATATTCTTGCGCGCATCACACTTCCAGGATCGGTTTTTTTAGCAATTGTCGCCATTTTACCTGCGTTGGCCACGATTGCAGGTGTTAATGGCCAATTTGCTCAATTTTATGGGGGAACTTCCCTTTTGATTATGGTGGGGGTAGTGTTGGACACTCTGCAGCAGATCGAAAGTCATTTATTAATGCGGAAATACGACGGACTTATGAAAACGGGTCGAATTAAAGGTCGTATGCCAGCAGGCGTTCCTGTGGGATAATATGGCGAAGCAAACCTCCATAAAACAAGATGGCACCATTCTGGAAGCGTTATCCAATGCGATGTTTCGTGTTGAGCTCGAGAATGGTCACCAGATTATCTGTCACATCTCCGGAAAAATGCGCATGAACTACATCAAGATTTTGCCTGGCGACAAAGTACAGGTGGAGATGTCACCCTACGATCTGACCAAGGGTAGAATTAGTTATCGTTTTTAAATTATATAGCGTTATGAAAGTCACGGCATCGGTAAAGAAAAGAAGCGAGGACTGCATTCTGGTTCGTCGCAAGGGCAAACTCTTTGTGATCAACAAAAAGAACCCGAAGTACAAGCAAAGACAAGGTTAAACCGAGTATTAATATTTTATGGCAAGAATATCTGGAATTGATTTGCCCCGCAACAAAAGAGGGGAGATTGGACTGACCTATATTTACGGAATAGGTCGTTCGACAGCACGCACCATTTTGGATCGCTGCGGGGTTCATTATGATGTAAAAGTAGGGGAGTGGACCGATGAACAGGCAACCCGTATTCGTACTCTGGTCACGGAAACCTTCAAAACTGAGGGTGAACTTCGATCCGAGGTACAGTTGAATATCAAGCGACTGCTGGATATCGGGTGTTATCGTGGATTACGCCACCGCAAAGGTCTTCCCGTGCGTGGTCAGCGTACCAAAAACAATTCCAGAACCCGTAAGGGCAAGCGGAAGACGATTGCCAACAAGAAAAAAGCTACTAAATAAACCGATAGTTCATGGCAAAATCAACCAAAGTTGTCAAGAAAAGAGTGGTGCGAGTAGATGCCAGCGGGCAGATGCATGTACACTCAACTTTCAACAACATCATCATTTCGATAACCAACAACGATGGACAGGTAATCTCCTGGTCTTCTGCCGGAAAATCCGGTTTCCGTGGTTCCAAAAAAAATACCCCCTACGCAGCACAGGTTTCTGCTCAAGATTGCGGTAAGATTGCATACGACGCCGGATTGCGCAGAGTTGAGGTATTCGTTAAAGGTCCGGGCGCTGGCCGGGAGGCAGCGATTCGCGGTTTGGCCGGTTTGGGAATTGAGGTGACCACTATCACCGACATTACCCCGATGCCTCATAATGGATGCCGTCCACCCAAGCGTAGAAGGGTATAAATTATTAATCAATTATCATGGCAAGATATACAGGTCCAAAAAGTAAGATTGCACGTAAGTTTAAAGAAGCCATTTTTGGCCCGGATAAAGCGTTGCAGCGTAAGAACTATGCTCCCGGTCAACATGGTCAATCGAAGCGCAGTCCGAAAAAGTCGGAATATGCAATTCAGTTGATGGAAAAGCAGAAAGCCAAGTACACCTACGGAGTCCTGGAGCGTCAGTTCAGAAAGACGTTCGAAAAGGCGAACCGCCGTAAGGGGACAACGGGTGAGAACCTCTTGAAATTTCTGGAGGCTCGACTTGATAACACAGTTTTCCGCTTGGGAATTGCCCCTACACGTGATGGTGCCCGTCAGTTGGTATCGCACCGCCACATCACCGTGAATGATCATGTGGTGAACATACCCTCCTATGAGGTACGTCCAGGTGATCGTGTGGGAGTGCGTGAGCGTTCCAAGAATCTGGAGGCTATCGTGAATGCCGTAGGAGGTAAACAAAAATCCGGCTTCCCCTGGCTCGAGTGGGACCACAGTCGCATGGAAGGTAAGTTGTTGAATTTGCCCGAACGTGATCAGATTCCCGAGAATATCCGTGAACAACTGATTGTAGAATTGTACTCTAAATAATAACAGAATGGCCATATTAACATTCCAAAAGCCTGAAAAGGTCTTAATGCAGCAGTCGTCTGCTTTTGAAGGTACATTTGAATTCAAGCCCCTGGAGCCCGGTTTTGGGGTAACCATCGGCAATGCTTTTCGACGAATACTATTATCCTCTTTAGAGGGCTATGCCATAACTTCCATCCGCATCCCTGGTGTCGACCATGAGTTCTCGACCATCAAAGGAGTTGTGGAGGACGTGGTGGAAATCATATTGAATTTGAAACAGATTCGATTTCGTTCGCTCGACAACGGTCAGGATTCTGAAAAGATCTATGCTTCTGTTAAAGGGAAAACGGAAATTACGGCCGGCGATTTGGGAAGTCACTGTGTTGGCTTTGAAGTGTTGAACCCAGATCTGGTTATTTGCCATGTTGAGCATGGGGTGACTTTCGATATGGAGTTGACTTTGGAGAAGGGCCGTGGTTATGTCCCATCTGAAGAGAATAAGAACGCAGACGCCAATTTGGGTGTAATTCCCATCGACAGTGTCTTCACGCCTATCGTGTCGGTAAATTATTCGGTTGAAAACACTAGGGTGGAGCAAAAGACCGACTACGAGAAGCTCATTATTTCGGTGAGAACCGATGGATCCATCAATCCGGAAGAAGCACTGAAGCAGGCTGCCTATATTCTCATCCAGCACTTCGTATTGTTCTCGGATGAGTCCATTACCCTCGAAACCAAACAGCGTGAAGCGCCTTTGGAAGTTGACGAAAATACCGTCGCCATCCGCAAGCTTCTGAAGACCTCTCTGTCCGATTTGGATTTATCAGTTCGGGCATTCAACTGTCTCAAGGCAGCTGAAATTCGCACTCTGGGTGATTTGATAAAGTTTGAAATTGCTGACCTGCTCCGATTCAGGAATTTTGGTCGGAAATCACTGACTGAATTGGAAGAGCTGGTGCGTGAAAAAGGACTAAATTTTGGATTTGATGTTACCCGCTATCGCCTCGATGAAGATTAAGAAAAAATAATATGCGCCACGGAAAAACCATCAATCACCTCGGCCGGATGGCCGCCCACCGCGTTGCCCTGCTTCAAAATTTGGCAGTATCGCTGATAATGAACAAGCGAATCAACACCACGGTGGCCAAGGCTAAGGCTCTGCGTCGTTTTGTTGAGCCCATTATTACGCGTTCCAAAGACGATTCCATGCACAATCGCAGAACGGCTTTCGCCTGTCTGCAGGATAAACATGCTGTTAAGGAACTCTTTGCAACGGTTGGTGATAAAGTAGCCAATCGTCCGGGGGGTTACACCCGAATCATCCGTACCGGCTTTCGCCTGGGTGATGCTGCGGAAATGTGTATGATCGAGCTGGTCGACTTTAACGAACTAATGTTGGCCGACACGCAGTCGAGAAAGACCAAAACCCGTCGCTCCCGTTCGGGTAAGAAATCCCAGGGCACTGGTTCTACAAGCTCCCCTGCATCAGTAAATGATGCAACATCTACTCTGGCTGCCACTGCTGTGGCTGCCACAGCAGTGGCGTCAACTGATGAGGCTGAAATTTTCGAAGATACCCGGTTGGATTCAGATGACACTTCTTCAGGTGTAGAGACAGAGAACGTGGTGGAAGCCGAAATGCCGGACGCAGTTTCCACGGATAACCCGGGCCATACAGATGTTGATTCTGGAGACAGCGGATCGGATGAGGCATCCTGTGATTCCGGTTCTGCAGATGCTTCTACAGATTCCCCTGCTGATTAATCAGAAAATCTGAAGTGAAGGACGCGCCCCGGCACGTCCTTTTTGTATGGGGCGTGGTGATTTCAGAATCGTCTGAGTCACTGGTTTGAGGCTATCTGTTGTGTTGCATCTGAATTATTCCACGGTATTTCTGAGGGCTGCCTGTAGATATTGATCGTATTTTCTTGCCATCCTGCCAAGGCTTGCGTAGATTTACACGCTTTATTTTATGAATCCAGCCCCAACACACCACGAACTGATCCGCAATGGGCGCCTGATCTTATCCGATGGAACATATTTTACAGGTAGAAGTGTCGGATTCGCGGGAACAGCTTTCGGGGAATTGTGTTTCAATACGGGTATGACAGGATATCAGGAGGTCTTCACAGACCCGTCCTATCTCGGCCAAATAATGGTGATGACCGCTGCCCACATTGGCAACTATGGGGTCAGAAGCAGCGATCAGGAATCCGGCCGGGTGCAGATATCCGGACTAATCGTTCGAAATCTGGCGCACACCTGGTCACGAAAGAAGGGCGACGGCGGGCTGTCAGACTACCTCATCAGCAAACGATGTGTGACCATGGCGGATGTCGACACGCGCGCACTCGTTCAGCACATCCGAAGCCGCGGAAGCATGAATGCGGTGATCAGTGATGAAACGCTCTCAAATGAAGAACTGATCAGGCAGTTGAATGAGGTGCCCTCAATGGAGGGACTGGATTTAAGTAAACGTGCAGGCACTGGGGAACCCTATGTTTTTGAGCCCGATTCAGGTGATTTGCCCTCCAAAACAGTTGTGGTGGTTGACTATGGCACCAAAACAAATATACTTCGTCTCTTGAAATCAGCGGGGTTCAAGGTGGTTGTGGCGCCTTTCAATTCCTCGAGCGCAGATATATTCAGTCACCAACCTGACGGGATTTTGTTGAGCAACGGACCGGGCGACCCTGCTGCCATGAAAGGGCAAACCGAGGTGATCCGGGAGCTGATTCAGCGCGATCTGCCCGTTATGGGTATTTGTCTAGGGCATCAGCTTTTGGCTCGGGCACTGGGTGTGGGTACCTTTAAAATGCACCATGGCCACCGGGGCATCAACCACCCCGTTCAGAACCTATTGAATGGGCGCAGCGAAATTACAAGCCAAAATCATGGATTTGGGGTGGATCCGGTAGGACTAAAAGACAACCCGGACCTGCAAATCACCCACATCAACCTAAACGACAAAACGGTGGAAGGTTTTCGCCACCGAACCAAACCCCTGTTTAGCGTTCAGCATCACCCTGAGGCTTGTCCCGGCCCCCAAGATTCCCGCTACCTCTTCGATGAATTCGCCCGAATTGTGGGACGCGTACAATGAAATCTTTTTATCTAAAGTATATGGCAGATCTTTTCTCCTGGTGGCCAAAGTCTAAATTGTTTCTTAAGTAACCATACCCATTAAATCCTAAAAATGTCTGTAATAGAAGAAGTATATGCTCGTCAGATTCTGGATTCGCGTGGCAATCCAACCATAGAAGTGGACGTCATTACCAGCGATGGATCTACCGGGAGAGCCGCTGTGCCATCCGGGGCATCGACCGGAATCCATGAGGCCATCGAATTACGCGATGGTGATCCGGCGCAATATATGGGCAAGGGCGTAACCCGTGCCATTAATCACGTCAATGATATAATTGCCGAAGCGCTTATTGGGGTTAACGTTTATGATCAGGTTCAAATAGATCGGCTTATGCTGGAGCTGGATGGAACGGCCAACAAATCGCGACTCGGTGCCAATGCTATATTGGGTGTATCGCTCGCCACCGCGCGTGCCGCCGCCTCTTCCTGTGGAATGCCCCTCTATCGATATGTAGGGGGCTTATCGGCAAATCTGCTACCCATACCGATGATGAATATTTTGAACGGCGGCGCGCATGGCGACAACAACATCGACTTTCAGGAATTTATGGTGATGGCTGTTGGGGCTACCTGCTTTTCAGATGCACTGCGGATGGGTACGGAAGTCTTTCATCATTTAAAGCAGGTCCTCAAAAAGCAGGGCCTCAGCACAAATGTGGGCGATGAAGGTGGATTTGCCCCGAACATTCGCTCGAATGAAGAGGCCATTGAAACCGTGCTGAACGCCATTGAAGCCGCCGGTTATCGTCCGGGTGAGGATTTGTATATAGCCATGGACGCTGCCGCGACTGAATTTTATGACCAGGAATCCGGACAGTACATATTCCGTAAATCCGATGGTGCCCGCCGTACGTCAGCTGAGATGGTTGCCTATTGGAGTGAATGGGTATCTCGCTACCCCATCATCAGCATAGAGGATGGATTGGCGGAGGATGACTGGGACGGTTGGAAGGCATTAACCGTGTTGTTGGGCAACCGCATACAACTGGTGGGCGACGATTTGTTTGTTACCAACAGCAAGCGATTGAAAAAGGGAATCGAAACGGGGGTTGCCAACTCCATTTTGGTGAAGGTCAACCAGGTTGGAAGCCTCACCGAGACGATGGAAGCCGTGCAAATAGCCCATTCATCCTCTTACACCTCTGTGATGAGTCACCGCTCCGGGGAGACCGAGGACAGCACCATCGCTGACCTCGCAGTGGCCCTTCGCAGCGGTCAAATCAAAACCGGATCCGCTTCCCGATCCGAACGGATGGCCAAATACAACCAATTGCTGCGTATCGAAGAAGAATTGGGCGATAGTGCCGATTTTACGGGTAAGAAATTCAGGTTTGCATGAAGGAATTTCTCTACAGCACCCTACAGATCCTGAAAATCCGCTATGTGTGGGTGGGTTTGGCCTTGTTGCTGTGGATGATTTTTTTTGATCGCGATGACCTCATTACCGGGCGAAGAATAACCCTTGAGTTGAAAAAGCTTGAGGAGAGCAAGGCGAGTTACATAGAAAAAGTTGATCGGGTGCGTCAGGATCGTGACGGTCTGCTGGGTGATACTGTGCTTCTGATGCGTTTTGGTCGCGAACAATTCGGATTGTTACGGGAAGGGGAGGTGGTGTTTAAGGTCGACGAGGATCGACTGCTTGAAGCGCGTGAAAATGACTGATTGAACGCTCACCGTAGGTCGATAGCATCGAATTTGGTCGCTGAAGTCACGCGAATAGGATTGAGTGTACATTCGGTGGGGTTATGTGTGGTGCATGAAAAAAATGGATTGTGCTGAGTTGTAAAGCGGTTGCCAGATGCCCGCGAAAATGGATGATCGACTCTTTCACTGGGGGTCGATTACTTGTAGTACAAGAAAATAATCGGGTATTTCTGAAACGGTACGCGTGCGCCAGGGGCATGCGAACCGGATTGGGCGGTGATTCACTATAGCCCCGAAATCAAAAATCAAATTCGTAAACACATTTCCCGGAATGAGTTGAAGAATGAACATGCGATTTCAATAAATACCTGCATAGCGACGCAGCATCCACTCTGCGGATAGGAACAACCCTAAAAGAATCAGGAGTATTTCTAGGCTGATCAATTCGCTTAGCGTGCGCTCCAGATAGGTCACGGCGGTAGAAGAAACATCCTTTCTCAGGTCATTAAACAAAGACATTCCGTCACCGCCCGCCACGAATCGTCCGCCGCTTTTAGCCGAAAGTTGCGAGAGAAATTCGTGATCGGCCGCTGTTCGGGTTTGCTCGAGGTTGACTCGCTCCACTGCAAATGCTCCCTCCGCTTCGAAACGCTCACCGGCAAGCGAAGCTGTGCCCCTGTAGCGGTAATTACCCGCTGCCAGTCCACCCACATTCAGACGATAGCCTTTCCCACTTTTTCCCATCATATAGGAATACTGTTGTCCCTCCTCACTGATCAAGTTCACCTGCACATCAGACTCATTCACCTGCTCGCGGTTTTTGTTGTACAACACCCCTTCAAAAACCACATCGTCCTGTTCGCGAAAGAGCCTCTGTATCGTACGCAGTTGAAACGGGCGATCGTCGGGTTTCACTGATAAAAACTGGGTAGTGCGGCGCACCAACTCCCCCAATGCATCCATTTCGCTTAGCTTCTCAGCCTGCGCCAAACGCCAACGCCAGATACCCTCTCCGAGAAGGAAGGCCTGGCGTGGACGAGCATTCGGGGCGAGCGCCCACAATGGCATGTCGGTCGACATAGACCCTACTTTCTGATTCAGGAGGGACACCGCAGCCGGGCCCTTGGAATAAGTTCCAAATGGCACCTCCAGAGGGGGCATGCCAACGATGGCCTTTTTCAATTCATCTTCGAGGGTAAACAGCGCAAAATCGGGTATCACTGAGGGCAGAACACTGTTCACTCCTCCACGTTGTGTGGTGATCCGCACAAGTGCCTGTGCACTATTGAGTAGGGATATGTTGCTGTAAGCCCCCGCGATAAACCAAACCGGTAGTCCCGAGCCTTCAATTTGTTTCATCCAGGCCGCGCTGCCTGACGATGATGAGGGAAGCTGGTGCACAATGACCGCTTCCGTACCCGCTTTGATTTGGGGCTGATCGAAGGAATAGGCGGTGTTGACTTCAAAAAGGGGCGATTTTTCGAGCGCCTCCCGAATGCATCCCATGTCAGGGTGAGCACCATGCCCGAGCAATAGGATTGAGGTGCGCGCATCCACGACCTCTACGAAGAACTCGCGCACATCGTTGGCAGATAGCTCATCACCCCCCTTGGCAACAGCACGAATGCGGTAGCGGTGCATACCAGCCTGACCGGACGGAGCGGTAAAAAGTACATTTTCAAAATAGCGGCCTGAGTTGATATTAAATGACCTTTTGTCGATGAGTATACCCTTTCCAGCCTCGACTTTTTCCAGCGAAACCTCTGCCTCTGCCCCCTGCATCAGCGAAGCTTGCAGGTCGACAGATATCGGAAATTCGGTTCCCACAAAGGAGGTGCGGTTCACCCGGAGGTCCATAATGCTCAAGTCACGGGGTTGATGGGTATCGCCCAATCCGAAGCAATAGAGGGACACATTTAAACGCGACGATTGGGAAAGGGGTTCGGCCCCCTGGTTGTATATGCCATCGCTGGCCAGGAGAATGGCCGCCAGTCGTTGACCCGCATAACGATCCTCTATGCGCTGAAACAAGCGGGAGAAATCAGTTGCTTGTTGGTCGAATCGCCATCGGATGCTGTCCCCCGCCTCATCCCCGAAACCCATGATCCTAAGATCAAAATCTCCTTCCAATCGATTTTTGGCCTCAGCAAGCCAGTTTTGTAAGCGCTTTACCTGTTGGAGGCTGTCGGTGTGAAACAGCATCGATCGGCTCTGGTCGATGGCCACCACCAGCAAAGGGCGATCCACCCTTTTGCGCTGGGTCTTCAGAAATGGGTTCAGCAACATCAAGACGAGGATGGTAACCACGATCCCCCTGAAAATGACCAACGGATAGAGATACCAGGCCCGACTGAGTTTGTTACGGGTGTCTCTATAAAATAGCCACGCAAACAAAACCCCACTCAAAGGGGCTAACAAAAGCCACAAAGGTGAGTAATTCGTTAGAAACTCAGGCATATTGAAAAATCAAAGACCATATGGTAGAAAAAACCGCTGGTCTATCCATGTGTCTGCAACCCTCCACACACATTAATGACCTGCCCTGTAATGTAGGCACTATCGTCGGAAGCTAGAAAAACGCAAAGGGCTGCTACATCCGCCACACTTCCGGGTCGGCCCAATGGAATCGACTTTTTCCATATGTCGATGGTCGTCTCGTCGAGGATACCAGTCATCTCGGTTTCGATAAAACCCGGGGCTACAGCGTTGCAACGAATGTTACGTGCGCCCAATTCGCGGGCAATGCTCTGGGTAAAGCCAATAACCCCCGCCTTGGATGCGGCGTAGTTCGCCTGCCCCGCATTTCCGTTGCGCCCAACTACGGAGGTCATGTTGATCAAAGAGCCCCGCCGCTGCTTCATCATGTGTCTGGATACGAAGCGGGTTATATTATACACCGATTTTAAATTGGTATGTATTACTTCATCCCATTGGGCTTCGCTCATGCGCAGCAATAAGCCGTCGCGTGTGATTCCGGCGTTGTTCACCAAAATATGGAGGTCACCAAAATCACTGAGCACCGAGTTCACCAAGACCTCAGCGGCCGCATGGTCGCCCGCATCCGAACAATAACCCTTGCATTGAACGCCCATTGAGCGCATTTCTTCCTCAAGGGCAAGCGCCTTATCGGCAGATTGCATATACGTGAAAGCCACATGAGCTCCCTCTGCTGCGAAACGTAGGGCAATGCCGCGACCAATACCCCGGGTGGCACCCGTAATCAGGGCAACCTGACCTTCCAATTTGAGTCTATTCATGTTTAATAACTCTTTTTAAAATAACTTCGTGGGATCAAGAAGCAAAAAGCGGGAGATGATTCATTTTTTGATGCACTTCCTTCCCGATTCTGGCCAGATGTACCTCATTTTCCGGGTCTTTGAGCACGGAATCAATCCATTCCACAATCTGGACCATATCGGCGGTACCCAATCCTCGTGTCGTGATTGCGGGTGTGCCTACCCGAATGCCACTGGTGATTATGGGTGACTGGTTGTCGTAGGGCACCATATTTTTATTGAGGGTGATCTCGGCCTTCACCAAAGCTTTTTCAGCCAGCTTGCCGGTAACACCTTTGTTGCGCAGATCGATCAGCATCAGGTGGTTGTCGGTGCCCCCCGACACAATATCATACCCCAATGCCGTGAAGGCAACCGCCATCGCCTGAGCATTGTCGCGCACACGACGGGTATATTCTGTGAATGAGGGTTGAAGGGCCTCGCCGAAGGCCACGGCCTTGGCCGCGATGATGTGCTCAAGGGGCCCACCCTGCGTGCCCGGGAAAACCCCAAGATCGAGAAGGGCCGAGAGTTGACGAACATCACCTTTTGGACTGGTGATTCCCATGGGGTTGGGCATATCGGCGCCCATCATAATGATTCCGCCCCGTGGTCCCCGCAGAGTTTTATGGGTTGTACTGCTCACGATATGGCAGTGCATCATGGGGTTGTTGAGCAGTCCTGTGGCTATGAGCCCCGATGGATGGGAGATGTCGGCGAGCAGGAGTGCCCCAACTTCATCAGCAATCGCACGAAGGCGAGGGTAGTCCCAATCGCGACTATAGGCAGAGGCACCGCAAATGATGAGTTTTGGTTGCGCCTCGCGTGCCTTTTCGGCCACCCGATCGTAGTTGATTCTCCCCGTTTCCTGATTCACCCCGTAAAAGTGGGGGCGATACAATTTACCGCTGTAATTGACAGCCGACCCGTGGGTCAGGTGGCCGCCATGGCTCAAATCGAAGCCGAGGATTGCATCACCGGGCTCCAAAGTGGCAAGCATGATTGCCGCATTGGCCTGAGCACCGGAATGGGGTTGTACGTTCGCCCATTCGGCGCCGAACAGCTGACACAATCGGCTAATCGCCAGACGTTCCACCTCATCCACCACCTCGCATCCCCCATAATAGCGTCGGCCGGGCAATCCTTCTGCGTATTTATGGGTGAGGACGGAGCCCGCGGCCTCACGTACTTGTTCACTCACGAAGTTCTCGGAAGCGATCAGTTCAACCCCGCGTTTTTGTCGGTCGTGTTCCTGTTCGATCAGGTCAAAGAGTAGGGTATCGCGCATGGGACAAAAATAGGGTTTACGAGCTTATTGACGGGTGTTGTGGGATTGCGATAAAGCCTGCTCCCAGGCCCAGGCTGTGCGGAGCATATCTTGAAGTGAATAAAGGGTCGACCAACCCAATTGTTCCCGTGCTTTTCGGTTGTCGGCATACACCGCCACCACATCGCCCGTTCTGCGTTCGCCGAAGGTGTAGGTCAAAGGGGTACCGGTCACTTCTTCGAAGGCCTGCACCATCTCCAAAACGGTTTGCCCGACCCCGCTCCCCAAATTAAAAACATCGAAAGGGGGGGCATCCGTGTGCCGTTCCAGGTGCTTTAAGGCTGCGACGTGTGCCAGAGCCACATCACATACATGCAGGTAATCGCGTACACAGGTGCCATCGCGGGTTGGGTAGTCGCGACCATAGATCGTGAGGCGTTCCCGTATGCCCGCTGCTGTCTGGGTGATGTATGGCAGGAGATTTTCGGGTACACCGCGACTAAACTCACCAATCAGGGCCGAGGGGTGTGCACCCACCGGATTGAAATATCTGAGCGCCGCCACTCGGGTAGGGCATACCAGTACCCAATCGCGCAAGAAGGCTTCTCCAATCAACTTGGTACGGCCATAGGGCGATTCAGGCTCGAGGAGTGGACTGCTTTCGGTAACGGGCAGCGATTCGGGGTTGCCGTATACGGTGCAACTCGATGAAAACACAAAATGCGGGATGTTGTATTGATCTACACAGCGCATCAGGTTGATCTGCCCCACGAGGTTGTTTTCGAAATAGAGGAGGGGATTGGCGACCGATTCACCGACTGCCTTGTAGGCTGCGAAATGAATGACCCCCGTGATCCCCGTGTGTTCATTGCAGAAAAAATCCTCCAAAGTGGCCCGATCCACTAGATTGATGCGGTGGTTCACCACCTCTGTGCCGGTAATCTGTTTGATCCGATCCATGATGAAGTCGTGCGACCGGGAATGGTCGTCGATGCTAACCACCTCATAGCCAGCTTCCAGTAGAGCCACCACCGTATGCGACCCGATGTATCCGGATCCGCCAGTCACCAATATTCTGCCCATAGTAAATTTAGTGTTACGTATTGATAAGTGAAATCACTTTATCATGTTGAGGAGGTACTGTCCGTATCCACTTTTAACCAGGGGCTGGGCAAGCGATTCAAGCTGTGCAGCATCGATGTAGCCCATGTTGTAAGCGATTTCTTCTATGCATCCGATTTTGAGTCCCTGCCGCTCCTCGATGACTTGCACAAACTGGCCGGCCTGCATGAGTGAGGCGAAGGTGCCGGTATCGAGCCAGGCCGTTCCACGGTCCAGCATCCCCACTTTCAGCTGTCCCGCCTCCAGATAGGCGCGGTTTACATCGGTAATTTCGTATTCGCCACGGGGGGAGGGGCGTAGGTTTTTGGCAATTTCCACCACCTGTTGGTCGTAGAAATAGAGGCCCGGAACGGCATAATTGGATTTGGGTTGCTTGGGTTTTTCTTCAATGCTGAGGGCGCGCATCTGTGGGTCGAATTCCACCACCCCATAACGCTCAGGGTCAGACACATGGTAGGCGAAGACCACTGCCCCGTCGGGGTTATTGTTTTCCTGTAGGAGGCGGCCCATCCTTGATCCGTAGAAAATGTTATCACCCAAAACTAGAGCTGACTTGTCACCATCAATAAAATCGGCACCAATCACAAAAGCCTGGGCCAGTCCGTTGGGCACCTCTTGTACCCGATATGCGAAACGGCAGCCCAGACGTTCACCATCGCCGAGCAGGCGCTCGAAATGGGGTAGGTCGTGGGGGGTAGAAATGATCTGTATTTCCCGTATTCCAGCCATCATAAGTACCGAAAGAGGGTAGTAGATCATAGGTTTGTCGTATACCGGCATAAGTTGTTTACTCATGGCGAGGGTCAGGGGATGCAGACGAGTGCCGGAGCCTCCGGCCAAAACAATACCTTTCATAATACGGAATGCACAAAAATAGCCAATATGTTCCTCATTATCTCCCGGCCTTATATCTTTGCAGCCGAAAATTGAAGTTCAGACCATGAGAGAAATTCAGATGCGTGAGGCGCTGCGTGAGGCTATGCAGGAGGAGATGCGCCGCGATGATTCGGTGTTCCTGATGGGTGAAGAGGTTGCACTCTACAACGGAGCTTATAAGGTGAGTCAGGGTATGCTCGATGAATTCGGGGCCAAGCGTGTGATCGATACGCCGATTGCCGAACTCGGGTTTGCGGGCATCGGCGTAGGTGCGGCTATGAATGGCCTTCGTCCGATCGTGGAGTTTATGACCTTCAACTTTTCACTGGTGGCCATCGACCAGGTCATTAATTCAGCCGCAAAGATGCTGAGTATGTCGGGCGGACAATATGGGGTGCCCATCGTGTTCAGAGGTCCTTCTGGTTCGGCAGGCACGTTGGCTGCTCAACACTCGCAGGTCTTCGAAAGCTGGTATGCGCAGGTGCCCGGGCTCAAAGTGGTTTCCCCATCCAATCCATATGATGCCAAGGGATTGCTGAAATCCGCTATACGCGACAATGACCCTGTCATTTTCATGGAGTCGGAGCAGATGTATGGCGATAAAGGCGAGGTGCCCGAGGGTGAGTACCTCATTCCCATTGGAAAGGCCGACTTGAAGCGTTCCGGAACGGACGTCACACTGGTCTCGTACAATAAAATGATGAAGTTGGTGATGGAAGCAGCCCATTTACTGGAGGCGGAGGGCATTTCCGCGGAGGTCATTGACCTACGCAGTATTCGTCCACTCGACCACCAGACCATCCTCGACAGTATCCGCAAAACCAATCGACTGGTTGTGGTGGATGAGAGCTGGCCGTTTGCCTCGGTTTCTTCAGAAATCGCATATCGAGTCCAGAGAGATGCGTTTGATTACTTGGATGCACCCGTTTTGCGTGTAAACGGAGCGGATGTTCCGATGCCCTATACCCTTCCCCTCGTGCAAGCTTATCTACCCTCAGTGGAAAAAGTCATAAAGGCGGTAAAAGAAGTGATGTATTTGGCAAAGTTCTGATTGCGACCCTCCGGATTGGTATGCACGTGACGTTCGGGTGATCGATTCTCATTTTTTTGCTCTGGGGAGTAAACCTACAACCTTCGGGCGCGTCCAAAGCCGGGCTATGAATAAAGGCGAATCAACTCCGGTACAAGACCCGGTGGAGCTGGAAATCATCCGACTATTCGGGGCAGGCGAGGGTGATTCGGCTTTGCGGTTGATGATGCGCACCTATCAGCAGATACTCTACAAACACATCCGGCGAATGGTGGTAGACCACGACGCGGCTGATGACCTACTGCAGGTCACCTTCATTAAAGCCTGGCAAAATTTGGGAAATTTCCGTGGTGAGGCCCGATTGAAAACCTGGTTGTACACGATTGCGAGTAACCAGTGCCTGAGTTATCTTAAAAAAAAGCGTCGGGTGTTCTTTTTGTCGATTCACGATATCGAACCCGAACTGAACAGGCAGTTGAAGGCTGGGACGGATGTGATTGATGGCGATGAAATATCCCTGGTATTGCAGACGGCCGTGCTGAAGTTGCCCGACAAACAAAGGCTCGTGTTCAATATGAAATATTACGATGATCTCGATTATGAGACCATGTCGCGGATCACCGGAACTTCTGTGGGGGCGCTCAAGGCATCCTACCACCATGCGGTTCAGAAAATTCAAAAACAAATTAAGAGTTCCGATTAAACCTAATAGATTACACTTTGTCTTAATCCTTTGTTGTATGGACTTCAAGTTCGACCTTCTTCCCCCGCCAAACGATTCGTTTTCAGCGCCCTACGGCTATTATGAAAACCTGCCGGAGCGCACTTTGACCCGTTTGCATCGGGATGTTCATGCGAATCGGCAACCCTCACCACTTTTGCGTTTTAGATGGAGTGGTCTCGCCTTTTTGTTTGTAGTTACATTGCTGATCTGGGGTCAGTTGAGTGATTGGGGTGCTCGAATATCGGAAGATGGCAACGCTGCTCCGCTTGAAGCAGCATTGGTCGACTTGCCCGAATCGGTTCGGATAGAGTATCTTCTGGCTCACTCCCCGTCACCGGATCTACAGTGGTTAACCTCATCCGAAATGAATAGTATGCCCATAATCGAATCGGAAGTTGCGGCGGAACTTTTGGAACAGAGTTCTGCTGCTTCCTGGTCCTCCGATTATGAGTTGGATTTGATAGCCGAAACCGAATTTATAGATACACCATGAAAAAAGTATTTATTTATTTATTGTTCTTATTGATTTTCTCCACATTAGGCGCCTTACGGACTGAAGCCCAGAAAGCCATAGGACATGAAATGAGGGAAATGGGTAAGGAGGAGCGACAAGAGCGCATAAAAGCCCTGAAAGTGGCCTACATCACCCGTGAATTGTCGCTAACCGAGCGCGAGGCTCAAGCCTTTTGGCCGGTCTACAACAAGCATTCGGAGCTGAGAGAGCAAAAACTGAAGGCGTTAATGCAGTCGCGTGCCGGTGGATACGGGGTGCAGAGCAATTCAGGGGAGTCCGTAAAAATGCTAGATGAGTATTTCAGGCTACGCCAGGAAGAATTGGAAACCGAACGGCAGTGCTACCGAGCCATTCGGGAGGTGTTGCCTGAGCCGAAAGTAGCCTTGCTGCTGCAGGCAGAGCATAAATTTCATCGGGAAGTGCTGTCGAGCCTAAAGGCCGGGGCGCAAAACCCATTCCCAGGCCGCCCGATGCCGCCAAGGAAATAATCTCAGATCTGCTTTTTTCTGTTGAAGAGCCGAACTCGGATCTACCTATTTTCTCCCGCCTCCCGGTTTTAGGGGTCTGATTTCTACATCAACCGTTAGAAAGTTGGAGGAGGTTTCCAGCAGTTCGCACAACAAATTGGCCACGTCCTCCGGTTGCAACATATGCTCGTTGGGTTCGATCCCGGGAATGCGGTCAAAAAAATTAGTGGCCACCGACCCAGGGTATACGCAGCTCACCTTAATGCCAAATTCCCTGAGTTCGGCACACAGAGAATGCGAAAACCCACGCACAGCATATTTGGTGGCACAATAAGCACTTGCCTGTGCCAATGCCTGCAATCCGGCGATGGAACTGATGTTGATGATGTGTCCCGAGCCATTCTGTTTGAGAATGGGAACTACAGCGCGGGTAGCCAGCATCAGCCCGTGAACGTTAGTTTTGAACATCCGGTACCAGTCGTCGGTCGGGAGCTCTTCTATGCGGCCGAAGAGACCAAAGCCGGCATTGTTGATGAGTCCATAGACTTCCGCCGACCCCCATAGGTTCAGGGTCTGTTCGAGCGCAGCCTTCACCTGAGCGGAATCGGCCACATCGCAGGAGAAAAAGCGAAATGAGGTATGTTCGAAGTCGGGGGCGGTTCTTCCCCATCCGGCAACACGATAACCCAGGCTACACAATAACTCCACGGTGGCACAACCAATGCCTTTGCTCACGCCCGTAACAATGATGACCCGATTTGCGCGCATAATGATGGTTTTGTGGACATAAAAATAGTCTATTGGGTCGACACAGGTATGGATGTGTAGGATTACTTAGGTGTTTCTCTGCCATGCTCAGGTCATCTGTTTCCGCAGCTGGTTTATCGCGTCTCCATCGCAAAATCCTGTGAAAACGCAGTGGCCAGTCCCGATTTATGCCGATTACTGCGTTGGATGGCTTCGAAGTCGATTTCAAATAAGAGTTCAGGCGACACGATCAGTACCGACCCGAATTTTTCAATGGTATGAGCCTTGATCCAGATGTCGACTTCCCGTATTTCTGTGTCTGTTAACCCACTATAAACTAGAGCGATGGGGAGCAGTCGCGTTCGCTCGTGGTTTTGGGAATGGGCGATGTAGTGTCTATGGCCAAAACGAGCGTGGTCGGCATGGGCATGGGTGAGCAGCGCGCGTTCCACTTTGCCCCAGGGGTCGATGTGCACCCCGGCTTGGGGGTATTCGATGCCGTTGGGCCCGAATCGGAGTAAATTCATCCCCAAATATAGCTTTCCGATTTTGCTTGTTTTTGACCCCGATATTTTGTAATTTTGCGCCCGTAAAAATTTTCACAACAGTCATTTTTATTTGATTTTCCCAAACACTACCAATATTTGTTATGCAGCACACGGGTAAAATTTCCCAGATTATCGGACCAGTTATAGATGTGAGTTTTGAAACGGGAGCCAAACTCCCAAAGATTTATCACGCTTTGTATGTGGAGCGGCCCGGCGGGCAAAAAGTTGTGTTGGAGTGCCAACAGCATTTGGGTGAAGACAGTGTGCGTACCGTTGCCATGGATTCCACGGAGGGACTGGTGCGGGGCATGGCGGTTGTGGATATGGGCGAGGCCATTCAAATGCCGTTAGGTGGACAAGTCAAAGGCCGGCTGTTCAATGTGGTCGGCGATGCCATCGACGGACTTAGGCCGGTTAAACGCGACAAAGGTCTGCCCATCCATCGTCCCGCCCCTAGATTTGAGGACCTGAGTACATCCGAAGAGGTGTTGTATACTGGAATTAAAGTAATCGACCTGATTGAGCCTTATGTAAAGGGTGGTAAAATCGGGTTATTTGGAGGTGCTGGTGTGGGCAAGACTGTTTTGATTATGGAGCTTATCAACAACATCGCCAAGGGATACGACGGAATGTCGGTATTCGCCGGTGTGGGTGAGCGCACCCGCGAAGGAAATGACCTACTGCGTGAAATGATTGAATCTGGTGTCGTGCGCTATGGAGATGACTTTCGTCACGATATGGAAGAGGGCAAGTGGTCGCTCGACAAGGTCGACTACAATCAATTGGAGGAGTCCAGAATTGCCCTTGTGTTCGGACAAATGAACGAACCACCCGGAGCCCGTGCACGGGTGGCTTTGTCGGGACTCACCCTGGCAGAGCATCTGCGCGATGGGGATGAGTCAGACGCCCAAGGCCGCGATATCCTGTTTTTCATCGACAATATCTTCCGTTTTACACAGGCGGGATCCGAAGTTTCGGCTCTCCTCGGTCGTATGCCGTCGGCCGTGGGCTACCAGCCAACACTCGCCACTGAAATGGGATTGATGCAAGAACGAATTACGTCCACCAAAAGAGGTTCTATTACATCCGTGCAAGCCGTTTACGTGCCCGCGGATGACTTGACCGACCCTGCGCCAGCTACTACATTTGCGCACTTGGACGCTACCACAGTTTTGAGTAGAAAAATTGCTGAGTTGGGTATTTACCCAGCCGTGGATCCCCTCGACTCTACTTCAAGGATCCTCACGCGCGACATCGTAGGCGATGCCCACTACTCCTGTGCCATGCGGGTGAAGCAAATCTTGCAGCGCTACAAAGAACTCCAAGATATCATCGCCATTTTGGGTATGGATGAATTGAGCGAGGAAGACAAGCGCGTGGTGTACAGAGCGCGGAAGGTACAGCGATTCTTGTCGCAACCCCTCCACGTAGCTGAGCAGTTTACAGGATTGAAAGGTGTTCTGGTGCCCATCGAAGAAACCATCCGTGGATTCAATATGATCATGGACGGGGAACTCGATGAATATCCAGAAGCGGCCTTCAACCTGAAGGGCTCTATCGATGATGTCATCGAAGCTGGTAAAAAACTCATGTCCGAACTGGCTTGATGCTCGAAATCGTATGGCCATGACACTCGAAATTCTCACACCCGAAAAAAGCCTGTTTGAGGGAGAAGTCACCTCGGTGAAAGTACCAGGAACTGAAGGCGGTTTCGAAATCCTGAACAACCACGCGCCTATCATCGCTACTTTAATGCCCAAGGGTGAGGTTCGAATCGTACAGCCCGGACAAAAAGAACAGGTTTTTCCAGTGAAAGGCGGCGTTGTGGAAGTGCTCCGTAACCATATTGTGATCCTCACAGAGGCCTAAACGCCTTTTCAGCAATCTAAAAGTCGATTTCTCGACCACTTCGCTCGCGTTTAATACGATAGACGAGAATATCCTTTGGCAGGTCGATGCCAATACACTATTTTTCGGCCATGACAGAACGCAACCAGCCCCGGGTAATCCGGGCATGGTGTATGTATGATTGGGCCAATAGTGCTTACAACCTCTGCATCACATCAGCGATTTTCCCGGTCTACTACTCTTCAGTGACGAAAGCGGCGGTCTTGAAGAGTGGTATTGGACTGGATGGTACGAGTACTGAAGACGCTCCTGTGCGCTTGGCTGGAATGGAACTGCCTGCCTCGGTGGCCTTTTCCTACGCCCTCTCCGCCGCCTATCTTCTAATTGTGATCATTTCGCCCTTCTTGGGTGGCCAGGCTGATTATGGTGGACTCAAAAAACGGATGATGGCGCTCTTTGCTGGCTTAGGGTCCATCAGCTGCATGGCACTCTTCTTTTTTACAGACGAGTATGTGGCACCCGGACTCATTTTGTTCATGCTTGCCGCAGTGGGCTGGGCCGGCGCATCCATATTCTATAACGCCTTTCTGCCGGAAATCGCCACACCCGATCGATTCGATCAAGTGAGCGCTCAGGGCTTTTCTTATGGCTACATCGGGAGCGTGACCCTCCTCCTTTTGAATTTGGTGATGATCATGTTCCCAGGTCTCTTGTTCGATGTAGGCGGTATGGCCCAGTTGCTCCAGGATAATAATGGAATGGATCAGGAGGCAGCTTTAGAACAGGCTCAGAGCCACTACAAATCGTTGGCTACCCGATGGAGTTTTGTGGCGGTTGGCGTCTGGTGGATGGGATTCGCATTTTATACCCTAAAGCATCTCCCTCCTGAAACAACTTTAGGGCAGGGCCGTGGAGTGAGTTTGTGGTCGAGGGGCTATGATGAGTTCTGCCGTGTGTGGAAACGTGTTCGCCTGATGCCCACACTCTTACGGTATCTGCTCGCCTATTTTTTCACGAGTTGTGGCCTGCAAACCATTATGGTGCTGGCCACCATTTTTGCATCCAAAGAATTGGAAATGGGCAGTGAGGAGCTGATCGCTACGGTTTTGCTTATTCAGTTGATCGCCATTGCTGGGGCGCATGCCTTCTCCTATGGTGCTTGGCGGATGGGTAATTTGCCGATGTTAATGTGGGGCATTCTGGTCTGGATCGGAATCTGCCTGACCGCCTACCTGGTGAGTACTTCCACGCAATTTTATCTTTTGGCTGCCGTAGTTGGTATTGTTATGGGTGGTACGCAATCGCTGTTGCGAAGCACCTATGCAAAGCTCATTCCTACCGATACAAGGAGCCACGCTTCGTTTTTTTCCTTCTACGATGTGACCGAAAAACTCGCCATAGTATTTGGTACTTTTGCTTTTGGCTACATCAACCTGATTACCGGCAGTATGCGCAATTCCGCCCTCATGCTGAGTCTCTTTTTTATGTTAGGTATGATGTGCATGTTTGGCTTGCTGAAGAGGCATAAGGAATTAGGTATATAGATAGTATACGTTTTGGGGTTAATGGAATTAAATGGAAGTAATATTGTTTGCGGGTTGCGTAGTGGATCAGTTTTTTCCCGAAACGGGATTTAACGCAATCAAGGTTATGGAGCGCATGGGTTGCACGGTACGCATACCGGGCGCTGCGGGTTGTTGTGGTTCGCCAGCCTGGCAGCATGCGCAAGAGGAAATAGCCTGTGAAGTGGCGGGTCGGTGTGTCACAGAGCTTTCGGGCGAGGTCCCGGTGGTCGCCTTATCCTCCGACTGCTCAGCCATGTTTTTGACGCACGTGCCCCAGTTGTTGCACAATGGGTCGGCCCACCATGAGGCGCGAGCCATGCAGAAGAGGGTCCACACCTTCTCCCAGTGGGTTAGTCAACACTCGCAGCTTCCTATGGGCAAGGTCAGGGGCATCACAACCAGGGTGGCATGCCATGTGGCATGTTGCGTTCAACATGAGGGTATTGCCCAGTCGTTACCGTCCCTTTTAAGTGATTGGGGCGGTTTTACCTGTGTTGATGTTCCTCAGTTCTCGGTTTGTTGCGGATATGGCGGGGGGATGCACAGGTCAAATCCGGAGTTGTCTGAACGGATGTCGGCCGACAAACTTCGGGCGGCCCGCGCCGAAGGGGTTGAGTACATCGTGACGGAAGACATGGGTTGCCTCATGCAACTGCGCTCTGTAGCCGTTCAACAGCCCGATCTCTCCTGGAAGCCGGAGCGTATTGTGCATTTGGCCGACCTATTGACGGAGGGATGGTGAGCCAGGCGATAAGCAATTCAGGGGTTTCTTATTTCGTGGAGTCGGAGCTCCGCACTTTTACGGAGGCTGTGTTTTTGAAGATGGGCTGTTCCATGCCAGATGCCAGACAGGCCTCAGATGTTTTACTCGCAGCTGATCTTCGGGGTGTCGACTCACACGGTGTGGCGCGATTGCCAGGCTATGTTCGCCTTTTGGAGGCAGGACGTGTATCGGTGAAGCCTGAGATTACAATCGTTCACCAAACTGCTTCAACGGCAGGCATAAATGCAGGAGGGGCGTTGGGACTCGTTTCGGCGCCCTGGGCCATGGACCTTGCCATAAAGAAGGCCTCCGAGGTGGGTTCATCTGTCGTTACGGTTTCCCACTCCAACCACTATGGAATCGCAGCCTATCACGCCATGCGGGCCATTCCCCACAACATGATTGGGTGGAGCATGACCAATGCTAGTCCACTCGTGGTGCCCACGGGCGGACGGGAACGTATGTTGGGCACTAATCCGATGTGCTGGGCATTTCCTGCTGGTCAGTACCCTGCGATTGTGGTGGACACAGCTACATCCGCAGCTGCCAACGGTAAGTTGGAAATGGCTGAGCGTAAAGGGAAAGCGATTCCTGAAGGTTGGGCGTTAGACCGTGAGGGAGAGGTGTCCACCCAAGCGCATGTGCTTCGTGAGGGGGGGAGCCTACTACCATTGGGCAGCGTGGGTAAGCAGGCGGGTCACAAGGGTTATGCCTTGGGCAGTGCGGTTGATTTGTTGGCGGGCGTACTATCCGGCGCAGGTTTCGGCCCATGGGTACCTCCTTTTGTTTCATTTTTGCCCATGCCGGAAAATCCACCAGGGCACGGAATCGGACATATTTTTGGGGCCATACGGGTCGACGCTTTTCGCAGCGCCGATCAGTATTTTAGGGCAATAGATCGATGGATTAAGCGTTTCAAAAGTTGTGATCCTGTAGATGAAAGCCAACCGGTTCTCGTTCCGGGTGAACCGGAGCTTCGGGCGCATGAAATGAGGTTGTCGACAGGCATTCCCCTCACTAAGGCCGTTGCAGGTCAACTAGCTGTTTTAGCCGATCGATGGAGTCTGCCAGTACCAGTGCCTCTGCGGTGAACCGCATGTTTTTGGCTATATTTAGGGCAAAATAACTCTATGTTTGACTTATTCGGAATGATGGACAAAATCGGCAAGCTGAAAGAAGCAGTCGAAGATGTCAAAACAAAGTGTGACGGAATTTCGGTCAGAGCCACATCGTCTGATGGTAGGGTAACAGTTGTTGCATCGGCCAACAAGCATATCCGGGAAGTACGGATTGAGTCGGATGCCCTGCAAAAATCTTCTGCGGCGGAACTGGAGGCAGCGGTTTTGTCGGCCGTCAACGACACCCTCAGGGAGGCTCACCGAACCTACAAATCAGAGTTTAAGCAGGCCACGGAGGGACTCATCCCCAACATTCCGGGCTTGGACCTGTCGAAATTTATGGGTTAATATGCTGGGTCGCCTCCATCCGTTTTTTGTGCATTTTCCCATTGCCCTGCTCATGTCTGCTTTGGTTGCCCACATTCTGTTTTGGTGGAGGAAACACCCCTCATTTTTGTTGTTTAGTAGGTTTTTGCTGGTGGGTGCCGCTTTAGGTGCTCTGTTGGCTGCGCTCAGTGGCGGATGGGCCGAAGATGCCGCTGGTGATTTGAGTGCCGAGATCCATGAGGCCATAGAACAACATGAGACCCTGGGGTATGTTCAGGCCTGGTTGCTACCTATCCTGGCCATATGGGGCGTGTCGCGTAGGAAAACGATGCTGGAGCGGGAGTTGAGTATTTTTTTCGGGGTCATGATGCTGGCATCGGTCCTCATGCTCTATACAGGCTATCTGGGTGGCGGATTGGTGTACGACCAGGGTGTGGGGGTGGAACGGTCCATATGGAGCGCTTCAACTGATACCAGTACAATATTGGAAAACCCATAACGAGCGATCTAATATTGTTTCTAAAATTGAAATCAATGAAGCAGATGCCAGTACAAACTTGGAAACCCCATAATTAGAGATCAACTATTATCCCTAAAATCGAATTGAATGAATTGGAAATTCTGGAAACGAGGCAAAGCCAAGGCAAAAAAGAAATCGGCCACCCGTGAGTGGATAGAGGCCATTGTTTTTGCACTGATTGCCGCTGGCCTGATCCGCACATTTGCCATGGAGGCCTACACCATCCCCACACCCTCCATGGAAAAGAGCCTGATGGTGGGCGATTTTCTGGTTGTGAGCAAGGTGAGTTACGGCGCTCGACTCCCTATGACGCCTATCGCTTTTCCATTAGCCCATAACACTCTACCCTTGTTGAAGATCAAATCGTATGTCGACGGCATTCAGTGGAAGTACAGGCGGCTGCCCGGACTCGGGAAAATCAAGAACAATGATGTGGTGGTGTTTAATTATCCGATGGAGGACTGGCGACCAGTCGACCGGCGCGACAACTACATCAAACGCTGCGTTGGGATCGCAGGCGATACTCTGGTCATACGCAATCGGGTTGTGTACATCAACGGAAAGGCTATCGACCAGCCCGTAGGTTTGCAGCACCAATTCCTGGTGCGAACCGACGGCAGCAGTTTCAATCCTAAAACATTGGAAAAAATGGATGTCACCGAAGGCGGCGCCTTTTCTGCCCAAGGCGATTTTAGGTTCAACCTAACCGAAGAAAACGCCGATAAAATGAAGCAATTCGGAAATGTTCGCATGTTGGAACCGTATGTGATGCCCCGGGGCGTGTATACAGAGGAGATTTTTCCCCACCATGAGCATTACCCCTGGAATTTGGATTCCTACGGCCCAATAGTTATTCCGGCCCAAGGAGTGCGTATGCCCTTAAACGTCCACAACATACACATCTACCGCAGAGCCATTGAGATCTATGAAAAGCAGAAAGTGGATGTGAAAGGGAACGCCATTTACATCAACGATAAGCCTGCAGATGGGTATACCTTTCAGATGGACTACTACTGGATGATGGGAGATAACCGACACAATAGTCTCGACTCGCGCTATTGGGGGTTTGTGTCGGAGGACCACATTGTGGGGAAGGCTATTTTTGTTTGGCTGAGCCTTGACTACAACAAACCCCTATTCAGAAAGATTCGCTTCAGCCGCACCTTCCGAAGCATCCGATAAGAAATTACTGTATGCGGTATTTTACGGATTTAGACACGGACTTTCAATATAGAATTCTGATTAGGTGATTTGCCAAAGCATCTGCTTAGCTATTACTGTTTGCGGTTGGGTTACCGGACATTAGTTGGGGTTTCAAAAGAAAAATCCACAATTAGGTCAGTTGATGATTCGAATTAGGATTTTTTGGAAGAAAACCCATTATAAATCAACTATCGTAATCGCCATTCTGTAAATGGGTTGACCGAAATCCTCAAACACCCTTCATGGATAAGGTAACAAAGAGTTCATCCATTGTAGCGGAGTTGAATTCCCCATGTCCGCGGGGGGCCTATGTTCCCGGGAACGATCATATAATCGCGGTTGCCAGCATTTCGAATCAAAAAACTGATGCTCAAATCGCTGCGCAGGTCATAACTCATCCTTAGGTCGATAATCAGATCGCCTGATGCCCGTCGGGAACGAAAGGGGGCCACACCGGGAATGAGGGTTTCAAATTCTGAGTCGATGGCTGTCATGAAACTGTTGAATCGCAGGTTCGATCCAGTGGTGAATCGTCCGTTCCGTAGTTCCAAATCGGATCGGAAAATGTGCGGGGTACGGTATTTCAAATTCTCTTTCAGCAGAATGTCGGGCCTGTCGGGAACGGGTTGATACCATTCGATTGGTTGTATGTAGGTGTAGCCCAATTGACCATTGAACTTGAATCTTCGCCAGGATCCTGTGGCGCCGGTTGTGAATTCGATTCCACGAATCATGCTGGAGCGGTTTTCTAAATTACGGGCCTGAAAACCCGCACCCCCTGGGAAGAAGCCAAAACGAAATTCGATCATATTTTCGTACTGTGTCCAGAAAAGGGCGAGGTCGGTGAGACCGGTAAATGACCCCCATTTCCAGATTTGCCTGATACCTGTTTCAGCACTCCATCCCCGTTCGGTGGAAAGGCTCGGATTTGGAAAGACTTGTACGGGTCCGGCAGCGCCACTCACGTATCGCTCGGCGATGGAAGGGGTGCGGAAACCCTGACCAAAAGAAGAGCGGATCCACGTGTAGGGTGCTACATGATAGTTGAGGCCGAGTCGTACGACGGGATAGCGGAGAGGTGGACCACTGTCGATCACAAATTGTTCGAGCCGCACGCCTATCGAATAATTGAATCGGCCGATTTTGTGGTCGGCCTGCATATAGACGGCCAGATTACGGCTGCTGCGCAGGCCAAAGAGTATTCCGCTGTTTACGTAGTTGTATTGATGAAACAGACCAGCCGTGGCCACGAGCCCCGGAAGGATTGTGCGTTGGTGTTGCAATTCGGATAAATACACCTCGCCTCGGGTATTCCTCGAACTATCACCCCTATTTTCTGTCAGATAAAAACGGTTGCGCAGGGTGGTTTTCTGACCATTCAACCCATAAAAATAAATGCATGGATCGAGAGTCCAGCGCAACGAACGCTGGGTGTCATTGGTGCCAGGCGAGGGAAAGAAAGCGAGGGTGTCGTTTTCCCAGAAGAAAAAGTTACCGAAGGTGTCGGTCATGGCGTTCGTGCTCATACTGAGACTGATTCGATCGCTCAAACGGAGGCGCCAGTTGAGGTTGCCACGCAGGCGCTGGCTGAATTCACCGATTCGATAACCCCGATCTTCAACCACAAATAAACCGATGGTGATGTCGTTTCGACCAATTTGCCGGCTGTGCAATAGCCCAAATCCTGACTGATTGCGTCCGTCTGAGATACGATAAGGAGTTTTAAAGAAATCTCTCGGGGCGTCATGGAGGTAGCTGAACAGTTGGGCCTCTGTTCGGGGTGTTTCGGTGGGGTAGGCGGTACGCAGATTTACGATGCCTCCAAGAGCAGCGCTACCATAGAGGGCGGAGGCTGCGCCTTTTACCACCTCGATCTGTGAGATGTTTTCGATGGGTATGAAGTTCCATTTTACATCCCCCGCATCTCCGGCGAGCAGTGGCATATCGTCAACCATTACCTGTACCCTACTGCCAATACCGTAGCTGAAGCCGCTGGTTCCTCGAATGTTCAACTGGCCGTTTACAATCTGCACCCCCGGAACACGGTCGAGGGCGTCGTCGAATCGGGTGATGGCATTGCGATGCAGGGCTGAAGGGCGCACCACCTCCATACTCACGGTAACCTCTTCTGTTCTTTGTTCAAACCGGCCAGCGGTCACCACTACGGCTGTTAGCTCGTCGGTCGATGTCCGCAGGGCCACGTCGATGGTGGTGTTTCGACTGATTTCTCCCTGAAGTGACTGGCTTTCAAAGCCTACATAGCTGAACCGGATTACATAGCGCCCCTTTGGCAGCATAAGCTCGTAGCGACCTTGAGCATCGGTGGTCGTGCCCTGTGATTGTTGCGTTATGACTGCCTGTACCCACACTGTGACTCCAGGTAAGGGTGATTTCTTACCAGCTTCCTCGGTGACTGTCCCACTGAGTTTGTGGCGGGTTATGGGGGATGGATCCTGCGACAAGGCGGTAATCGTAGTGCTTAGGTGGAGCAGTAATGCGATTAACATAGGGCCGAATCGGCCGAGTATAACTTGATTTTTAGGCATATGTGTGGGGTTTGTTGCGAATGTGTTACGGATGTGATACGTTTATAAGACAGAGGTGATACGATAATATTTTAAAAACGGCCTGTGAGTTGAAGGATGACGTTGCGCTGTTCGCCGATGTTGCCGGGCAAGGGCATCCAGCTGCGGTTGCCCAGATTCCGTACCACCAGATTGAGTCGCCAGTCGCCATATACCTTCTTTCCAAAGCGCAGGTCGGTCAGGAGATCACCCTTTATACTTCTGATTCGGTAGTCGATCAGTCCAGGCATAAACCGGTAGAAGTCCTCATCGATGTTCAGAATCACGCTGTTGTATCGAGTGTTAACCCCAAGAGACCACGATTTCCATTCCACGGCCAGATCGGTGCGCAGCAGATGGAGGTATCTGTATTTTAAATACTGGCGGAGGTCAACCAGTAGCGATAGTCCAGTCGTGTCATAACGGGGATTTGTAGACGGCTTTAGGTTGATGGGCAATGTGTAGGTGTATCCCGCTTGCCACCGGAGTCCCCAGTGACCCCATCGTCCGGCTGCACCCACCACGGCCTCCAAACCAGTGATTCTGGCCTCTACAATATTGGCTGGCTGAAAGCGGGCGTATTTTTGAGCAATGGCACCCCAGTTTTTTTCACTCAGCCAAATGGAGTCTTGAGTGTCCCATCTCTGTGGGATATAGACCCCAAAACTGTATTCAATCATGCTGTCGTAGCGCGATTGGAACCACGCAAAGTCAAAATAACCCTGCAATTTTTCGATGCTGAACTGCTGGATGCTGAACTGCTGGTGTATGCCCAACTCAATGGACCGGCTGAGTTCGGCGCCTAAATTGGGATCACTGGCCAAACGAACCGATCCTACGAAGGTGTTGGAGTACATTTCGGCGACGGATGGACTGCGGAAACCCTGACCTGCCGATGCACGGAAGTTACCGGATGCGCTGTACGCGAAGTTAAGTCCGCCACGTACCACCGGCTGAAACAGCTTATGTGTGCCGTTGACCAAAAACCACTCGCCGCGGGCACCAATACTGGCCTCCAGACGACCCTGTTGCCAGTCACCCTCTGCGTAGATAGAGCGGTTGATGGTTTGCTGGTTGCCATACAATCGATCACTTCTGATTTGTCCGGTTTGCTGCACGAGTCCACCTGTAAACTTCAGGTGACGACCAAGACTTCCCGCAGGGCGATACCTGGTCTGGGCTTCGCTATAGTACATCAATCCCAAGCTAAAATCCTCGTTGTTGTAGTTGGTGTAGCTGCGGTAGAATCGATTTTTGAGGCTGAAGCTGAACCGTTCCCCCTCGTATTCCATATAAGGGTCGGCCATGGTGCGGTGGTTGAGTTGTGGATTGGTGCTGCCCGGATAGGGCATAAAGGCGCTGGTATCGCTTTGCCAAAATGTATAGAGACGGGTGGAATCGGTGAGGTGATTCACATGAAGCCCGGCTGTCCACCCCCTTCCCAATTGCTGGCGCACATGCAGGGTGCCTCTAATGCGGCGACTGGGTTCCCCGACCCGATACCCATCGTCCGTCACCCCATTGAGGGAAGCAACTATGCCCGTACGACCAAAGCTCTGCCTGTACGATACGCTGATGCCTGCTTTTCCAGGTGTAGGTCCACCAGCCCAGGGGTCGGTATGGTAGCCGGGTGGACGATCAAAGCGACCCCGAAATGCCGTGATTTCCGTAGCGGGTCGGTCACCAGGCATCACACTCCTTAGGTTGATGACCCCGCCCAGGGCTCCTGAGCCGTAGAGGGCTGAACCCGGACCCTTGATTACCTCCATCTGGGATGTATTTTCTATGGGTAAAAAATTCCATAGAATCTCGCTGCTTTCGGCAGTGAGTAGGGGTAGTCCGTCGAGCAGCATCATAACGCGACTACCTACACCGAGGGTGTAGCCACTGCTGCCTCGAATGGAGATTTGACCTCGGATCACATGCACTCCAGGGGAGCGGTTGAGCGCATCATCGGGTGTTACCGAATTATTGGCGGTCAGATCCCTGAGTTGAAGTACACCAGTTGAGATCTGGGCCTGACTGAGCATTTGCTCTTGTCGACCTGCTGTCACGATCACCGGATTCAGCTCCTGGTTTTGGGGTCTGAGCTGGATATCGAGAGGCAGCCGTTCGGCGCAGGGTCTTAGAATCGTGATTTGTAGAGGCTCATAGCCTAAAAAAGTGAATTGTAATGTTATTGATGTATCTTTTGGAAGGCTCCAAGAGAATTCCCCTTCCGCATTGCTGATCACGCCCCCTCCATCGGTCTGTATGGCCACGCCCCAGAGTCCTTGTCGCGTCAGGGCATCGCGTATTTGTCCCCTCAAAACACATTGGGCATGTGAGCATTCGGGAAGGAGCGTGAGCAAGCTGAAAACATGTATGATTTTTAGAAGTGGCAGACGATTCATCGGGACTATGGGGCGGGTTTGGGCGATTGAATTTGGCATTTAAGGGTGAAAATAGGACAGAGGTTTAATTTCTTCAGTTTGTGGAGTTTGGTGAGCAGTAGTTTGTTTTGATGCGAAGGTGCTCAAATTGAAGATTAACAACAAACAAAGGTAGATTCTGCCGTCTATGGCGGCGGGTGAAAAGGCTCTAATTTAGCGATGTGAACACCAACCAACAAAAGGAAATCGTGTGCCTGATGTCGCTGCTGGAGGTGGAAGGCGTTGGATGCACTCTTGCACGCAAAATAGTGGAGACTTTGGGTTCTGCTTCAGCAGCTTTTGGTAGTGAGCGGCGCTTTTTACACACGGTGGATGGGGTCGGCCACAAAACGGCAGTGGCAATACAGTCGTTCAAAGATTTCGGACGAATGGAGTTTATGCTCCAGAGACAATTGAAAATGGGTGCCAAGGTTTATCCCTACAACCATCCCGAATTCCCTGCTCGCTTGCGTCAATGCCCCGATCATCCCCTGCTTTTGTTTGGAATCGGTCGATTGCCGCTGAATGGAAGGCGCGTATTGGCCATTGTGGGGACCCGATCTGCCACTACTTACGGCCGGCAAATCACCGAACAACTGGTTCGGGAATTGGCAGCGTTGAACGTGGTAGTGTTGAGTGGACTCGCTCTGGGGATCGATGGGCATGCTCATGAGGCAGCGGTTCGACACCGCTTACCAACTATTGCGGTGCTTGGGCATGGACTGGGACGGATCTACCCACAACAGCACCGGCAACTGGCAGAAAGAATGTTGGCTGAGGGGGGATTGCTTTCGGAATTTACATTCGACACCCCTCCTGAACGCGAAAATTTCCCCAAACGAAACCGAATCGTCGCCGGAATGGCCGACGCTGTGGTGGTGGTTGAGGCTGGTCGCGATGGGGGCGCCCTCATTACGGCCTCATTCGCAAATGACTATAACCGTGATGTTTTTGCCTTTCCGGGTAGGGTTGGGGATCGGTTTTCGGAGGGTTGCCATGACTTGATCCGGTCCCATCGTGCCGCCATCATCACATCTGCTGCGCAATTAGTGGAGGCCATGGGATGGCAGCAGGCCCTATCCGAAGCTGGAGGGATTCAGGCACAACTCTTCCCGGAATTGGACGCTGATGAACAAAAAGTCCTCGAATTGATGCGGACGGAAGGAGTAGAAGGCCTCGACCAGTTAATCATTCGCTCCCGTGTTCCCTTGTCACGCCTCTATCAGGCGACGGTCGGGCTGGAAATCAAGGGACTGGTGAGGCGACTGCCCGGACGAAAACTGGAGTTGGTGGAGCGCATGCAGGGTTTTGGGGTGTGAGACACGATTTTGTTTCGTAAACCCCTGAAAGAAAAAAGGAGCCTTTCGGCTCCCCTCCCCTGTTAAAACACTATGATTGAACAAACAACCGACTACGCATTTCAAGACTTGTGCCAAATTTATGCCGAACAGAAAATCAGTCAAATTGTGCAGGTTTCAGTGTTTATGGCTTGCAATCGGGAGGATCCGAAGTGTAGATAAAAAGAACTGTATTCAAAAGGGTACAAAAGGAAAAGGCAGGTGTACACAAAGTTGTACAGCCTCTTGATTCCTAATCGGTCTTCGACAAGTCGATGAGGGACCTCATCCCTTCGTGTTCCGTTGGCTCATTGCTGGCCACCAGCAACAGCACTTCACCCAGAAACGGCTGACTGAGAAGGGAGTGGTACCAGTCGAATCCCTGCTGATCGAGGTGACTACAGGGCTCGTCGAGCAGGAGAACGGGCGCCGCACACCCAAAAGCCAATAGCAAACGCAGTTTTTGTCGCTGCCCACTACTCAACTGCGCTGTTTTTTTATATAAATGGCCATTTAGCCCACTTAAACCGAGCTGCTCCGCCGGATTCCATCCCAAGCGGACCCCTTTGAGTTGCTGGTGAAAATGGAAGAGCTCCGAAATGGTAAGTGATGCCGGAAGGTCGAGGTAGGGCGAAGCAAGCACCGTAAACCTACTGATTTGCACGTCGGGCCAGTCGCGTCCCGAACACCGCAGCGAAATCCTTCCCTCAGTTAACTCAATATATCCCCCCAGCGATAAAAGCAAGGTGCTCTTTCCCGAACCGTTCGGCCCGGTGATGGCCCACCGTTCTGATGCTCTGCCGATGAAATTCAGATTTTTGAACAGCCAACCACGTTCGAATCGTTTGCTACCCCCGTTCAGTCGGAGATCAAAGGTCGGTTCACTGCCTGATTCAACCATAAGCTTATTCCAGCATCCCCTTGATGACACCCAGTCGCGATGTTTTGATGAACTTGAGGATGCGGTCACGCTCTGCACTGGCTATGGTTTCTTGTTCGACCAATTCAATGGCCTTCGACATATTATGCCCCCGCACGTAAATCAAACGATAGATATCCTCGATCTTCCGTATGCTCTCTTCCGAAAAGCCACGACGGCGCAACCCAATTACATTCACGCCCGCGAAGGAAAGAGGCTCTTTGGCACACTTCACATATGGGGGCACATCTTTGCGCACAAGTGAACCTCCGCCGATAAAGGTATGTTCACCAATGGTAATAAATTGCTGTACGGCCACCATGCCTTCCAATATGGCCCAGTCATGGATTCGAATGTGTCCGGCCAATGTGGCCAAATTTGCGAGGATTACATGATCGCCAATCAGACAATCGTGAGCCACATGGGTGTAGGCCATCAAGAGGCAGTGTGCGCCCACCCGGGTTTCGTTGCGATCCGCCGTCCCTCGATTGATGGTGGCACATTCCCGTATGGTGGTGTCTTTCCCGATAAAAGTGAGTGTCGTTTCGCCATTGTATTTCAGATCCTGGGGTACTGCCGAAACAACGGCACCCGGGAAAACGCGTACACGATCACCCAAACGAGCGCCATCCATGAGGGTTGCGTTGGGACCAATCCAGCAATTCTTGCCAATCACCACGTTGGCCGCTATGGTGGAAAAGGCGGATATTTCTGTACCTTCTCCGATTTGAGCATCGGGATGCACCAGGGCCTGGGGATGTATCATAGGTCTTTGCGAACAAGCTGTGCCGTCATATCGGCTTCTGCCACCAAACGGCTACCCACAAAGGCCTTCCCGGTCATCTGACAAAGGCCCCGACGAATGGGCTCCTTTAGGGTGAGGTGAAACAACAGGGTATCGCCCGGAACGACTTTTTCCTTAAACCGAACATTTTGCAGACGCGCAAAATAGGTCCAATAGTCGGAGGGCTTGTCCATTTTGCCCAAGCACAGTACCCCGCCGGTTTGTGCCATTCCTTCAACAATCAATACCCCGGGCATAACGGGATTGCTAGGGAAGTGCCCCCGGAAAAAATCCTCATTGATACTTACATTTTTGCAACCTATTATGCTGTCTTCGGTTAGACTCATGATTTTATCGACCATGAGGAAGGGTGTGCGGTGAGGCAGAAAACCGGTTATGCCTTCACTATCGTATAGGGGACACGCCCGCATGTCTACTTGAGGCGGTAGGTCACGGGAAGTGGCTGCGATCGATTCCAGATGTTTTTTGAGTGCCAGGGCACAGGCGACGTTGCTGCTGTGTCCAGGTTTATTGGCGATGATGTGCGCCCTGATGGGTTGTCCGAGTAGTGCCATATCGCCCAACACGTCCAATAATTTATGACGAGCGGGTTCGTTGGCATACCGCAGTTGAACATTATTCAGAATGCCGTATTCCGTTACCTGAATATTCGGGGTTTGGAATGCCTTCCGCAACCGATTCAGTTCGGGTTCGGCTACCACCTTATCGACAACAACAATCGCATTGTTGAGATCGCCTCCCTTTATCAGATTGTGCTCAAGCAGAGTTTCCAATTCGTGCAAAAAACAAAAGGTGCGGCTCTGGGCAATTTCCGAAGCAAAATGTTTGATTTCTGAGAGGTGGGCGTGCTGCGTGCCCAGTACGGGGGAGTCATAATCGACCAGCACAGTAATTCGGGTTTTGCTGTCGGGGATTATGTTGATTTCGCAGTCCTTTTCCGGGTCATAATAACGGAAGGATGAATCCAACTTCAGATAGTTTCGTTGTGCATCCTGTATTTGTAGGCCTGCTTCCCTGATGATGTCAACAAAAGGTTTGGAGCTGCCATCTGCAATCGGGCATTCCGGTCCATTCAAAGAAATCAATACATTATCGAGGCGCATGCCGACCAAAGCAGCGAGTACATGTTCGGTGGTGTGGATTTCGGCACCCTCCCGAGAAAGGGTTGTACCGCGACTGGTATCAGACACATATTCTACCTGTGCCGGCACTAGAGGCATGCCCGGTAGATCATCGCGCCGGAATACCAATCCGTGGTTTACTGGGGTGGGGATGAGGCGCAGGTTAACTTCGGCCCCTGTGTGAATGCCTACTCCTATTAAGCCGACCTCGCGGGTTAGCGTATGCTGCTGTTCCATCTTGTATTTTTCATTCTTTGCTACCATCATTTGCCAGCCGCTTTTCTAGTTCTTCAAGGCGTTTGAGTAGTTCAGGCAATCGGCGCGCCACACTGTTTCTTCGTTGACTCTCCATATATGTGGCAACCGGCGTCCCGTTCCATTTCAGACCTGGTTCTTTCAGGGAGTGGGTCACCCCGGTTTGACCGCCAATCTGTGATCCGGGAGCAACGTATACATGTCCCGCAAAACCAACCTGTCCCGCAACAACGCAATTTTTGTCGATGTGGGTGCTACCCGATACACCTGTTTGTGCAGCTATTACCGTATGTGCCCCCACTTCCACATTATGTGCAATGTGCACCAGATTATCGAGCTTCACACCCTTTCTAATGCGTGTGGCACTGATTGTGGCCCTGTCTATGGTGCAGCAAGCTCCTATTTCTACGTGATCTTCAATAATAACAATGCCATTTTGGGCAACTTTTGTGTAATAACCTTCCTTTTGGGGTGCAAATCCGAACCCATCAGACCCCACCACCGTGTTGGCATGTATGACGCAGTGGTTGCCGACCTCGCAATCATGGAGAATACGGACACCATTGTGTATTTGGGTATGGGCCCCAATTTTAGTTCCTGCACCTACAAATGCCTGCTCCATAATGATGGAGCCGGTCCCAATTTGGGCGTCACAGCCTATGTAGGCGAATGCGCCTACCATGACATCCATTCCGATCTGAGCCCCTGCCGATATGTGTGCCAATGGGTGTACACCCGTTTTGATGGGCTGACGCGATTGAAAAATCTGCTGACACTTGCTGAAGGCGGAATAGGGGTCATCGACCACCACAAACGTGCTCTGGGGGGAATGGTGGGCATTGGCTATGTCGTGGCTTACAATCAATACTGAAGCTTCCGTGGTCTCGAGGTAGCTCAGGTATTTGGGATTCGACAAAAAACTAAGGTCGCCCGCGCGGGCGTTCTCAATTTCTGCCAGACGGGTTACGGGCACATCAGATTTGCCTAGCAACCGACCTCCAGTAAGCTCTGCAATCTGGGCAGAGGTTAGCGTCATAGAAGCGTCAGGTTTCAGAAAGGGGTGATCAAAAGGGAATCAAACGGCAAATAACTGAAAAAAGACGTGAAAATCACAGAAAATCTTTGGGTGCGTATAGGTAATGTTTTTCAACCGAGCCTGTCAGGGCTTTCAGGTGTGGGTTCTGACTCGCTTCGGTAATTTCTTTTACGGAACGATTCTTTCCCAATATGTATATGGGCTCTCTGTCGGTGTGTAAGGCGTGGTTGACAATGCTGCCAGTCCCCAGAAAATAACGGCTTTCGCCGGCGCTGATCCCGTAGGAATCACAAATTCGGTTTCGAATCTGCTCGACCCGCGATGGATATGGTTTTTCTATGGTGAGCAATACCCGATTGAGTTTGCGGTTGAGCAAATTTTGGCATAAGGTCAACAAGATCCAGTCGCTGCTGCGGCTCCATTCTTTGACCGCGGTGATAAAGTCATGGTCGTCCGTTTCCGCATACGCCGTCAGTAAGTCACCCCGTCTTTCTTGGGTAGCGGCCTCCTTTTGCTTTAAGAGCAGGATTAGAGCATCGGAGCCCGTCAGTTTGTGGCCACCCGATAACAACTCCCGGGCACGTTCCACAATGTGTCGCATGAGGAATTCGGCCGATAGAACGGTCTTGTGCTGGTAGACCTGCCAGTACATCAGCCGGCGGGCGAGCAGGAATTTCTCGACCGAATAAATCCCCTTTTCCTCCACAACCAACTGACCCTGGTGTACGTGCATCATCTGAATGAGGCGGTCCCACCCCACTATTCCTTCACTCACGCCGGTAAAAAAGCTATCGCGGTTTAGGTAATCAAGGCGATCCACATCGAGTTGAGAGGAAACGAGTTGATGAAGGAACGGCAGCGGATGAGCGCCCTCAAATATATCAATCGCCTCAGACAGTACACCCCCACTGGAAGCATTCAGGTGCTCCATCATCATACGGGTCCAATATTCATGGCTTACAGGACCCCCGACCAGATGCTCCAGTGCGTGTGAGAAAGGACCATGGCCAACATCATGCAGCAAAATGGCCGCGCAGGCCGATGTGCCAGTGGGGTGTGGAATGTCGATTCCCTTGTCCCGCAATATGTTGATGACTTGCTGCATCAGGTGCATAGCGCCTAGAGCATGGGCCAAACGGCTGTGCGTGGCACCAGGATACACCAGGTAGCTCATTCCCAATTGCCGAATTTCCCGGAGTCGCTGCACCAGAGGGTGCTCCAAAAGGTCAAAAAGCAGGGGATCGTTGAGCCGGATGAAGCCGTAGATCGGGTCGTTGATGATCTTGTGTTTGTTCACGTGAATTTTTTTTTTCAGTCAGCACACCGAACGCTCGGCCCTTTCGTTTATGTTGCGTAAAAATACAATGACAGCACAGCAAATATCCATTTTGTGGACGGATGATGAAATCGACTTGCTGAAAGCTCAGATTTTGTTTCTGGGGAGCAAGGGCTACCGTATCGTGGCCGTTGGTAGCGGGGCCGAGGCTCTCGAAAAAGTAAGATCGGAGTCCTTCGATCTGGTGTTTCTCGATGAGCATATGCCGGGACTTACCGGTTTGGAGGTGCTTCCACGCATCAAAGCGGTTCGCCCACAGCTACCCGTGGTGATGATCACCAAAAACGAAGAGGAGAACCTGATGGAGGAGGCCATAGGTTCACAAATTGCCGATTACCTGATTAAGCCAATCAATCCCAACCAAATTCTGCTGTGCATAAAAAAAATTCTGGATCAAAAGCGACTGGTTGGGGAAAAAACCACCTCGGAATACCAGCAGGATTTCCGCAACCTGGGCCTTGCGTTCAACGACGATTTGTCGCCCCATGGCTGGATGGATACCTACGCGAAACTGGTGTATTGGGATGTTGAACTGGAAAAAAGTAAGGACGAAGGCATGAGGGAAGTGCTGGCGATGCAGCTTGCCGAAGCCAATCGACAATTCACCCGGTTCATCAAAAGTGAGTACCTCGACTGGTTCAAAAATCCATCCGAGGAAATCCCGCTCCTTTCGCATAATCTGTTGCGGAAAAAGCTCTTTCCCCTGCTTGAAAAAAATCGCCCTATATTTTTGTTTGTGATCGACAACTTTCGACTCGACCAGCTGAGGGTAATCGAAAACATCATTTCGGAGTATTTCCAGACCGGAGAGAGTGGCACTTACATGAGCATACTTCCCACATCAACGGAATTTGCCAGAAACGCTCTTTTTGCCGGGCTGATGCCGCTCGACATCAAAAACCGGTACCCCGACAAATGGGTTTCACCCACCGAGGAGGAGGGGAGTCGGAATATGCATGAGGCCTTTTTCCTTCAGGAGCACCTAAAGCGATCCGGGCATGAACTGCGGATGTCTTATCACAAAATAACCCAACTGCAACAGGGCAAGCAACTGGCCGAGAATGCAAGTAATTTGTTTGGGCATGATCTGGTGGTGGTGGTGTATAATTTTGTAGATATGCTCAGCCATGCACGCAGTGAGATGAATGTAATCAAGGAGTTGGCCGACGATGAGGTCTCATACCGTTCCATCACCCGTTCCTGGTTTGAACATTCTCCCCTTTGGGAGCTGATGCGCAGGGTGGCCGATAAGAAATGTCCAATGTTTGTTACCACCGATCACGGTACTGTGCGGGTTGCAGAGCCAGTTCGAATTATGGGTGACCGGAACACCAATACGAACCTGCGATTCAAGGAGGGGAAGAACCTGAGCTACGACGACGATGATCTGTTTGTGATTGAAAAACCTGAGGATGCACGTCTGATTCGTCATTCGCTCAGCAGCTCATATGTGTTCGGGGGATGCGATCAGTATTTCTGCTACCCCAATAACTACCACCACTACGTAAATCTATACCGACACACCTTTCAGCATGGTGGCGTTTCATTGGAGGAGATGATCATACCCTGGGCGCATTATACACCGCGTTAGGTTCGAGGCGCTGCCAGGCTGATGTTGGTCCTTGCCATAAATTGGTTAGTTTTGCAGCATGGCGCGCTGGCTGTTAAAATCGGAACCGTTTGTCTATAGTTTTTCCGATTTAATGCGCGATGGCGAGGGCGTCTGGGATGGGGTGCGCAACTATCAGGCACGCAACAACCTCTTGGCCATGAAACCCTGCGATGATGCGTTGTTTTATCATTCCAACCATGGCAAAGAGGTGGTGGGACTTATGCAGATTGTATCCGACCCCTTTCCCGAGGATGGTTTTCCGAAGGGCCCATGGGTTGGAGTGCGGGTGAAGCCCATACGTTCGTTTCTTCACCCGGTTTCTCTCGCGCGTATGCGAATGCACCCGGCTCTGTACGACCTCCCCTTGATCCGCCACAGTCGCTTGTCGGTCATTTTCCTAACCGACCTTCATTTTGACACGATATTAGCACTCGAATACGAAAATGAAAAGATGAAAGAAGAGACAGGCGCAAATTCCGTGATAACTAGTCCCCCAAAAACCCTGCGATGAGCACCGAAAGCCGTGTGATTGTGCAACCCACGCATCTGACGCTCATATTGCAGCGACTCAGTGAGGAATTGTTGGAACGACACCCGGGTTTTCACAATACAGTGCTCATTGGTCTGCAACCCCGTGGCGTATTTTTCCTTAACCGCCTGACCACGGTTTTGCAGGCGCGGATTTCTGGCCTATCGGGTGAAATGGCTGTGGTGGGTGACGCATCTGACGCTGGATTGAATGGAGACGCGCATGTGAATATGCCTGCTCAGGGTGCATTGGACGTTACATTTTACCGGGATGACTTCCGTCACCGTACGGAACCTTTATCTGCTCACGCCACCCAGCTTCCATTCAGCCTGGAAGGGAAAAAGGTTGTTTTGGTTGATGATGTATTGTTCACAGGAAGAACGATCCGGGCGGGGTTGGACGCTCTGTTGGATTTTGGTCGCCCCAATCGGGTAGAATTGATGGTACTGGTGTCGCGCAGATTCCGACAAGAGTTTCCTATTCATCCCGACTACTACGGAATAGAGGTCAATACACACGATGATGAGCGTGTCCGTGTGTGCTGGGACGAGCCAGATGGCGCGCAAATTACCCTGATTAAATCGAACGGATGAAGGCACTCTCCCATCCCAACCTGATCAGCATCCGCGACCTGAGCGCGCAGGAAATAGAACTGGTCTTCTTCACGGCCGATCATTTTAAGGAGGTCATCAACCGACCCATTAAGAAAGTGCCCTCATTGCGCGACACCACCATTGCTAATCTATTTTTTGAAAGCTCGACGCGCACTAGGCTCTCATTCGAACTCGCAGAAAAGCGTCTGTCGGCCGACGTCGTCAACTTCTCGGCATCTGGTAGTTCTGTGTCGAAAGGTGAAACCCTGATTGATACGGTTCGAAATATTCTAGCCATGAAGGTGGATATGGTGGTGATGCGCCACCCCGATGCTGGCGCTTGTCAATTTTTGACTCGTCATATCGACTGCCCTATCGTGAATGCAGGTGATGGTGCTCACGAGCACCCCACGCAGGCACTCTTAGATGCATTTTCTATCCGAGAGAAAATGGGTTCTGTACAAGGAAAGCGTGTGGCTATATTCGGAGATATTCTCCACTCAAGGGTAGCGCTGTCTAATATTTTTTGTTTGAAAGCATTGGGTGCTGAGGTCATGTTGTGCGGACCGGCCACCCTCATGCCTAGGGGTATAGAAGAACTAGGTGTGGGGGTTACCAACAAGGTGCGCGAGGCCCTTGAGTGGTGCGATGTGGCTAATGTACTGCGCATTCAGCTAGAGCGACAGCAAACACGGTATTTTCCCTCACTCCGCGAATACACCCGCGAGTTTGGTATCAACCGAAAAGTGCTCGATGAAATCAAAAAGGAAATCGTGATTATGCATCCGGGTCCTATCAACCGAGGGGTAGAATTGTCGTCTGATGTGGCCGACTCTGGTCGTTCTATCATCCTACAGCAGGTAGAAAATGGGGTGGCCATACGCATGGCGGTGTTGTACCTATTGGCAACGCGCCCCCAGTTGATCGAATAGATTTTTTGTGTCTTTATAGGTCTCTGGGTTGATTTGATCTTAAATGAGATTCAAGTTCCTTTGGTCTTTATCGTTTTGAATCTAGAGGTGATAACAGTATTGGCAACAGTAAGCCTAAGCCTAGTGGCAGAAAGGAGATGTCGAATGTACAGATTCGGTCTGAACGTGACTCCCCGACCTGTTTTGTTTAGCCGACTTAGTAGCGGGATGCCTAGCCCCATTCCCCTAAGAAGCATTCAGATTCCGAGTAATAGGGGTAGCACTGCACCGAAATAGGCAGAACCGCGTAACGTACCAAAGCGGAGCGGCTTTTTAGAATCGAAAAAATCAATAATCCGGGCATGGCCGTAAAGGCTGCCAATCTACTCGAAAAGACCCCAGAACAGTCCGATGGTGCGCTACATTGGAAGTTGTTGACTGGCAGAAATGCCATGCTTAAAATCTCGGTCTATGGAATCTGCGACGAAGACGGCTGGCATATCATCAACTATTTGCGAACGCTGACTGAGGCTTAAGACTCGAGATTTAAATTCTCAAGCGACCAAGGATTTCTCAGGTCCATCAGGGTTTATGTCGATTGGCATGTAAAGACCATATTCTAAACGGGTCGTTGCATTTCCCGCGCATAATTGTATTTTTGCGCCACTTTTGAATAAACCAATCTTTTTTATGAATTTAACAAATGCCTTGTTGTACCTGATACCTGTAACTGGTGTTTTAGGACTACTCTACACGTTTTATCGTTCCTCTTGGGTTGCCAAGCAGGATCCGGGCAACGAAAAAATGCAAAAAATCGCAGGCCACATTGCTGAAGGTGCCATGGCATTTTTGAAGGCCGAATATAAAATTCTTATCTGGTTTGTGGTGGCTGTGGCTGGATTATTGGCCTTAACTGCCAACTCAGAGCTATCGCACCCGATGGTTGGTTTGTCATTTGTGGTGGGTGCTTTATGCTCAGCACTTGCCGGCTTCATCGGAATGAAAGTAGCAACCAAAGCCAATGTGCGCACGGCCAACGCAGCCCGTGCCGGCTTGGGTAAAGCCCTGGAAATTGCATTTGCTGGAGGTTCAGTTATGGGAATGGGTGTTGTTGGCCTAGGAGTTCTCGGTTTGGGGACCCTCTTCCTGATCTTCCACATCATGTTTGGAACGGATACCGCAAATGACCTGAATAGGGTCATTACTATTTTAACGGGCTTCTCGTTTGGCGCCTCATCCATTGCCTTGTTTGCGCGTGTAGGTGGTGGCATTTACACCAAAGCAGCCGATGTGGGTGCCGATCTGGTTGGTAAGGTTGAAGCTGGTATTCCTGAGGATCACCCCCTCAATCCTGCGACCATAGCAGATAATGTGGGTGACAATGTGGGTGATGTGGCGGGTATGGGCGCCGATTTGTTCGAATCATTTGTGGGCTCAATTATCGGAACTATGGTTTTGGGCGCAGCTTTCATGGCTGGCGAATTTGCTGAAAAGGATGGTTTCAATGGATTATCGGGAGTTATCCTTCCCTTGCTACTTGCCGGTACAGGTATTTTGATGTCGATTATCGGGACTTTCTTTGTTCGCACCCGGGAAGGTGGAAACCCTCAGAAAGCTCTAAATATGGGTGAGTTCCTATCGTCTGGTCTGATGATCGTGGCCTCTTACTTCATCATTAATTGGATGTTGCCGGCTGAATGGTGGTTCAAAGATCCTCTTTATGTTTCTGAGGATCCTCGTGGACACCACTATACTGCAATGGGTATTTTTTATTCCACCATTATTGGTTTGGTGGCCGGTGTTTTGGTAGGCTTAATTACCGAGTATTACACGGGCACGGGGAAAAAGCCGGTTTTATCGATAGTTCGGCAGTCTTCTACGGGTGCGGCCACTAATATTATCGCTGGTTTGGGCGTAGGCATGATGTCCACCGCTATCCCCATTTTGTTGATTGCTGCAAGTATTGTTGGAGCATTTTATTTTGGAGGTCTTTACGGTATAGCGATTGCAGCGGTTGGGATGTTGGCTAATACTGGAATTCAACTAGCAGTGGATGCTTATGGTCCAATTTCGGATAATGCAGGCGGTATTGCTGAAATGAGCGAATTACCAAAAGAAGTCCGTCAACGCACCGACAAATTGGATGCGGTGGGTAATACTACCGCTGCAATCGGTAAAGGATTTGCAATCGCCTCGGCAGCTCTAACCGCTTTGGCTCTTTTCGGCGCTTATATGTCAACGGCTGGTATTAGAAGTATTGATATTTCCCAGGCCAACGTAATGGCCTGCTTATTTATCGGAGCCATGCTACCCTTCGTATTCTCGGCAATGGCCATGGGTGCTGTTGGACGTGCTGCTATGTCTATGATTGAAGAGGTTCGTCGGCAGTTCAACTCAATCCCAGCGCTCAAAGCAGCTTTAGACGCCATGCGTCGTAACGGTGATAAAGAGCTAAAGGATTGGTCCGCTGAAGATCAAGTCATCTTTCAAAAGGCTGATGGTGTAGCAGAGTACGGCAAATGTGTCGAAATTTCCACTAAAGCAGCTATACGCGAAATGGTACTACCGGGTCTTATGGCTGTCTTGGTTCCTGTAGTGGTGGGGTTTGTTTTTAAGGCTGAAGCATTGGGTGGTATGCTAGCTGGAGTGACAGTGTCGGGCGTACTTATGGCGATTTTCCAATCCAACGCCGGCGGCGCGTGGGATAACGCCAAAAAGATGTTTGAAGAAGGTGTGGTGATTAACGGACAGACCTACTATAAGAAGTCGGACCCGCATAAAGCTGCTGTGGTTGGTGACACGGTAGGGGATCCATTTAAAGACACCTCCGGACCTTCGCTGAATATCTTGTTGAAATTGATATCGGTAGTGGCCCTGGTTATCGCGCCCCTGTTGCATTAATCTATTTCCTTACAGACAGCTTCGGGATCTATTCCTGACAGATAAAGCATCTCTAGTTCTTTAAGACGCGCTCCGGCGCGTCTTTTTTATTTATTGTTCGCTGGGAAACAGCCCGTGCAACTGGGCGTCTATACGCGATATGATCTGCCCTAAATCCTCGGGTTTATCGGCAAAATTTAACTGGTCTACATCCACCACCAATAGGTTGCCGAGGGTGTAGGAGTCGATCCACGCCTCATAGCGCTCATTGAGCTTGCGAAGATAGTCGAGACGAATGCCATCTTCGTAATCCCTGCCGCGGCGCTGAATCTGGCGGACCAAGGTCGGTACCGATGCCCGCAAATACACTAGTAAATCGGGCGGACGAATAAGGTTGCCGATGGAGTCAAACAGGCTCCGGTAGTTTTCGTAGTCGCGTCCCGACATAAGGCCCATGGTGTGCAGGTTGGGTGCGAAAATATGGGCGTCTTCGTAGATGGTTCGGTCCTGTACCACAGCCTCAGTTCCCTTGCGGATTTCAATCAGTTGACGAAACCGGGTGTTCAGGAAGTAGATCTGCAGGTTGAACGACCACCGCTGCATGTCTTCATAAAAATCATTGAGGTACGGATTTCCGTCCACATCCTCAAAATGGGTTTGCCATTGATAATGTTTCCCCAGTAAGCCGGTGAGCGTGGTCTTGCCGGAACCAATATTACCGGCTATGGCTATGTGTCTTCCCATAATTTATGTATTAAAACCCATCAGCTCACGAACAGTCCGCAGGGTATACCCAGCACTCTGACGGGCTTTTTCGGCGCCTTCGTTCAGCACTCGCTTGAGTTGAGCTTCGTCGGCCTCCAGCACCTTGATTTGCTCCTGAATGGGAGTTAAAAAAGCGATGATATCTTCTGCCAGTTGCTTTTTTAAGTCACCATACCGGATGCTGCATTGGGCGTAGGTGTCCAGATAGTGTTGTACCACATCCGGAGGGCTGACCAATTCCAAGAGCTGAAAAAGGTGAGATATAGTGTCGGCTATGGGTGCATTTTCTGTGGTTGGGCCGCTGTCCGTGACGGCGCGCATCACCTTTTTGCGAACAAGAGTTGGATCGTCGGATAGGAAAATGGCCTGTGCTTCCCCATCCGATTTACCCATTTTGCCCGATCCATCGAGGCCGGGTACCTTCACCATTTGTCCGTCGCTCTGCCGAAAAGGATATGGTTCGGGGAAAAAGTCGGTACCATATAGGCGGTTGAACCGTTGAACAAAATTCCGGGCCATTTCCAGGTGTTGTTCCTGATCCTTGCCCACTGGCACCCAGCGGGCACGATGGATAATAATATCGGCCGTCATCAGTACCGGGTAGGTCAGCAGGCCTGCATTCACATTGCCGGGTTGCTTCCTTACTTTTTCCTTGAACGACGCCACACGCTCCAGTTCGCCCACATAGGCATGCATATTCAACAGCATATACAGCTCCGGAATTTCCGGAATATCGCTTTGGCGGTAGATGACTGCTTTACCAGGATCGATTCCGCATGCCATGTACTCGATCAGCACCTGACGGGTAGACGCTCTAAGGGCCGCCGGATCCGGATGAGTGGTGAGTGAATGGTAATCGGCAATAAAAAAATAACATTGGTGGGTGCGTTGCATACCCAAAAATTGCCGTACAGCACCAAAATAATTCCCCAAATGAAGGCGACCCGTGGAGCGAATGCCCGAAACAACGATATCCATGACTGGCTCGCAAAATACGAAATTCAATGAGCTTGTGTTAGTTTTGCAGACTATGAAAGAAACGGGCGGGATCAGCTATTGGGTAGGTAGACTGGGGGCTTTTTGGTTTCTTCTGATTTTCTGCCTTATTTTTTTCATTCAATATCCCGCTTATTGGATTCTGCTTCGTTCATCCAAGGGCTACCCATCTGTTAACCGCTTGCGTCGTACCTGGGCGCGACTATTGTTTGGGTTTACCGGTGTCGGGTGGACGCTCGAACGCTTGCCGGGTAGCCAGGTGAGCGGCCCCTGCGTGTTCTGCGCCAACCACCATTCCTACATCGATATTCCGCTGATGGCACTCGCGGCCAATGACCATTATCATTTTATGGCCAAGGTTGAGTTGCTCTTTATTCCAGTCTTTCGTCTTTTTTTCAAAACGATCGACATACCTGTACCACGCGAAAGAAAATTAGGATCGCACGAGGCCTTCGTGAAGGCCTGTCAGTGGCTTAAAAAGGGCGACAGCCTGGTGGTGTTTCCGGAGGGCGGTATTTTACCCAATCCGCCTCTACCCAAGGCTTTTCGGATGGGGGCATTCCGTGCAGCCATCAACGCCAACGTACCTATAATTCCGGTATCTTTGCACAATTCCTGGTGGGTAATGAGCGACGAGGCTTGGCCCCGCTATCGTTGGGGTCGGTGTCGCGTGGTTTGTCACCCCGCACTCTACCCGGCCGACTACGATTTCAATGAAAAAAAACTTGCTGAAGTCACCCGAAACATCATAATTCAATCCATTAAGCAGCATGATGAACATCGACAGCGAAACCATCCGACGAGTAGCCCACTTGGCGCGACTTGATTTTGATCCCCAAGCGGAAGCGGAAATGCTCCATGATATGAATCGTTTCCTCGAATATGCTGCCATGCTCGACGAGCTAGACATTACCGGTATTGAGCCTTTGGTCTATATGAACGAGGATCCGGGCCGTCTGCGTGACGATCAGGTGAGACAGGAAATCAGCCATGAGGAGGCCTTGAAGAATGCCCCTCGCTGCGATAGCGATTATTTCCGTGTGGCCAAAGTAATCGATCAGCGTGAATGAAAACTGTCATCGACCTTCGTGGAATTGGAAGATCATACGTCATGGGCCAGGAACACATTCACGCCTTGAGTTCTATCACACTTAACATTGCCCGTGGCGAATATGTAGCGCTCATGGGGCCCTCCGGATCGGGCAAGTCGACCCTCATGAACCTCATCGGTTGTTTGGATTCCCCCACCAGGGGCGCGTATTTTTTGAGTGGACAAGAAGTAAGCCGTATGAACGACCGGCAGTTGGCTGAAGTGCGCAACCGGGAAATCGGCTTCGTGTTTCAGACATTTAACCTACTGCCCCGACTCTCGGCCCTCGAAAATGTGGCCATGCCTTTGGTTTACGCTGGTGTATCCCGCACAGAACGACTCGAAAGGGCGGCAGAAGTACTGGATCGGGTCGGACTCGCCTCCCGGATGAGGCACAAACCGAATGAGTTGTCGGGCGGTCAGCGTCAAAGGGTTGCGTTAGCCAGGGCTCTGGTCAACCGTCCATCCATTCTGCTCGCCGATGAGCCCACAGGTAACCTCGACACCAAAACGTCAATCGATATCATGGGGTTGTTTTCCGACATTCACGCCCAGGGAAATACGATTGTTCTGGTTACACATGAGGAAGAAATTGCCCGTTACGCGCACAGAATTGTGCGACTTAGGGACGGAAATATTGAGTCGGATCAGGTGGAAACTATGCCATTCGGGTATCAATCGACCCAAATTGATGCCGGAGCCCAAGCATAATTGGGTATATGCCGGGTTGAATTAGGTAAAAGAGCTATGAAGATATACACAAAAGGGGGGGATGGTGGACAAACCTCCTTATATGGAGGTCGCCGACTTCCCAAATCGCACCTGCGCATTGAAGTATATGGAACAGTAGATGAACTCAATAGCTGGCTAGGTAAATTGACCGCTGAGGGAATACCAGACAATTGCGCCCATTTTTTGAATGCCATCCAGCAGGATTTGTTTTTGATGGGATCACACCTGGCAGCAACCGAGGAGGTCAGGCATAATCTGCCTGTTTGGTCCGAACAGGCGGAACTGAAAATAGAGAAGGAAATCGACCTAATGGATGCTGTGCTTCCTCCTCTCATGAATTTTATCTTGCCTGGGGGCACCCCGTCTTCCGCAACCGCCCATCTATGTCGTTGCGTTTGTCGCCGTGCTGAACGTTTGCTGGTTGCCCTTTCAGTGGATGAAGCGGTTTCACCCGGGTTGCTCCGATATCTGAATCGCTTGTCGGACTACCTGTTCACGCTAGCGCGTTTTCTTATGCACTCGGCAGGAGCCAAAGAGCAAGCCTGGCGTCCATCCAAATAGGAGCCTAATTCCTATTTGTTGTTTAAAAATAGATTTTACCTTTGCAGAAAAATTGAAGCCATGTATTGGACACTAGAATTGGCCTCGCATCTCGAGGATGCCCCATGGCCTGCCACCAAAGAGGAGCTAATTGATTATGCAATTCGTTCCGGTGCCCCGCTGGAAGTAATAGAGAATCTGCAGGAATTGGAGGACGACGGCGAGCCCTATGAAACTATTGAGGAAATCTGGCCCGATTATCCTACAAAGGATGATTTCTTCTTTAACGAAGACGAATATTAGATTAAAGGACATTTGGATAACTCTTCTTGGTCATCCGCCTGGAGAAAAGATTCCGCAGAAAAATTCATTTTTCCGTTCGAACAGGAGTTTTTGGGAGCGATTTAATTCTTATAAAATCAGCATGGCATCTCCGTAGGTGTAGAATCTGTATTTTTCCTTTATCGCCACTGCATAGGCTTCACGAAGGAACTCAGTACCTGCAAAAGCACTCGCCATCATCAGCATGATCGACTCCGGAAGATGGAAATTAGTAATCATAGAACGGGCAATGTTGAAGTGGTAGGGAGGGAAAATAAATCGATCCGTCCACCCACTCAGAGGTTTTAAGGTCTGTTGGGCCGATACAGCCGACTCCAGTGTCCGCATGGAGGTGGTACCCACAGCGCAAACCATTTTTTGTCGACCTATAGCCCCATTCACCAGATCGCATGCTTCATCTGAGATTTCAAAATATTCACTTTCCGATTTGTGTTTGGTTAGGTCCTCTACTTCCACTTGACGGAAGGAACTCAATCCAACATGCAGAGTAATTTCTGCAAGGTCAACTCCTTTTAATACCAAACGCTTCATGAGTTCGCGACTAAAATGAAGTCCGGCCGATGGTGCAGCCACCGCACCGATGCGTGAGGCAAATACCGTTTGAAAGCGCACCCGATCGTCATCATCCGCTTGCCGACCCAGTAAATGCGGAATAGGCGTTTCACCCATAGTATTTAGCGTTTGGGTCAGCTCCTCGTGGGTGCCGTCAAACAAAAAACGAATCGTGCGGCCCCGGGATGTCGTGTTGTCGATGACCTCAGCCACGAGCGACTCGTCCTCCCCGAAGTACAGTTTATTCCCAACCCGGATTTTGCGCGCCGGATCTACCAAAACATCCCAAAGTCTAAGTTCCGCATTCAGTTCCCTGAGTAAGAAAACCTCAATCACAGCGCCCGTACGTTCCTTATTGCCATACATTCGGGCAGGAAAAACCTGAGTGTTGTTGAGAACGAGCACATCTCCCTCGGAAAAAATATGCAGAATATCTTTGAATATTTTGTGTTCAATCGTTCCTGTGCCACGGTTTATGACCATCAGCCTTGACTCATCCCGGATGGGTAAGGGGCGAGAGGCAATTAAACTGGGTGGTAAATCGAACCGAAACTCAGATAATTTCATACAAAAAGTAAAAAGAACAAAAAAAAATGGAAAGTCACGTATTACGGGGTGCGAATATAGAGTAAAATCAATCATTCATCATCCGGCTCATTTTGATTAGGTTTGTATTCATTAAAATCGCAATCTTGGCTAAAACATTTTTGGGTTCTTTTACATTGATTCTGCACCTGACCAGAGAGGGTATTCGATTTGCCTTACATGCCCTCTGGAGCAACAGATTGCGCACATTTTTATCGCTTTTGGGCATAACCATTGGCATTTTTGCCGTTATATCGGTTTTCACTTTTGTAGACTCCTGGAACCGAAAAATCCGCTCCAGTCTCGCCAATTTGGGGGATGATGTGGTTTATATCGAGAAATGGCCATGGGAGTTTGGTGGTGATTACCCTTGGTGGAAGTACATGAATCGTCCTTCTGCACAATTTCGGGAGATGGAGTGGCTGCGGGAGCGTACCCGATCGGCTCGGGCTGTCACCATGACCTATAATTTGGATGGGGGAACGGCAACGGTTGGTGAATTAGGCATGAATGCTGCCTCGGTGCGGGCAGTTGCATCGGAATACCACCTTCTTCGGGCATTTGAATTGGAAGTCGGACGATACTTTCACAGCAGTGAGCTGGATAGGGGTAGTAGGTCGCTTGTTCTGGGTGCGCGGGCGGCGGGTGAGTTGTTTCCCGATGGTGATGCGGTAGGAAAACAGGTGAAGGTGATGGGTCAGCAACTCAAGGTGGTTGGGGTGCTGTCAGCGGAAGGCAATAACGCTTTGGGCACTAGTCTCGATGAGGAGTTTCTGGTACCGCTCAACCTAGTTCGGCGGGTGAATGGGGGCAGCCTTGATGAAGTGAACCCACTGATTTTGGCCGGTCCGGTTGAAGGTATACCCGTGGCCGAGTTAAAGGCTGAATTGCGGAGCCATCTCAGGGCATTCCGCCGCCTAAAACCGACACAGGAAGACAACTTTGCCATCAACCAGGTTTCTTTTTTGGCCAATCAACTCGATATGCTTTTCGCCAGCATGCGCTTGATTGGATGGCTGATCGGCGGATTTTCGATGCTGGTAGGCGGTTTTGGCATCGCCAACATCATGTTCGTTTCCGTATTCGAGCGAATCGGACAGATCGGAATTCAAAAAGCAATGGGTGCCCGCAACGGTTTTATCATGTGGCAGTTCCTGGTTGAATCGATGATTTTGAGCCTATTGGGCGGATTTCTGGGTGTAATTTTGGTTGAAATAATGGCACGCCTGGCCGCCATGTTGATGGAAGAAGAACTCAGCCTCACATTCGACAACGTGGTGCTTGCCCTGGTTGTTTCAACTATAATTGGGATAGCGGCTGGACTGCTACCTGCGCTTCGGGCCGCCCGTCTCGATCCGGTCGAGGCCATCCGTATGGGGTAATGAATTACCCCACCAAAATATGCGAGCGCGGGTAGCGATATGCGGTAGAGGCTGAGCGTGAAGCCAGTGAAAAGGCCAGCGTTAGGGTACCGACCCGGCCAATAAACATGGAGAGCATCAGCACGATCTGAGCTGGTACGCCAAGGCCGGGGGTAATCCCCCTCGTGAGTCCCACCGTACAAAATGCAGAGACCTCCTCAAAAACCAGATCCAAAACGGGTATGGCTGGTTCGAACCATACCAGAAAGAACACCGATATGAGAATAAAGGAGGAGGAAAATACGAAAATCGTATAGGCTTTGTTCAGTAGATCGAACGAAATGCTTCGCCCGCTGAGTTCAAGACTGTTTTTGCCCCGTACTGTGGCACTAATGGCCAATAGAATCACCATAAAAGTGGACGTCTTGATACCTCCTGCAGTGGATCCAGAGGACCCTCCGATAAACATAAGAAAAATGACTAGAATGACTGTAGGAGCGGCGAGGGCCCCCGTGTCGACCGTGTTGAAGCCAGCTGTGCGGGGTGTAACCGATTGAAAAATGGCATGAGCCCATTTATTGGGGCCATTGAGGCCTGTCAACACCCCGCTTCGCTCCAATAGGAAGAATACCAATGCACCAAAAATAATCAGGGCAACCGATGAAAAGAAAGCGATTCGGGTCGACAACTTCCATGGCTTCCAAGGGGTTTGTATTCTCTGACGCATATTGCGCAATCCAAAGATGTCTTTTAGCGCTGGAAAGCCGAGACTGCCCAAAAAAATGGTTGCGGCCAAAAGCATATGAATCGACAGGCGATCTCTCAACCAGTTTTGGTACAAGCCTTGAGGTATCGTGGAGAAGCCGGCATTACAAAAGGCGGATATGCTGTGAAATAGTGACTGAAACGCTTTTTCCACCGGTTCATGATAAAATGGGGCCCTAGCATCCCATAAAATATACAGACCAATGGCAGCAGCCGCTTCAATAAAAAAGGTGAAGAAAATGATGCGCCCGAGCATACTTTTGGCATCGAAAAGGTTGTCCTCCGACATAAAGTCGCGGATCATGGCCTGCTGATTTATCCCAATGCCTTTTTTGAGAAACAGCGCGAAAAAGGTAGCAAACGTCAGGATTCCCAGTCCCCCAATCTGAATCAGCATCAGGATTACTACTTGACCGCGCACACTGAAATGGATTCCAATATCGACTGTCGATAAGCCCGTAATGCACGATGCACTCACAGAAGTAAATAGGGCTTGCATAAAAGTAGCGGGCTTGCCCCCAGCCCCCATTTCGGGCATCATAAGCAAAAGTGTGCCGCCCAAGATGAGAATAGCAAATGAGGCAAGGAATGTCGTTGCCGGTTTCAGTTTGAAGGTGAGTACATCCGACCCCAGTCGGGTCGACTCCATCAGAACAATCACCATCAGATACATTTGTACAAAAAAAGTATAGGCCGGCAACAGGTTTTCGAGCTCCAAAGCCATGAGCAAATTCTGAATAAACGGATACCCGGCCACAAGTCCCGCCACGTCGAGCAACAACATTCCGATTACGATGGCTTCAAACATCGTTTCTTTGATATAGCGCCAGGCGTGCATAGAAAAAAACGCCCTGATTAGATAACTGAAAACGAAAAATCCAAACATCGACTGGGTCAGAAAAATCAAGGTGGCTGCCCCCGTCGGTGAATGTGGAAATCCGTAATAGAATACAACGAGAAACAACGAAATAAGGCTGGCCAATACCCGGAGTCCGGTCAAACTCCGAAGGATTGGCTCTGAATAGCGGAAAATCCTAAGGCGAATAAGTTGCCGAGTCCCTTGCTGGTTCATAAGGTTGGGGGAAGAGAGCGCATATAATCGAAGGGGATGCAGATAATCATGTGATGACGGGTGTAGCTATCGTTTTGGCAGCGGAACGAAGAGACTGGAGGGTAACCGGACAAACTCCGGGTTGGGTGCAGGCCAAGCCGCCGGCCAGGTTCGACAAGGCGGCCACTGTTTCAATGGGTAATTGCGCGGCAATGGCACTGGCCGCAACCGCAATCACCGTGTCTCCGGCACCTGAAACATCTGCGATCTCCACTGTTTGCGCGGGTATGTGCCCTTTAAGGGTGCCTTGATCGAATAAAATGCCTTCCTCCGACAAGGTCAGCAGCATCGATTCAGCATTGATCCGTTCAAGACATTCCCGCATCAAGCCTTGTAAGACCACTAGATCTGTCTTCGGCACTACCCGATTCATGGCTTCGCACAATTCCCTGTGGTTGGGCTTGAACAGCGCCACATTTTTGAAGGAGAAAAAATTCTGTTTTTTTGGGTCTACAGCCACAGGAATGGAGCGCTCACGGGCAAGATCGAGGGCAAAGCGAATGATAGATTTGCTCAGCACACCCTTGTTGTAGTCCTGCAAAATGAGCACATCAATTCCCACGCAGGCCTCCAACAATGCCCTTTTCAACAATTCTTCCTCATCCGGATCAACATCTTGTGCATCCTCCTCATCGAGACGCGCCAGGTGGCTTTGGTTTTCGATGACGCGGTGCTTTAGGGTGGTTCGGCGTGTGGTAGACGTTGTTACAAAACGATCATCCAATCCCTGTTCATTCATGAGCGAACGTAGCACCACTGCGTCGGCATCACGACCTGCCAGGCCCACCAGCCGTACCTGGCAACCCAGCGTTTTCAGATTCAGGGCAACGTGCCCGGCTCCCCCGAGGCGCGACTCGCGGTGCACTAAATCCCATACCGGAACAGGTGCCTCGGGCGACATCCGTTCATGCCGGACGTAGGAGTAGCGGTCAACCATAACGTCGCCCAAAACCAGCGGTCTGATCCGCGGTAAACGATCAAAAAATTTGTCCAGTTCGATAGCGCTCATGTTTCAAGGGCAGAAAGGGCACGGGCCATTCGCTCGATGGCCTCACGAATGCGAACCTCACTGGCGGCATACGAAATCCTGAGACATCCAGGCGCTCCAAATGCATCACCCGCCACCAGAGCCACATGTGCCTCGTTCAAAAGATAATCGCAAAGAGCACTGGAGTTCCGTATGGGTTGCCCGTTGAAAGTACGACCCAGATAGTGCGAGATGTCTGGAAACAAATAAAAAGCGCCGTCCGGACGATTGCAACGAATTCCTTCTATGGAAAGCAGGCTGTCCAAGGCCAAATCGCGGCGCTTGCGAAATGCATCGCGCATGGCATGGGTGGGTGACAGGCTTCCGGTGAGCGCGGCGATGGCTGCCCTTTGGGTGATGCTGCAGGTGGCGCTGGTGAATTGTCCCTGCAGTTTGGTGCAGGATGTAGCGATTTCCTGGCTGGCAGCTAGATAACCGAAGCGCCAACCGGTCATGGAAAATCCTTTCGACAGCCCATTAATCAATACGGAGCGCTCTTGCATGCCTGAGCACTGCAAAATGCTGTCGTGTTGCGGAAGGAAATTGATGTATTCATAGATTTCGTCGGAAATGACCACGATATCAGGGTATTTTCTGAAAACACGTGCCATGGCCTCGAGCTCAGAGGCCGTATAAACACTGCCGGTAGGGTTGCAGGGCGATGAAAATAAAAATGCACGCGTTTTAGGTGTGATGCCTGCCTCAATCTGCTCCGGGGGCACCTTATATGACTGATCTACCCCGCTGGGCAGCACAACAGGAGTGCCCGAGGCCCATTTGATCATACTCAGGTAGCTCACCCAATACGGCGCCGGGAGCAGCACCTCATCACCCGGATTCAATATGCATAACAATAAATTGATGATCGATTGTTTGGCGCCCGTACTGCATACAATTTGTTCCTGTTTATATTCAAGGTGGTTGTCGCGCCGCAATTTGTCGACAATCGCCTGTCGTGTATCCGCATAACCCGCAACCGGGGTATAGAAGGTGAAGTTATTTCGGATGGCCTCATGGGCCGCCTCCTGTATATGTAGGGGTGTCGGAAAATCGGGCTCACCGAGACTCAAATTAATCACGGAAAAGCCTTGTGCGGCCAAATTCCGACTGCGCGCGGCCATTGCAAGGGTTTCCGAATCACGCAGTTCAAGAATTTTTTGGGAGAGTTTCGTCATACGTTAAGCCCCAAAAATAGCCAAAAAACAAATCAGCAGAAATTTGTGCATATTTGTATGTTACGATTGATTCAGATCTTCCAGATTGTACCAACATAAGTGTTCTGGTTGAATCCAGTCATAGTGCGGGAACTATATTTTATGAGTAAAAATTTTCTCGGCAGCATTCTTTTGGTATTTCTTTTGTCGTCGTGTCTTAAAGAACGATACCATCCCGATCAGTGGGTTAAGCCCGATTGGGAGCCTGAGTTGGGTCTGCCGGTGGGCACTTTTTATCTGAATATGCGGGATGTGGTACTCGATTATCCCGAGGTTGAATCCGATTCGGTTGATGGATTTTTACGGATGACATACCGCAATGACACCCTGTTGCGGTTATCCGCTGAAGAGTATCTCAGAATTCCGGCCCAGCCCATTCAAAGTGTCGGGTTGAATCTGGGGATCCTCCAGATCGATTCGCTTCATTTCCGCAGGAGTATTCCAATTGGGGAGCTGGCAGATCGACTGGATGCGCAGACGTCTGGATTAATTCAGCAGGCCATACAGAGCGGACAATCAGTACCTCTGCCCGCTATTCCCCCGCAATCAGCCGGCAATTTTTCAACCGACACCAATCCATCACTGCAATCACTTGAATTCAGTGAGGGAACCCTTAGACTGGCGGTGCACAACGGACTCCCAATGGCGCTCGATTCGCTCGTAATGGAAGTGCAGACCGTGAATCCGGCGGGAGGACCTGCCGTCACCCTGGGGATATTTCGGCTCGGGGGAATAGCCTCAGGTGCCCAGTCAGTATCCGGATTCTCACTCGCCGGCTCCACGGTCTACTCGAGCATCAAAATCAATCTAAGTAAGATTCAGTCAAACCCCCAGGGCATTTCAGCCATCATTCCGCCGTCAGCATCACTGAACTTCGAATTCGTAGCCGATTCCCTGCAAGTTGTGCGGGGAGTGGGAAAATTACCCCGGCAGACATTCGACACAGATACAGCAATATTTGAATTCACACTGCAAGACACCAGCCTACAGTTGCACCAAATTCGGTTGCAATCCGGCCAATTGAACATACAAGCCATCCACAACCTGTCCCTGAATGGAAATATAGCCGTGGAATTACCCGATTTGATAGGCCCTGGCGGTCAACCTACAACGATGTTCATCCCCATCACGACATGCTTCCCTTCGTCGGCCACCCAGCCATTGGCTGGTGCCTGGCTATATTTGGATCGGGATATCGTAAGACCATGGAATCGATTCCGTTATAGGGTGACCGGACAAATCGACAGCAGTCAGGGCTTAATCAGCATCGACTCATCGCAGTCAATCCAGATATTTTGCGACTTCCAGCAACCCGAATTCGAGGAGGTAGTGGGTGCGCTCGGACAAAGAACCATAGATCTGCCCAAGACCCGAGTGGGACTCGATTTGAGCTTTTTCGACCGGGTCGATGGGAGTTTTTTCCTGGCCAATCCCTCATTCTCGATCGAATCGCGCAATTCTGTCGGTGTTTCCTCTGAGTTGTTTCTCGATATGCAGGCGAAAAGTACTGATGGACGGGTTGACAGCCTGGCGGCCAGCCCGGCACGACAACCCATACAGCACCCCTCGGTGCCCGGACAAACCGCGGTCACAGTGCTTTCCTACAACCGCAACAATTCTCGACTACCATACCTAATCAGCCTTCCCCCCGATACCCTTTCTTTGTCGGGACATGTTAACATCAACCCCAACCCGGGTCCGCAAACGAACTTTATTAGATCAGATAGCAGACTGGAAGTGGGACTGACATTCGATCTGCCCTTTGAATTGAGTCTAACCAATCTGGGGTTTACCGATACCCTGGAGGCTCCAAAGGATCTGTTTAAAGATGTTTTGGATGCCCGGTTCAACTTTCAGGCCATGAGCACCTTTCCCTTTCAGCTTGATTTGAAGATGATATTTCTCGATTCCCTCGGTTCGCCCCTGCATGAAGAGGACATAACCCTGATTCCACCCGCATCCGTGGATGCCCAGGGACGGGTGGTTAGTCCCACCACCGGCCGCTCTGTGCTCGCAATTGACAGAACGGAGATAGATAGAGTGCGTTCGGCAACCCATTGGGTGCTGGGCGTACGGCTGAATACCAGCGGACAAGGCACGGTCCCGGTTCGGCTCTACAGCGATTATTTTCTGCGGTTGAAAACCGGTGTGGAGCTTCGTACACAATTTTAAGCGATGACGCAGGGTATTTTAAATAGTAATGCATCACGTTTATTGCTTACACTTTTGAGCGGGCTGCTGGCTACACCCGTGTGTGCTCAGTTTGGCCACGGGCTCTATGAATTCGCCGCACTGCCGCAATCGTGGCAATTGAATCCCGCTCTGCGACCCGATGCACGCCTTTTTGTGGCCTTACCCGGAGGCACCGCCAGTTTCCATGCACCCACGTTTACCCTGTCCGATGTCCTTCTGCCAGTAAACAACAACCAGTCACGTCCCGATTTCACATCGGTTTTTGAAAAAAAGTCGGGTCGCCCAATGGATTTTTCCTTCTCCGCTCAGGCTGATTGGATGCAGATCGGATTCGCAATTCCCGGAAATTGCTACATAGGTATAGGCAGTGGAATCGTGCTGCAGGGCAACATACAGTTGCCGATCGACCTGCTTCGCATGGCACAGAAAGGCAATGCGGATAATTACTTTGAGCAGAACAGCCTCAATATGAGCGGAATGGGTCTCAGCGCCATGGCTTATCGCCAACATCATCTGGCCTATAGCCACATGTTCAACAAAAACTGGCGCTTAGGAGGCAGACTGAAATACTTGCAGGGGATGGTTGCTTTCAATAGCCGCGACAGTCGTTTTATATTGAATGCCTCATCGGACAGCATCCGACTCGAATCGGATGTCCGGATTCAGACCGCTGGTCTGCCCATTTTGTTGAGCGATTCGGGTGGACTCGATTCGAATTTGAGCCTTGTCCCATCCGATCTTGTTCAGCCCTCCAGGGGCTCCGGAGCAGGATTCGACCTGGGTGCATCCTTTGCGCCCGGCGACAGGCTGAACTTTTCCTTTTCACTCACAGATGTGGGCAGCATAAATTGGAAAAATGATCTGCAGGCCTATGGGGGTGGGCCGAATACCTACACCTTTTCGGGCCTCAATTATTATGTAGCCTTAGATAGCCTCAATAACTTTGACGAGCAGATTCAGGCCTCAGCCGATTCCTTTTTAAACACACTAAAGATTAAAAAAGTAGCACCGGAGACCTTTCGCACCGCACTGCGTACCGGTTTTCACCTGGCCGCATCCTACCAGCCTTCCCCCCGTCTGCAGTGTGGTGGCGTATTTTCAACGATGCGGGCTGCTTCTGGTCTTCGTTCCGCATTTTCATCCTATCTTCAGTGGAATCCCGGTCGCTTTTTGAAGATCCGCACATCCTACACCTTTTCTGAGGGTGCCACCGCTCACCTCGGAGGTGGTTTGTGCATCAAAATGGGCCCACTGCAGTGTTATTTGATATCGGACAATTGGTCGCTGCTTTTTCTGCCCGAACGCTCTACTCTTGTACATGCCCAATCCGGGATCAACTTGCTCATTGGATCCGGTACGTCACGCCGAACCGATTAAGGGTACATGAATTTGGTTAAAGAATTGGGTTTATTCAGGCCCATTCTCAGCACCACGCCACCGAACCCCGACCTTGATTTTCCAAAAAAGCGTTGGCTCGACTAAAATGACCACTCCCAAACCAGCCTCTGTGTGCCGATAGGGGGGATGGATGAGGCGCTTCCAGAATCAGGTGTTTTCCCGAATCAATCAGGGGCCGCTTCGATTGGGCAAAACTACCCCAGAGCATAAAAACGGTCGGTTGGTGGTTTTGGCTGATTCGTGCGATCACCGTGTCCGTAAACCGCTCCCAACCGATATTTCGGTGAGAACCCGGACCCCCATCGCGGACGGTCAGAATGCTGTTTAGCAGCAGAACACCCTGTGCCGCCCAATGCGACAAATCTCCTCCGCGGTTCGATGGCCATTTGACCCCCAGGTCGCGCTCCGTTTCCTCGATGATGTTGCGAAGTGAGGGGGGGAGGGGAGTGCCCGGTAGTACGGAGAAGGCAAGGCCGTGTGCCTGATCCAGGCCATGGTAGGGGTCCTGTCCAATTACCACCACACGCACATCCGAGGGCTCGGTATGGTCGAAGGCCGCAAACCAGCGTTGCGCTGGCGGATAAATTCGAACTCCCGAACGGATCTCGAATAATAAATTCCTCTTTAGATTGAGAAAATAGGGTTCCGCAAAGCAATCACCGATCAACGCCCGCCAGGACGGGGAAAGTCTGATGCGATCCGGGGGCAGGATGGTAAGGGTATCTTGCTCAGAAGGGCGAAGGCTCGTCATCCGGGTCACTCATATGGTTCATGCGCGATGGCATGGTGCGCATGGAAATTCCACCCGTGCCTCTGCCCCCTTTGTCCCCGCCATCCGAACGGACCGGAAACGGAGAAGACCCGAATTCATCCGACCAGTCCACGAACTTGGCAAACCTGTTCAGGAATTTCAGGGAAACCTCGCCGGTTTGTCCGTTTCGGTGCTTGGCCAAGATGATTTGGGTGGAACCTGGAGGTGTCGTATCATCCTCCATACCGTAGTAATCCGGCCTGAAAATAAACATCACAATATCAGCGTCCTGTTCGATGGAGCCCGATTCGCGCAGGTCCGACAGCATCGGCTTTTTGGTTCCACCACGGGTTTCAACGGCGCGACTCAGCTGCGATAAAGCAATAACAGGTATGTCGAGTTCCTTGGAAAGGGCTTTCAAACCTCTGGAAATACTGGCGATCACCTGCTCGCGGTTATTGCCCTGTGACTCCGAACCCCCACTCATTAGCTGAAGGTAGTCGATCAGCACCATTTGTATGTCATGCTGGGCCTTGAGCCGCCTGCATTTGGCACGCAACTCAAAAAGGGTGATTTGCGGTGTGTCATCAATAAAAAAGGGTGCCGCCGAAAGTTGGGTGATTCGGGTGTTCAACTGCGCCCACTCGTGAGGCTCCAACTTGCCTTTTTTGATTTTCCCGGCCTCGATTTCTGTCTCCGATGAGATCAAACGATTCACAAGCTCAACGTTGCTCATCTCAAGGGAAAAGAACGCAATCGGTTTTTTGAAATCAACCGTCGCGTTGCGTGCCAAACCCAATACAAATGCCGTTTTACCCATGGCCGGACGGGCAGCGATGATGTTGAGTGTGGCCCGCTGCCAGCCGTTGGTCAGCCTGTCGAGACCCGCGAAGCCCGAGGGAATGCCCGACATCCCGTCCTCCGTTTTTCCCACTTCTTCGATTTGCCGGATGGCACGGGCCACCAAAGTGCTCATGCGTTCACTGTTGCGGCGGATGTGCTGATCGGCCACGGCAAATAAATCCGACTCCGCTTTATCGAGGAGTTCAAAAACATCGGTGGTTTCATCGAAAGCCAGTCGCGTCACCTCGCCCGAAAGCCGAATCAACTCGCGCAATATGTGCTTTTCGAGTAAAACACGCGCGTGGTATTCCACGTGCGCAGCCGACCCCACACGATTGGTTAGCTCAGCCACGTGAAACGCCCCACCCACTTCGTCCAATTTGCCTAGTTGACGAAGTTCCTGGGTAACCGTAAGCAAGTCGACAGGCTTCGACTGCTCAAACAGTCGCTGGATGGCTTCATAGACCCGCTGGTTTTTGGGGACATAAAATACCTCTGGCTTCAATACATCGATCACGGCCGATAGGGCTTCCTTTTCCAACATGAGCGCACCCAAAACGGCCTCTTCCAATTCAACTGATTGAGGCGGTACTTTGCTTGCAGCCATCTGGCTCACTTCCCGCATCAAAGAAGCCGGCGTAGTTGTCGCGCGTCCCCTGCGGTTCTTGTATTGATTCAGTTCCATCCCTGCAATAATAGCAAGGCTTGTTTACCCGAGCGATGCCTTACGCTATAAATAAATTTGCACCAGTTATACCCATTTTTACCTTTCCTCGAGAAATTGGTGGATAAAAGGTGGATAACTTAGCACCCCGAGAGCGATGAAGCCGAAATATTCCCGAAAAACAGGGGCTTCCAAAAGGAAGATGCGTTCTGTTCCCAACTCATTGTCTGTAGTGAAGGTGGATGCTGCCACGGCCGCCGATCCGCAACACTTGTCGGCCCACCTCATCGCTCTTAGTCCATTTGGGGCGGGCGTTCCCGTGCGCATCACCAAAAGAAGTTTGGATGCGCGCCACGGACGGGCAAGTTGGAATTATACGTTGGAGGACGGTACCTTGCCTGCTGATTCCTTTGGTGAGCCGATCCACAAACCTGTGCATCAGGCGCAACCCGTGCACATTTTAGGTGCAGGACCATCGGGCTTGTTTGCAGCAATCGAGTGCATTGCGTTGGGCTACAGACCTGTCATCCTTGAGCGGGGCAAAGTCGTCCGCGAGCGTCGGCGCGACCTCGTGCAGATTACCCGCGAGGGCATCGTGCCCCCGCATTCGAATTATTGTTTCGGTGAAGGAGGTGCCGGCACATTTTCCGACGGGAAACTCTACACCCGCTCCATTAAGCGGGGCGAATTACGGCCGATTCTCGATGCCCTGGTGTATTTCGGCGCACCGCGTGACATCCTGATCGATGCCCACCCACATATCGGTACCAACAAATTGCCCGATGTGCTGTCACGCATGCGTTTGTTCATTGAGTCGTGCGGGGGCGAATACCATTTCAATACATGGGTGACCGGAATCGAGCGCGACACCCGCAAGATTAGAATGCTGAAAACGAATGATGGGCAGCGAATCCCAGTCGATACACTCCTATTGGCCACCGGACACAGCGCGCGCGATGTATTTGAGTTACTTCATCGATCTGGTGTGGCACTCCTGGCCAAGCCATTTGCCTTGGGCGTTCGCATGGAGCACCCCCAGGAACTTATTAACCGGACACAATACCGGCGAACCGATAATCATGGTCTGCTGCCGCCCGCGGGCTACAAGCTCATAGAGCAAAGCGACGGCCGGGGTGTTTTCTCCTTTTGCATGTGCCCTGGCGGCATCATAGCGCCCTGTGCTACGGGGAACGAAGAAATTGTGACTAACGGCTGGTCACCTAGTCGCCGCAATAATCCGTATGCCAATTCGGGCTGGGTGACTGAAATCAGAGTGTCCGACTATCCCGATTCGGCCCAAAATCCACTTGCTTTAATGAAAGCACAAGCGGCTGTGGAGCGGGCGGCCTGGTTGGCGGGGGGTGGACTACAAAAAGCACCTGCGCAGCGTTTGACTGATTTTTTGGAGCAGCGAGTTTCTGCGAGCCTCCCCGTATGCTCCTACCACCCAGGTGTAACGCCTTCCAACCTGTATGAGGTGCTCCCCAAGTGGGTGTCGATGCGGTTGGCCGACGGTTTAAACCAGTTGGGGAGGTCTATGCCCTCCTTTTTGACGGAAGAGGCTATTTTGGTGGCACCTGAGTCGCGCACATCGTCGCCCGTCCGCATTCCCCGTAATCCGGAAACGCGTGCGCACCCCCAGGTGGATAATCTATTTCCCGTGGGGGAAGGGGCTGGTTATGCAGGCGGGATAATGAGCGCCTCCATCGATGGGCGCAACAGTATGCAGGCCATTGCACGTTACTTATCTCAATCGATTTAGGGGTTTTCAGTGCTTTAAGGGAGTTATCAGGTCTTTTATGGGTTTCACAGGCCTTGTAGGTGTCACAAAGGGATTTATGACGTTCAATAGCGTTTTAGGTTGTATAACTGTATACCAGACGTAGCCCTTTTCAACCGCTTTTAGGAAAGAATGTGCTTATATTACCGTTATGATAACGCCCATCCAATCTAATATCCTCGTTTTGGGGGCAAGTGAACAGCCGCACCGTTATTCGAATCAGGCCGCTCGTCGGCTCATGGAGGCTGGCTACCCCGTTTGGCTGTTAGGTAATCGGCCGGGCATGATCGAGGGCCGGCCCGTCACCACTGAATGGCCAGGTAAAGAGGTGATGATCCATACCATCACTGTTTATTTGAGTCCCGATCGTCTTGAAAGTCAACTCGATGCCATTTGCTCTTTAAGGCCACAGCGCGTTATTTTAAATCCCGGAACGGAGCATTCGGGTCATACGCAAAGGCTTTTGGTTGCAGGAATTTGTGTTGAGGAGGCGTGCACCTTGGTGCTCTTGAACACTGGGCAATTTTGATCCAGATATTTTTTAAATCACAGTTGACTGTTTGTTTTTTTTCTCTATCTTTGCGACCTCATTCAGCTACCCTTTTTTTTGGTTATTGATTGAAGCAAGTTCCCGGGAGGGAATTTTTACAAGTTCATTGACATACTGGATACCTGAGAGACAGGAGAGGGGGGGTGAGATGGATTGTGGAGGAGGGGTGCGGAGGGCACGTCAAGGACAAAAAAAGAATAGATGAAAGTCTAGAGATTAAACTTTAC
>VHAX01000008.1 GCA_016872215.1 Sphingomonadales bacterium | reverse complement strand
AGAAAATAAATAATAGAATGAAGTTGTAAATATCAAAAAGCTTATAACAGCGTGTATGTGGCAATAGCGGGTGCAGTGGTACATCGAAGGTCTGTGCTTCTAGGAAACTTTATTCTAAACGGACAGGAAAGTGCTTCTAATCCGCTACTGCACATACACGCAAACCGTTAGCGTTCATTGGTAAATGACAACAGAAACATAAAAAACATAAATTTAATAGGTGTCTGCCACGACCTTTAAACTTGTGGCAATAACAATAATATTATAATAAAATGAAAAAAATGATGAGTTCTTTTATCAAAATGGCTTTTGTTTTAATGCCATTCTCACTTTCAGCACAAACTTATATTACCCCTTTTGGAGGAATAACTCTACAAGGAGTCGGTAATACCGAACAAACCGGAACTGCGCATAAGCGAGGAATAAATAATGAGTTTGACACTGACTTTGACCTTCACGTCAAAGTTAAAGGCGAAAGCAAAAGCACTGTGGGTTATACTTATGGGTTTACCTATGGAAATATGTGGAATAAAAGTGGACGCAAATTGAATTTTGGTTTCGAAACAGATATATTTCATAACAGTGCTTCGCACAAAAGCAAATTGTCAAATCCGAATACTGAAGAAGTTACAATTTTGCGTGGTCTAAATGGGGATTCTGTTCATCACCTTGTAGAAGAACATTATGGTGCAGGGCATCATAAATTCGAAAATACCATGACAATGAACAGTTGGAATGCCGCAGCTAACCTTGTTTTGTCTTATGATTTTTCGACCAAATTTTCAGTAAATTGCGGATTAGGGATTGGTTTCTCTGCCGTTACATTAAAAGAAGCTAAAAGTTTACAATCAAGTCCTGCTCCGGCAGATCCGGGATACGAAACAACAAAGGATAACGGTGGCGGTATCGTGAATCATTTTAACAGCCAATCGAACGCTTCAAATAGTCTCATGTTCAGTCAATTCCGTCTCGGCACAAAAGTTCAATTGGTAAAGAATATTGCACTGAAAATTGACGCTCGTACTATGTACATGGGAGAAAGTAAATATGTTTTTGGTAGTACCAAATATTCAGACCATGCACCTACAGACAACTGGACTTATACGATTAATCCAAATCTAATACATACAATTACCTTAGGATTGTGTGTTAATCTGAAATCAAAGAATGACATTCATAATTAACTGTATATGTTGTTGATAATCACACTGCATTTCCATGAAGAACTTTGAAGATTTATTGGAGTAGTAAGGGAAAATGTACGGTTATGAAGTTTGAAAAGCCAACGACCCGCTAACAGCAGTTTGGCAAAATGGCGGGTTCAGTGCTAAATTGAACATTCGGTTTTCAAATGAAGTTCAGTGCTAAATTGAAACATTTGTGCTTTTAAATCCGCCACTTCGCCAAGCTGCAAACCGTTACCAACAAGGCGAAGAAAAAGACAGCGACACTGAAAATGACAATGAAAATGGTTTGAGAATGAAAAACGAAAGAAGAATGAAAGAAAAAAGATTTAGTTTTTTTGCCGACCCGCAAGAAAGAAAAGCGGAAAGCCGACCCACATTTGGCACATTGCCTTTTGCCCGACACACCAGCCAACGCTTCGCAAAAGTCAAAGAGCCAAATTTTCCCACCGCACAAATTATAGTTACATTAATCTAATTCAGGCGCTGGCGGAATAGCTTTCGGAATTGGTCAAGTGTCACTATTGTTGCCATTTGGTGGTCATTAGTCATCATCCTGATGTGATATGACAATTGGTCGGAACGGTTCATCCATTTGGTCGATATAAAGATCCGAACAGCTCAGGAAGGGTCTACGGGCGTCGGATGCAGCGTATGGAAAAGCCCTCAGTCTTGGAAGCCGTCATTTGAAAGGGAGACGGGTTACTGAACCCCATAAAATAGACGTTTTGGCGTCCACTGATTACATTGGTATCGGTGCTCCAGTAAGCGGTCTGCTCGCCGCGACCGAAATACTGACCATTGTCTTTACGCGTGCCAGCAGGCTGAGCATTAAATCCACTCGAATTACTGCCGAAATAGATTGGATCGATCCAGTTCTCTCCACTCCGGAGGGCAATGCCTGCGAAAAAACTACCGCCCAGATCGGCAATCATTCGATCCCAATCGGCATTGCTTGGGATCTTCAATCCGGTGGGGCAAACCCCGCGCGGGTCGGTGACTACCGAACGGTTGTAGAGGGCGCCATACATATCCGCATCCTCGTCGGACGAGGCATAAAAACTCAGGGCAGGTTCAGTAGAATCGGCTCCCCAAATCGAATCAATAGGCTCCAATGGGATGACATCGCCATTGTTGAACCTAGAAACCCGCAGGTTCGACGCCATCCACTCATCGTTACCAATGCGCACCATTTCATAGGATTGGCCATCCGCGTCTGTAATACGGTCGGGCCGATCATCTTTCCCGCAGGATACAGCGATGACTGGGATTAGAGAGAGCAGGAGTCGATGGTATCGCATAGGTACTACTTTGTGACAAATATAGTGGATTCGATCAGCCATCCTTCATCCCCAAAAACAATGGGGGTTGAAACAAAGACCCTACTCGACAGGACTGCCAAAACCTACTCGATACACTCAAAGAATCTAATCAATAGAACACCAAGAATCTGGTTAATAATCGCGCACACAACGGACAGACCCCCCCCAGGCTTTAAGTCCGGTTGCCCTTCGGAAATCGCCCGCGTCGAAACGCAGAAAATAGCCGTATGGGAGGTTGGTGGTAGAGATCTGTGGAGTGAGCAGCAGCAAATTACCACCAAATGCCTGGAAAGTGCCGTCATCTCCAACTCGGGTGCCTGCCGGAAGACCACTAAATCCAAATGCATCGTTACCATAATGCGGGTTAGAGTTGTTATGGGCCACCCATCGGGGATGTATCGTAGTGTTGCAGGATGCCGAAAAGGGCGTATTGATCTGCCGGCACGATTTGAGGGCGCGACCCGTGCCGTTTCGGTTAGAGAACGTATTCGGATAGCCATTGTTCTGGCAAAAATTCGTGAGTGCCAGGTATTCAGCATCAGTCGCTACGTGCCATCCTGCTGGACAAACACCACGGGGGTCGGCCACGGCGTACCAGTTGTAGAGCTTACCGTAGAGCGAATCATAGACCGCACTATCATTGGGTGAGGCCATAGCCCCTGATGTTGCGAGTCGCCAAGACGCCGTATCCAGACCTGTTGGGATGGCATCCCCGTTCCGGTAGCGGGAGACCCTTAAATTTTGTTTGAACCAGCAGACAGCGCGTAACTGATTATTGATCGTTAGGTTGAGCGACAGGGTAGCGTAATTTTGTCCATCCAAATCTGTGGCCCGAGAGGTACCACAGACAAAAGGGGCTGTGGTAGTGAACTGCAGTTGCTGACCGTAGGCAGTGCCCACCGAATTCGTGGCATAAGCCCGAACATAATAGAGCGTGGAGGCGGATAGGCCCGTCAGATTGCTGCTGAATGCTCCAGCGCCTAAACCATCTTGCGTTCTGCTACCCGAAACCGTAGGGTTCGGCGTGGTGGCCCAGCAAACCCCACGCTGCGTAACAACGGCACCACCGTCGGTGGAGATTGAGCCGCCACTCAGTGCCGTAGATTGTGTGATTTGCGAGATCGAGCTGGTTGTGAGCACGGGGAGTCGCGCCAGGGTGGTGAAACTGATTTCAGTGCCGTAGGCGGTGCCCACGCTATTGGTTCCGTAGGCCCGAACATAAAAAAGCGATGCGGAATCGAGTCCAGCGACCGTTGTGCTGAACGAACCTGTTCCTTGTCCCATCAGCTGGGAAGATGCGCCCAATGTTGGTGCAGGATTGCGCGACCAGCAGACCCCACGGGCCGTAACCACAGCCCCTCCGTCAGATAGAACTTGTCCACCCAACACCGCCTGGTTGGCCTGTATCGACGTAGCAGGTGCCGTTGCCATGCCGGGTAAAGTAGACGGTGTGGCAAAACTCTGCTCCGAACCATAAGCGGTGCCAGCTGAATTGGAGGCAAAAGCCCGAACATAATATAAGGTACCCGGCAATAAATTGTTCATCACTATCCCAAACGCACCCGTACCCGAACCAGCCCGAAGGGTATCATGGGCCAGACCCGGCATTCCGGTGGTATTACGGCACAAGCCACGGTCTGAAACCAGAGACCCGCCATCAGACAGCACCTCACCCCCGCCAACGGCCGAAAAAGGACCGGTGGCGGTTGCCACAATGGTGCTGATTTGAGGCAATTCGATGGGTATCTGCAGCGAGCGCTCGTTGCTGTAGACCGTTCCCAAAGATGTTGTGGCAAACCCACGGAAATAATAGGTATTGCCGCGACCCATGGGTGGACTCGTAAAACTATAATCGGCGCTCCCTCTGCCCACAATCCGGTTGGAATCGCTGATCTCCGGACCCGATTGCACGTCCCAACACACCCCACGAGCCGAAACACCCCAACCGGGTGGCTGCATTCGAACCTGAATAACAACTACATCACCATTCCGGCTAAGGGTATCCAGAAACAGCACCGGGGATTGGGCTAAGGGTGTGTAGCTAGCGTTGAGGTCTCCCACCGACAAGGCTCGCAGCCACAAGGTATCAGGTGCACCCGGCAGCGAAATGCCGGGTCGAGAGGTGAGAAAATTACCAGCGGAAAATGAACTGGTGAGAAACGAAACGCGGCGACTCAACGTAATGGCATCTGTGGCGTTCACCACCGTATTTGCATTGACATCCGCCGCCCGCATATAAAATGAATCAACCGAAATGACCATCGAGAAAACCTGCATCACCCGCAGTGCATCGGTAGAGTTTACCCCTCCCCAACTGTAATTGACCGTCGCGTCGATAAAATAATTACCTGCAGAGATATTTTGAAGTTTGAACTGACCCTGTGCATTGGTTGTATCGCGTCCCACCACAAAACCAGGCATGGCGTATAGCTGAACAGGAACACCCACCAGAGGTGTACGCGCCGAATTGTCGTAGCGCAAATAGCCCATCAACGAATGCCCATTCTGAGCATGGGACGGAAATGCCAAGGCCCCTGACAGAATCAGGAGACAAAGCCGCCGATTCAACAATATCAGATTGGATTGGGGATTTCTGGAGAATTGACCCATCATAATGGAAACAGTGCTGAAACATGGGTCAGCTACCGGATTACAAAAATAACGGAAAAAACCGATCTGTAGAGCCAGAATCGGTCCTGAGTAGATTCCTTAACGAATTCTACTCATCATCCTTCACACAACGGACAGAAAATCCCAGGTTTTTGTCGGGACTCAAACGCACGAGTCCATCGCGGTACACATCGAGTTTGCGGTACCAAGCATCCGCCCCGGCCGCTGACCGCGTATCGGTCGTGGAACTCCACCAGGCGGCTGTGTAGCCATAATCCAAAAAGGGGTTGGGATTAAAAAATGACTGGATCAAGCCACGGTATCCTGCCGGACGAGCGGCAAAACCGACCGAATTCAAACCCTTCAATCCCCGAAACCAGCCCACGCTGTCTTTAAGAGCTGGACCCGACAAAGGAGTCCCCCCCAACTCACGATCAAGTCGGCTCCAGTCATCATCTGTGGGTACATGCCAGCCAGTCGGACAAATACCCCGAGAATCGTCGACCGCATACCAATTGTAGTGCAGTCCGAACAAGGTATCGTTGAGTGGTTGCCCCATTTCAAAATAGCGATCACGACCGCCTGTGGTGGCCTGCGCCCATGTTGTTCCAGTGAGCGTGTCGGGAATGGTATCGCCATTGCGGTACACCACCGTCCGGACATTGGAGGCGGTCCAGCACTGCGTGCCAATTTTGACAACGTTGTAGTTGTTGTTGCCTACATCGATAACATCCACTGGACAAACCACAGACTGTTCGGGATTACATCCCATCATAAAGGCCAAAAGCAATCCAAAAATGGACAAATGAAACGCTCTATACGCAATCTGTTTTAGAGCCAGACAGGCGACAATTGAATCAGGAAGTTTGCTCATAGATTGGGGTAATAGGGTGGAAATATAGCAAAAAACTGAACGATTAAGGATGTTGTTGACCAATCGGGATGATGATTCTGGCGCCGGATGGACTGGCAGACATCTGCAAACCCGATACCCGTCGGGCTAAGAAACCACCACAAGCTTGTCCGAATAAAGCACCAGCCACTACATCACCCAACCAATGTTCGCCGCTTCGTAGGCGCTGAATGGCTGTGCCGGCCGCCAAAACCGTTGCTGCTTGTCCGGGCCACGATTTGTTGAAGGGCCTCACTCCTCTTAAATAGGCTGCGGCCGCGAATGCTGTGGCGGTGTGACCACTCGGGAAGGCATTGTGGCGGTAGCTGCCCAGAGGCCCGTGAAATGCATAGGCGTTATCACCCTCATCAGCGGGCCGTTCGCGTTGGAAGGCATATTTGGGAATCTGGATCAGTAAACGTGTCCAGATCACAGATGAGGCTAGTCCCACCCCCATCCGGGCCTGCTTCGCATCGCCGTGGACTTGTGCATGCCACCAGAGGATCGCGGCCAGTGGCAGATATAGTGTTCCATTGCCAGGCGTGGCCAGTACATTCAAACCCGAACGCTCCTGTACGTACCTTGTCAGCCCATGCGCCCTATGAGTCCAGGGATCGAAGGCCACCACCCCTGCAGTCACGGCCAGCGTAAAATACAATTTCTTACGTTCGGTGGCCGTCCAATCCAGAGGGTTTCGAATCAAAGAAAGTCCATCCTCCAAAAATTCGGTGCTTGCAAAATACAGGCTCAAACTATCGGGGGTTGAATAAAATTTATTTATGGGAGCAGACTCCCCGATCGTTGGAATAAATAAAGTTGTTGTCGCGCATGAATCGGGGTGTTCGTGGAGGTCATCCATCTGCATTCGGTCGGACGCAGTCATTCCCGCCGCAATCCCATTGTAAGAATAGAAAAAGAAAACACAGAAACAAATCAGGAACCATTGCGTGTGGACTCCTGCCTGAAAACCGTTTGAGTACCGACAAAAACTTATCACTATAAGGACTTGGATCGATTCCATAATGCATCCCAATCTTCGGGTGATAGGCTCTGCAGTTCTCTTCCCTCGGCCCGTGCCTGATCTTCCATTCCCCGGAACCTGCGAATGAATTTGAGGCTTGCCTTGCTGAGGGCGTTTTCGGGATTCACCGCCAGAAATCGGGAATAATTGACCACACTGAACAATACGTCGCCAAACTCGTCTTCTACCCGCTGCGGATCCCCCATCGCTTCGGCCTCGTGCAATTCAGACCATTCCTCCTGCACCTTATCCCAAACCTGACCTCGATGGATCCAATCGAATCCCACTCCCCGAGCCTTCTCCTGGATGCGCATGGCCTTCACCAGAGCCGGAAGGGAAGCGGGCACTCCGGCCAATACAGAGGTATTTCCCTCCCTCAATTTAAGTTTCTCCCAGTTGCGTTTTACCTCTGCGGCATCGCTGACCTGCACTTCACCGTAAATATGCGGATGCCGGGCTACCAACTTATCGCATACCCCGGTCAACACCCCGGCCACATCAAATGTGCCTTGCTCGCGTGCTATCCGCGCATAAAAAACTAGGTGAAGCATCAAATCTCCGAGTTCGCGGCAAATCTCATCCGATTGGCCTGTGAGAATGGCATCAGTCAGTTCATAGAGCTCCTCGATTGTAAGCGGGGAAAGGCTTTCCATGGTTTGCTCCCGGTCCCACGGACATTGTTCACGAAGCTCATCCATGATGGTGAGCAATCGATCAAAGGCTTTAAGTGCCGAATTGCGGTCGCCCAGGGGGGCGGGAGCGTCAGAAGCAGCGGATGGCCTGGAATTCAGGTCTGTGCCCTTATAGGAAGTTTGCATCCCGTAAAAATACATCCTTTCGTATCTTTGTAGGATTTCACTTTCCTCCTGTTATGGCCGCCGTTTTTTTCCTCACCTTTGCCTTCCTGCTACTAGGATTTACCGGAATGGGAATCCGCCTTCTTATATTGCGCAACGGACAATTCAGGGGAACTTGCTCGAGTCACAACCCCCTGATCGCGGAAAAGGGGGTCGACTGCGCTGGTTGTCCACATCGCTACGAAACCCATTGTCCGGCCGGCAAACGAGGAATTACCCATTAATCTACGCTCCTTGATCCAGAAATTCTCTTTCCTCAAGTCGGCCGGCCTCCACCTGCTGGCGTTGATTTGTTTGTCGACCTACTCATCACCACCCGCGCTTGCCCAGAATCTGCGCAACAACCCCACCTCCAACCACGGCAACAAATTTGAGCAGTTGGGCACCATTTTGCCGGATGCCAACAGCTACAGGACGGCCTCTGGTGCTCCGGGGAATGCCTATTGGCAGCAGCGGGCCGATTACGAAATCGACGCTGAACTGGATGAAGAGGCTCAGATCCTTCGGGGTTATGAGCTCATCACCTATTCGAACCATTCGCCGGATGTACTCGACTACCTCTGGTTGCAACTGGATGAAAACGAGCACCACCCCCAGGCGGAGTCGAACTATTTCAATGAAAGTCGACTAGGCAGACGCATGACAGAATCCGATTTAGAGCGGGTGTTACCCGGGCGGATGCTGGAGGGATATGGTGTACAGATTTTTGAAGTGAGCGACGGAAAGGGTCTCGCGCTGCCCTACACCATCAACCAAACTATGATGCGTGTGGATTTACGTGAACCCCTACGGCCCGGTCAACGCACCCAACTCAGAATTCGCTGGCAATACCGAATTCCTGACCGCATGAAAGTTGGGGGTCGCGGAGGCTACGAGCAGCTGAAGGACGGTAACATCCTGTTCACCATAACCCAGTGGTTTCCCCGGCTTTGTGTGTATAGCGACTACCAGGGGTGGAACCACAAGCAGTTTACGGGCAGGGGCGAGTTTTCCTTGCCGTTTGGCGACTACAAGGTCCGCATGAATGTGCCCGCAGACCATGTGGTGGTGTCGACCGGCACCTGCTCCAACTACAAGAAAGTGTTGTCGCCCGAAGAATTCGCCCGATGGCAAAAATCCCAGAGCGCGACGGAACCCATAGAAATTGTGACACGGGATGAGGCCCTCAGGAAAGAGTCGACCCGGTCGAAGGATCGAAAAATATGGGTTTTTGAGGCCGGGAATGTGCGGGATTTTGCATGGGGCAGTTCGCGACGGTTCATTTGGGATGCGATGGCGGTCGACATAGAAGGCAGGAAAGTCATGGCCATGAGTGCATACCCAAAAGAATCTTATGGCTTGTACCGTAAATACAGCACCAAGGTGGTGGCACACACCCTCAGAGTCTATTCTAAACACACCATTCCTTATCCATACCCGGTGGCCATCAGCGTGGAGGCCTCCAACGGCATGGAGTATCCGATGATCTGCTTTAATTATGGACGCACGCAGGAGGATGGCACCTACTCGGAACAAACCAAATACGGCATGATTGGGGTGATTATCCATGAGGTGGGCCACAACTTCTTTCCAATGATCATTAACTCCGATGAACGGAACTGGAGCTGGATGGACGAGGGACTCAATACCTTTGTTCAATTTCTGGCCGAGCAGGAGTTTGATAATCAATATCCATCACGCAGGGGGCCGGCACACCGGATTGCCGACTATATGCGGCTACCCGCAGATCAGCTGGAGCCCATCATGACCAACAGCGAAAACATTATTCAATTTGGCCCGAATGCCTACGGAAAGCCGGCTACCGCTCTCAATATTCTTCGTGAGACGGTCATGGGTCGTGAACTGTTCGATTTCGCCTTCCGCACCTATGCACGGCGTTGGGCGTTTCGTCACCCCTCCCCTGCCGATTTTTTCCGCAGCATGGAGGATGCCTCCGGGGTGGATCTCGATTGGTTCTGGCGGGGCTGGTTTTTCGATATTGAGCCGGTCGACATCAGCCTCGATTCGGTTCGGGTGCTGACGCCGGCCGACAGCATGCCCTCCAACCCATCCAATCCCTTATCTAACGATCGCAACAGGGACCGAATGAGTCGCGCTTCTGAAGGCAAACACATCAGTGCCCTACGCAACAAAGAGGCAGGCATAAAATTTCTGGTGGACCTCGACACCAGTCTCCGCGATTTTTACTATTTCTACAACGACTCCATTAGAAAAATAGATGAGAGCGACCCACGTCTTTCGTCTGTTCGCTCTTCCGAATCGAACGACTCACTGATCTCACAAGCCCAAATCGATGGTCGCCCCGTATATGCGTATGAATTGCATCTGCGAAATGCAGGTGGTTGCGTCATGCCAGTAATTTTATGGTGGGAGTTTGAAGACGGAACGACGCAGGAAGACCGCATTTCAGCCTACGTATGGCGCAAGAATGAAGAGCAAATTGTGAAAACTTTTGTGCACTTTAAGCCCGTTCGTTCGGTTTTGGTTGACCCACACCGCGAAACCGCCGACATCGACACCCTCAACAATTTATGGCCGAGGGAGGACGCACAAGTCATTCCGGGACGCGTAGCAATCTTCAAAAGCCGCAGTGAATCGGTGGGCCGGAGATCCACACCCGAGTCAGCCAACCCCATGCAAATCCGAACCATGGGGCAGTGATTCGAAGAGCGATTGGAGACGATCGCGCGTCAAAATTTTCTGGATTTGCCTTCCCCTTGCGATCAGCCGTCCCTGCTCATGTGCCTCCCAGTTGCAAACCAAGGTATTGCCCTGCATTTCTTCCACCCTTGCCGTAAATTCGATATGTGCACCGGGCAAGGCTGCAGCCAAATGCTCGACCGAAACGAAGGTACCAATTCCCTCCTCATGATCTTCCTGTGTTTCCAGCACGAATTGGCGGCAGGCATATTCAGCATCCCGTGCAAGAGCAAAAGTGGCATACACGGGGTGAACTGGACCATTGGGAAATATGGCGGTATCTTGCAACGCAACGATGTGAGTCCACTTGCGAATTTCCCCGATCTCAAACACCCTTTTCATGACTATGAACCCATCCTTTCCACCTGAACGCTATTTGATACTTCTCGGGTGATGCGCCATACACTTTCGTCAACACGCCGTATCCGCATACTTTGGTCGAAGTGTTCCACCGATACCACCGTAAATATGGCGCCTGGTCGCAATTCAATTTCATCGAGGTATTTGAGCAAGCCATCGCTGCCCTCATCCACACAAACCACCCGGGCCTGGGCACCCGGCGGGAGACTGTGCATCGACTCGGTAGGACGGTGGGGCATCTGGAGTTGAGCACCCGGGATTAATTCGCCGTGGGGATCCTCTGTTGGATTGCCCAGAAAGGCATCCAAACGCGCAATCAGTTCGGGATGGGATACATGTTCAAGTTCCTCGGCGATTTCGTGAATTTCATCCCAGCGAAAGCCCAGTACGTGCACGAGGAAATGCTCCCACAGTCGGTGTCGTCGCACAATCACCAGCGCCTGCTGCAAACCGCATTCGGTGAGAGTAACGCCCCGATACCGATTGTGGTTCACCAATCCCTTTTCACTGAGTCGCCTTACCATATCACTCACCGACGCGGGACGGGTTTCGATGCGCATCGCAATTGAGTTGGTGGAGGCCCCAATAGTTTCCGATGACAAGGCACCAATCATATAGATAGCCTTGAGGTAGTTCTGCTCGGTACGACTCAACTGCATGCCCAAAAATACATGTTCCCCATAAAACTGAGTAGAGGTACCCTCACATGGGCATGTGCACCACTTGTTTGGTCTTGAAAAACTCATCGCGGAAAAAATCCGAGATCGAATACAGGCGGAATGGGCGGTGGCATTCATCCAACTCCTCCTGCAGATCACCTCCCTTTAAATACAATATTCCGTTGACCAGGGGATGCCTCGATTCCCGTAAAAACTTGCCACTAACCCATGCAGCAAATGGTGCCATGCGGGTGACGGCGCGGCTCACCACAAAGTCGAAACGCTCGCTCACCTGTTCAATGCGCTTCTGTTCGGCCCGTACGTTTGCCAGATCCAAAGCGCGACAAACCTCCCGGACTACCTTAATCTTTTTACCGATCGAGTCGACCAGCAAAAAGTCGGTTTCGGGGAAGAAAATGGACAGGGGGACGCCCGGAAAGCCTCCGCCCGTTCCGGCGTCCATAACGCAACTTCCCGGCAGAAAGGGCTGCACCCGTGCGATAGCCAAGCTGTGCAGAACATGGTGAATTTCAAACTGCTCCATGTCGCGGCGGGAAATCAGGTTAATCCGTTCATTCCAGTAAGAATACAACTCCCGCAGTTGTTCCAATCGATCCATTTGTTTCGGAGCCAATCCTGGAAAATACGAGGCTACCATAGGATCAGGAATCGACCGGCCTACCCGCAGAAGCACGGATTGTCCAAATCAAAGAAAGAACCAGATAAAATAAATCGAGCACGGGTGTCATCAGAAACGACAGGGGGATTTGAAAGCGTCTCATGGCTACGGAAAGCAGAATCCACCGCACAAGCATCTGTACTGCGAAAGCTGATACCATACCCCAGAAAAATAGAGGCTGTGGGTAAGCAACCCAGGCCGTAAGCAAGGCCGACAAAAAAACAAGCCAAGGATTCCACGCCCAAAAAGTCAGAACAGACTGATCGCCGGAGCGAAAAAGGCTGCGGTTGCCCACGTACTTCAGTTTTCGCTTCCAAAACCACTGATAAGTTTTTTCCTCGCTGATGCGCACAAAAGCGGGCGCGTCCAAACAAATCCCGACGTTTTTGGGTGTGGCCGCCACATGCACAAACAAGTCATCCTCTCCCGAAGGATGCCGCACATGCGCGATAAAACCCTTGCGGAAAAAGAAAAGTCCTTTCAAATAACCCATATTTCTGCCGTCGCCCGCATAGGCACGACGGCGAATGGTATGCCCAAAGAGACGCAGATTTTCGCAAAGCGCATCCCATTGCATAATGGCTGATGTGAGACCGGGATAAGGGATATAGCCGGTGTAACCCAATACAATTTCCCGTTCCTGACCCCCGTAAAAGGCCATTTGCATATGTTGAATCCAGTGTTTTGACATCGGGAGGGAGTCGATGTGTCCGAATAACAGGCGGGCATGGGCAGCCGCCTTAACGCCCAGTGCCAGAGCAAATTTGCGATCGGTCGGATGTTTCTCCTGCTCCTGAACGTCGACCACGCGGAGCCCTGGAAAGCGTGCCTGCATAGAAATAATGACGTCCTGACTCTCATCATACGAACGGTCGTTGACCAGCACGATTTCATACTCGGGATAGTCCTGCTCCATCCAAATGGGTAGATTGCGCAGAATCTGATCGGCCTGGTTGCACGCATACAGGATGACCGAAACCGGCTCCGTGCCTGCCTCCAAGAACCCCGGCGTGCGGCCGGTTCGGCGAATGACTGCGAGCCAATACCCCAAATAATAATAGAATTGCAGTAAAAAGAAAAAGGCGAAAACGCCCAGGGCGACAAACATGATGGGCGTGGCCATCTCGGGAGAAACTTCGGGTAAGGAAAACATATTTTTGCGGGGTCAAAAATAATGTAAAGGCCAACATAGTGGGGGACAAACTTATGCACACCATAGAATTCGAACTGGAACACAGCGACCCATTAACATGCGCCCGGGCCGGCACCCTGCGCACCGCCCACGGTGATATTCCCACGCCCATGTTCATGCCTGTAGGAACGCAGGCCACAGTGAAGGCGGTGCGACAGGAATCGCTGCGCGATGAAGTGGGTGCACGCATTATTCTGGGCAACACCTATCACCTCTACCTGCGCCCGGGCCGGACATTGTTAGAATCGTCCGGAGGCCTTCATGCCTTTATGGGATGGGATCGGCCCATTCTGACCGATAGCGGGGGTTATCAGGTGTTTTCTTTGGCCAATCGAAGAAAAATTCGCGAAGAAGGCGTGACTTTTGCCAGCCACATCGACGGGAGTAGGCATGTTTTTAGCCCGGAATCGGTCGTTGACGCCCAACGTAGTATCGGCGCAGACATCTGCATGGCGTTCGATGAATGTCCACCCTACCCGTGCGAAGAATCCTATCTGGAGCAGTCGATGCACCGAACCCACCGCTGGCTCGATCGCTGCCTTGCACGCTGGGACGAAACCGAACCGCTGTACAGCTATCCCCAGGCACTATTTCCCATCGTACAGGGCGGCACCCTCACCCGCCTCAGGGAAGAGTCGGCCCGCTACATTGTGGACCGTCGCCCATGCGAGGGATACGCCATTGGAGGCCTGAGTGTAGGCGAACCCACAGAGCTGATGTACGAAATGTGTGGCCACGTGTGCGAAATATTACCATCACAAAAACCACGCTACCTGATGGGCGTAGGCACACCCTCGAATTTGCTGGAGAGCATCGCTTTGGGGGTCGACTTATTCGATTGCGTAATGCCCACCCGCAACGCGCGCAACGGAATGCTGTTCACCTGGAACGGGGTCATCAACCTCAAAAACGCCCGATGGCGCGGAAATTTCGATCGTTTGGATGCCGAATCAGCCCTGCCATCGGATCGCCACTATAGTCTTGCCTATTTGGCTCACTTATTCCAGACAGCCGAGATGCTAGGGCCTCAGCTGGCCAGCCTCCACAACCTTCATTTCTACATCGACCTGGTTACCCAAGCCCGAGAGCATATATTGAACAACAGTTTTGCATCATGGAAGCAGGAAACTCTCCCTAATTTGGAGCGTCGACTGTAGCGGAAAATTTACGATTCGGGCCGACAGATCTCCCCGTTTTCGAGGAACGACAGGTGTGCATCTACCATTCTCAAAACCTCGGAAACGGACCGAACCAGCAGAAAATTGTTGACCAACTGAAACTGAACAATGCCACTCATATCGATGAAGAACAATCCCCGGTAGGCAATCATGGGGCCATCTGCTGTAAGCGCGCCGTTTGAGTCGAGTTGATAATCGCCCGCGAGTACCCCATACATTCGGCTAATGACCTTGCTGCTGTCTGACAACAAGGGGTAGGTCACCCCTTTAATCCCTCCCTCCGAGGCATCCATCGACAGCCAGACTTTATGGGCGTCCTCGGTGTCAGTTGAACACGCCACTACGGCCACATTGCGGGATTCAAAATCAGCAAGACGCTTTTGAAAGGCGTGCATTTCGACCGGACAAACCGAACTGAAGTCTTTGGGATAAAAAAACAGCACCACATGCTTTTGGTTGATGTACTGATCAATACTAAAGGAATCAACGATTTTGTTACCGCCTACAACCGCTTTGGCGCGGAAGGATGGGGCTTTTCGGCCTACAAGTATTGACATATTGGTATGGTTGTGGGGTCTCAGGGGACAACAGAAAGTTATTCAGTGAAATTTCGCAGATAAGCCTTTAAATATGAAATCCGCAATTCTGTATCAGTTTGTTTACAGAAACAATGTAGGAGTACAAAAGTTTTGCGTATCTTTGTGTCTTAATTTTTTACCCAATGAATACAGGTACAGTAAAATTTTTCAATGAAACCAAAGGTTACGGCTTCATCAAGTGTGATGAGAGTGGAACCGAGTACTTCGTTCACGCTACGGGTGTGATCGACCGAATCCGCGAGAATGATCGGGTGTCTTTTTCCCTGAAAGAGGGCAAAAAGGGCATGAACGCGGTGGATGTGAAAATAAACGCAGAGTAATCTTCGATATCGTTCACGCAGTTAAGCCCCTCGCACAGAGGGGCTTTTTTTTTGAGTGATGAGGTACTTTGATTTCGCCCCGCTAGTATTTCTACCAATCCATCTGTGCCGTTGCCTTAGTGCGCAACAAATGTTTCTATATGCCTGGCCTTCTTTTCGGGGTATATATCCGCTATAGTGATCAAAATACCTGTTTCCTCAACGCCACCGAATGTCTGGTTGATCACCGTACCGAACGTGCGCATACTGGGTGATAAATTCATGTAGGAGTTGATGAGGGGTGGGATGTTCTCTCCAAGCTCGCGCAGACGGCGATTCAACACTTGATACGCTACCTTGTAGTCGGTCCCCCAATCAATCGCCTCATCGGACACATTGCCGACCCGGAATTCTAGTCCCGTTCGGGGCAGAACCAATTGTTCCCTATCCGGGAAATAGCATTTCAGAAAGGATAATAAAATGTCTCTCGCCGTCGGATCAAAATGTGTAAACATGGTGACCTTTCCAAACAAATATCGAATCTGGGGGCGGGTCACAAACAACGCACCTAATCCATCCCACAGATTGTCGAGCGAAAAAATCGATGCCTTGCCTTGCCTTCCGCTCTGGTATTCGGGCCGTACAAAGGACCGGCCCAATTCCAACGTATGGGGCAAAAAGTCGCGTAGAAAACGATTACTAAACTTAAAGAGGGTGGAGGTCGACAAACTACCCGCACCTTCTGTCGAATCAAGCGCCTCTGCCCCCATTCTCAGTCGGTATCCAGCAACTATTTGTGCATCGTCCGGATCCCAAACGATGAGCTGCTCGTATGCATGGGGTCCCTCATCATACGCATCCAAATCCAGCTCCTTGCCGGTTCCCCCACCGGCCTCGCGGAAGCTCCATTCCCGCAACCGACCAATCTCATTGAGCACTATAGGGCATTCGCTCCCTCGAAAAAGGTAGATTTCACGTCCCGCCTTATGGGTCTGCCGGAGCCTATAGGCGTGCGATAAATCGCTGATGAGCGCTTCACGATTAGGGGGATCAATCAGAGGTTTGGCTAGGTCAGGATTCATGTGTTCCGCGAATGAGTTGTGGATGCCTTTCATAAAGTGACCGTTCGATTTGTCGCGCCCATTCCTTTGGATGTTGACCGTCTGTAAAGGTCTGCCAAGGGATTGGGGGATGAAAATAAAGTGTGAATTCTTTACCACTCAACCGAAACATCTCGTCGGCCAACAAAAACATTTCCAGATTGGCCCGAATTCCCAGACGTTTTCGCCATCGTGCCAGACGCAAAAACCGATTAGAGGTAGTGCCACTGATGCTCACTGGCACCACATCTATTCGCAGGCTAACGGCCATTTGAATGAATGTCTTTTTCCAAGGCAGATCACGAATGCCGTCCTTGAATGGCCGCGACACATATCCGGAGGGAAAAATCAATAGTGAATTGCCGACGCCCACTGATTCCTCCACCTCCGAGGTGAGTTGTCGCGACTGCCTTCCAAATGAATTTACCCGTATCATCCATTGCCTGATAGGATTGAGGTGATTCAGCAAATCATTGGACAAGGACCGGAAACCGATTCCCATCCGATTCAAATGCTGCATCAACATCAAACCATCGGGACCGCCTAAGGGGTGATTGGCGACATAGATGCATAATCGCGGCAAGGGGCATTCAGGGGATATTATCCTTGATTTGACCCCGAGCCGCTCCAGTGATGCATCCACAAAATCCGCGGGCTCATCGTGGGCGTGTGCTAGCAGGAATTCATTGAGTTCATCCTCATGCAGAATACGTTTGATGCCCCTGAGTACGCAGCCCGGCAACAGCCGATATAAAGCCGGGTTACGGCTTTTGATGATCCCGGCTGTGTCGATGAATTTTTGCGCGCTCATGCGACCCAAAAATAAAGGTGTTCATCCCCATTCCGATTAGGGGCGAAAGGAAATCCCACCGAATAAATAGAGCATCAGAACCCTGCTGTAGCGCATATTTTGGGGCGACAACAAGATCAAGGGCGTAATGACCGCGACGATATACACCCACAATTCTGGATCTTGTCCTGAAATCGCTGTGAGCGCACCCGCGACTACAGAAATGGAGACCCCAAAGGCATAGTTGATGTACATAGCCCCCCAAAAAAAGCCGGGCTCTACTTCGAAATGCAATCCACACACCGAACAATCCTCATGCATGTCGTAGGCTTTAAGCCAATTCCAGGCCGGAAACTTAAACATATATCCGGTTCGGCATTGTGGACAAAGGCATTTTCCAGCGGCCAACCAAGAACCAGGTCTTTTCTTTAGGTATGATTTTGATTGTTGATGATCCATTTTAACGTTCATCTAATGTGATAACCCTTCCTTCCGCTTTCGGTAGATGTAGACCGCTGAAATGAAACCCACGGCGATAAAGGGCATAGACAGCAAATACAAAATACCCGAATTCAACCCTCTACCCAAGCCTTTTCCACCATCCTTTTGGTTGGCCTCCACTGTAGTTTTACACATGGGACACTGAGCCGTTGATTCGAAGGGAGTCAGGTTCAATAGTATGAAAAGCAAAAAGGTTGTGCAACTGATGTAAGAGGATGGTTTCATTTCAAAAATTCATAATGGGGTGAAATCATCAGATAAACAATCACACCAGTAGTAGTGACATACAACCATATGGGCATCGACCATCGGGTGATGCGCTTATGCGCTTCGATTTGTCCGGTCAACCCTCTGTAAAACGATAGCAATACCAAGGGCAGAACAACGGCCGCAAGAATAATGTGGCTGATCAGGATTGTTAAATAATAGGGACGGAGGGGATTGCCGACCGGAAATCGGGTTTCCACACCAAAAGCATGGAATATTACATAAGAAACCAAAAACAGACTCGATAAACAAAAAGCGGTGATGTTGAGGCGTTTGTGCCATTCTATTTGTCGGGTTCGTACCATCCACCAACTCACAGACAACAACAGGGTGCAGGTACCATTAATCCATGCGTTCAACTCAGGTAGTTTCTGTACGAGTTGAGGCACCTCTTCATTCTTGGGTAGGTTAAACAAAACCACCACCGCTACCAAAACCAATGCGGATACGGTGTAAATAAATTTTAGTGCCAGTTTCTCGTTCATACTAGTTTTAGATTAACAACAAAAAATCACCGCTTTCGTTTGGGAGCCGTATTGGCGTATTCCGCTATTAATGCCCTTACGTCCTCCATCAGGCGATCCGTTTCCTTACGAAGTACGGTTCGATAGAATCCGCGCGCTCTGTGCTGTTTATCGAATAATATGGTAATCTCCTCCTGGCGTGACTGAGGGAACAACTTTTGCCAGTCGGCTCTGTAGACCGCCACCTGCCGATAGAGCGAATCAGACAAACGCGATTGACCCAATACGAATTCAAGGCTTCGTGCTTCGGAGCGGGGTATTTGATTCGTGCTGTTACCTTCCGTGGGATGCACCTGCATCATCCACACCAGCGGATTCTCGCTGAATACGTCCCCTACCCTTCTCAATTGAGCATAGCGCAGCCTCGTTGTGTTGGAATCACCCTCCGGAAAAAAACTAACCACCAATACGCGGTTAGCTTGCCGATCAGCAACCCGGATTAAAGCGGCTATGCTATGGTAAAGGGTATCATCGTTTTCGCCCGCAACCGCTACCGGCATTGCATAGCGCGGACCAAAGACTGGAAGCTTGTGGTATTGATTTTCAGTTGAATTGACGTAAGCGAGATAAATCACCACCGGCAAACCGAGCATCAAAAAGAGCAGAAGCAGCTGTCGCGCCCTGCGGTTCATCAGTCGAGACCCAACATCAGCCAGTAATTGCTCTCATAGATCAGAGCAGCGATTATCCAGGCTATAAAAACAATAGGCAACAAAATGCTGTAAATGAGATTGAGGCGCTCAAATTTCAAGTGCATGAAATAGGCCACAATATAAAAGGCCTTCATGATGGTGAGCACCAAATAGAGTCCAACCTTGAAGGGTTTGGGCATAACCGTCTCTGGAATGACAAGTGCCACGACAAACTCAACCGCTGTGATGCAGGCGAGCACCCAAAATACACGCCAAATGTCTTTTACCTTAAATTCTGATGTATGTTCTTGCGACATAGAGATGATTTTAGTCGGCTATTAAATCAGATAAAACAAGGTGAAAACGAATACCCAGACCAGGTCAACAAAGTGCCAGTACAAGCCCACTTTCTCGATGGTTTCATAGGTGCCCCTGCGGTCAAATACACCGGTTGCTGTCATGATGGTGATAATGATGTTGATAATTACCCCACTGAACACATGGAAACCGTGAAAACCGGTAATGGTGAAGAAAAGATTGGTGAAATTGACCATACCCGGAGAACCATCAGCATTCAAAAAGGGATTACTGCCCCACCAGGCTCCATAATGGTGTAGGTGAGTCCATTCCCAAGCCTGACAACTAAGGAACATCAGACCACCAATAATCGTATAAATCATCCACTTGACCACCTCCTTACGAGATCCACGGTGACCAGCCTCAACAGCAAGCACCATGGTCACCGAACTGGCGATGAGTATGAAGGTCATGATGCCGACAAAAATCAGAGGGAATTTTCCATGAATCAGCGGTATGGCCGAAAAGACCTCATCAGGCAAAGGCCAACTCGCTGCGCTGAACCGAAGGGCTGCATAGGCAAGCAGGAGAGCTGAAAATGTGAATGCGTCTGAGAGCAAGAAAAACCACATCATGAGTTTTCCGTAACTCGCTCCGAAAGGCTCAACACCCCCACCCCACAAGCGGGCGGTGGAATTTGAATCAGCGGAAATCGTCTGGGTTGCGGACATGCATCTTTTTTAAAAAACCAATTGGAAGAAAACGTAGAGGTAAATCCAAAGAAGTCCTAAAAAATGCCAGTAAAGTGTGCCTAGACGAATAGAGAGCATATTTTTGGAGTGCACTTTGTATTGAAAAACCCGGGCAAATATAACGAAGAGAACGACTACTGCGCTCAACATATGCAGGGCGTGCAGGCCGGTAATCACATACAAAAAAGAAGTGGATGGATTGCCCACAACATAAAGTCCCACATCTACCATCTGACGGAAGGCCATCCACTGGGAAAGCAAAAAAAGAAGACCCATAACTAAGGTTAAGATCAAACCTATTTTAAGTTGTCTGAGTTCGTCACGTCGTGCCCGTCCGACCGACCACTGCAGGCTGATGCTGCTCAATAGGACGAGGGCGGTAGACCACCAAAACGCGGAAGGCAGAACATATTCCAGCCAATTTCCATCGGCTCTGCGCACAATCACCGCGGAGGTGAGCCCTGCAAAAATCATAAATACGCTCACCATAAACCCCCAAAGCAAAAATTCTTTGGCGTGCAGTTTGTTTTTCTTGCGCGCCGGAACTGTGGCGCGAGGTAAGGTTGCATCCATATTTCTATACATTATAAGCCACTGACCAAATATTCTATAGTTTAAAACCAATGATCCAATCACCACTGCAATTTAAAGAGCCAGTGTCCCAATTGCATCACAGGCAAATAAACAAAACTGGCCAACATGAGTTTGCGGGCCTGTGACAATTGTTGCTGTTGCACCAATTTCCAACAGGGATAGAGGAATGCCCCGGCCATAAGGATTGAAAGGGCACCAAATCCGAAGGGTGTATACCCCAGGAATGCCGGGGCTAATCCGACAGGGACCAAAAACAATGTGATGAATAGTATGTAGCGGGCCACAAAAATACTCGGGTCGCCACCCCCAGGAAGCAAACGAAAACCAGCTCTGGAGTAATCCTTATGCAGCACCCATGCAATCGACCAGAAATGGGGAAATTGCCATATAAATTGAACCAAAAACAAGATTCCTGCCTCAAAATTGAGGTGTCCGCTGAAGGCGGAATATCCGATGAGTACGGGCAAAGCACCTGGAAAGGCGCCTATAAACACCGCTACCGGACTCACCCGCTTCATAGGTGTATACACGAAACCGTAGCTGAGCATCGCCATAATTGACAATATGGTCGTGAGGATATGGGTGCTTATGTAGATCATAAATATGCCCGATATAGCTGTCAGAAACGCTACCACAACCGCCTCACCTTTCTTCATTCGCCCATCTGGCATTGGACGGTTTCGTGTTCGGTGCATGAGACAATCGCTCTCCCGCTCCAAGATCTGGTTGATTCCGTTGGATGCCCCCACGATCAAAAATCCGCCCAGCGTTAACCCAATTAGGGTCGACCATTCCCAATTGGGTCCAGCAGCAATTAAATAGCCCAATGTCGAACTAAACACTACCAAACTGGCCAGCCGCAGCTTCAAGAATTGGGCGTAATCACGCAACTTATCCATGGATTTGTGTTGTGTTTCGATTCGCTGTAAGGTCATCGGATCTGAACCGATCTGTGGCTGAATTCAGCATTTGTCTGAATACGTGCTCTAACCTAAAAGCTAGTGCCATGGTCAAGGAAAATGAAATGGACCCAAACAGGATATGAAGGGCACGGGGGGTGGCAGGCAAACCAAGGCGTGACAGTAGTCCACCCGTCAGTACTTGTAGCCCCAACAAGATCAACACACCCAACGCCAAGGTTCGGAGCGTACCAGGCCCCAAATTTCGATCCACGGAATAAAATAGGTAGATCGACGCCATCAAAACTACCATCCAAAAATTACGGTGCCATTCATAAACGGATCCCAGGGATCTGAAAAGTTCCGAAGTGTTCAAGTAAATTGTTCCACTCAATCGAACCCACTCATCAACCTGCTCCCGTACTTGCGTCCCCAAAATAATCTGAACCAACATCAAAACCAATACCAGCCACGCCTGCCAACGCAGTGGTAGAATTGTGGAGGGGCTCCCCGTGAAAGCAGGAATCTTAGTATTAAGAGGCATAGCGGAATAACGGGCCTTTAAAACAAGCGCCACAACTGCCAGTGCCAATACAAAATGAAAGGTAACAACCCCGTGGCGAAGGTGAGTCATAACCACCAAGGCACCAACTCCAGCTTGTACCACTACGAGTAGCAATGCAACAAAAGACCAAACCACAACGGACTTGTTTTTACCCCAAAAAGTACGTAGCGCGAAAATCATATGCAGCAAAACGGCCAAGCCCGTTAATGCTCCCAATAGGCGGTTCAAGTACTCGGTCCACGTTTTTACTGCATTGAATCGAGTATCGGCGTAACCTCTGTCCGCATAAATACTCTGATAATCGACTGGTAACTCATTTTCCTGAACAGGTGGAATCCACAGGCCAAAACAACGGGGCCAATCCGGGCAACCCATTCCAGAACCAGAACTCCGCACAATACCCCCCGCCAAAATGAGCAAGCCGAGCAAGACCAACACTAAAGTATTGGCCCGAATGAAAGTCAGATGGACTTCACGGGTAGAGCGCCGATCGGATAGTTGGCTCATACCGATACCAAACTTAATTACGCTTTTCTAATACCCAATACCTGCAACAAACGGCCAAACAACAATGTCTCAGAGGGAACTGCTTCTTTAGATGCATATTGCGGAGCAGGCTGCATTGCTGGTTTGCGCAATTCCTCAGGCAAATCGTCGTCCTTCACCGTTTGCGGAATAAAATCTTTAGGTGCACCTGGGCGGCTGTAATCGTAGGGCCACCGATGTACATGGGGAATTTCTCCAGGCCAATTTCCGTGTATATGCTCAACCGGAGCCGTCCACTCGATCGTATTGGAATTCCAAGGATTCATAGGCGCCTTTTTGCCCCAACGCATACTACCGAAGAAATTCCAAATGAAAATCAACTGAGCAGCACTGCCTAGAATAGCCGAAATAGAGATAAAACGGTTAAGATCCATCCATTCAGCCATATATTCAAAGCCGGTAAAATTATAATAGCGGCGGGGTACACCGTCAATTCCCATGAAGTGCATCGGGAAGAACACCATATAAACGGCAGCGAAGGTCAACCAAAAGTGCAGATAACCCAACTTCTCGTTCATCATGCGCCCAAACATTCTGGGATACCAATGGTATACGCCTGCCAGCATACCAAAAAGTGATGCCGAGCCCATCACCAGGTGGAAGTGGGCTACCACAAAGTATGTATCATGCAAATTGATGTCGAGTGCTGCATTGCCCAAGTAAATGCCGGTAAGACCACCCGAGATAAACAAGGAAACCAAACCGATTGCAAACAATATACCCGGGGTAAACCTAATATTTCCCTTCCATAAGGTAGCGAGGTAATTAAAGGTCTTGACCGCAGAGGGTACAGCGATTACCAGGGTCAGAATCATAAAGACATTGCCCAAAAATGGGTTCATACCCGTCACAAACATATGGTGACCCCAAACGATAAAGGAAAGGAAGGAGATCCCCAGCAGAGAACCCACCATGGTGCGGTATCCGAAAATCGGCTTACGGGCATTGGTCGCTATGACCTCCGAGGTTATTCCCAGGGCCGGCATCAATACAATGTACACTTCAGGGTGACCTAAGAACCAGAACAAATGCTGGAAAAGTATGGGTGAACCCCCGGTGCGGTTCAGAGTTTCACCGGCTATGAAAATCTCACTCAGGTAGAAACTCGTTCCGAAACTGCGGTCAAAAATCAGGAGAACTACTGCCGAGAGCAATACGGGAAAAGAAAGTACACCCAAAATAGAGGTGGTGAAAAAAGACCATATCGTAAGGGGCATCCTGGTCATGGTCATACCGGGTGTACGGAGATTCAAGATAGTCGTGATGTAGTTTAGAGCTGCCATCAAAGAGGACGCAATGAACAGGGCCATACTGATTAGCCAGAGCGTCATACCCAAACCGGATCCAGGCATGGCCTGGGGCAAAGCGGAAAGGGGTGGATATATCGTCCATCCTGCCGCGGCCGGACCGCTTTCGATGAATAGCGAAAGCAGCATGATGACCGTCGATAATAAGAAAATCCAGACGCTCAACATATTCAAAAAGGGCGATGCCATATCGCGTGCACCAATCTGAAAGGGTATGAGCAGGTTGGCAAAGGTGCCGGTTAGTCCAGCTGTAAGCACAAAAAACACCATGATGGTACCATGCATGGTCACTAATGACAGGTAAAAACCGGGATCCAGTCGGCCACCCTTGGCCCAATCACCCAGGATAGACTCCATCCAGGGGAATGTGTCTTCCGGCCAGCCCAACTGAAAGCGGAACAGGAGCGACAAAAGCGCGGCCACAACAGCCATGAACATACCGGTAAGCAGGTACTGCTTGGCAATAATCTTGTGATCCTGAGAAAAAATATACTTGGTGATGAAGGTATCCTTGTGGTGACCATGGTCATGCCCGTGGTTGTGTCCGTGGGCCGTTGATGCAGATGGGTTGCTGTTCGACATGATGCTTGGTTGACTATTATTAAGGTAACAGAATAGATGCGGTTTGTGTTTCGGGCCTCTTGAAATAAGTTCGTTGCCTGGCCAGCCACTGGTCATATTCCGGGCGTGTGACCACCACAAACTTCATCTGCATATTAAAATGTGCTACACCGCATATCTTGTTGCAGGCCAGCACATAGTTGAAATTATAGTTATTAATCTTTTCCCGCATCTCCTCGGTTGTGATGGTTGGGGTGAACACAAATTGTGTGGGCATGCCCGGTACCACATTCATTTGAACCCGAAAATGTGGCAAATACGCGGAGTGAATCACATCTCTGGCTCTCAAACGCAGAACAACGGGCTCTCCGACAGGAAGGTACACTTCAGGCACCAGAAGATCGTCTTTCCCCTCCTTACTTTCAGGGTCTATACCCATAGAATTGGTTGCTCCAATCAAACGGTAATCGTGTCTGCCCAACATACCATCCGATCCAGGTAGTCGCGCCTGCCACCCGAACTGGTATGCAAACAACTCGATTTCAAGAGCGTCTTTACCGGGCTCGCTCTGGGTTATTTCACGCCATACTTTGGTACCATAAAGTATCAAAACTGTGAGCACTATAGCCGGCACAATCGTCCATGCGAATTCAAGCCGATCGTTGTGCGCATAATGCAAAGCCTTGCTTTCCGCGCCCCTTCTTCTGTAAATCCATGGATATACAAATAATATATAGTGTGTTATTACAAATACCACAAAAGTAATCCAAAAAGTAATCACGAGCATCTGGTCGATGACAACACCATGTTCAGAAGCCGCCACAGGTAGGGTATGGCGCATCAACCGCGCAAATTGAAGTCCAACCAAAGCCATACCCACAACCAAAAACACAACAAAAAGACCGGCATTGATGGAATTCCAATTGAATAGTCGAATGCCGCGCAGACGGTACTGCGCCGACAACAAACGACCCGCAAACAAAAGCAACGCGCCAAAAACGATTAACGCTAAAATCATCAGCGCCGATTCACCTCGTGTTGGTCCTCCACCCCCTGCCAAAGAGGCAGTGCCATCGCCCCCATCAGCCGCCTTAGGCTTATTGGCCAAGGCAATTTCTTCTTCTTTTATATAAGCCAACACCGATTTGATCTCCTCGTCGGACCAGTCATATGCCGGCATAGCGGTTTTGTTGTATTGGTTAAATAAATCGACTGCGTATTGATCGCCCGAGGCAATGACCGCGGCTGAGTTGCGGATCCACTTCAACAACCAAGCCCCATCGCGTCGCTTATCGATACCGCCCAAAGCAGGACCCGCCATAGGCTGGTCAATTTTATGGCAAGAGGCACAGTTGTTGGCAAATAACTCCTGACCCGATGGCTGAGCACTCAGGGCCTGCGGGAAAATTCCTGCCGACAAACTGACCATCACTAGAAAAAAAGAACGAAAAACTAGGGTAAAGTACCTGTTCGGTTTCATGCGTTTGAGCTATTTAACAAAGTATAAAAACGGGTGTAAAACTCGATGCGAATATACTATAAAGGCTCAATGAATCAGCCCGAAAAACAGACGAAAAAAGCAAAAAAAATGACTAATTCCGGGGATCCAATGCGCGGCTCACCCGATACCTGAGCACCTCAAAATGTCCTTTCAACGCAAGTGGTTCTTGCTCAGCCTGACGGGTGAGTTCTTTCCTAAGACGGAGGAGCTCAGCCAAAGCTGCCGAACGGGCCAACTGCCCATAGCGCGGCCCCTGTATACCACCCATCATGCCAATGGGGCGAGCCACCTCAATAAGCATCAACAAATACTCCATCTGCAAATTTTGCCGAAACGTATTGAGTCGGAACGGTTCATCGCGATATACCGATTTAGTGATCCTGGCCAGTACATCGGCACCGCCCCATTCGCTGCCATAGGATCGACTGTCCTCAAGCCGCTGCATAGTTGTTGGGTGAAGCAGGTGATCGAGGGCTGCCTTTTGTATCGACCAAACCCTCTGGTGAATTTTCGGATCCTCTGTCTGCGAGAAGAAGTTGAACCCCCTGCGCTGGATCTGCAGATAGGCATACAAGGAATCAACTTGCTGAAATGCATCAGGACCCAATAGCTGAACACAAATGATGTCCAACGCCTTTTTCTGATCCGACACAGGAACCGGGCTGTAAGGACGACCAGCCCCTTCCTGGCCTACGAAAGCACGGTCGATGTATACACCCCCGATGTAGCGACTCAGCACAGAGGCGGTCTGAGCCATTTCCGTCCCCAAAATGGAGTAGGCCTGAACCAATTTCTGGTGTGACTCCCCCCGCTCGCGTTGCTTGAGCATCAATCCGCTGGTCAACTGCCTAACCAATGCCAGGCGATCGGCGGCATATTGTATGGCATCTGAACTCAGATCCCCAACATTAATACGCGGATCTATACCCTTTCCCGGTGAACGCATGTCATCGGCATCGTTGCCAAAAGCCAATTCCCTTTGGGTACTCCGGGCTGCAATGCTCATGAGCCGACCCACTTCCGCGGCAGAATCGGGCAATGCAGTTGAGTAGCCATATTCTATGGCCCATAGGTCGTATGGCCCCGGCCTTGTGGTGAAATACTGTCCCTGCCTGGCTGTGTCGACATGCAAATTAACTGCGGGGTAGTCCATAACCGATCCCAACAGGCCAATGGCACGGGTACGCTCAGCGTTGTGGATATCGCCCGGATCGTGGAGCTGACTCGCGCGCATATTGTGGTTAAGCCCAAGGGTGTGCCCCAATTCATGCATCACCAAATAATAAAGCGACTCCTCCAGATACTGCTTTTTACGTGTGTCGTTGCCCCCCAATCCTTCAATCGCCTGCCAGCCCATCATGATTTGTTGGTGCAGCGACCGGCCGAAATCACATCCGGCAGGACGACCATCATGCGTTCGATGCATGTAGTGTCCGTCATTCAATTGATGGCTTGCCCCGGCCCCGGCTGATTGGCCAAACAAATCCGACTGCTTCAGTCTGTTCAGCACGAATACCTGTTCGAGCATGATGTCGGCGCCCAGGATTTGTCCCGACCGTGGATCCACAAAACTGGGGCCATAGCCTCCGAAGGGTGGAAATGGCGAGGAGGTCCACCTGAGCACGTTGTAGCGCAGATCGCCCGCATCCCAATCGGCCGTATCAGGCTGCTCCCGGATTTCCATGGCATTGCGGAACCCGGCTTGTTCAAATGCCAAATTCCACTGAAGTGCGGCTTTGCGGATGATGGGGCGATATTCGAATGGAGTGGTGTTCTCTATCCACCAAACAATGGGTTCCACCGGTTCGCTGATTTTCAGTTCCGGGTTCTTTTTGACCAGGTGCCATCGATTGATAAAATCGCGGTAGTTGACCGATTCGGTTGATGTCATATCATCAAACTGGGTGAGAAAAAACCCGATTCGTGGGTCATCGCGGCGTGGCTTGTAGTCGCCCGACGGAGCCTCGAGGAAGGTGTGCTGAAGCCGAACTGACACGGAACGGCTATCGGCCACGTCGGATCCTGTGGAAGAAGAACCGAGGTTGTCATAGACCAGTTCCACCACCACATCGGTGTTCCTGGGGTAATTCCGAATCGATAAAACGCGTGACTTTCCCTTATTGAGGTTTCCCAAAACACCTGCCGGCGCACCATCAGTTCTGGGCGGACGTACGCGATCTAATTTCTCATCGATATACAAATTGCCTGCCTCAATCAGATAGCGATTGGTACTGTCGTCGCGCGCTACAATTTTTTCGGACAATAGTAGGGCGTGACTAATATTAGCCTCCGCGCTACGGCTGAGGGGATTTACCGGATCAAAATAGTAGCGGTTGTTGACGAGCTCAAAATCGATCCGGTCAAAATATTTGCGCAATCGGATCAGTTCATTGTAGCGAAAAGACCCTCTATTCATGCCGGCACCCACTGGTCCGTTTTCAGCGTAACTCCAGTAGATGTAGTCGCGATTCAGCTGCTCGCCTTTCACCAGAAGAAACAACTTTCCATCGGTAGTGTCCTGATAGACGATAAACAACCCCTCAAACTTCCTGCAGGCCTTGATTTTGTCTTCTATACCCTTCTCCCGCTTTATACTTGAATCCGCGGCTGTTTTTGCGAATTCCGGCTGTTTGTCGGAATTTCTTCGTTTGGATTGCGCGACTGTATCGGGTAAGAAAGCAACACAGAAACAAAGGAAGAACCATATCGACAAATTAAATGTATGCTTCATCAATGAAGGCGGACCGAACGAACGTGGAGATGTTTCCGAGATGTAGAGCACTGGTTTTTTTTCGCAAAACAAAGGGTTAAGACCGGATTTCCAATCAGAAATTCAATACAAAATCTATTAAATCACTTTGTTCGACGGGGCAAATATGGAAAACATACAGGGAAACCCCGCTCACCAAAAAAAGTGATTTCAAAAATCCAGCCCCCGGAGTGGGTCGCTAACGGGAAACGAAACGTTACCCGACTAATGCCGCTGCACCCCCTACAATCTCGGTGATTTCGGTGGTGATGGCCGCCTGACGGGCGCGGTTGTATTGCAATTTCAATCCCTTCAGCAGTTCACCCGCGTTCTCGGTGGCTTTGTCCATCGATGTCATCCGCGCACCATGTTCAGAGGCATTGGTATCCAGAATAGCACGGTGCAGGGAAAGACGCAGGTAGGCTGGAATCATCTCGGCAATGATTTGGGCCGCATTGGGCTCCAAAATATAATCGGTACGCTTCTTATCAGAACTAGTTTCTCCCGAATCCTGCACCATAGGAAGAAAAGTATGCGCACGATAATATTGAATCACGGGGTTCTTGAATTCGCTATACACCACTTGAACAGAATCATAGATGCCATTTAGGAAGTCATCCATCAAGGCAGTGCCCAGGGTGGCCGATTGATCAAACGAGGGGCGCTGTATGAGGCCAACAAAACGAGTGTCAATCCGCAGGTCTGATTTACGGAAAAAGTCCATTCCCTTTTTTCCCACTGGAATGACCGTGCACATACCCTTTCCACCTGATTGTTTCTGGAAGTTCTGGATAATTTTTCGTGCGGTTTTGATCAGATTGGCGTTGAAACCACCACACAGGCCTTTGTCGCTCGTGACCACCACTACCGCAAGGTGTTGCACCTGACGATCAGTAGCCAAAGGTAATTCGATTTCCCCCTCAAGACTGGCGTTTAGGTTGTCGATAACGGCCGACAACTTCCTGGTGTAGGGCCGGAGCTGTTGAATGGATGTCTGGGCACGGCGCAATTTACTCGCCGACACCATTTTCATAGCCTTGGTAATCTGCTGTGTCGAGATTACCGAACCGATCCGAACACGAACTTCCTTGAGGTTAGGCATTCCGTCGCTTATCTTTAGATGAACTGTAATTTCAGGTCTTTGGCCACCTTTTCGAGCACCGCAGTGAGCGAATCATCATATTTTCCAACTCTGAGGGCGTCGAGCGTTTCCTGCTGCGAGCCCCTCATGAGGTCGAGGAATTTCGATTCAAATTCTTTCACCCGATTTATGGGCACATCCATGAGAATGCCTTTGGTGCCCAGATACAGAATTGCAATCTGCTCTTCAACCCTAAAAGGTGCATATTGGGGTTGCTTGAGAATTTCCACGTTGCGCGAACCTTTATCGAGTACGGCTTTTGTGGCCGCATCAAGGTCGGAACCGAACTTCGCAAAAGCCTCCAACTCCCTGTACTGAGCCTGGTCGAGTTTGAGCGTGCCCGCCACCTTTTTCATCGACTTGATTTGGGCGTTGCCCCCTACACGGGAAACAGAAATCCCCACGTTGATGGCCGGACGAACACCGGCGTTGAAGAGGTTCGACTCCAGAAATATTTGTCCGTCTGTAATCGAAATTACATTCGTTGGAATATAGGCCGAAACGTCGCCCGCCTGTGTTTCAATGATCGGCAGGGCTGTAAGTGATCCGCCTCCTTTGGTTCTGCCCTTTAGAGAAGCCGGCAAATCGTTCATTTCGGCAATGATGTCGTCGTTGTAGTTGAGTTTACAAGCACGCTCGAGCAGGCGGCTGTGCAGGTAGAATACATCGCCCGGATAGGCTTCGCGTCCTGGAGGGCGACGCAACAAGAGGGAAACTTCACGGTAGGCCACAGCCTGTTTCGACAAATCATCATAGATGATCAGGGCCGGACGACCTGTATCGCGGAAGAACTCACCCACCGCCGCACCGGCCATAGGTGCATAGAATTGCAGGGGTGCGGGATCGGAGGCGAAGGCTGCTACGATTACCGTGTAGGCCAAGGCGCCCTTTTCCTCGAGAATCTTGGCAATTTGTGCCACGTTGGAGGCCTTCTGACCGACTGCCACGTAGATACAATAAACGGGTTTACCCGCATCGTAGAATTCTTTCTGGTTGATGATGGTATCGATAGCGATGGCAGTCTTTCCCGTCTGGCGGTCACCAATAATCAGCTCTCGCTGCCCACGACCCACCGGAATCATAGAGTCGATTGCCTTGACACCTGTTTGCAAGGGTTCGTGCACAGGCTGTCGGAAGATAACCCCGGGGGCTTTTCTTTCAATCGGCATTTCAAATAATTCGCCTTCTATCACACCCCGACCATCGATGGGTTGACCCAAGGTATTCACCACGCGACCCAGCATGCCTTCACCCACTTTAATGGAGGCGATTAAACCTGTTCTCCGGGCTGTGTCACCCTCTTTAATACCCTCAGCCGAGCCCAAAAGAACGACCCCTACATTGTCTTCCTCAAGGTTCAGCACCACACCGCGAACGCCCTGGTCGAACTCCACAAGTTCGCCCGACTGAACGCGTGTGAGGCCATACAAACGGGCGATACCATCACCCACCTGAACCACCGTTCCTACTTCTTCCAGCTCAGCGGCTGATTTGTAACCTGAAAGTTGCTCTTTGAGAATCGCTGAAATCTCATCTGGCTTGATATGTGCCATTTCTTAATATTTTTTGATGTAGAGGTTGTCGGAAAATAAGTGCCTGATTTCCTGGAGGGAACGAGCCACACTGCGTTCGTAGCGACGATCTTCCACCTGAATAACAAAACCTGCCATGATCTCGGTATTGATGGTTGTACTGAGTTCAACCGTCAACCCTGTCTGTCGGGCCACTATGGCGGACACTTCGGCAATCAGATTAGGTGGCCATTCCACAGCAGTCTCCAATCGGGCTCGTACGATGCCTTTGTGGGCGCGATACATTCGAGCAAAACTCTGAACCATACCAGGTATAACTGCTTCCCGCTTTTTCTTGATTACGAGGCGGAGGAATGCAGTGGTGAGCGGATCTGCTTTACCTGAATACAGCGCATCCACTACGGACGATTTTGATTCGGGACGGGTTACCGGGCTGCGAAACATAACCAGCAATTCACGGCTGCCCGATATGGCATTCCCTAAGAATTCCATATCACGGTAAACCTCTTCCAGCCTACTGCGCTCGGTAGACAACCGCATAAGCGAGGCGGCATAACGCTGGGCAACGCGAATATCTGCCATGGTTAATGCTTAGTTGAGTTTGATTTTGTCCATTTCGCTGCGCACAAATTCCTCCTGACGGGCCTGGTCGGCGAAATGCCTGCCTAAAACTTTCTCGGCCACATCAATCGCCAGTTTGGCGGCCATGTTTCTGACCTCAGTTACTGCGGCATTCCGCTCGTTGTGAATCGCTTCACGGGCTATCCCCAGCATTCTGGCTGTTTCTTCAGCGGCTTTAGTTTTGGCCTCCGATACGATAAAATCGCGGGTCTTAGCAGCATCCGCCATGATTTTATCGCGCTCGTCTTTGATGTCGGCCAACAGCCTGTCGCGCTCACCTGCCAAACTACCCACCTCTCGACGAGCCTCCTCAGCCGCTTGAATGGCTTTGGAAATCTTTTGGTCGCGCTCATCTACTGCATCCAAAATGGGTTTCCACGCGAATTTACGCAGAACAAACATCAGGATCAAAAACGAGACACTGGTCCAAACAATCAGACCAAGACTGGGCTCTATAAGCTCATTCATATTTAGACAGATTTATATTATAGACTCATTCGGACCGGGCGAGCAGTCCTTAACCACTCTTAGAATTGATGATTAATTCGCAACCAACAGGGACACCACGATTGCGAACAAGGCAGTGCCTTCCACAAGGGCAGCAGCGATGATCATCACCGTTTGAATTTTTCCGGATTCTTCTGGCTGGCGGGCGATGGCCTCAAGCGCTGATCCACCGATGCGGCCGATACCAACACCTGCGCCCAAAACGGCGAGTCCGGCTCCGATTGCGGCAATACCTGGAATTGTCATAATTGTTTTAATTTAGGGTTAAAGGAAATGAGATTTAATGATTTGCTTCGGTATGCGGCTCCTCCAAGGCAAGACCAATGAACAGAGCCGAAAGTAGGGTAAAAACATAGGCCTGCAGGGCAGCGACCAGTAGTTCGATGCATGATATAAAGAGCACAAACGCCAGGGATACCGGGGCAATGAGCAGGCTTTTGAAAATGAAAATGAGGGAGACCAGACTCAAAATAATGATGTGCCCGGCCGTGATGTTGGCAAAAAGACGAATCATCAGGGCAATGGGCTTGGCCACTATGCCAACCATCTCAACGGGTATCATGATGGGGTAGAGCCACATGGGGACATGCGGCGTGAATACATGACCCCAATAGGTTTTGGTGCCGCTGAAGTTGGTGATTAGAAGGGTAAAAACGGCCAATGTGGCTGTAACGCTTATATTTCCCGTGAAGTTGGCACCAGAAGGAATGAGTCCCAGCAAGTTGTTGATCCAAATAAAGAAGAAAGAGGTCAACAGGAAAGGCAGGTATCGTTTGTAGTGGTGACCAATATTGGGGATAGCGATGTCATCGCGCACGAATAAGACGAGGGGCTCTACCACTTTGGCTAATCCCACCGGCTTGCTGTGACTCCCTTCATAAGATTTGGCGCCCCGTGTGAAAATCAAAAGCAACAACAGAATAGCCACCAACATGGAGGCTACATTTTTAGTGACGGAAAAATCCAAAACGGAATGCCCCGCAAGATCTGTGATATTCCCGTGTTCATCCATCGCGTATTCACGTTCACCCCTATTCACGTGGGCATGCCCATGCTCGAATTGGCTCGACATAAATATGTCAAATTGACCTTCACTATATAAGATGATGGGGAGTGGGAGTGAAACGGGATGTGTAGTGCCATCGTGATCTGGCATATCAAACAAATGCCAGTCGTGGTTGTCGAGCACGTGATGCAGAATGGTGGTAACCGGGTTAAATTCCTCTTCAGTAGAAGTTGAATCTTTAAGAGTTGCGGTTTCAGAGGCGAGCGCAGCAGATGATGCAAAAACAACAAACAAAAACAGGGAAAGCAGCGAAAAATTTGATTTACTCAGGTTTTGGCTTAACAGCTTAACAAATTTCACGTGTTTTTGAAGCGTATACCGCATTTATGTTGATTTCGAAATCGGTCGCAAGATAGAGAAAATCCCGAACAATAGCACCCCAAAAAAAATCAGAAAAAAAAGCGCAAATGAAAACAAAAATCCCGGGGACAGGCTGCCCTCCCGTTTGTAAAAAAACGCGATCAGGAACAGGCTAAGAATAAAGTGAATGGTCAGGAATACCAGAGAAATGGGGACTTTAGCTACCTCGTATCGCGATCCCATTACCTTGCGTAAAGGATACAGAAAAAGAAACAATCCACCCACTAAAGAGGCTTGGGTCTTCCATATAAGTTTTGCCTGATCCAATCCGTTCCATTTCTTCACAGCATGACCCCACTCCAAAAAGAGAATACATACCCCGACCACCACCAGATACATGATCCAAAACCTGAAATGGCTGTTGCTCTTGGTTGAGATTGGCATTAATTAGCAGGAATTGTGTTGTTATTTTAGTTCTGCTGTACACAAAATCAAAGGGATGAACCTCCGCAATCTGATCTCTGCCCGGAACCAGACGACTTTTCAAGGGGTTGCCTAAGGTTTTTTCCAACATTTTCCAGACCGGAAAGGGATCGCAGGAGCGAGCGAAACACCCCGATTAAGGCTAGTAAACTAGTTAAAGCTGTTAAATAGGGACGGCTTGTTCCCGCCCAGTCGTCTAATTTCAGACCGACCCATGCCGCGCACAAAAGCATTACGGTCCATTGTATGCCTAGTGACGAAAATTTGGCCCAAACGCGAATGGGTGAGTTGTTTTGCGGTTTTTTGGATGGGAAATCAGACTTAACTTCCTGTACAGACTGCGTAGGCAAATCATCCATCATATGACCTTTTGGATCGATCCTATGCCTCCCGAACCGTTCGCAGTTTCTCGACCCCAGCTGTCTGCATACTACAGACACCAGAGAATTGTGCACCCTCCTCCACTACGAGTCGCGCCGTTTTGATATCGCCGTTAATGCGGCAATGTGCACGCAGAGTGAGTGATTCAGCGGCCTCGACATTTCCCACGACATGGCCTCCCACATCGGCAAACTGACAAATTACGTTTCCCGTAACCTTACTCTTGGGACCTAGAGCCACGCGCCCTGTGGAATTTATGCTGCCCATAAGTTCGCCATCGATGCGAACGTCACCATTAGCGTTTAAGTCACCCTGAATACTGGATCCTTCAACAAGAAGATTTAGGTTTTGTCCGGCCTGAACAATGTTTTTTATCGGATTAATCATTGGGGGAAGTTAGAAAAAAAATGTCAATAATTTAAAAAAGATTCCGGGTTGAGGGCGCTCCCGTCCTGCCACAATTGCACCGAAATCGTAGGAATGTCACCCGATTGATTGAAATCGCCTGCTGATCGACCGGCCAGACCCAACACATCACCGGATTTGACTGATTCTCCTGCCCTGCGCAAGGTTTTGCGTAATTTACGGTAGCTGCTGATGGCATTGCCAGGGTGCTGAACCACTATTACGTAAAGGTCTGAGAGGGAATAGCCTTGAAAAATAATCCGTCCGTCGAGCATGGCATGCACCGGCTGTTCACCTGTGAGGGCAATTTCGAGACCCGCTGACGGATTGGCGGGACTAAAAGGCCGATGTACCCGCCCGACAACGGGCTCAAACAGGCTCTGCCCGAAAAATCGGAATTGTCCACTCACATCCGACAAGCGGGCATCATTGAAATCCTGCTCAATCCACTTTCGCAGCAAGGAATCGGCCGTGCTGCGTACAAACACGTTGGCCGCCTGCGAAATCAAAATGGTGTCGGGCCGAGGCTGCTGACTCATAGAATCGACGGGCACCTTACCCTCTAGAACCTGCGAGAATCCCCTCCATCGTACTTCCGCCCCGGCCATTGACTGCTCCAAAGAGTCGACCGTTTCCAGCAACCGCAACATTTTCAACCGCTGCCCTGTGTCGGCATAGCCCGGAATGTACTCGCGCAATGGTGTAAACACCACCAGAGAAGTAATTAGTAAAGCAAAACCTATGATGGCCGTGCTGAGGATGACGAACAGGTTGAGTCGCGACAGGCTCACAGAGGCCTGCTCCTCAAAGGAGTCATCGTCGAGCACCACCAAGCGGTAGCGCGTGCTCCATTTTTTTTTCCAATCGCCTGTACGAGCCATATGTGACAAAAATAGCATCATTTATCGACCTAAATAGTAAGTCAAAGGACAACGCTTTATAAATTTTGTTTACCTTCGCATTTTATACTTTCTTTCGATCTTTTATGAAGATATTTTTCACAACCTTATTTTCCTTCCTCGCCATCCTTTTGATGGCACCTACTGTAGATGCCCAGAATTGCCCGACGGGACAAACACTCATAACGGTGGCCCTTACACCCGACAACTATCCCGGAGAAATTTCCTGGATTCTGCAAAACCAGATGGGCGACACTCTCATGCGCAGAGATACCGTGATAGGTGGACAAGTAAACCGCGATTCCGTCTGTATTCCGACCGGCACATGCGTTTTCTTCACCATATTTGATAGCTATGGAGATGGAATTTGTTGCGCGCACGGAAATGGCTCCTATCAGTTGCTGCTGAATGGAGTAATCCAGGCCAGCGGCGGACAATTCGGTCGCTATGAGACCAAAACGGTGAACTGCGGCAGCAGCCAGTCTTGCCAACAAGCCTTGGTTGTGGATACAGGCAACTATGTGGCACCGGTGCGCAATAGCTGGTATCGTTTTCAGCCTGACAGCCTGGGCGCCTACATAATCAGCACTTGCGGAGCACCCGCAGCCTGGGATACCCGAATTTGGGTATACAACAACTGCAGCATTCCTCAGCTGATCATGGACAATACAGGAACCATTCTCTACAACGACACCAATTCGGTGTGTGGACAAAGAGCCCGGGTACAGGCATACATGGACACGGCCACCACCTACCTCATCCGCATTGGTGGCGCCAACGCACCTGGCCCGATTCCCTTTAATATTACATTCGCCGGTCCCATTGCCGGTTGTCCGGACTCCAACGCCTGTAATTATAGTCCACTCGCCACCGTATTCGGTCCCTGCTACTACAACAACGACCCAATGTGCCCGCCAGGGCCTGACCTCACAATCTTACAGGGTGTAATTGAAACATCGCTCCAACGCTCTACGGTCAGTAGCTCAACATGCAGGGTTCAGGAGAAATGCCTAACAGGATTTGGTACCCGTACCATTATTCGTTTCACTACAGACATTAGAAATATTGGTCAGAGCGACTACTTCATCGGCAATCCATCAACACACCCTGGTCAGTTTAACACCGTGAATTGCCACAACCACACCCATTATGAAGGCTACTCGGAATATGTGCTTTATCCGGAACCAACAACTCAAGGTACGCGCATACCCATTGGATTTAAAAACGGGTTTTGCGTGATGGATTTAGATTGTCCGCCTGGCATGGCGAAATATGGTTGCAGCAATATGGGTATTACTGCGGGCTGTGGAGACATCTATAGCCGGAGTTTAGACTGCCAGTGGATCGACATTACGGATGTGCCGGATGGCGATTACATCCTGGCCATGAAAGTGAACTGGGACCAGTCGCCCGACGCGTTGGGGCGCTATGAAACCAATTACACCAACAACTGGGCGCAGGTGTGCCTCAATATTTACACCAATGCCCAGGGCAAGCAGTTTACCCGTGATACTTCCTGCGCTCCCTATCGCGATTGTGCTGGTGTGGCCTACGGTAATGCGCTTAGAGATTGTGAAGGCGTTTGTGGCGGTCGGGCTATGATTGGCGATATGAATGCCGACACCCTCAGGAATGCTTTGGATTATGGATTGTATTCCGGAGGATTGCTTCAGGACACACTTAATTATAGTGTTTGTAAGGACGCAACGGGCGACAGCCTGGTTGATGTTTGGGATTTGGTTCACCTGGGCAATTGTCTTCAACTCAATGGAAGCAGTGGCAGTTGCAATTTTCCACAGGGTCTGAGAAATCCGGCCCAAAGCGCTCAGGTTCGAATCGATGTACTCGACACTATGCAGAATTTTGTGGACATCAGCATGCGGAACAATGACGCAGGAATCGTTGCCATGCAGTTTCAGGTACATGGATTGCGTTTTACCTCTGCCATGAGTCTTCTTTTGGGTGGAATGCCAGCCCATCAATTTCAGGTGGGTTCCGACGGAATGGTATTGTTCACCCTGAACAATTTTGCACAGGTAATTCCCCGCTCAGGTTCATGGCGCTCAGCCGTACGCTTGTTTTTTAGCCGAACTACAGATAGCCTGGTTTACTTAGACGGCCCCCGCGTTGCAGTAAACAGCGACCTCCAGAAAAATACATTGCAGACCGATTCTACCCGATTCCGTGTGGCACGCAACACCACATCGGTCAAGGATCTTTCCCGCCGTCCTTCATTCATTGCGTATCCCAATCCTTCTGATGGTCAATTCAGATTGCAGGGATTACCCGATTCGAAGCCTGTTTCCATTCAGGTTTTCGACAACCTCGGTCGCTTGATACAGGAGATCGATGCAATCGACTTTAGCAACGGCAACACCGACCTGGATCTAAGTGGACTCGTGCCAGCCGTGTATCATCTGATGATGAAAGGCAGCAACGGAACCGCCGCACAGAGAGTCTGGATTCGGAAATAGGTCTATAACCCTTAAACAATGATTAGGCGCACAACACATAACGCCGCCACCATATAAAAATAAGGCGAACACTAAATCAAGGCGCTCAATTGAGATAAGACTCAACTGGGCGCCTTTTATATTTATGGGTTAGCGTTGCACCCGCAGAATTCCCTGTAGTGGATTCTTTCCCGGGACTTCAATCAGATAGATATAACTGCCAGCCTCCAGATCCGAAGGTTGATAGTTGTTGGCATAAGCCACCCGATTGAAAACGGATTGACCCCAACGATTGAACAGGCGAACCCGTGCCTGGGGGTATGCCTCAATGTAGCGAATATAGAACGCATCATTAATCCCATCGCCGTTGGGGGTCACCACATTAAACACTTCAAGTTCCAGTTCATCCACCACAAAATCCAGATAATTGCTGCGCGCGTATCTCCCATCCAGATCGTTCACCGTATGCACATGCAAGCGAAAGCGTCCCAATTCGCGGGGCTTCGAGAAATCCACAAAAGTATCTGTAGTGGAGGTCACCCTTTGTGAGTCCAGTCCGACTTCAGGGCGACTCATCCATATTTCATAGCGGGGATTTGACCATGCCTCTGAGTAGGGAAGCCACGAAAGTCGACCATCAAATTGGGTCGCATCCGCAAGGAATCCAGTTTCATCGCGCAAAAAAATTGAACCAACCGAATCGCCCGGGGCACAATCTGGGTTGTAGTAGACCTTCAAAATAACACGGAAATCGCGGCTTTCCCGGGTCGGGTTGGGGTCTTCCGTATAATACAGCGTGTCTTCGATTCGTGACAAAAAGGCGATGTCGGTCCACTGCCGGCCGTCAGGACGATCATTGCGCTGCAAGCGATAGCCCCGAAAAAAATCAGGGTTGATGCCGGGCGGACTTTCCCAGATCAGGTTCACTCCCTGGTTATCGGGCGTGACACTCACATTCCGCATATCCACAGGTCGGGTATAGGTGTAGCAGTTGACGACCCGAATCGTAAGTGAATCGAATTCATCGATTCGGGAGTTGCAATCACCCAAAATGGGATTGCCATCCCTTCCATTTCGGACCACTAAGTGGTGGTCGCCCGGTTGAACCAGCCGGGTGGCCAACAGCAGCAGCAGCGAGTCGCTTCTGTCATCGGTGCAAAATGATTGTACCCTATATATAGGTATGGGCACACCGGTCGGAGAATACAAACGCAGGTCGGAGCCGGCGGAATCGACTGATGCACAGCGAAACTTGCCACGCGTTAGTACCCACAAACTATCGCTATAGCATTCAGCCTCGATCAGCGGGATTCGGCGGGTTGTGTCGATCGACTGAAATCCCAATAGCGAGGTTCCCTCGGTATAGATCAATACATCCCGAATCGAATGCCGGTCGGTTGCCGCTCCGGTACCGGAAGTAAAACCCAGATAGCCCACATAATTGGCCGGTGCATATACTCCGCTAAGCCACACCACACTGTCGATCATCACGCTCACAAACCCACTGTCGTAATCCACCTGAGCCGTGTGGTAGTTATTGGACCGCATAAAATTCAGATTCCCGTTTGTATTGTTGATCTTCACGATACCTGCGATGCACTCATTGTAGCCCGGCCCGCTATAAATCTGAATCTCCGGATTGGCACCGCAACCATTATCCCAGGTATCGAACACCACTTTTAATCCGGTTCCGTTTGTAGGGATGCCTATGCCACCGCCCGTTACAAAATTTGAAGGTGGGACATCCAAAAAACAGAACGCAATTCCATCTGCGGCAGAACCCTCAAAAATGCGAAAATCAAAACGCGCACTCCAACGGGTACAGAGACTCAAATCCAATGGTTGGTTGTAGAACACCCCACCGCTGTTATTAGTGGTGGGTGGGACAAGGATCATTTCATTGCTGAAGGTGTCCACATCGCCGTTGGTGTCGCCGATGCCGGCGGCTCCTATGAGTGACCAGCCAGCGGTGTTCATAAGGGGCTGGCCCTGCAGGCGGGCATACACAAAACCTTGGGAATGTCCGTACTCAGGCATAAAGAAAGCCAGAAACCCGAAACATAGTCCCACCCAAAATAGCGTGCTTCGGGAAGAGTTGCCGAATCTGAACGTCGAATAATCCAGCGTTGGAATTGTCATACCCTTATTCTATTCTCGCAATATTACCACTAAAGCTTCGAGATATCTCATTCCAATGTCCAGAATAGTGTAATGTCGAAAAAAAACGCATATTGCACGCAAAAAATCCTATGTCTGCGCCTATCAACCTGCCCAATCCGTCCACTGCGAATGGCGCTCCTGCAAATCCCGAACAATCCTATGGGGGAGCCCTGACAACCCTCGTGGTCGTATTCTTTTTTTGGGGATTTATTGCGGCCGGAAACAGCGTATTTATTCCGTTTTGCAAGCATTTCTTTCAGCTCGACCAATTTCAATCGCAACTGATCGACTTCGCCTTCTACACGGCCTACTATGTTGGGGCACTTGGCCTATTTGGCTTTGGCATGTGGCGTGGATTCGACCCTGTGACGCATTGGGGCTACAAAAAAAGCATAGTATACGGCCTGCTCTTTTCAGCCATAGGGGCTCTGGTCATGATCCTCGCGGTAGAGGCCAAATCCTATGCGGCCATGCTGGGGGGATTGTTCGTGGTGGGATTAGGGTTCTCCTTACAGCAAACCGCCGCCAATCCATTTGCCATTCTCCTCGGTGATCCCCGCAGAGGTGCAGACCGGGTGAACCTGGGAGGCGGGGTCAATTCATTCGGAACTGCAATTGGTCCACTCGTGGTGGCCTTCGCGCTGTTTGGTAGTGCCCACAGTATGACCGACTATCAAATCCAGAGCTTACCGCTGGAAAAAGTCGTGACCCTCTACGCCGGTGTAGGTGCCCTGTTCCTGGCCGCAGCTACCCTGTTTCATTTTTCCAAACAGGTACCCTCCGGTGTATCTCGCGAACCCATTGAACCCGCACCACGGGCATGGCGACACCTTTTGCTGATGACCCTACTGCTGTTTATTTGGTTTGGATTCATCTTTCATTCCTATCAATCACCGGGTGCGCTGGTTTATGCCCGCCAAGGTGAAGCTGTAGTTGTTGGTGAAAGTCAGGTCGAATTGCTGAGGATGGCGCTCCTCGTTGGGGCGCTGGCTACAGTGATTGGGCATCTATTCTATGCCCGTCACCGGAGCCGACTGAAACCCGATGGTTGGGGAGCAATACAGTACCCCCACCTGTTGCTGGGCATGCTAGCTATTTTTACCTATGTGGGAGTCGAAGTGTCGATCGTGAGCAATCTGTCTGAGTTGTTGAAGGACCCTAAATTCGGTGCCAGGCAGGCCAGCCAGATCGCCCCCTACATATCCATTTATTGGGGCAGCCTGATGATCGGCCGCTGGACGGGCTCCCTGAGTGTTTTTAATCTGAAGGGGACATCCAAAACCATCGCCACGGTGCTGGTGCCCTGGTTGGCCTTTGGTGTTGTTTTGGGTATTAACCTGATCGCGGGCAAGGATATGCAGCCCCTTTATGCTTACGCCATCTGCCTGCTTGTGCACCTGGGCGCCACCCTCTACGGTGGCAATCAACCTGCCCGCAACTTACTGGTGTTTGCCCTGTTTGGGGTGACAGCCATGTTGGTGGGTATGACGAGCACCGGAACGGTGGCCGTTTATGCGTTTTTGTCTGGTGGGCTCGCCTGCAGCATTATGTGGCCCTCCATTTTCACACTGGCTATATGGGGATTGGGCCGTTACGCCGCTCAGGGCTCTGCTTTTCTGGTGATGATGATATTGGGTGGTGGCATTCTCCCTCCACTTCAGGGCAAACTGGCCGACCTCGTGGGCATTCACTCCTCCTATTGGATGGCCGTCGCTGCTTTTGCTTATTTGGCCTGGTATGCCTGGCGTGTCCCTTCCCTATTGAAAGCCCAAAACCTGGATTGACCATGAAAGGCGTTCCATTGGCTGTTTTATTCTTTCTATGCGTCCCGATTTTTGTCGGCGCACAAGTTAAACCTTCCGCAGCAGGGCGCCTGGGTGTTTCCATCATTCCCCAGCCCGAACAATTGAAGTGGAACCCGAAGTCGGGCACGGTGTTGCGCCTCAACGGTAATTCACGCATTTTAACAGAAGGTCGTTGCCCCGATTCGCTGGCGACTCTTTGGCAGCAATACGCACGCAGCATTTGGAAGCAAAAGAAATGCTCTACCAAAGCCAATTTGTTTAAGTCACCCGACCCCATTCATCTGTCGACCAGCGCCCAAATGGGAGCGGAAGGCTACAGTATGGAGGCCGGTAACGGACGGCTATCGATCGTGGCCGGCGACCCCGACGGAATGTATTATGCATTTGTGACCCTACAGCAAATCCTTGAGCAGCACCCCGACGGACAGCTTCCGGCCTTCCAAATCATAGACCGTCCACGTTTCAGCTGGCGGGGTATGCACCTCGATGTGTGCAGACATTTTTTTACGGTCGACGAGATCAAGCGCTACCTCGATCTTTTGGCGCGCTACAAAATGAACCGCTTTCACTGGCACCTGACTGAGGACCAAGGCTGGAGGCTGGAGGTTCCGGCACTGCCCAGGCTCACGGAGGTGGGTGCCTGGCGCAAGGAAACGCTGGTGGGCCGACCCGTTTCCCTTATGCGCTACGATGGGATCCGATATGGGGGTTATTATTCCCGAAAGGACATTCAGGAGGTTGTTCGGTATGCAGCGGAACGGCACATTGTCGTGGTGCCAGAAATTGAGATGCCCGGACATGCACTGGCCGCGCTCTCAGCTCATCCCGAGCTTTCCTGTATGGGTGGGCCGTTTGAACCCGCCACCCATTGGGGCGTTTTTGATGATGTGTTTTGTGCAGGCAAAGATACAGTATTCCGTTTTCTGGAGACCGTGTTGACCGAGGTGGTATCGCTTTTTCCTGGTGAGTGGGTGCATATTGGGGGTGATGAATGTCCGAAAAAACGTTGGGAAGCGTGTCCCGATTGTCGCAACCGCATGCAGGAAGAGGGTCTGGCCGATGCCCATGAGCTTCAGAGTTATTTCATCCGGCGGATTGAGCAATTTTTGGGGGCAAAGGGACGAAAATTGATTGGTTGGGACGAGATCTTGGAGGGTGGACTGGCACCAGATGCAACTGTGATGAGTTGGCGGGGCACCGAGGGCGGCATCGCTGCAGCCCGAGCTGGTCACGACGCCGTGATGTCGCCCGGACAGCCTTGCTACTTCGACCATTATCAGGCGCAGCCCGACTCGCTCGAACCCCTGGCCATTTGCTGCTTCAATTCACTATCGGCGGTCTACGACTACGAACCCATACCGCACGAACTGAACCTGACCGAAGCCCTCCACATTTTGGGTGCTCAGGGCAATGTGTGGACCGAATATATGCCCGATTTTGATCAGGTAACCTACATGGCTATGCCCCGCATGCCCGCCCTCGCCGAGGTCCTATGGTCACCCCCCCAAACCCGCCACTACCCCGGGTTTTTGCAACGCCTGAAAGTTGAATCGCTCTGGCTCGACCGTAGGGGTTACCGCTATGCCAGGCATTTTTTCGACCAATTGTAGCTTTTTTATTGGGTTATATGCCTTGGAATAGCTGATAATTTTATCAAAATTATGCTGATAAAGACCATAATATGAGTAACCGAAGATCTTTTTTACGCAAAAGTGCCCTTGCCGGAGCCCTTACCCTGCTGGGGGTGGGGGTATGGCGGCGGAATGAGAGCCGTGCGAACCACAAAAGTAATGACCCTACAGGTTCAATCTTCAATGATTCCACGCCAACGGTGGCCTTATCGACCTGGCGTTTCGGCTTGAAGGCCAACGCCGAGGCCTGGTCGGTCCTGAGCAAGGGTGGAAAATCGCTGGATGCCGTTGAGGCCGGGGTGCGCGTTGTGGAGGCCGATCCACAGGAGCGGAGCGTGGGATATGGCGGACGCCCTGATCGGGATGGCCACGTGACCCTCGACGCCTGCATCATGGATGAATTGGGTAACGCAGGAAGTGTCGCATTCCTGCAGCACATCATGCACCCGGTTTCTGTAGCCCGCGCCATCATGGAACGCACCCCGCATATCATGCTGTGCGGCTCCGGAGCTCTCGAATTTGCCCTGAAGGAGGGCTTCAAAAAGCAGAATCTACTTACACCGGAGTCGGAGGCCGAATGGCGGCGCTGGCTGAAGGATGCCCGCTACACACCAGTGGTGAACATCGAAAACCACGACACCATTGGCATGCTCGTGCGCGATACGGAAGGTCGGATTTCAGGCGCTTGCACCACCAGTGGGATGGCCTGGAAGATGCACGGTCGGGTGGGCGACTCCCCACTGATCGGTGCGGGCTTGTATGTCGACGGTCAGGTGGGTGCCTCCACTGCCACGGGGCATGGCGAGGAGGTGATTCGTATTGCGGGTTCGCATCTGGTAGTGGAACTCATGCGACAGGGTCGAACGGCCGAGGAGGCCTGCCGCGAAGCCGTGAACCGTGCCCACGCAATGTTTGTGCGCCGTGGTCGCGACCTCCGAGACACGCAGATCGGCTTTTTGGCGATGCGGGCCGACGGACAAGCCGGGGCGTTTGCGCTCCGCAATGGCTTTTCCTACGCGCGCACCCTCGATGGGGGAGACACCCAACTGCTGAATTCTCCCTTTCTACTGCCCTAAGCGGAGTGCTAATAGTCTGTCTCGAAATCGCCCGTTTCACGCCAAGCCTACAAAAGTGAACGCGACCTTGATGATGCCAGTCTGCCTCGAAATCGCCTGTTTCACGCCCGATGCGCTTCTCATTGCTACCGGTGCCGGTGCGCACCGACTCGAATTTTGCGCATCGTATGCCGAAGGGGGCGTTACACCGGTTTCGGGCACTCTTTCACCCCTTCGTGGACTCATTCCATGCCCAGTGCGGGTGATGATTCGTTGCCGGGGCGGGGGATTTGTTTATACCCCCGGCGAACTCATCGAGATGCGGCAGCAACTGCGCCGCTGGGCCGATGAGGGAGTCGATGGGTGGGTTGGAGGGTGCCTAACCCCTGATGGAATGCCCGATTGTGCCGCGATGTTGTCGATCGCCCAAGCTGCCCCATCCCTACCCTTTACCTTTCACCGTGCCTTCGATCAGTGTACGGATTCAATGGCTGCGCTCGATCTGCTAATGGCCCTCGGATGCAGTCACCTCCTCAGCTCGGGGATTCAGACCAGAGGCGCAGCAGAAGGAATTGTCCAGCTCCTTAAGTACATAAAACATATTGGTCGCGATGCAATACCTTCAGGTGCAATTATTTTTGCATCAAGCCAGAGCGAACAGCAACTTGAACCCCCAGATGCCGTTTGTGCTGCATCAACTGAGGCCAGACAGAAGCTTGGACATCCGTATTCATCAACTGTCGCAACACCACAGATCGGTCCCCGGCTGAAGCTGATGGTGGGAGGGGGAATTCGGCGGGAAAATTTAGATGGGTTGTTTGGGCAACTTGGGGACGCGGTCGATTACCATTCTGCGGCTGTGGTAGGTGGGTCTACACATTCCACATCACCCGACCCCCAACCCGATCCGGAAGAGATTCGGTTGATGTTAAATTTATTAAAATAACATAATTAAAATAATACGAATTATTCACCCCCGTTTCAAGTCAATTCCCAACTTCTCTCCAGAATTTCGTATGTTCATCTGCGTGCCCAACTCTAAGATCTGCCAGAATATCTTACTCAGTATCTACCTGCTGTGGGCCATTCCCCAGCAGGCGGAGTCACAGTCCATATCCAGCGACCGCTGTCTGGCACCCCCGCCGCCCGACTTGGAGTCACCCTTATGGAATATCCGCAGCGAATCGGGCATTGAATTAAACGATATAAAAGCTCCATTCACCCTCTACGACGCCCTCTGGCGGCTGAAAAAAATAACACATCCCTACAACCGTCAAACATCGGATAGTCTGCAGTGGGTGGAACAACAACTTTGGATGTGTCGACTCGATTTTGAGGTCGACTCGGCGCAAGCGGTGCGTGGTGATGCCCGGATCGTATTCGAAGAAATCATGACCCACGCCAGGGTGTACCTCAACGGCAAACGGCTTGGGGTGACTAAAAACGCGTTTCATCCCCACAGTTTTGAGGTAGGACGCCTAATGACCACCGGCACCAACCGACTGGAAGTGGAACTACTGCCCATTCAAAGGCTCAACGATTCCCTTTCCTCGGCTCACCTACCGCTACCTGAAGGGCACAGGACCTTTGTCCGACAAGCAGCCTACACCTTTGGCTGGGATTGGGGGCCACGACTAGCAGCGGGGGGCATTACAGGAAGTGTGCGGATGGAGTGGACGAAAACCCCTTGCATCAGCCAACTCACCCACCGCGTGCTGCGTGCCGACACCGCCATGGCCGAGATTGAGGCGGAGGTACGATTTCGGGGGGCACCCGCCGGATCGAGGATCCGATTGCAGCTTACAGGTCAGGATTGCCGACTCGAACAAACCCAACCCATGCTCGGTCGGGCCGACACCGTGTTCCGCACGCGGTTTGTCGTACCCCATCCCCATCTGTGGTGGACATATGATTTGGGCCAGTCCCACCTCTATCGGCTCACGGCAACACTCTACCTGCCCGATGAGCCCGAAAACGACCTCTATCTCGATCCCATTACAGAGCGTCGGCAGCAGCATGTGGGCCTGCGTACTGTGGAACTCGTGAGGGCATCCGACGACAGCGGTAGCAGCTTTTACATCCGCCTGAATGGGCACCCCCTATTCGTGCGTGGCGCCAATGTTGTGCCGGGTGGATATCTGGTCGACACCCGCATGAGCGACCCAATTTGGGGGCGGCAGCCCGAAATAGCCCAAGTCGTGTGGGCCCGTGCGGCGCACCTCAACATGCTCAGGTTATGGGGGGGCGGACAATATCCGAGCAATGCCTTCTACGACTGTGCTGATAGTCTCGGCATCCTCCTATGGCAGGATGCAGCCTTCGCCTGTGCCATGTACCCCATCGATAGCCTCTTCAGACAAGAAGTTGAACAGGAACTACGCCACCAGATCGGGCGGCTGAGAATTCACCCCAGTCTCGCGCTGTGGTGCGGCAACAACGAGAATTTCGAGGGATGGCACAATTGGGGCTGGCAAAAAGGCCTGAAATACAGCACCGAAGACAGTGCACAGGTGTGGAAGGGGTATGAACAGTTGTTTATGGAGGACATCCCCCGCTTCTTACAGGAACTCGACCCCGGGCGGCCCTACACACACAGCTCACCTCTGACGGGTTGGGGACGGCCGGAAGCCTACTGCCAAGGGGATGTTCACTTTTGGGGCGTTTGGTGGGGACTCGATTCATTGGAACTATACACACGCAAGGTAGGTCGATTCGTGTCGGAGTATGGTATGCAGAGTTTCCCCCATGTGGCCACGCTCAAGCAGTTTGCAGGAGATGATGACGCAGACCTGTTTTATGAATCGCCCACCATGAAACATCATCAGCGGCATCCAACGGGGTCGGCGACGCTCAACACCTATTTAAGGCGCGACTACCCTCCAGCCACCAATCCTCGGCAGTATGCCTACCTCACCCAATTGCTGCAGCATAGAGCCATGGAAACGGCCATTAAAGCGCATAGAACGGCTAAGCCCTACTGTATGGGCACCCTGTTTTGGCAGTGGAATGACGCATGGCCCGGCATCAGTTGGAGCGCGGTCGATTATTTTGGTCGACCCAAGGCGGTCTACCACCGGCTCAAGACCCTATACCACCCGGTTTGGGTGGATATAGACACGGCCGTAGCAAACATAGGCCAACTTACGACAACGCACCGACCGCGACTAGTGGCGGTGAACGATACCCGCGGGCCTGTAGAAGTGGAGGTGACGCTGCAGTTGTGGCATAGCGAAGCCGGAAAAGCGCTCAGAAGCTCCCGAAAAAAAGTCATCATCCCCCCTGGTGCATCGCTATCCGACCCCTGGCCGCGTTCGGTGTTGGCCGACAGACGGCTGCGGAAACCAGGTTATTTCGTGGTGGTGGAATGGAGCAAGGATGGTCAGAAACGAAATAGTAATTGGTGGATTCCACATCGACCGCTTGAACAAAAATGGGTAGATCCACAACTCGAGGTACGGGCCGCGGGCATGGGCCTGCTCGAGATCCGCAGCCGGCGCGCAGCGCGACTCATACACCTACAAATGGACAGCCGGATCGATGACGACTACTTCGACCTGTTGCCGGGACAAACAAAAATTGTGAATTTTATACCCAATCATGCTGAAACCTATCCTCCGAGGGTGCAACCCATTACTTTTTACGATTTGCTTGGCACTGCTACCGACCGCAGGCCTGGCCCAGAAAATTAATTCAACTGACCCCAAACCGGCTGAGGAATCGCCCCGCCTGGCCGGACATCCATTGGGTAAGGGACACGATCCGGTGACTTTTGTGAACCCCTTTGTGGGCACGGGCGGACATGGGCACACCTTTCCGGGGGCCACGCTGCCCTACGGGATGGTCCAACTCTCACCCGATACCCGCATCGACGGCAGTTGGGATGGCTGCAGCGGCTATCACTATTCAGACAGCCTTATCTATGGGTTTAGTCACACCCACCTCAGCGGGACCGGTGTGAGCGACTACGGCGATATGCACTTCCTTCCCCTCACCCAGAAACCTGCAGGTAGTCAAACGCCCATGGGTATACCGTTCCGGCACGAAAAAGAAAGCGCCGAAACGGGCTACTACCAGGTGAACATGGAAAATGGGGTTCGTGTTGAGTTGACGGCCACGCTGCGCACCGGCCTGCAGCGCATCCAATTCCCCGACCGCGCAACCGATCAGCTGCTGCTGCTCGACCTCAACCACCGCGACCCCCTGGTGGAGGGCATGTTAGAGGCCGACGGGAATCGACACATGCGCATAGTACGCCTGAGCAAGGCTTGGGCCCAACTGCAGCATTGCTACGCCCGGGTGGCCTTTTCAGCGCCATTCAGCGTGGAAGCCTCATCGACACCCAACCGGATGCTCCTCAGGTTTCAACTCAAGCCCGGTGAACCCCTAATCATTCAAACCGGTATCGCGCTCACCGACACCACCGGTGCCAGGCGCAACCTGGAGACGGAGTGGGCTGATTTTCAATTCGACAAAATCCGCCGGTCGGCCTACAAAGCCTGGAATGATGAATTGACCAAAATCATCATCGAAGATTTCAACGATAGTCTACTCCGAATCTTCTACACCGCTCTTTATCATGTGATGATCCACCCGAACACAGCCTCTGATGTGGATGGGCGCTACCGCGGGCACGACAACCAGATTCACCAAAGCGAATCTACCCAATACACCGTTTTTTCGTTGTGGGACACCTTTCGTGCGGCGCATCCCCTCTATACCCTGATCGACCGGCGGCGCACCACCGATTTCATACGCAGCTTCCTGAACATCTACAAGCAGGGCGGACGCCTTCCGGTGTGGGAACTGGCCTCGAACGAAACCGATTGTATGATCGGCTACCATTCGGTGAGCGTGATTGCCGACGCTATGGCCCGTGGAATTGGTGGATTCGACAGTGCTCTGGCCCTCGAAGCGATGTGCCAAAGCGCTCGGTTGAACCGCCTCGGATTGGAGGCCTACCAAAAGCGCTGGCAGATTACGGCCGACGACGAGCACGAGAGCGTTTCGAAGCAATTGGAGTATGCCTACGATGACTGGTGCATTGCCCAAGTGGCAACCCAACTCGGCGATCATACCGTCGCCAATGAATTCTCCCTACGCGCCCAATACTGGAAAAACCTGTTCGATCCCCAAACCGGATTCATGAGACCCAAGAAAAACGGGGGCTGGATTGAGCCTTTCGACCCCCGAGAGGTCAACAACCACTTCACAGAGGGCAATTCCTGGCAATACTCGTTTTTCGTGCCCCACGACATACCCGGCCTGGTGGAGGCCCATGGTGGTGTAAGCGCTTTTGAGGCCCGCCTCGACAGTTTGTTCACCACCGATTCGCGCACCACAGGGAGGGAACAGGCCGACATCACCGGGCTCATCGGGCAGTATGCCCACGGCAATGAGCCTAGTCACCACATGGCCTTCCTCTACCACATCACGGGTCGCGCCGATAAGTCACAACAACGAATACACCAGATTCTGAGGGATTTCTACCGAAATACCCCCGATGGCTTGATTGGCAATGAGGACTGCGGACAAATGAGCGCCTGGTATGTGCTAGCCAGTTTAGGCTTATACCCTGTGGTCCCGGGCGCATCGGAATGGCTGGTGGCGGCGCCTTTGCACAAACAAGCCCAAATCTTCCTGGAAAATGGTAGCCAGATCGAATTACGAACCAAGGGCGAGGGCATATACCCGGCGAGTTTGCACCGCAATGGGGTTCGGGTGCAGCAACTACCCATTCTCAAACACCACGAGTTGAGTGGGCTGCAGATGCACATTCGTCTCGACCCCGATCCAGGCCAGTGTCTGCCACCCGCCACCTGGCCAAAATACCGCGTTGGCACCACCCTGTTTGTGAACCCGATTATTGAAACACCGGGCCCGGTCTTCGACAGCATCATCCAGGTGCGCATCTACCATCCGACCTTCAACAGCATCCCACAAAAAGAGCCGAAAAGCGGGAAAAACCCCGTCCAATCGCCCATACTGGTGTTCTATACCACGGATGGAAGCGATCCGGTGCCAGGTCAATCCACGCAACTTGCCAACCCCGCCCAGATAATGCTAACGGAAAGTACCCACATCAAAGTCATGGCCACCGACACCTCATTTGAAAACCGGAGTGCCGTGGTGGAGGCGCAGGTCTACAAACGACCCAACCACTGGCAGGTGCGCAACCTCAACGAGCCCAACCGCATGTATACCGCTGGTGGGGCGGCTTCGCTGGTGGACGGTCAACGAGGTTCAGTGAACTGGCGCAAGGGCGATTGGCAGGGCATACAAGGCAAAGACTTCGTGGCCGTGGTGGATCTCGGCACCAAGACAGAGCTCCGCTCCTTGTCGGCCGGCTTCCTACAAGACACCCGATCCTGGATTTTATTGCCCACAGATGTGCGGTTTTACGGTTCAAACAATGGTAGAAAGTTTCGTTTGCTGGGGAATTTCACCCACAAGGAGGCCGACAACCGAATGGATGTTTTTTTACAAGAAATGGGTGGCAAACTTGCGCGACCGGAGCGTTACCGCTACATCAAACTGGAAGCTCGTCAGTATGGCAACCTGCCTTCCTGGCACCCCGGCGCGGGCTACCCCACATTTATTTTTGTTGATGAACTACTGGTGAACCCGGTACCCTGATCCGCCTCCCTGGTATACTTGGGATCAATTATTTGTACTCATGGAGCGCTACTGAACCCGGCACCCTGATCTGCCGCGCTGCAGTCAAAGAAAATAGTCGCAAGCGATACTACCCTAACTACATCAGGCAACTCCCAACTGCTTTGTCGACGATCTGCTCGGTCTGCTCTGGGTAGGCCATCGGCTTAAGAGGGCGCTTCAAATAGTCCATTGTATTGTTTGTTTTACCCGCCACCCCGCCATTTATCAGAAATTTGACGATATTGCAAAGGCTAATCCTCTACGAAACCCCTGAAATTCGCATTTTTAACCTCCATTTATGTTTTGCCAAAATCCCTACCAATCCTAGTACCAACCCATCAGCATTAAACCCCTGACATATCCATTGGTCTTATCCGATTTGGTTCCGATAAACAAAATCATTTACACAATTCATCATTAATCAATTATTATTAATCATTTCCCTTTCATCGCTTATTGTCTTTCCCAATCGATAGCTACCATATGAATCTACGTGCTCTCCTGATATTTCTTGTTCTTTTCCTGAGTATCCGAATCAGCGTCGGACAATTGTTGCCGCCAGAGCGTTACTACTCTGCCGATGGCCGAATCCTCTACGGTGGCGGGAGTCCAGACCCCGGATGGTATGAGTTAGACAGTATCAGGCAGGTGAACCTGCAGTTTCCCCAAACCAATTATTGGAGCCTGTTGCAGGCCAATTATACCAGTGAAACACTCATTCCAGCCACCCTAACAGTGGGAAACCTTACACTTGACAGCGTTGGAGTACGCTTCCGGGGAAATACATCCTACACCACCATCACCAATTCCCAGAAAAAATCGTTTGCCATAGAGACAGATTTTGTGCGAAGTGGACAAAAACTGATGGGTTACAGAAACCTCAAATTCAACAACGCCCATACCGATGCCAGTTTTATGCGTGAGGTGCTCTACAACCAACTCGCTATGCGCCATATACCCATTGCCAAAGCCAGTTACATACGCCTGTCACTCAACGGACAAGACTGGGGCCTGTATCCGAACATTCAGGCGGTCGACAAAACCTTTCTAGATGAGTGGTTTTTGAGTAACGACGGCCCACTCATCCGGGCAACGCGACAAACCGCCGGAGTCCCAGGCGGCCAATGGGGCGACGGCACGGCCGGCATGAACTTCCTTGGGGTCGATACCAACCTCTATAAAAACTACTACTACCTGAAATCGAGCGATTTAGCCCAGCCGTGGACCTACCTCATGCGGGCCTGTTCGGTGCTGGCCCAAACCAGCGTCACCAGCATTGATACCGCGCAAGCCTACCTTGACATCGACAAAATCCTATGGTTCCTGGCCACAGAAAACATCTTCACCGACGACGATAGTTATGTCTATAAAGGAAAGATGGACTACATAGTCTATTACGAACCAGAAACAGGCCTCACCACCCCGCTGGAATATGATGGTAATTCCACGTTCATCACGAACAACGCAACATCCAGCAGCTGGGGGCCATTTAAAAATGTCACCAACGCCAACTACCCACTATTGAACAAACTGTTGAATATTCCTCAGTGGCGGCAGCGCTATCTGGCCCACTACCGGACACTGCTTCAGGAAGTATTCAACCCTAGTATCACGAATCCCCTGATTGACAGGCTCAATACCCTTATTGCGGCGCAGGTGGCCTCAGATCCGAAGAAACTATACACCACCTCCCAGTACACCTCCGGGGTGCCTGCGCTCAAGACTTTTGTTCAGAACCGCCGAAACTATATGCTGGCCAACGCCGAAGTGGCTCTGGTAGCCCCTCTGGTCGACTCAGCACATCACTTGAACAGTCAACTCCAGCTGCTGACCGCTCCCATTCCGGGTGAGGTATCGTGGGTACGGGCCTTCATGGCCCAGGGGGGTACACCCATACAGGAAGTGCGTCTGCACTACAGCGATCGGGTGGTGGGTCGGTTCACCTCCGTTCCAATGTTCGACGACGGTCAGCATCAGGACCTGGCCGCAGGCGATGGTATTTATGGAGCCCAGCTCCCTGCCTTCACGCCATTTAGTTTAGTACGCTACTACATCGAAGCCATTGGGGCCAACAGTGCACAAAGTCGCTCGTACCTCCCTACCGGCGCAGAACATGATGTATTTGTGTTTCGGATTCAAGGCCAGCCCTTGGGTGGAGGAGTCGTGATCAATGAATTTGTGGCGAGCAATCAATCGGGGGCGCAAGATGAAAGTGGTGGATTCGCCGATTGGGTTGAACTACACAATACTTCAGCACAGGCCATCTCCCTGAGCGGCTGGTATTTGTCGGACGACCAGTCGAACCCACAGCGGTGGCGCATCCCTTCGGGCATTTCAATTCCGGCGGGGGGCTACCTCATCATTTGGACGGATGCAGACTCGTTGGATGGTCCACTGCACACCAATTTTAGACTTTCAGCGGCGGGCGAGGATGTGGTGCTGAGCAACAGCAGCGGGCAACTGGTTGATCTGGTGAATTTCCCCTTACAGATCACCGACACAGCCTATGCCCGCATCCCGAATGGCACGGGGCCGTTCACCTACCGCTCGCCAACATTCGCGGCCAACAACCAAGGCAATCCCAATGCTGTGCACACCTTGGCACCCCTACAACTGCTGCTCTATCCCAATCCCGCGCGTGACTGGCTTCGGGTGGTACTCCTTGCCGATGGCAGTTCCTCCACGACCTTGAACCCGTCCACTTCGGGCCTTGTATCACCCCCATCCGTGCGCGTCCTGGATCTACAGGGTCGTGTATTACCAACGGAGGTGCGCATCTCTGGAGAAACAGAGTGGATGGTGGACTTACAAACGATCCCTGCGGGACTCTACATTCTGGAGGCGAAATACGGGGGGCGCATACAATTCGCCCGATTCGTCTGCGTCCACTAAAGGCTCGGCTGACTGTTAGATAACCCAGCGCTACAGATTCAACAAACGGTATCCCAGCCAAAAGCCGGGGAGTCCAACACTCAGGCTCATGAGCATATAGAGCAGTGCATAATTGAACTGCCCGGCTTGGGTCAGCACAAACACCTCACGGCTCAAAGCTGAGAAGGTGGTGAATCCCCCACAAAATCCAATCATACCGAAGGCATAAGCACTGTTTTTGAGCGTCGTGTCGACCTAGCCTACACGTATGCTCTATGCCCAGATGAACCCAGCCAGAAAACTACCCAGCGCATTCACGATTAATGTGCCCCAGGGTAGCCGATTGTCCCATACATGTGCGGGTTTGGAGTCCGGCCCCCATAGCGTGCCACACTTCCCGCAGCGCCCCCAATCGCCGCCCAAATCTATACCGGCATCGGGCTCAATTTTTGGGTTTGGATGACGCGTTCGTCCCAACGTTGGATCCAGTCTTCGTCACATTACCCGACTTTTTCGATTCGCTGTTGGCATTCGCACCCTTTGAGCTGCCCACTGCAGAACCTGAAGAGCGGATAGGAGCCGCTTCCCGCTTGCTGTTGTTCGCGGGAGCCGGTGTATCATCAGCCTTTCCCATCATAAAACGAAAAGCCCCGGGCAGGCGCTTGGCCCAATCGACTTCGCAGTGGCGGTGACCAGCCGCAACCCGACTTAGGAACTGTTTTGGGGTATATCCGGTAGCCAAGAAGATGGAATCGGCCTGCGATTGTGGAACGAGGTACATGGCGTCGAGCTCCTGATCGCCTGTATCCATATAGAGCCTTCTTCGCGCGGGTGGTGGAATCGACTTCCTAAGGTATTCGAGCAACACAGGTGCGTGGTTGGTTTTGGCATCGAATCCCAAGAGCCAATGTGTGCTCAAGCAAGCCGCACCCTCGAAAACCTCCGGATACTCTATCCATCCATACAGTGAAATCAAGCCACCCATACTACTGCCTGCCATATAGTTATGTCCCGATTCCTTATAGGTCACATAATGGGTGCGGATGAAAGGTAGTAGCTCTGTGACCAGAAAACTGAGGTAGGCATCTGATTCAACCATACCATCGGGGAACAGGGGTTCACCATCGGGGCGGTGCATCGACAAAAGTCCCGATCGTTCGGAATCGTCGAGGTTGTCGATGGGCTTTTGCGGGGAATATTCAACATGGCGGAAATCTGGGCGGTTCCACACGCCCACTACCAAGGTGGGACGCACAAGTCCCTTGGCTATGAGGTCGGAGAGGACCTCATCGACCCGCCATTCGGTGCCGTTCCATGTACCCGATTTATCGAAGAGCATCTGACCATCGTGCATAATCAATACATCGTGGGGGGTCTTACCATCATAGGTGGGTGGGAGCCACACATCCACTGGTCGAGATGGCACCCAGGTAGAGGACACGTCGGTGTGGCGTACCACCCTTCCGGTCGATGGAACCGGAACCTCCTGTGCATGAGCATGCGAAAGCATCAAGATGCAACATACAATAGTAGGAATTCTCATGAAAAAGTGTGATTCGTGGGGGTGTACTAAAGACTTACCTTCAGAACAACAGAAGACATGGGGGGTATGTTGAGTGATTCATTCCAGTTGACCGCCTCCCCGGTCGGTGCCCGTTGAAGCATCCTTTGTCCCCTCAGTACTTCGTCATAATCAGCCGCATTCAATGTGCGGGCGCGGTTACTTCGGTTGATGACCAGCAGCACCTGACCGCGGCGGGAGGTGCGTGCCATCACATACAATTCATCATCGGGCGCGAAGTGGAGGGTGCCACCGATGTGGATGGCCGGTTGTTGCGCACGCCATCGCAGCATAGCGCCCATATAGGACTGCATCGACTTCTGTGCATCAGAAAGTCCGACACCAGTAAAGGCATCCACCGCATCGCCCTTCCACCCGCCGGGGAAGTCACTTCGGATATAGCCGTGGTGACCACGAGCATGACTGCTAGAGGCCAAAATCTCGGTTCCGTAGTACCATTGCGGCACACCTCTCACTACACTTAAGAAATTTATAGCCATAAACATGAGTTCCGTGTCTTCATTTAATTGTGTAAATATTCGGTCCATGTCGTGGTTGTCGCCAAACACCATCAGTTGACGGGGATTTTGATAGATAAAATCGTTGGCCAGGGTTTCATAGAGCCGTGCCATCCCCTCCGAGAAATCGGGTCGCGGGGGTGCGGTAAGCGCCGCCACCATTCCGGCCTGTAAGGGAAAATCCATGACCGAACCGAGGCATCCACCCGCCGGAGCCTGACGAATGCCAGGGTATGCCTGCCAGCGCGAGGTAATCAGCGGATTAAGGCTCCATTCCTCCCCCACCAGCGACATCCTTGGATATTCTTCCATGATGCGGCACGACCATTTCGACAGCAGGGAACTGTCGCTGTAGCTATACGTATCCTGCCTGATTCCACCCAGTCGAAGCGTTTCGATCCACCAAATACTGTGTTGGATGAGGTACTGCACCACCTCGGGGTGACTGCCATTTAAATCGGGCATAGATTCCACAAACCAGCCCTGAGTCATGTGCCCATAATCGGCCTTACTCGCGTAGGGGTCGTGGTGGACCGTACGGCGGTGGTTGCTGATCTCAATGGGTGACTTCCGGTTGATCCATCCCTTAAGCGGGGTTTTTTGTACCCATCTGTGTTCACTCCCGATGTGGTTGAGCACACCGTCGAAAATCAGCTTCATGTTGCGCGCCCGCAGCGAATCCGCCAAGGCTATATACTCGTTCAGGGTGCCAAAGCGTGGGTCTACTTTATAGTGGTGGGTAATGGAATAGCCATGGTAGGAAGCCTCCGGCATATCATTTTCGAGCATAGGTTGCGGCCAGACAGTGGTAAACCCCATCGATTGGAGGTATCCCACCCGATCGATCATCCCCTTTATGTCGCCACCATGCCGGGCATAGGGCTTCATGCGATCGACCTCCTGCTCACGCATGCCCGCCACCCGGTCGTTGCCCGGATTTCCATTGGCGAAGCGGTCGGGGGTTATGAGACAAACCACGTCGGAAGCATCGAAGCCCGATAGGGAATCGGGCGAATCCCTACGTGCTTGCAGGGGATAGTTCAATTCATAGAGGAGCGTGGGTTTCCCTTTTTCCGACAGATGAAACTTCAGCGGCAACTCGCCAGGATTGGCTTCGGATGAGATGTTCAGATGGAGGATCAGGTAGTCGGGGTGGTCGCCGGGGATCACCGAATCGAGGTGCACCCCAATATAGGTAAACGAAGGTTGAGTGGCGGCAATGCCCGGAGCCTCCAGTATTAGTTGTAGTCGCGGCTGTCTCATGCCCGTCCACCAATTGGGCGGCTCGGCCGTCACCCCCTCCGAATGGCTGTGCGAACACTTTCCTTTGTCGTGCCCCCAGGCCATACTGCTTGTAAACAGAATCAGAACATGCAAATATATTTTAATGTTATTGTACTTTATCATTTAGTTAAAGTAAAATAACACTAATTCTTAATACAGCGAATGTTCAACCCGGATTTCTTTGGTACATCCACCACGAAGGCTGCCCCTGAATTGTGGCGCAGGTTAAATGCGGATGCGTTCCACGGGTTTGACTCGGTTTTGCTCCACCAATACCCCTGATAGGTCAAACCAGCATCGATGCCCCGGTCGTCGGTGGAGCCACCAGGCAGAGCCCGATAACCCCCACCGTCAACGGCAGCTGTGTTTGGCTGTGACCAGAATTGGGTGCTTTTCAGGATTCCCCCGGCCTGGGCAGTCCCGTTCAATCGGGAGGTGAAGGTGGTCCACTCCTCCGAAGTGGGGATGCGCCAGCCAGTTGGGCAAACCCCACGAGGGTCAGTAGCCGCCTTGAAGTTGTAGAGTCGGCCGTAGGTGCTCAGATAGGAAGGCTGACCTGTATAGGTTCTTTGTAGGCCGTCGGCATTCAAAGACCATTGGGATGGATCGCTGCCCCAACGGATGCTGTCGCCATTCGCGTAGCGGGTCACTCTCAGGTTGCGCAACATCCAGCAGTAGCCGCCAATCTCCCGTGTCAGATAGCTGTTGCTATCGATGTCATACGCCGGCGCGAGTCCACATCCATCCGTTCCCCTGCCCGCCACAAACTCCAATGCGCGGCCATAGGCGGTATCGACCTGGTTGATGGCGAAGGCGCGCACCTGATAGGTTCGCCCGGAGGTTAGTCCCGTCAGATACCCCAAAAACAAGCCCTTTCCCGGCTTCACGGTGAGGGTATCGCCCACATACAAATCGGGTAGGGTGGAGTCAGACCAGCACATGCCCCGCATCAGAATCGGGGCGCCACCATCAGAAGTAACTTGTCCGCTTACCGTAGCTTTATTGGATGCGATGTCGAAGACCTGCAGGGTGGTGACGGTCGGCGCCACTGGCGGGGGGTCTTCCCCGCAACAGGCAAGCAGGAGTGTCCCAAAGCCCATCGTCATGATCCGCCTCAGGCTTGTGAAAAGTAGGGTGATGGCGTGGCGCATGTAGTATTGCAGGGAACGTAATGTGAAAACAAAAACGGTTGTGGGGTCGCGGGTATCTTAATTATGGGGTAAAGATAGGAAAGTACAAGCTGAAAATGATGCCGCTTGGGGTTATGTTGCTTGGCTTTATTTTCATTAGCATCAGCAAATGTTTCATTCTATTTGTATATTTGTTGTATCCAATCAGGTTACCGATCGTGCGTATTCGTCCGATCGGATGAAAAGGGAATCCGGTACCAGTCCGGAACAGTGCCCGCTGCTGTAGATCCCCTCAAAGCCCCGAAGATTGTGCCACTGGGAAACCGGGAAGGCCTTCGGAGGTGGGATGAGTCAGAATACCTGCCCGATTGGATGTAAACCCCCGGCTTTCGGGATTAAAAGCGGGGTGTACAGATGCCGTTGGGCAGTGACGAATTTTATCGCCCTGCACTATTCTGTATGCCCGGCCTATAATGAGAGGGCCTCAAAGCATGACGCGCACCCCAATCCTCCGCCCGTGCACCCTGTTGTGGGTGTGTTTGATGCTCCCCCTGTCTACTTGGGGCCAGAGTGGTAGGACTAAGAATCCCGGTGCCATTCGCGATTCGGTGAACCACGATTCTCATGGGGTCAGACAATCTTCATTGTACCATTCGGTCGACAGTCGCCGCGTTTTGCCACTAATTCAAGTTTGGGAGCGACGCCCCGAGGCGCGTAAATCGGTGGGTTTGATGTCAACGGGCGATAGTCTTCAGCAGCGGATGCAGCCGGGTTCGGATGTAGGTCGCGACCTGCAGTGGTCGAGCCCACTGGCCATACACAGCCGCGGACCCGGACAACTCAGCACACTTGCGGCTGGTGGACTCCCCACCACGCACCTGATGGTGACCTGGGAAGGCATGAGTCTCGTGAACCCGATGAACCAAACCCCCGATTTGGGCCTGATGCCCTCCTGGCTCACAACAGGTGCACAGCTCGAAGCTAGGGCTGCAGGCGGACGAATCAGCGGGGGATCCGGGGGCGGAGTGTTGTGGATTCCGGGGGAAGGCCAATGGGGAGCCTCGCCCGCCAGCCTGTTCGTTACGACCGGCTCCTTCGGTGCACGCTCGGGCGGTATCGGAACGACCCTTCACCGCGGAACGTTCACCTACCGAATGCGGGCCTATGCCCAGCACTGGGATCTGGATTTCCCCTACCCCACCACGTCGGCACCTGATGCGCCCATTGCCCGACGCAGCCATGCAGCCCAATCGGGGACCGGCCTTCGTGAACAGCTCGGCTTTCAACTGGGTGAACACTATTTCCGACTGGGGCATTGGGTGCAGATGCACTGTCGACAGCTTCCAGCGGCCCTCACAGCCGCGCAGTCGCGTGCCGAGCAGGGCGACACCCTCCACCGGGTGAGCCTGAATTGGAGTCACGCCCATGGTCGACATTTATTTTGGGGAAATGCAGGCTGGAGCCGTGACGACAACCACTACCGCGACTCGTCGACCCAGGTGTATGGTTGGCATCGGGTTGAGGGCCTGCAGGCTTGGCTGGGATGGCGTCGCGATTGGTCGAACTGTTGGCTAAACAGCCACCTTCAGCTGCAAAACCACCGTGTGCGCTCGTCGGCCTACACCACAGGGGTGCATCAATCGAGGCTGGCCTTGCAATCGCTCTTTGGCAGGCAGTGGGGACGACACACAGTGAACTTCGCGGTGCGTATAGAGCAGGTCGACGGGCGCTGGCTGACGCCAGTTCCCGAAATCAGCTGGTCGGCCCCCACGCTCGTTGGAAAAGTGCAGGAAAGCGCCCTATCAAGGCCTGAATCCTTAAATTTATTGGCTCTTGTCCAGAATAATGAGACAGGTGAGGACGATAAACGCATAAACACCAGTCCATCAGCTACAGACTCTACCCTCTCCTTTTCAGGTACTTGGAGTGCCTCCCTTTCCGGCTTGCAGCGAATTCCCGGGCTCAACGACCTGTATTGGCAGCCCGGGGGTAGGCCCGACCTGGGCAACGAGTTGGGCTGGTCGGCTCAGGTCGGACGTAGCATCACCCTATCGAAACCCCATCAGCCAACCCTGCTGCAAATCAACACCCGCTTGTTTATGAACTACCTCAAACACCAGATCGTGTGGCTTCCGGATGCAGAGGCAGGGTACTGGCGGCCCACCGCCCTTCAGGAAACCCGAAGCGGGGGACTGCACCTCGATGCACGAGCGCGCCAAAGCATACGGAAATCGATTCTGGAAGCGCAACTGCAATATGCCTTCACACGTAGTTCGCAGATGCCCGACAGCCGGCCTCTCCCCTATCTGCCACCACATGTAATGCTCACCGCACTGCGTGTCATGCATCCCAAGAGATTCGTTGACCTACGCCTGCGGGTGGTGGATCGCAGACCTGATGTCTTCGACCCCAACGACACACGCCTGCGACCCTACACTACCCTTCGATTGGGTGCGGGATGGCGACTGCCCGGCAAGGCTCAGCGCTGGCATCTCAGCACCACTGTCGACAACCTCCTGAACACCCGCTATGAGCTTGTTCCCTATCACCCCATGCCCGGCAGGCAGTTGAACTTCACTATTATGTTCGAGTAAATCAATTATTTTTTTTATTTTAATCTAAAATATTTTCAATGAAACCTATTCATTTAAATAACATTTTGTCCAGTTTTCGCATGCTCTTCCTAATTCCAGCCCTGATTATAGCTGGTTGCGAAAAGGACAAACCCATCCCAGAGCCGGGGGTCGACTACAGTTCAGGCATCTATGTGGTCAACGAGGGTCCGTTCGGGCAGGGGACCGGAAGCATTACCTACCGAAGCCGCAACTCCCAAACCACCATACAGGATATGTTTGGAGCCGTGAATGGCCGTCCCCTCGGTAACATCGCGCAGAAAATGGGTATCTGGGGCACGACCGGACTCATCGTGGTGAACAATGCGGGAACCCTCGAATGGGTGAACCTCAAAGATTTCCGGTCGATCGGCACCACGACTGGATTAGAATTGCCGTCGGCCCTTCTCATCGACAGCGCACGGGGCTTTGCTTATGTGACGGAATGGGTGAGCTTCACCGACCACGGCCGGGTTGCACTAATCGACCTCAACAGCCGGCAAATCGTGCAGAGATTTGATGTGGGGCACTTTCCCAATGCGCTTGCTCTGCAGGGCAACCGCCTGCTGGTAGCCAACGGTGATGAGCAAACCCTCACAGAAATTGACCTCGACAGCCAGAGCCTATTGGGAACCCTCTACGTGGGCGATCGTCCACAGAGTTTCGTGCGGCGTGGAACCGAATTGTGGCTGCTGTGTGGTGGAACCCCATCCTGGGCAGGAACCGAAACGGCGGGGTCGCTTTGGCGGTTAGTGCCCGGACCGGCGCGGGGCTACAATCTGTCCTCTTCGACACAGCATCCGACCGACCTCAACCTACACCCCGACGGTCAACGGTTTTTTTCCAGGCTCGAGGGTGGCCTCTCCCTGCTCATTCCAAACGATGACCAGAACCGCCTCGACGTTCAATCGGTAGCCACACGCAACCTGTACCATATTTCGGTGGATCCCTTCGATCAGCGCGGTCGCATTTACGGCACCGATGCGGGTAATTTCCAATCGAATGGCAAGGTCTATGTCTTCGATCCCTCATTCACGCTGGTTGATTCCTTCGCGGCCGGAGTGGGCCCGGGCTTCATCGCCTACAAGCAGTGATGCTTGAATTCACTAAACCCCGATATTGTGCTTTTGGCCTACCTTCACCACCCGCCTTTCTCGAATCCGCGTCCTGTGATAAACGATTTCATTCAAAGACCACGTATCTTGGATATGACCGCATTGGACATTCACTACCACCCAAACCAGCATTAGCACCAAAAAATAGGATTCCGCTATGCTTGGCGCCATTTTCACCCCAATCGTTTTTCGCTTATTCCGTCACAAAGGTGCATTGCTCGCCTTTTGTTGTTTCTTCGCATCAGGACTGAACACCGTTCCTGCCCGGGGCGAGGCAAGCCGGCCCACGGTCTATATTTTTTTGGCAGAAGGATGTCCAGTCTGCCAATTTTATACCATTCGCCTTCGCGAACTACAGCAGGAATTCGGCGCACAGGTGCGCTGGGTGGCGGTATTTCCCAATCGGTTGTCGACCGACACCACCGCCCTCCAGTTTTTGTTGAACCACGATCTGGCCATGCAGATCCGGCTCGACCCGGAGCAGGCGTTTTGCAAAGTGTATGGTGTGTCGACCACGCCAGAAGTGGTGGTGAAAGACGAGCGCAACCGCTTGAGGTACAGGGGACGAATCGACGACCGCTATTACGCCCCCGGCAAGCGCCGGCAGAATGTGACCCGCAACGACCTGCAACTTGTGCTGCAACGCTTATTGAAAGGAGAGGAGTTTCCCTTCCAACAGACCGAAGCGGTCGGCTGTTTATTGAACGCCATCCCCTAAAATTCAATTACATCCATAAAAATTTACCTCTATTTCAATTTATTTTGATTATAAAAACAAACTTTTTTCCAACTGTCATTGTCCCAATTACAACCATAAAATCTTTTATTTGATTCCATTTTTTAACCCCCAATCTATGCACTCTAGTTACCCCGCAAATCAGACATTTAAATGGGAACTATTTAACACCAAGCGCATCAATCAGCTTCCCGTTTTCCTATTCCTCCTGATTCTGTGGGTTGGAGGAACGAGCATATGTGCGAAGGGACAGGTTACCTGGAGCGGACAAGTAGCGTCGATCATCTACAACAACTGCACCTCGTGCCACCGCCCCGGGGAAATTGGTCCGATGCCCTTCACCTCCTATCAGGAGGCATCGGCCTATGCGTCGATGATCGCCTTAACTACACAGGCGCGCAGCATGCCGCCGTGGCAGGCCAACCCAAACTACAGCCACCTCCTTGGGGAGCGTGTGCTCAGCGCACAAGAGATCCAAACCATTACCGACTGGGTTCAGCAAGGGGCGCTCAGGGGGAATCCTGCGCAGGAACCGCCAGTACCCCAATTTCCTGCCGGGTCGCAACTCGGATTGCCCGATACTGTGATTTCTATGGCGCAGTCGTATGTACACCAGGGCAACAACCAGGATATGTTTAGGGTATTCGTGCTGCCCACCAACCTTGGTCAGCCCCGGAAAATTAAGGGCATTGAGTTCAGACCGGGCAACAACCGTATTGTACACCATGCCATACTCGCAACGGATGTGACCGGCCAAGGGCGAAGCCGCGACCTGGCCGATCCCGGTTATGGCTACACCCAATTCTTCGGCTTTGGTTTTACTCCAACGGAAGACAACTGGTTCGGCTGGGCCCCCGGCGCCATTGCCCAAATGTACCCCGCCAACATCGGTAAAAATCTGCCTGCCAACGCCGACATCCTGGTGCAAATGCACTACGCCCCCAGTCCCGTAGCCGAATCAGATTCGAGCCACATCAACTTATTTTATGATCGGGATACGGTTGTGACCCGCACCGAGCGCATCCTGCCGATTACACCCCAGCAGCTGACCAATGGACCGTTTATCATCCCGGCCGAAACCGTGCGCACCTTTAGGGGGCGTTTTCAGATTCCATACGAGGTATCGCTGATGAGCATCTTCCCCCACAGCCACCTGATTGGCACCTCCTGGAAGGTCTATACCGTTCGACCTGGCAACGATACCGTACCACTGATCGAGATTCCGCAGTGGGACTTCAACTGGCAGGGTTTCTACCATTTTCCCCGCCTGATCCGCATCCCTGTGGGTTCCGTGCTGCATGCCGAGGCCACCTACGACAACCGCGCGTCGAACCCCAACAACCCCAATTCGCCCCCCGCCACCATAACGTGGGGCGAAAGCACAACCGACGAAATGTACCTCTGCTATTTCGGCTTTGTGCCCTATGAAGCTGGTGATGAGTTGATTGCGTTAGGCACGGTCGACGAGGAACGGCTGCGGCGCTTTACCGCACGCATCTACCCGCCTTATCCCAATCCGGCCAGGGGACAGGTGACAACCGAATTCCAGTTGAACATCGGTGGCCAAACCTCCATACATCTCATGGGCGCCACCGGCCGTCGTGTGGAAACGCTTAAGTCGGGCTGGTATCAACCCGGGCTACATAAAGTTGAACTGCCCCTGCCCGATGTTCCGCCCGGACTCTACTTTTTAGAACTCGAATCGGACGGACGAACCGATCGTGTGAAGCTGATGATTCGGTGATTTTGCCTCGAATCAGGTAAACATATGAATGTCAATGGCGATAATTATATGAAACTTCGAATACTGCTGATCGTTTTGGGCGCCTGCATGAATATGCGCGCTGTGGCTCAGGACACCCTTTCGGTTTTGTTTTTGGGAAACAGCTACACAGCCGCCAACAATCTGCCCCAACTCGTGCAAAGCTTGTCGACCTCCGCCGGCAAAACCCTGATATACGATGCGGCCATGCCTGGGGGATTCACCATTTCGGGTCATATGAACGACCCCACCTCCCTCGGAAAAATCAACCAGGGGACGTGGGACTACATCATCGTACAGGAGCAGAGTCAGGTTCCTACGATTGATTATTACCGCTACAACCATATGTATCCGGCTCTGGCCCAACTGAAAAGCCTGGCGCAACAAGCCAACCCATGCGCCCGGCTAATCACCTACATGACTTGGGGCAGGCGATTTGGGGGACAGCAATGCGACCCCACCAATACCTATTGCAGCCCGGTATTTGTCGACTTCAACCACATGCAGGACTCGCTGACCCGCACCTACACGGAAATCAGCAACAATCTAAACCTGCAATGTTCCCCAGTCGGCGTAACCTGGCAGAACATTCTCAACGACACCAGCCTCGTTTTGCACTCGTCCGACAACAGCCACCCTAATCTCGACGGTAGTTATGTGGCAGCCCTAAGCTTGTTCAGCTGCATCTGGAAGCAGCCCAGCCTTGGAAACACGTACCACGGCGGACTAGCATCATCACGTGCATTATACTACCAACAGCAATCGGATCAAACCGTGTGGGGGCGGGCATCTGAATGGAATCTGACGATTAACGAGCCGGAGGCCGTGTTTAGTCACACCCAAGTCGGAAACACCTTCACCTTCAGCAACACATCGACCCCGGGCGCGGGAGGCAGTGGTAATTTAGGTCATATGTGGGATTTTGGAGACGGACAAACCTCAGTGGTTCGCGACCCGATGCATACATATACAGTGCCCGGCAGTTACACCGTCCGCCTGATTGTTTCAGAATGTATTTTTTCGGACACTCTTACAGTAACCCTGAACATAACGGCAACAGGCATCGGGCAGGCTGAGTCTACTTCCGCCCTTGCATACCCCAATCCGGTGGAATATGAACTGAAAATCGGACGTGATGAGCGGGATCTCGGGAAGCGCTTCAGGGTTTATGGCAGCCTCGGGAATGTTTGTCATGAAGGCATCGTTAGCAGCGTTCCCACATCGGTCGACACGCGCCACTTTCCCACCGGGATGTACGTTCTACTGGTGTATGGCCCTTCGGTGACCTGCGCCCGATTTATTAAAAAAAGTACTCTGTCTACCCAATAAAAATCGAATAGAGCAGGCCAACGAGAGCGGCACCCAACAGGGGACCAACTACTGGAATCCAGGCATAAGACCAGTCGGCCTCGGCCTTTTTACCTCTAAACAATACATACACGAGACGGGGGGCCAAATCCCGGGCCGGATTGATGGCATAACCGGTAGTTCCCCCCAGGCTCAGGCCGATTCCCCACACCAGTAGGGCAACGGGCAGTGCCCCCACAGAGCCTAGTCCTACCACCCGTGTGGTTTGTCCAACAATCTCCAATTTTGGTCCCGCCAGAAACAGCGCCACCCCCACCAGCACCGCCGTAGCCAGTGCCTCGCTAAACAGATTATGGGGTACAGAAGTCAAGGCTGGGGCGTTACAAAAACAACCACGGATGGCTGCCTCGTCGCCCTGCAGACGAATGTGCATCCAATAAAATATATAAGTAAGGGCCGCACCCGCAATGGCACCCGCCATTTGCGCAGCCAAATAAATCGGCAGCATCTGCGCATCAAAGCGACCGGCGAGGACGAGACCGAGGCTCACGGCCGGATTGAGGTGAGCACCCGAATAGGGAGCCGCCAGGGCGACCCCACAAAACACGGCCCAGGCCCAGCCCGTTGTGATCATCAGGAAGGGGCTACCCTGTTTCTGGGCATGGGTGGCGGGAAGGGTGACGTTGGCCACGACCGAAGTACCCAGCAAAATCAGGATGAGGGTACCGAGAAATTCAGCGATAAAGGGTGACATAAAACATGTAAGGATTGAGAATAGAAAGAAATTCAACAATAATCGGGGACATTAATCATATTGGGTTTTAGGACTCGGGCAGTCGAAAATAGCGGGCCACATGGGTAAAATCATTAATCTGCTGCTCCGCCCATTCGGGAGGGCGTGCCAGAATGTCGGCCATTTGCGCGACAACACGGGGGGCGAGGCGCAGGCTCTCCTCCACGTCGAGGAACAGACAAGGAGTGCGACGCGCCAGAACATCTTCAAGGGTTTGAGCCATTTCGCGTTCAACAGCCCACTTCACCTGGGCCGGACACAAAAATAGATGCTCACTGATCGATTCAAAATCGGTGGGTGCATAGCGGGCGCGCATTTCGTCAAGATCCGTGCCGTAGTTGCCGAGCGGAGCGGGTGGTTCCGTAGACCCGGCATCATCGCCAACGACAACGCCGACAACCGAGCCAGGATCGTAGCCGTGTATGGGGATGGTGGCCGTCCGGCAAGGCACGTCGGGTAAATCCGAAATTGACTGAGCCGCGTCGACCGCGTCTTCGGCCATTTTCCGGTAGGTGGTCCATTTCCCACCCAGCACATGAATAAGTCCACTTCGGGCCACGTGAATTTGATGCGTGCGACTCAGCTGACTGCTTGGTGCGTCGGCATCTTTGGAGATAAGTGGACGAAGTCCACAAAAAACACTGCGTACATCTTCGTTTGTGGGGGGGCGTGTCATGTAGGTGCCGGCGTGTTCGAGGATGAAATCGACCTCCGACCGGCGGGCCTGAGGCTCGGCAGGAGTATCGGCCACCGCATGGTCTGTTGTTCCAACCACTACCTTTCCCTGCCAGGGAACGGCAAACAACACCCGTCCGTCGGCCGTATGCGGCACCAAAATAGCATGCTGTCCGCTCAGGAATGCCGCGTCCAACACCAAATGCGTGCCCTGGGCGGGACTCATCTTGATCTGGGGTATGGGCTCATCGAGCTTCATCAGTTCCGAGGCAAACACTCCGGTGGCATTGATGACAACACGGGCTGAAAAGGAAAGGGTTTGGCCGGTGAAGGCATCCAACATCTGTACACCACCCATGGTCTGTTTATTTTTCATGAAACCTGTCACCGGGGCATAATTCAGGAGACAAGCGCCGTGGTCTACCGCCGTTCGTGCCAGTGCGATGGCCATACGTGCATCGTCGAACTGACCGTCGGAGAACATCACCCCACCCCGGAGGCCGACCGTACGCACATTGGGAATAAACCTTTGAGTTTCGTCGCGGCTCAACAAGCGGGTGGGACTCAGGCCCAATTTTCCGGCCATCAGATCATAGATTTTGAGTCCCGCCCCATAGAACGGTGTTTCCCACCAATCATAGGTTGGGATCACGAAGCTACATTCGCGCACCAGATGTGGGGCATTTCTGCACATGATACCCCGTTCCTTCAGTGCCTCAAGCACCAGGCGTACGTCACCACTCTGCAGGTAGCGAACGCCACCGTGAATCAGCTTGGTGCTGCGCGAGGAGGTGCCTTTCGCGAAATCGTACCGCTCCAACAGCAGGGTTTTATAGCCGCGTGATGCGGCATCCACAGCTATGCCAAGGCCAGTGGCCCCACCCCCAATCACAATCACATCCCATGGTTCCCGTCTCTGGATGGCTTTTTGCAGTTGCTCTTCGCGGTTCATGATTGAGCTTTGGTGAGTGCAGTACTGGCTAATAGCTGTGGTGGATCCGTTTCATGCTTTAGCTATGCTGGATGCAGTTCTGTCTATTAGCTGAGGTGGATGCTGTTTATGCTTTATCTGTTGTGGTTGCGTTTAATTCTCTAGCTGTGGAGGATCCGCTTCATGTTTTGGTCCCACTGCTGCCAGATTTGTGCCCGGTCGCTCAGTTCTGGGCTGCGGGGGTGAAACACCCGGTCGTCGCGCAGCAGATGCTGCAGTTCACCAGTACTACTCCACACCCCCGTGGCTAGTCCAGCCAAGAACGCCGCGCCCATGGCGGTGGTCTCTGTTTGCATGGGACGGACCACTGGCGTGTCGAGCAGATCGGCCTGTAGTTGCATAAGGAGGTTGTTGCGGCTCGCACCGCCGTCGACCTTCAGCAGGGGTATTTTCGTTTGGCTGTCGACCTGCATCGCTTCTATGAGTTCGGCACTGCTGAGGGCGATGGCCTCCAGAGCGGCCCGGGCGATGTGTCCCGCCTGCGTTCCACGGGTGATGCCCATAATGGCCCCCGTGGCGTCGGGCCGCCAATAAGGCGCTCCTAGTCCCGCCAAAGCCGGGATGATGGTGACGCCCCCATTATTGGGTACGCTGAGGGCGAGTTCCTCTATTTCGGCGGCGGATTGAATGAGGCCCAGCTGGTCGCGTATCCATTGGATGAGGGCGCCGGCCACGAAAACGCCACCCTCGAGGGCGAAGGTGGTTGTACCGCTCCTGCGCCACGCTACGGTGGTGAGCAAGCGGTGGGTCGACACATGGGCTTCAGCTCCTGTGTTCATCATGCAAAAGCAACCCGTTCCGTAGGTATTCTTAACCGCACCCGGTTCGATGCACAGTTGTCCGAACAAAGCCGCCTGCTGGTCGCCCGCCACGCCGGCTATGGGGATGCTACGACCTGTAAATTCAGCCAAAGTATGGCCGATGACCGCACTGGAGTCGCACACCTCGGGCAACATGACCTCAGGGATCCCCAGAATACCGAGCAATTCGGGATCCCATTCGCTGCGGTGGATGTCGAACATCAGGGTTCGGCTGGCATTACTGGCATCGGTGGCATGCACAGCGCCTCCGGTGAGTTTCCAAATCAGCCAAGTGTCGATAGTTCCGAATAGCAATTCGCCACGTTGGGCGCGCGCTAGGTAGTCGGGCTGCTGCCGGAGGATCCATGCGAGTTTGGTGCCCGAGAAATAGGGATCGAGGAGCAGACCTGTGCGTTGGCGGAAGACTTGGCTGTGGTGGCTGGCGAGTTCGGCGCAATCAGGGGCGGTGCGCTTGTCTTGCCACACGATGGCGGGGTGGACTGGTTTTCCGGTGGAGCGCTCCCATACCACGGTGGTTTCCCGCTGGTTGGTGATTCCCACAGCTGCCAGTTCGTTGGGGTTCACACCGGTAATGACGGCCTTCAGGGCCTCCAGTTGGGTGTTCCAGATCTCTTCGGGATCGTGTTCCACCCATCCCTCGCGGGGGAAGTACTGGGTGAATTCACGCTGTGCGGTGGCTAAAGCCTGCCCGTTTGCATCAAACAACAGCACTCTGGAACTGCTGGTGCCGGCATCGAGCGCCAAAACATAGGGTGGGTGCTTCATATGGGTAAATGTACAAACAGTGCTCCGATCTCCCATATGCTTACGTTTGAAAGGAATCAAATTATGGTAGAAAAATGTTCTTATTTTTCGACGTTTTTGTGGGATTTAGGGGAACCAATTAGCCTCGTCCTTTGTTTTGTTCGACATTTCCATTATTTTCTTCTACTGAACCCCAGGTTTTCGTCCGCCCCGGCAGCACCGGTGCGCATGGTAGTCCACCCCAACAGCTCCCTGCCCTATGCCTGAAATACTCCTCGAAATCGACCGTACAATCGTTCAGTTGGGCAAAAAATCCTGTTTGGGGGCGCATTTTTCCCCATCCGAGGAGCAACAATGGCGGGGAATTCAGCAGTTGCTCGACATCGACCATGATGCGACCTTGGTACTAGGGATTCTCCTCGCTCATCAGCGCGAAGGAAGGGGGTATTCAGAGGATGATCTGCAAGAGAAGACGGCCCAATCGCATCCCCCTGTGGAGGTGCGTTTGGCCATGCAAAGTCTGTTCGAAAAGGGCTATCTGGTGCGGGGAGATGAAGAACGCAGTGATGGTGGACTGCAAATCAGCCTACCGCTTGAGGGCTTTCTGAAAACCCGGCAGCCGCACTACCTTGAAATTTGTAAGACCGGCGACCAACACCCACTTCTGAACAAGGCCGTGGGGTGGTACAAACAAGACCGCGGGCACTTTTTGTTTGAGTCGATGCAGGGCCAAATTTTCCGGAGTTTGGTCGACTACCACGACGATCCACTGGCGCGCCAATTGAGGCGCCTTACGGGGCAGGTCTACGAGCAAATGGCTCTTTTAGCGACAGCTGCTTATTCGTTGGCGCAACAAAAATCGATGGATTTGAGCGATTTGGTGGGCGACCTCTTTCCCAACCCGGTCGACCACTTGCTCTACACTGCCACCTGGTCGGACCCCAAACACCCGCTCTACACCCAAAACCTGCTGACCCACACCCAACTGATCGACGGACGGGTGATGCGAATCCAACTGCACCCCAAAGTAGAAAGCAAGATCATCCCAGCGGCACTGCGGCGCTCCATACGGATGCAGACCCCCACCTCCCCCTACTTCGAAATCATCGACCACAAATCGATTCGACCCATACCCCTTCAATTCACAAAAGGCTTCGATGCCGAACGGCAACAACTCAGCGGCCTCCTGGGCGATGAGCGACTGCGCTCCTATTTTAGCAGACTCATAGCGGGGGGTATGATCCCCGGATTACAGGTAATGCTCACCGGCGCTGCGGGTACGGGCAAAACCGAGTTGGTGCGCCAACTGGCGCGACAAAGCCGACGCAACCTCCTGATCGTGCGACTCGAAGAAACGCGCGACAAATACTTCGGGGAAAACGAAAAGAACATTTCTCGTCTGTTTGCCGAATTGAAAGTTACCGCCCGGACGATGTCGCGCCTGCCGATTATCCTGTTCAACGAGGCCGACTCCTTCTTCTACGCCCGCGCCAATCGGGGTAACAGCCTCGAAAACCTGGAAAATTCCATTGTAACCCAGTTCCTCAACGAACTGGAGCGTTTCGAGGGGATTTTGTTTGCGACCACCAACTACACGGCGTTGATGGACAAAGCCTACGACCGTCGCTGGGCCTTCAAACTGAATGTACCATCGCCCGACACCGCCGTCCGGCAACTGCTCATCTCCAAACTATTCAAGGACTTCGCCCCTGCCGGGGCCCTGAACAGCATCGCCGCCAAACACGCCTTCGCACCAGCGCAACTCAACAATGTATACCGCAAGCTAATCCTCTACAAACCGGACCTGTGCAATGCTGAGCTGATCGAAAAACTGCTTCTTCAGGAGACGTCGGGCTGGGCCCGCGGCCGCAATCCTGTGGGGTTTTGAGGAAGGTCCAATTAGAGGCAACACTAAGGGTCAATTTCTCTGGGTAATTACATCTTGAGTTCAATTTGCCTCTGAAAAAGTGTATTTTCACCTTATTTAACGTTTTTCAGTTTCGCCAAAACATCGGCAGTGAGCGCATCCATTTTTGAAAAGGCGAGCCATTTTTTGCCTAAATCCTTTAAAGATGCCCCTAAGTGATAGAGTTCTTTTTGGTCAATAATCAAAAAGTGTATCAGCCTCTTAATTATTGAAGTAACTGTGTATTCCAGCGTAATCGACCCCCACTCCGGGTAAATTGACCCCCTACGTTTTTCGGGGGTTTGAATGTCCAAATACAACGTTAAAAGCTACCAGCAGCCGCTACGAGCATCCATTAAGCCACCAAACTTTCAGCGAGCATAAATCGCTCGAGCTGCTCGATGTCTGCCAATGGGGGTTTGCGGTAGTAGATACCCCGATCCGATCCCTCCCGCACCCCCCTCAGAAATACATAGAAGACCCCGCCAAAATGCTTATCGTAATCAAATTCAGGGATCCTGTGCCTCAGATAGCGGTAAAGAGCCAGAGTGTAGAGGTAATACTGCAGCGTATAGTTGCGCTCGGTCATGGCTTCTTCCAACAAAGGCAGGCTGTAATCATCGACTGAGTCTCCTAGACGATCCGACTTCCAGTCGAGGATGTAGTAGCGCCCTTCATGCTCGAAAAACAAGTCCACCACCCCATTCAAAAGACCCTCCAGCGATCCGGATTCCGGGATGTTCAAACCGATGGAGTGATGAGTAGCCCACTGCCACAGTCCGGCACAGTCCATCTTGCGCAAAGGCAGGTGAAACGACGCCTCGTTGAGACGGCGGTTGCGTGCGACCGCCTGTAATGATGGTTCGTTCGCACCCAAAGGCGTACTGGTGAGTATATGCAGCATCTCCTGCATCCGCATATGCCCATCTCCCTCTGAAGTGCGCACGCTGGCGGGATAGCGCTTCAAGGCCTGCTGAATGTACCGTTGCCATTCCTCGTGCGCCACAAAATCGATGCGTTCAAACAATTCGTGCAGCATAATACCCGTTTGGGTGCCGCTGCGCAGTTGATGGAAAATGAACCGATCATAATCGGTGTGGGTAGTCGATTCCTCCCGCCTTGCCCGCCACGGGGATTCGCCCTTTTTGCTCAATCCGGAATAGCTCAACTTGCGCCAGTTCAGGTCGGGCAAATCGATCTGGGGTGCCTCAGGTGCCTCTACCACTAGACCTGCATGTGGAGTGTTTGTTCCTGATGCATCGACCCGTTGGTTGAATCGGAATTCGGGGGCATGCGGAGTGAAATAATACCACGGACAACCGTCTTTGGTGTTCTCTTTGTCTCCTCCTTCCTCTCCACGCGCAATGACTTCCGCACCGAAACCCACATAGTGAAAGCTCTCGGTCTGTCCGGAATCTCTATACGCTTCCAAAAGATGGCCCTGAGCCGTAACCCATGAATTTACATTGGCTTTAGGCTTTGAACGGGTGAATACAAAGGCCTGAAAACGGGCCCGGGTGATGGCCACATACAACAACCGCATATTTTCTTCCTGCTTCTGTTCCCGAGCCAGAACAGACGGTTCCTTATCGCCTATCTTCATGCCTATCACCGCATCTTTCTCGGTGATGTAGTCGATCGTTCCAGAGCCCGAATCCGAGTCCGAAGGTTTGTCTGCCTCCGATTCGAATTGGTCGACCGTTGGTCTACTCCCATCCGAATCCGCTAAACGGAATCGCGCTATCTTGAACTTATCGGTCGGTTCCAAATCCAAGTAGGGGGCGATGACCAGGTCATACTCCAACCCCTTGCAGCTGTGCAGCGTCACGATTTTGACCGCCGATTCATCACTCTCGATGCGCTGCAGGTGTTCGTTTTCCTCGGAGCGTTCGCCTTCCATGCCCCGCTTCATCCAGAACAATAGTTCCTCGGGCGACAACTGCTTCTCATTTTCGGCCTCGTGCAGCACCTCCATCAACTGGAATACATTGGCCACCGAACGCTCCGAATACGCCAGTCCCCCATTCAAATAAGCGGTAACCAGACCACTTCGAACCACAAATTGATGCAGACAAGCATAGACACCTCGATCTTTCCAGAGCGACTGGTAGGAACGGAATTCGTCGAGCAACTCATCGAATGCCAGTGTGTCCAGATCCGACCAAAAGCGGCCGCCGAGGGCGGTGAGGAGGGCGCGACGAATATCGCCGGGGGTCATCCTACATACACCAAGCAGCACATAATAGACGTCCAACGCCTCGGCCGATTCCAAAATGCGGGCATCGCCCACCACCACAGATGGGATAGACCTACGTGCAAGGCGCTCCTTGATTATACGGCCTTCCCGATTAGTGCGCACCAATATGCCGATTTGTCCTGCCTCTACCCGCTGATTTTCATAACTGCCAAACCACGAATACCCCTCTTCTTCACTCTGGGGGCGGCGCAACAACTCAGCCACCAAGGCAACCGTGCGCTGCACAAGGTCTGGTGCATCCTTGCACCACAAAACCCTAATGGGGTCAACCACCTTTCCTCCATAGCACAAGCCGCCCTCCCGTTTGGGCTGAGCGGGAGCTTTCACCGGTTTGTAGTGCATTTCCTGATTGTGAAACAAATTGAACGCGCCTTTTTCTCCTGCGGGCTGGAAGTATTCATTCATCGCTGAGATGTAGCGCTCAGTAGACCTATAGTTATTCGGCATGAACCACCCGTGCTCTACACTTCGGGAGGCATAGAAATAATTATTGAGGTCGGCCCTTCGGAAACCATAGATCGACTGCTTGGGATCCCCGATGTAGAACACCACATGCCCGGTTCCGCACACGCCGAAGACATTGGAGAAAATATCAAACTGCCAGGGATCGGTATCCTGAAACTCATCGATGAATACGGCACGAAAACGCTTGCGCAACAATTCTGTGAGTTTGGGTTCGCCACCGTTTTTTTCAGAACAGATGACATTGCGCATACTCTTAATCATATCGTCGAAGGTCATCAGGCCGTCTTGTTGCTTGCGGTTTTCCAATTCTGTTGCGATCTGCCTGTGCAGGATTAACGAGAGGCTGTTCACCGCCCTGGAAATACTGGAATCGACATACTCTTGCCTCGCTTTCTTGGTGTTTGTCGGAATAAATTTTAGTAGCTCACGAAACCAAATCGTCCACTCAGGAATGGAATTGAAATTGCGAATCACTTGTCCATCAACTAAGATTTGTTGACCGTTCAATCCACCCTGCACCAGATCGCGGACACGCTTCATACTGAAGCCCTCGTCGAACAAGAATTTTAAAACGTCCTCCGGAAGTGTAGTGACCTTCTGGCGCCATGCATCGTGGAAGGCGTCGTCGACAAGAATTTTCCAGGCATCGGGCTCCACGGTTTTGGCTCTGAACATCTGCCTCGACTCGAAGGCATACTCGGCCAGCATGCGGGCACAAAACCTATGGATGGTATACACACTGGCCTTGTCGAAATCCAAAAGCGCATCCTTGATGAGTTTAAGAAGTACTGAATCCTGTCCATTTGCTTGTTCCACAGCCTCATCGACCACCTTCTGCACCCCCGAATCCACATCCTGAACATTATGGCGGAGCACGCGTTCGGCATCGCGCAAAAAATTCCGGACACGCATATTCATTTCAGCGGCTGCGTCGATGGTGAAGGTCACCATCAGAATCTGATCTATGCTCATCTGCTTGGTGAGAATCATACGGAGGACGAGCAATGCCACAGAATGGGTTTTGCCCGTACCCGCGCTGGCTTCAATCAGATTGGTACCCTCCAGAGGCACTTCAAACACATTAAACTCCTTTAAATCCTTGTTCATATACAACATTATTTCTTTGCTTTCTGATCATTTTTTTGTGGCTTTGGGGGATGGACCATATCCCAACGCCGGAAGAACTCGGTCGACAAATCCTCAATGAGTTGGTTAACCTCCCGCAGGCCCTCTTCCGTAAACAACACCGCTTCCCCATTTGGCCGCTCCACAATGGCTTCCCAATAGGCATCATCACTAATTGGCAACTCGGGATGCTCCTCACCTTTAGAGGCGTGGTAGGATCGCTCTAAATTTTCGAGGGTAAATTTCTCGGGCTTTTTCCGCTTGTATTCGGCTAAGGGCAGGTAAAATGGTAGTGGTTTGCACTGCCCAACTTCAAAATATTTCAAAAGGAGTGGAAGATGTATGCGGGCAAAGTCCTTGAGCTCCTGATCACCCATAATGCGCGTAACCTTAACCTGAGCTACCGTATCGACCAGATAAATCATCAGCAGATTGCAGCATTCGCCAGCTGATTCCTCTTGAGCCAGGGCCAAGAGCAGTCGAACCCACTCCCCCATGGCATGCTTCATAATGTTTTTCGAAGGCACCACCAGCACTATGTCATTTCCGTACAGTTCTATTTGCCCCACGATCTCCCGACCTGCATTCACCTGATAATTCACGATGAGGATACGCATTTCTGCGTCACCCAACTGACGGTTCCGCTCTTCGATCATAGGCTGGACCTTCTCAAACAAGGAATCGGTAAGTACCGGCCCCATATGGGCAAGCGGCAGTTGACCAGTCCGCTTACGGCGGTCGATCCATTGCGATCGAACCTCCTCCGCCGACAAACCGGCGTGGATGAATTCGGCCTGAATCATGTATTTCTGCAGATTATCGAAGTCGAACCATTCATGTTCGCGCAGGCGCTCCTCCTCATCACGGAAGTAGATCCCTTGCTGATGGTTGAAATAGTCGCGCACCGGATGCTGGAAGAAGCTACACAACCGATCCAGATTCAGCGAATCGATAACTTGAACAACTTCCCTTCCTGCCCCCACGATCGAGGGCTGACTTTGCGGGCTGCACCACAACCGGGTCAGATAATTGGGGGGAAGAACCGAGTCCGGATGATTGTAGGCCCTACTGAAAACGTGCAAGGGGTGGATGCACACCGCTTTTTGGCGGTAAGTAATGGGATTGGTGCATTTGGTGGAGATGTAGCTGATGAGCTCATCCACAAGGAATGAGGGGGGAATCTCCGAACCCCGTTGGGCGTCGCGGGCTAAATAGCTGATATAGAGGATGTCGCGCGCTGCCAATATGGTCTCCAGAAAGAGGTGCTTGTCGTTTTCACGCAGGTTGCGGTCACCCGCCTGATGTCGTTCGCCACCGAGCAGGCTGAAACTAACGGTACTGTCCTGCCTCGGAAAGCGGTCGAAGTCCATGCCCAAAAGTGCAATGAACCGAAATGGTACACTGCGCATGGGCACCATCGAGCAGAAGCAGATTCCTTTGTCGGTGTAGAGGCTGCTCCGCTGTTCGAGCGATAGGCGGACCAAAAAGACTTGCCGGAAGGTCGTAAAACCTATTGGCTCCTCTCGTGACTCGTCATCTTGGGAAAACAGCTCCCGGCGCAACAAATCCAGGTGCAGCAGATTGTCTTGCAGCCTCAGAAACCGACGGTAGTCGTCATCGTCTTCCTCCTCGGCCAACACCAGCTCGCGCACACAGTCGTATAGATAGTCGGCCCAGGCCGACAAACTACGGGGCTGTTTGCGGGCCGCTACTCTCTTTTTGAGGGTGCGCACAAAATGGGCCAGCCGGATGCGGTCGGCCATATCGGCACCCTCAGCCGTGTCGAGGGGCAGAACCACCCGACCATCGATTTCGAAGTCCACCCCGCCCGACATACACAAACCATAGATCATCTTCTGCAGGCCGTAATCCCAACCCACCATCCAACGCTCAGTATCGTCTGCCTCCATCTCCACGGCCGTTTTGGGATCCGGCTCCATACCATAGTAGATTGCAGCCTCCCGAACCGCACGGCGTACTTCCTTCATGTCCTGTATCCCAAATCGCGCCCGAACCCGGGGCGAATCGAGCAGCGACAACACCTCTTCGGCTTTGAATGTGTTTGGGTCGATCGATAAAATACCCCGGATGTCGGTGAACAGGGTGTTTCCGCGGTCGATTGATTCATCGGCTATGGAGTAAGGGATTTTTACCGGGCCCGACTCAAATACAGCACGAATGAAGGGTGCATATACATCTATATCAGGTGTCATGACCACCACATCGCGTGCACCAAGGGTTTGATCGCCCGCAAAGACCTCCAGCAAGCGGTTGTAGAGCACCTCAACCTCCCGTGCCGGAGTGTAGCATCCAATAAATTGAAGGGATTCGTCGCCCTCGGGCAATCCTGAAATTTCCGAACGTTCCGATTCGGTCTTATTCAATCGAATTTCGTTCTGTACCCGTTGCAAAAGACTTTGGCCCTCTCCCTGATCTTGCTCGGACGTGTCCACGTCGAGACTCTCATATAGGTTGACGTATTCATCGCGTTCGGTCAACAAACTAAAACTCTCGCGCAGAATGCGTCCCCAACTCTGCAGGAGTGGGTTCACCGACGAATCCTCGTCACCCGCCGGATCATAACTTCTGCCAATCCATTCTGACATTTTCCGGTTCACAGGTGAATCCATCCAAAACCGATTGGGGGCCGGATTCAGGAGGTAGAAACGAACAGGTATGAACAAAGAGAGCCGATAAAACAACTCGAGGTAGAAGGGGGTGACAATAGCCAGACCAAAAAAGTTCATCGCCTGAAATTTCTGCTGCACCTGTGTCTGCCCTGCTTCCGATTCAAGGGCCGTCAACACCGCCTGGGCCATCCGGGTACGATCGGCAAAGCTATTTCCGAGTCGAAACTGCACCCTTGCCCACAAAGCGGCCTGCCAGTCAGTCCCCCTTGCATCGCGGTTCCATTTTTGAACCGTCGTATGCCGGTAGATCTGGTATTGATCGAACTGATCGGCCATTTCCATAGCCAGTGACATACGGCGGGTCTCACTGTCGCTGTAATAGCTGGCGATTCCAGGATGTTCAAACTGGAATTCAGCGTCTGAGAGCGCTGAAAACACCACCCAAACCAAGGTATCGCGTTCCAGAGCAAGGGGTGCGGCCGGACACAACAGTCGGTATATTTCAACCAATACGTCGTTGGTTCGCAAAAAACAATCGTTGAGGGAGACCCCGCGAGCGCGTGCCAGACGCTCGTGCAACCAACCGTCCATTCCATCGGTTTGGGTGATGATCCATCGCGGGTCGAACACCCCACCCCCCTCGCTGTCGAGGTCGACCACCAATCGATCAGATAATTTCTCAAGCGCGGAGGATGCATACAGCTCTAGTGCCATGTTTTTGGTTTGCTATTAAGGTTTACTTCAGTCGTTCTGCAAGTCCGGATATGCGTTGAATTCTGCGTTCCATCCCGGCCCGGAGCACCGATTCGGTTCCCCACATCACCACCTGCCTACGGGCACGGGTGATGCCGGTGTAAATCAATTCACGGGTGAGCAGTTTGTTCTCTTCCCGTTCGGGCAATACCACCAGTACACGGTCGAATTCGGAGCCCTGACTCTTATGTATGGTCATGGCATAAGCCGTTTCGCACGCGTTGATGGCCGAGGGATGGAATGAGCGCAACCCTCCCCCTTCTTCACCGCTTTCAAACCATACCCGCAATTGTCCGTTGTGGGTCGGATCGGGGCGCACCAGTCCCACGTCTCCATTGAACAGGCCAAGGGCGTAGTCGTTGCGGGTCACCAGCAGAGGTCGATTTCGATAATACACTTCTCGTTGTCCGACCCGATCCGCATACCGCCTCCGCATGCCCTCCTCAATCTTCAGGTTCAGTGCATAGAGTCCCTGCTGCCCCTCCCTAACGGGCGTGAGTACACGGTATCCCTTAAACCATTCGAGCGCTTTGGCTACATCCTCTTCCTCCACATAAGCCTGATATGCCTGAAGAACATCCTCAAGTACAGTTTCCCAGAAAACTGAGCCGCTATCGGGGTACCAAAACAATTCTTTTCTTTCGGTCGGATCGCGGAGCAATTGCACCGCCTCATCTGCTTGTCCGGCCAGAACTACACGTGCCAAACGCCCTACTCCACCGGCTGTGTCGAAGCGGTGACTATAGCGCAGTTCGGTGATGCACCGACCCATAGGAGGTAAGTCAGCTGCCTCCGCTTCTGCCCCGAGTTGCTGGAAAGGCCGCGGCACAAAAGAGTTGATGAGTTCGCGCTCGGCCTTGGAAAAACGATTCAATTCGTCTGCCGAAGCACACAAATCCCCCAAGAGGCTACCCGATTCCACAGAAGCCAGCTGGTCTTTGTCACCTAGCAACAACAACCGCGTTTCTGGCCCGCAGGCCTCCATCAATTTGGCAAACATCGGAACATCCACCATCGATGCCTCATCCACCACCACCCAATCGAAGGGCAGGTGCCGATCCCGATTATGCTTAAAATATATGGAATGGGGCACGTAACCCAGTAGTCGGTGCAGGGTAAACGGCTTTAACTGATTCAACCATTGCTGCAGGTTTTCCGGGAGATGTGACGATTGCTGGCGGATCGACTCCAGCATCCGCATCGACGCCTTTCCGGTGGGGGCGGATAAAGCTACCCGAGCCTGTGGGTTAAGGCGATATACCCCTTCCAGCAACCGTACGAGGGTGGTTGTTTTGCCCGTTCCTGGCCCACCCGTGATAATTCCAAAATCGCTGCATAGGGCTCTGACCACCGCAGCGGTTTGCCAATCGGTCTGTTCCTGACGCCAATCTTCTCCTGCACGCGCCCCATAAGCCGGCGCATATCCCGCTGCCAACAAAGTCTTTAGGTCATCTGTGCGCACGCTCCATTTCAAGTGGGTTTGTTCCACGCGCGCACGGATTCGCTCCACGATATCTGTCTCATAACGAAAATACCGTTGCATATACAACATTTCGTTGTACAGCACAAAGGGCCTGTTCAGCGCCTCATCACCGACCGATACCCATTTTACCGCGTCTCCATCCAACCTAAACTGGTCCGACGCACTGTCACTGACTGCCCCTAAATCTGAACAAGGCACGCATATATGTCCATCGAGAATCCGATCCATCAAGGATGTAGCCAGACCCCGAACCGCAGGATCCGGAAAAAAATCTGCAAATTGGCGCGACAAATCGGAGGGTGCCCGGGACATAATCAAAGGTTTAAAGAAAAAAATCAATGTACAACAAAACTAGAAATACTTTATGTCATCTTATGTCACACTAAATTCGAGTAAAAAGAAAAGAAGAACAAGACCACTGCAATACTATAAAGCAAAGGTGTCATCATATGTCACACTAAATCGAAATCTGAAAAAACCCGCATATTTACAGCCCGCATGAAAAATTCCCTGCTGCGCGTCCTCTATTCGGCCATTCCGGCCAAACGCTGGTTGTTTGAACCCCTTCGCAGGAGCCAACTGCTGCCCAAAAGCATCTACCGACATCTGTTTGTGAACGGAAGTATGCGCATTAGGGTGGATACAGGTCAGCATTTTTACATGCAAAACAATGGGCACTATATAGAAACCCTCCTCTATTGGGGTGGAATAGAGAAGGGCTGGGAACGCGTGAGTGCTTCTGTATGGATGGCGCTCTGCAGTCAATCGAACTACATCCTCGATGTGGGGGCCAATACCGGCATTTACAGCCTTCTGGCGTATGCGGTGAAACCCCGGGCCGACATCTGTGCATTCGAACCAGTGCCGGGCGTACTCCTGCAACTGCAACTTAACAATGCACTGAACGGCGACCCCATTCGCCTGTTTCCGATAGCATTGGGACCGGCAGATGGGGAGGCAACGCTCTACGATAACCTCGACAATCACTACGAAGCATCATTGGTGGCCGATCCGCATGGTAAACAACGCCCGCAAAACGAGTACAAAGTGGCCGTTCGGTCTATAGACAGCCTGCTGACCGATGGCACCCTCAGTGGAATCGACCTGATGAAGGTCGATGTTGAGAAATTTGAGGCGCAGGTTCTGGCTGGTTTTAAGGCACTAGAGCGCTACAAACCGGCAATCCTAATCGAAATTCTCGACGATTCCATTGGTCGCGACATCGAACAGATGATCAAAGGGCTTGGCTACCATTATTTCAACATCGACGAAGAACGTGGACTTCAGCCCGTAGCGTACCTCGGCAAGAGTCACTCCTACAATTTCCTATTAGCACAAGACCGGCATCTGCCCGCGCTGAAGCCGTAACCACCCGATCCATATCGCCTAAAATTGCTGAATGTCACTTAATTAGTGAGGATCTAAAAGACAATTGGGATTAGCTTTTTATGCTGAAGCCTCCTTATAACAATTGCTGGATGGGAATTGAGCTGTCGGACAAATTCTCTTCTTGTTGTAACCATTTTTCAGTTTTTTCATCAGACATAAGCTAGTTTAGCTTTTTACTCTGAAGCCCTAAATAAATTTACTACTTTTGTATTAAGCTGATTTGGGGAGGGCTTCAGTACAAGAAAGGTACAAATTTGTACCGAATAAACGTATAGCATCACAAAACAAATAATAACTTTGTACTAATAAAAAAGCCCTTTTTTCAGGGCTTTAAGTGGGTTTAATACTTGTTTTGTGTTTGGTTGTTTT
>VHAX01000007.1 GCA_016872215.1 Sphingomonadales bacterium | reverse complement strand
GAGGTACTGCGTAATTTGCGTACCATCCTTCGTTTGCTCAAAGAAGCCCGCAACGACATCCAATCCTTTGCCCCGGATTTGCTGATCTTGATCGATTACCCCGGCTTCAACCTGCGCATAGCAAAATATGCCAAAGGATTGGGCATCAAAGTGGTGTATTATATTTCTCCCCAATTGTGGGCATGGAAAGAGGGTCGAATTCAAACGGTACGGGACAGTGTTGATCAAATGTTATGCATATTGCCTTTTGAACAAGATTGGTATGCTCAACGCGGTGTCTCGGTGCACTACGTAGGACACCCATTGGCGGATCGATGCAGGCCTTACCCTGCTGCCGAGAAGCGAAAACAACGCGAGGCTTTGGCCAAGAATGAGCCTGCCTATGTGTCTTCTTCTTGGGTGGCCTTGTTGCCTGGAAGTCGGTTGCAGGAAATTCGCAAACACCTACCCATTCTGTTGGAAACGATAAGTTCCCTGCAGGGAGTTGTCGCGGTTGTGGCCATGGCTCCAGGTGTCGATTCGTCGGTGTACCAGGCCATTCTTAACACAAGGCTTAGATCCCACAAAGAGGGCTCGGGAAGCGTCCTGCTTACCCATCGGACCCGGGATTTGTTGGCTTGTTCCGACGCTGCCTTGGTGGCTTCGGGGACTGCAACCTTAGAGGCCGCTCTCTTGGACTGCCCTATGGTTGCGGTTTACAAAGTCAATCCCTTGTCCTACCGTTTGGGCAAGGCCTTGGTTAAGGTACCCTATGTCAGCCTCGTGAATTTGATTCTGGGCAGGGAGGCTATACGCGAGCGATTGCAGGGTCAGATGACCGCGCAGGTTCTGAGGGCGGATCTTATCAAATTGCTGCCTTCTGCTGATGGACGACCAATGCCTGACGCGCTGGCTCAGCGAGAAGCCTATGCGGCTTTACGGACCATTTTGGCTCCATCCATGGGAGGCTCGGAGCCTTCTTCAACCTTGACGGCCTCGTCAAGGGCGGTATCCTGCATGGAACAAGCTGGACTCTTGGCTGAATAACGCCTCTCTTGAACGATATTTGCAGTCCTTCGGGGGATTAGCTCAGCTGGCTAGAGCGCTTGCATGGCATGCAAGAGGTCATCGGTTCGACTCCGTTATCCTCCACCAACCATCAGAACTTAACCCCTTGTTTTTCAAGGGGTTTTGTGTTTATAGTCCCTTGCTGCTTCTTGTTCCAACCTCAAATCCACCCTGCACAATGAGTGGTTTTGGGTCACGTTTGGGTCACAAATCTTGGAAGGGTGCTGTATCAGCATCCAATTACAAGGGTAGAATCAGGTTGAGGTGGCGTTATCTAGGTGCGCGCTATTCATTGAGCCTTTCCTACTGGTGCGACTTAAACCTGCTGGAAGCACAGAAGGTAGCCTTGCAGATAGAGCAGGATATGATTGTTGGCACCTTTGATCCAACCTTACTTAAGTATGCACCTATGCGGGGTGTGAAAAAGGCAGCACTTTCTGCAAGAGAGCTATCATTCACACAGATTTTTGAGTATTGGACCAAAGAGTTTAAGCAGATGGACTGTGAAGTGTACACCAACTATAACTCTACCAGAAATATGATACGCAAGTGGGGCAGGGTGACTGCGGGTTGTATTGTCAAGAAACTGAACGGTGAATCCATTTGTGCAGCCACATTCAATAGAAGACTTACCATCCTCAAGAGCTTTGTAGACTGGATGGCGACGCAAGAACACTGGCAGAAACCTAATCCTTTAGAGCAAGTCAATAATCAGATTCTCGCCATAAAACGGACTTTCTCTAAAAATGAAGGGTAAGGATCAGCTGCACATTGCGCCCCGGTTCGGGCAACTGTATGAGGCGGTAGCGACTCAGGTGGTTGAAATAACGCCGATTCAGTAGATTGTGCGCTTGCAGACGCACCACAAGCATATGTCGGCCTTTGAGCGGCTGTTGCCAGCCAGCCTGCAGCTGTAACAGATTATAGCCAGATGTGGGCTCCTCATTGCGGTCGGTCCGATTTTGCGCCGCTACCAGAATCCAGTCGAAGTTGAGGAAAGCGGAGGCTGGCATTCGTGTGGTTGGGGTATACGCAGAATCGCCACTCAGGCTTGCGCCGCCTCCGTTTTTGTTTTCCGTTGACGGGTATGGGTTGTCAGCAACTCTGGCTTTGGTACGTTTTATGTTGTGCTTCCAACTCAGCCAAAGGCTGGAGGGCGGACTCCACGGCAGGGGCACGCCGGTCGAGGTGTTCTGTATCCATACATATTCTCCAGTGGCCGTAATTGTGTTCGCCAGATCCAGACGATAATCGACCTGAACTTCACCTCCTGTGTGCAGCACGCGTCCCTGGGTGTATCGAAATATTTGTCCACCTTCCGGCAGGAAGCTGAAATAGCCAGTGGGGCGTAGGTAGATGTAACGCGAAAAATAGTTGAAATAGATCGATCCCTTCAATTTCCATCGACCCGTTTGATGTTCTCCCCCCACATCGAACTGCCAGCCTTGCTCCGGCCTGAGGCTGCTGTCGCCCTGCTCGTGGCGAAAGCTGCCGTGGTGCACACCATTGCTCGCCAGTTCAGGTAGTCCCGGCAGGCGAAAACTGTTGCCCATATGTAGATTAAAGGCGCTTCCTTTACCATCCGTCCAGTTCAGTCCACCCGACCCCGTGGCACTCAGATAGCCTCTTAAAAGCGCTGGTGCCCTGATTCGCTGCACAAAGCCGCTGTCTGACAGGTATCGGTCGGTGTATGCATCGCTCCTCTGCCGCGAGACATCAACCCTGAGGCCAGTGAGCACCTCCCAACCTGTGGCGGTACCGGTGTTTCGGACCACAAACAGGCCGGCCTGCGACGCTTTGTAGGCAGGAATCAGGAACTCATATCCCCCGATTCGATTCTGCTGCAGTTGCCCGCTGCTGCCCAACATCCACCGTGAAGCCCCATGTTGGTGGGGCTGATAGCGGAGATTCCAGGAGGCTGTGCCCAGCCACATGCCGTGACTCAACTGCTGGGTGCTGTCGAGATACCTCCGCCCGTGTGCATGCGGATTCGACAATTCCCGGCGGTCGTTGTATTGCCCTCCGAGGTCGATTTCCCAATCGCCCCGATCTCCTTGCAGCTGGGTATGCCAACCCATTCGGTGGTGCACAATGATCTGTTGTGGACTACCTACATCGTTTTTGCTGGAGCCTGGATTGAGTTTGTATCCGAGGGGACGGCCTATGGCACCTGGAAAAAAGCCAAGCTCTTGGCCAAACCGTTTATAGGTGAGCTGGGTAGAGCCGCGGGGCAGACTACGCCGAAGATCCAAAGCCCAATGTGCCTCACGACCTGCTGTGTTGTCGAGTCGCCTACCGGGTAGGGGAATGCGAAAGCGGTTGTAGCTGAAGCTGTCGGCCGGCAGCCTATAATCGGAATAGGTATGTGTCGTGGCGCGAATCGACCAACCCCATGCGTGACCGAGGGCACCCTGAAGTGAAACATGAGCCCCAAAATGATTATTTACACTGCGTCCGATAGCACTAACACTACCCTCCAGTTTGTCTTGGGTCATTATGGGCACGGGGATGAGCTGAATCACACCCGCCATGGCATCTGAACCATAAAACAGACCAGCGGGCCCCTTCACAATGCGAACTTCATCGATCTGGAAGGGATCCACCTCCAGCCCATGGTCGACCCCCCATTGTTGTCCTTCTTGCCGGATATTGCCGTCGGTAACAGCCACCCGGTTAAACGACAATCCGCGAATTACTGGTTTGGCGAGTCCGATCCCGGTCTGCATCTGCGCAATTCCAGGCAGACGCTCCAGTCCCTGCATAAGCGTAAAGCTACCATTCCGGCGCAGCTCCTCGCCATCCATTCGTTCACTGGTCTGACCAGTGTGCCAGGGTTCAGAAGGTTCAGTTCCCTCTATAAGAACCTCGCCTAAAATGAGGGAGACGGGTTTGAGAACGACATCAATCGTGTCGTTGGGGGAATGAGACTTTGTGATATGGATGACTTGAACTTCATATCCAAGGTGACGGATATAAAGGGTAACGGGGAATTGAAGAGGGGGTTGAATGCGAAAAATCCCCCTGTCGTTGGTCACCCCGCCCCAATTCTGTTCAGCTGAATAAACCACAGCTCCAGTGAGTGTGTGACCCCTTGTGTCAATTACCCTTCCCACATAAGCATCGGGAGCTTGTCCCCGGGCAAGACGGCACCCACCGACTGGCAACAGGAGCAGCACAAACAGAAAGAAATGTAATACGGAAATCATATGCAACAAAGTTGCAAATGTACGGATAATTCAACCCCAAGGATGTCTAATCGGCGAGTTGAATGGCCATACGGGTGAATGACCGCACGACTACAACAATATCCTCAGGGGCTCCTCGAGTAGACTCTGTAGGCGTTGCAGGAAAGCGGCACCTGTGACCCCGTCCACCACCCTGTGGTCGCAGCTTAGGGTTAGTTTCATGCGGTGACCAACAGCGAGTTCACCGTTGCGCACAACAGGTTCCTGGCGAATGGCACCGACAGCCAGAATGCAGGCATCGGGGGGATTGATGATGGCCGTGAACGATTCAACGCCAAACATGCCCAGGTTGGAGATGGTGAAGGTATTGCCCTCCCAATCGGTTGGCTGAAGTTTTTTCTGCCGGGCACGATCGGCCAGTATAGCAGTTTCCTGGGCAATCTGGCTCAGTGACTTTTGGTTGGCGAAGCGCACCACAGGAACCAGCAAGCCTTCGTCCAGAGCCATGGCCACACCAAGGTGCACATGACGGTTGTATCGGATGGTATCGCCCTGCCAGGAGGCATTCACCGCAGGATGGTGGGGTAAAGACATGGCCACCGCCTTCACAATCAGGTCGTTGATGGAAATTTTGATGTCTGATGCTTCATTCAACCGGGCGCGCGACTCAACAACCCGATCCATATCCACCTCCATATTCAGGTAGAAATGGGGCGCGGTGAATTTGCTTTCTATGAGACGGCGGGCGATGGTTTTGCGCATCGGACTGACCTGCACCAACTCAAATGCCTCATGAGCGTAGCCTTCAAACGCGGCGGTCGGGGAGGTGTATGAAGTATGTGTGGCGGGGTGTGCTGGAAGTGACTCCAGGTCGCGGCGCACAATTCGACCGCCGTCACCGCTACCCTGAACCCGACTTAAGTCGATGCCCTGCTCCTCAGCCATTTTACGGGCGATTGGACTCGCTTTGGTTCGACCGTCGCTTTGGCTTTTGATGGCCTGGTTTTGTGTGTCATTTTGAGTCAAAACCGATGCGGCTGATGTCTGAGGCGTAGAGGGCGAACTGGGTCCACCAGCTTCGGGTGACTGGCTATTGTTATCTGTTGGAGCGCTCACGGGTGTAGCCAAAACAGAGACTTCAGAGGCAGCTGAGATCTGGGTAGCTGCTTCTGAGGAAAGTAGAGCGCTGATGTCCTCGCCATCCTTGCCCACGATCGCAATGATGGCGTCGACCGGCACACTGCTACCCTGGGGAACTCCCACGTGCAGCAAAACGCCATTCACGAAATTCTCCAGTTCCATGGTCGCCTTGTCGGTCTCCACATCAGCTAATATATCCCCCGATCGAACAGAATCGCCAACTTTTTTGTGCCACACGGCAATGACCCCCTCAGTCATGGTGTCGCTCATTTTGGGCATACGCAGTACTTCAGCCATATTTTTTTGATTGCGCGTAAAATTACGCGACATTTTCCCATTAGCCAACCCAAAACAGGCAAATTCTGTAGCGATTTACGGGCATTGCCCTAATGAGACGGAATAATGCTCGTTTAAGGCAAGATGCGATTTAAGTATATTTGTGAGTCTATGTCGACCCATTCCAACCAAACCGGGGAACCCCGTCTAGCCTCCGTTTATAGGGAGTCGGATTCCGCACCCAAGGTGCGGGCGAGCCCAAGGGTTGCCCTGCCCGAGCATCTGAACCCGGTCACCGGCAAATTTCTGAGGTTGCTGTGGGATGAATTAGGTTCGGAATTAGGGGTCGGCGATGACCTGGAACCTTACGGGCGCGACGAAACCGAGGATCTTCTGTATCTGCCCGACGTGGTGGTGCGACCCCAGCGGGCCGATCAGGTAGCTCATCTGTTGCGGTTGTGCCACGAACACCGGATCGCGGTCACCCCCCGAGGGGCTGGAACCGGACTCAGCGGAGGCGCCCTTCCGGTGACCGGAGGTGTATTGCTCGATATGAGTCGAATGAACCGAATTCTGAAGATTGATACCCAAAACATGCAGGTGACGGTCGAGCCGGGTTGCATCACGGAGGTGATCCAGCAGGAAGTGGCTGCTCATGGACTCTACTACCCGCCCGATCCCTCGAGTCGCGGCTCCTGTAGCATCGGTGGCAATCTGGCTCATGGAGCTGGAGGACCACATGCCGTTAAATATGGTACAACCCGCGATTATGTGCTGAATTTGCAGGTAGCGCTGGCCTCGGGTGAACTGATTTGGACCGGGGCATCGGTTCTTAAATATGCCACGGGATACAACCTCACCCAGCTGATGGTGGGCAGTGAAGGCACATTGGGTGTCGTTACCCAAGCCGTACTTCGCCTCATTCCGCAGCCCACCCAGACCCTGCTTATGCTGTTGCCCTTTCCAACACTGGAGGCGGCCTGCTTGGCAGTTGCGGAGATTTTTCACCTGGGAATCACCCCATCCGCACTCGAATTTATGGAGCGCGATGCTATGGAATTGGTTTCGGCCTACCTGAAACGCGATATCCATATTCCCGATGAGGTGCAGGCCCATCTGCTCGTAGAACTCGATGGTCCACAGGTGGATGTCTTACAAAACGATGCGGCCACCCTATTCGATGCACTGCAGCATCGAACCGTAGGGGAGATACTCCTTGCGCAGACCGCAACCGAACAACAGCAATTGTGGCAGTTGAGGCGACAAGTGGCACACGCGGTGCGCGCGGCTTCGGTCTACAAGGAAGAGGATACCGTGGTGCCCCGGGCGGCTCTACCCCAGTTGATTTCTCGGGTAAAGGAATTAGGAAATTCGTATGGGTTTAAAAGTGTGTGTTACGGACACGCGGGCGACGGAAACGTGCACGTTAACATCCTCAAAGGGGATATGGGAGAGGAACAGTGGAACGGTGTCATACAACAAGGCATAAGGGAATTGTTTCGGGAAGTGGCCGCCCTCGGAGGCACCCTCTCAGGTGAGCACGGCGTGGGATGGGTACAACAAACGTATTTGCCCGAGGTCATGGGCGAAACGCAGCGACAACTCATGCGGGGCATTAAAGAGGTATTCGACCCGAGAGGGATCCTAAATCCCTGTAAAATATTCACAGTCAATGCATAAGAGATTCCCACATATTGTAGGACTACTGTTGGTTTTTTGGGGGATATACGTTCCTAAAACCGTGCAAGCACAGGCATCAACGCCCACGACACTACAACGATCGCCCGGATTTATGGGGCCCAACGCCCTACCCCTGAGCTGGACACAGGAGCCGGCTCCACCCAAACAAGGTCGTATCGATCTTTTGTGGGAGGTACACCGGGGTGGCGGCGACCGCACCCACAATCCGTTTGTGTTCATTCGGGTGCCATTTGCCCCGGGAAAGGTAGTAATGGACCTCACCTGGAGGCCAGTGGAGTGGTTCGTGACCGACGAGCAGACCCGAATCCGGAGGGGCGCGCGCGACTCATCGGGGTTCAATACCTCCGATTTGTGGGTTGCCTTCATCGGCAAAATACTGGATGCCGGGGGCCGTGGAAGAGGCTGTGATTTGTCGCTACACGTGGCTACCAAAACCACGGCGGGAAAGAATTTCGAGAGCGCACGACACACCAATGCGCCCGGATATCTGTTTGAGTTGCAGGGCGGCCGTGTTTGGAATGCGCCCGGACGTTTTCCGGACCGAATAGTGGTCTTTGCGCGGGGTGGGCTTCTGGTCTGGCAGGAATCACTTTATGCCCAAAACGATGCATTCGTATGGGGAGTGCGCAGTCATGTGGGCTACAAGGGATGGCAGTGGGGCGGGGAGCTGACAGGCTACCAGGGCTGGATCGGTCGGGGTGATAGTCCGGTCGTTGCTCGTATCGACCTGAGAACAAAGGGAGAACGGATTCAGGGGATGGTCGGCTACCAATATGCTTTTAATGATTTGTCGACCCACCTCTTCCGTGCCGGACTGTCGATGCCTTTATCCTCCGAAGCCATGCCAAATACAACCGCTAAAAACGAAAGATGATTAGGTGGCAAAAGAAACAAGGGCTGACTCTGGTCATCACAGGTCTGCTAATGGGCGCAGCGGTTTATGTTGCCGATGCATGGAAGAGCCGTCAACTGCTGGCCCAGGTATACGCACTCCCCATTCTGGAGTCCCCCCCGGAATGGCAGGAATTGGTATCGAGGGAGCCATTACTTCAATCTGATGATATGAATGGGGTAGTACTGTTGTGCAGCGACTACCGAATCGATCCTTTGAGTGCCCTGCCCAAGGGAATTCCCCGGGAAATCAAAGTATTATACCTGTACCCCGATTCTCTTTCCCAGCAAGCGATGGATCATTGGCGTGTCCGCCAAAGGGAAGCCTGGCCGGACGAATGGCAAAGGCAAAGAAGGTTGTATGAAGAACTCGAACGTGAACGTCTGCGCACAGCCCTTGATCGTAGGGGTGACGAACGGATGCGGGAAGTCCGTGCGGCCCTTCTTCCAATGGAACTGTTGAGTAAGGGACAAACAAGAGCATACCGCAGTTCTATGGTTAGCTTACTCTTCGGCGAATTTGCCCAACATTGTATAGGTAATGAGGAATCCCGGTGGCTGCTGATTTATGATGGGTCGCTGCACCAGGAAATACGGAATAAATTCACAAAAAATCCCAGAATCCGCTATGAAGAATGGGGTAATTAGTGCATACCGCGGATGGTTGACCCTATTTTCTCTTTCGATCTGCATCGGCACATGCAGGGCAGATGCTGGGTGGATCATTCCGAACGGTGGACAGTGGCCAGATCGGGTTTTGGCCCACACGGACTTGCCCGGAATGCGCATATTTGTGGAGCGCGACCGCCTCACCTGGATTCACACCGACCGCGGGTTGATGGCCGAAGCCCACGAAAATCCGGGTCAATACAAGAGCCTGCCGGCCCACGCCTGGCAAAGTATTTTTGAAGGCAGTAGTTTTAGGGGACAACCGCTCTACTCCGATAAGGGTGCCCATGTGGTCAGTTATTTTTTGGGCAGCGACTCCAGCCATTGGGTGCGTGAACTCATTCCGGCCCGTTCCATAACACTTCCCGATTTTTATCCAGGCATCGACCTGATCATTCAGACTAAAGGTGGTTTCAAATACGAGTTTCGGGTACGCTCAGGCGCGCATCCCGATCGGATCCAATGTCGGGTGGAGGGTGTCGATTGGGTGTTAAAGGGCCGCAGAACCCTCGTCTACCAATCTCAAATCCACCCGGTTCGTGAGGAGGCACCCCGTGCATGGGCAATCCCGGATCGAGAACCTGAGCAGGAGGTGCCGATGAAATTGAAGCGCAACGGATCATCGTGGGGTTTTCAGGTTTACCCGTGGCCGACCAACAGCGTATTGGTGCTCGACCCAGTGCTCGTAGGCAGTACCTATTCGGGTTCTATGGCCGATAACTGGGGCTTTTCGGCAACCTATGCCTCCGATGGGTCGATTTTTTTAGGGGGTATAGTATTCGATGTCGGCTATCCCACAACACTGGGGGCCTACGATATCAGCTTCAACGGAGGTACCGATATGGTGGTTAGTAAATATGCCCCCGATGCCACTACCCTCATCTATAGCACACATTTGGGAGGATCATCAGGCGATACCCTGCTCAGTCTCGTTTCTGACGTCCAAAACTACCTATATATCCTGGGGAAAAGTTTATCGACTAACTATCCCGCCTTCGGATTCGACCCCACGCACAATGGGGGAATGGACTATGTCGTATCGCGACTCCATCCCACCGGAACCCAGTTACTTTCGTCGACCTACCTCGGAGGAAACGGAATGGATGGCGAGAATTTCGGGAGTGGACAATTACACAATTTGAATGCACTATGGTTCAATTATGGCGACAACAACCGGGGGGAGGTCACCCTCGATCCGGCAGGTCGTGTACTTATAGTGGGAAACACCACCTCAACCAATTTCCCGACTAGCCCATCGGCTCACCAACAATTGATGGCCGGTGTTCAGGACGGGGTACTTGTGAAACTGTCGGCAGGTCTCGACAGTCTGCTCTATTCCACCTATCTGGGCGGTGATCAGCAGGATGCGGTCTATGGAATTCGCGCTATGGGTGTCGATACGGTCTACATCACGGGCAGTACCTTCAGCAGCAACTTCCCGATTTCTCTATCAATGGGGGGCTACATCCCCCAGTATCAGGGAGGGGGTGACGGATTTCTGCTGGCAATCCGAACCACCGGCGGTCCTCCCGTATTCGGCACCTTTCTGGGGAATGCATCCTATCAGCAGGCCTATTTGCTCGACCGGGATGGATTGGGCAGGGTCTATGTCACGGGCATCAGCACCTCGCCTCTCAGCATATTACCTATGGGCATCTACAGTAATCCCGGCGGAAAACACTTCATTCAGGTGTTTAGTTCTGATCTCGATAGCCTGCTCAGGGGCACCATGCTTGGGGCGAATTCCGTGGGTCCAAACTTCTCGCCCACCGCCTTCATGGTCGATGTGTGCGGAAAAATATACCTAACTGGCTGGGGAGGTTCGGTGAACACAGCACGAAACATTCATGTTTCTTCAATGGTGGGCCTCCCGGTCACGGCGCAGCGTCTCCAGACCGCCACCGACCACCACGATATGTATGTGATGGTCATGGAGGCGAATATGGATTCTCTGTTGTTTGCTTCGTTTTTTGGAGGCGGATTCTCCCGCGAGCATGTCGACGGGGGAACCTGTCGCTTTTCGCGCGATGGGGTCATTTACCACGCAGTTTGTGCGGGCTGCGGAGGTGGAAACGACGACTTCCCAACCACGCCGGGTGCATGGTCTGCCACCAACAATTCGTTCAATTGCAATGCAGCGGTCTTTAAAATCGACCTGCAGTACGTGCAGCCTGTTGCCGGATTTTCCACGCAGTACCCCGATACCTTCGTATGTATGGGACTGCCCGTGCAGTTTTTTTCGACCGGAACCCTTAGCGGCACATTTTTATGGGACTTCGGTGTATCGGGTGCCCAGTCGACCCTTCCCAATCCTACTTTTTCATTTCCCGCACCCGGAACCTACCGGGTCACTCAACGCATCAGCAGTTGTGTGGGTATGGATACTATCGGTCGCAACATCATCGTGAAGCCCGTTCCTACTCTGCAACTGCAGCCTGTCCCCGCCATTTGTCTCGGTGATTCGGTAACGCTCACTGCTGCCGGCGCACGGGTATATGAATGGGATTCTCTGTATTCCGGGGGCGGACACAGATCCGCGAGCATTCGGGTTTCACCCCCAGCGAGCAGATGGTATCGGGTGGAGGCCTACGATTCGCTCGGTTGCCCTGTAATTGACAGCGTTTGGGTACGTGTGAATGTGCCGCTGAGGGTGTTTTCTGGTGCGATTTTTCGATATTGTCTTGGCGACACCGCGAGGGTCAGTATTCCAAGTGCTGGTTATTCAGCCGTCCAATGGTTTCCAGACCCGGAAATCAGTGCTACAACTTCTTTCAATCAGAAGTTTACCTTCATGCAGCCGCGTTGGGTTTATCTGGAGTTGACCGATACGGCGGGCTGCAGGCTGCGTGACAGCCTGCGGTTGAATCCTTATGTAGCCCTTTCCGTGGATGCGGGCCCGGATCGCACCATATGTTCATCCACCCAGCTCACCCTCACTGCTTTGGCCCCACCACAGGCACGGTTTCTTTGGAGTACGGGCGATACCACCCGGCAGATCAGCTTCCTCGCCTGGCAAAGTCAGACCCTGTGGGTTCGGGTCTTCGATCCACCTTGTTCGAGTTTGGCCGATACTCTGCGGATTGCGTTTGAACCCCTCCAGGCAGCATTTGGGTTTAGTCCCGACACTGGCTACGCTCCGCAGATGGTATCCTTTACCCAGCTCAGTACGGGCGCTGCGATTCGCAGATACCTCTGGACGTTTGGCGATGGGGGTACAAGCACTCTGCCCGCTCCGGTCTACACCTATATTCGGCCAGGGCGCTACAAGATCGTGCTGCGGATAGATGGCGACGACCCATCCTGTTTCGATACTGCCCGGTCCGATATTTGGATTGACTCTGTTGGGGTGCGTATGCCCACCGCATTCACCCCCGACGGGGATGGCACCAATGATGTGTTTACGGGTTTTACCTACGGTTTTGAGGCACTTTCGCTCTCCATATTTGACCGATGGGGGCGATTGGTGCATTTCGAGTCGGCCCCCAATGTTAATTGGGACGGCACCCAACAGAGCAGGCCCCTGCCTTCAGGATCGTACCCATATATCATACGTGCCGTGCAGAAAAATGGTGTGCGCAGGACCCTGAAGGGCGTGGTGGACTTGATCCGATGAGCTGTTTTCCCTGACCAATGAGATGTTGGTAAAATTCTGTACCTTCGCACCCGCGTTTACCATATGATTCCGTAGCTCAGCAGGTAGAGCAATACACTTTTAATGTATGGGTCCTGGGTTCGAATCCCAGCGGAATCACAGATCTTCTTTTCTATTTTTCTATCTTTGATAGGGATTCGTGTGATAGGGATTCGTGAAAAAATCAGCGATCCAGTTGCTGGTTATTGATTCTAATTTATTGCTCTTAGAGGAAAGTTATCATCTACCTCGTTCAGAAAGCTAACGTAAACACTGGTGCCTCGACCTGGTGTGCTTTCAATCCGCACAGTGTGGTTTTTCATGCGGCGTAGTCGATTGCGCACACTTTTCAGGCCAATCCCCTGTCGCGCCTTTGCCGTTTCGAATCCCACGCCGTTGTCGGCCACGCACATCTGAATCTTTTCATCTTTCTGGGTCAACTCCACATACACAGAGGTGGCAGCTGAATGCTTCACGATGTTAGACAAACACTCCTGACAAATTCTATAGAGGTCGAGTGCAGTTGCAGGATTAAGAGAGGTGTTCAGTATTTCAAAATCGAGGTGAAAAGCACAGGACGGCCGCGAGATATTGAGGTTCCTCAATAGTCTCGCAAGTTCATCTTTCAGCCTCGATGCATTCATCGGATTGGGATCCAGTTGATAGGAGAGGGCACGAACCTCGTTCAATCCCAGGTCGAGGGAGATCAGACCTCGTCGATAACCTTCCCATTCTTTCGAATCCCATTCAGTCTGATCCTCTTTATCCGCCGGCATCATCATGCGTGCGTTGAGGAGAAGAGCGGCTAAATGATCATGTAGCTCTTGTCCAATTCGACAGCGTTCCGCTTCCTGTCCCAATACAAATGATCGCTCAACATTTTGTTGCTTGCGTAGCAATAAATTCGACAGCTGCTCACGCCGCTTACGCTGTAAATAGAGCTCATAAAACGACTCCCAAGTAATGATGCCTAACGCAATCAGGGCACCCGGGAATACCGAAAATCCAAAAATATCGAGAATTTTCAGCCACGGACGGGAGCCATATGCTTCTAAAAACCCGCAAACAATCAGACTCAGTGTTGCTGCAAAAAGAGCAACTGATCGGTGTTTCGCCAAGGGGTAGGCAAAAATGCAACTCCACAACATCAGGAATAGTCCCGGCAATTGCAAAATCATTATGGCAGGGATGATGCTATGGTGCCATTCCTTCATGTAAGGCCAAAGCAGGGCATATAAGGGGACAATGATGGCAACCCCCAAACTGATCCCATTCAGCCAGCGATGGAGCAAGGGTACGGAACGGGATGTTCGTAAAAATGCCATACCAAAGCGGACATACAAAACATACAGGATAACCACCAAAACCCAAGTGACATGATTGGCGGTGCCTCCGTGCAATAGCCAACCAAATTCCCGTGCATGTCCCGATTTCACTACAGAAAGGAGGCTTAGGGTGAAAGCGATCAGGGAGGGCCATAAATACAGAAGCCTCCCTTCAGTAGCCGCCAGGAACAGGGCCAGTAGCCCAAGGCACAAAAGCAGTCCCAATTTCAGTGCCCAAAGAGCACTTTCCTTTCGGGAAAATTCAGCGTATGATGAGGTAGAAGCGACAAAAATCGGCGATATCATTCGTGTGCTGAGGGTGTTTCGAACCCTTATCAACAGCACAACCCGCATACCGGGTTTTACGTGAATGGGTAGAGAAGGCAACCGATCGGGATGCGACCATCGTGAAAGATCCACCAGTAAACCGGCAATTCCTGCCTCATACATACCCAACCCATCATCCCGAAAAAACTGTACGGAATCAAGTAAGGGATTATTTAAAAAAACAGTGATGGCTTGTTGATAATCACCCGGATTTTGGATGTCGATTCTTGCCCAGTATGCCGATTGGGAGATGATGATCTGATATTGATCGACCCGCATCATTTTTTCGGCTAAACTGGGAGAGGAAAAAAGCCTCGACATCTCTTCTGCATCCAGGCTTAGGGATGGTTCAGTATAAAAATGGATGTGCCGAAGGTGTTTCGGGCCACCATTCTCGACCGGAAGGGTCAGGGTATTGCCTCCTGACGCAGGAATAGAATAGGTCAGAAACCACAAAAACCCGAGAAACAGGGCTCTTTTTTGGATGTTCCGTACGTCCAATATCACTGCAACAATTGGTATTTCAAAATCACTGCAACAATTGGTGTTTCATGGCATATGATACCAGAGCTGCGCTGCTGTGCAATCCGGCTTTTTCCAAAATATTCCTGCGGTGGGTGGACACCGTTTCTACACTTAGACTCAATTTTGAGGCTATTTCCTTGGAACTGAAATCCTGCGCAATCAAGCTGAGGACCTCCCGCTCGCGACGGGTGAAATTGGGCAGATCTGCGGTTCGCTGTGCATTGGGCTCCTTGGGCCAGTGAATACCACCCAGAAGGAGTTTACAGACAACTTCCTTCAGGTGTTTCTGGTCGCCATCCTTCATAAAAAAGCCGCTGGCACCCTTCACATACGCATCCCGCAGCAGATGCATACTGTCGAACATGGTCATGATCAGCACTTTTTGTAGCGGATTTTGTGCCTTAATCTGTTCAAGTAATTCAAGTCCATCCATCGGACTCATGCGAATGTCGGTGATAATCAGATCAAAGTGTTGGTCAGTATTCAGCGCATTCAAAAGCGCTTCACCATCGGAAAAGGCCTCTACTTGTTCAACAAAAGAAAATTGACCGATGATCCACTGCAATCCATCGAGTAGAATCCGGTGATCGTCTACTAAAGCAATTCGATACAAAGTGGGATCCGATTTGGTTTCTGTTTCGTTATTTGTAACAAATATATAATTATAAATACATACATTTTATGTTTAATATTGTATGTATAAGAATGAGTTGTGAGCAAAAAAAATAGAAACACCTGATTTTGGTGAGCACAGGTCTTCAGAATTGTTGTCAATTAACTTCAAGTGCTCATCGGTTCGGAGGTAGGAGGTGCCTTGAAAAAAAAACTACTGGGTGAAATCATGGACCCAATCGGTGGAGCGGGTTCCGGTGGTACTTTCATATCAAGGCAACGGTGTGGGTTTATGCTGCTGGCAGGGGTTTAGGGCGACAAACGAGTGATGCTCCAGCCGCCCGCTCCGTTGGGCGAATATGCGAGGCGGTCGTGAAGACGTGATGGACGGCCCTGCCAAAACTCAAAACTCATGGGTCGCAAACGGTAACCACCCCAATAGGGCGGCCTGGGAATGTTCTGAGGATCCGGATATTGTGCCCTTATCTCTTCCATGCGAGCCTCCAGTTCTTCGCGGCCCGACAAAGGGCGGCTCTGTGCACTAGCCCAGGCCCCCAAACGACTATCCACGGGGCGGGAATGAAAGTAGGCGTCGCTTTCAGCAGCCCCCACGCGTGCCACAACCCCAGAGATTCGTATTTGACGCTCACTCAGAGCCCAGAAAAAGGTGACCGATGCACGGGGCTGCGCCTCTAACTGCTGACCTTTGTCGCTCAGATAATTGGTGAAGAATGTGAGACCCCGCTCGTCATAACCGCGGAGCAAAACAATCCGTCCCGCCGGAAATCCATTGGAGTCGAGAGTCGACAGGTGCATGGCATGGGGCTCGGGTTGACCGCTGTTGACGGCCTCGGAAATCCACTGATCGAACAAGGGGAGCGGACTCGGAGGCACCTGCGATTCAATGAGCGTGGCTCGCTGATACTCCATATGGAGACTTCCAACAGGTTGAGTGGGGGTGCCGTGATTCATGTCAAAATCATATTAATGAACCAAATATATCGTTATTTTGGCCATCTTGTTTATGTCCTCTAAACACGGCGTACAACCCCAATTCAACAACGAGCGACCCCTGGAGTCTGGTACTCTGTTGGCCGCCTGTCCATTCCTAGCCGACGCCCCTTTTCATCGGAGGCTATTGCTGCTGGCTGACCACGGTCCTGCAGGCAGCGTGGCCTTTATGTTGAACGAATATAGTGGTTACCGATTGGGTGAATTGCTGCCCGGATTCACGGGTTGGGATGTGCCGGTGTGGACAGGTGGACCGGTGGAAAGAGATACCCTGCACATCATTCAGGTGCAGGCAGCAGGATTGGCAGAAAGTACAGAATTGGTTCCGGGCATCTGGTGGAACGCCCATCCCGCGCAGGCCTTGCACCTGGCCTCGGAGGGTCTGCTTGATTCGGAGAAATGGTACTTTTTTCTGGGCTATACCGGCTGGTCGCCAGGGCAACTCGAATCGGAGTATGATGAACACTATTGGATTCCTGGTCCCTGCAGTCATCGATTTCTACCCATGGATGGATTAGACAATCAGTGGTCCGATTTCCTGACCGGTTTGGGCACACCCTATGACTGGCTGATCCGTGCCCCCAGTCACCCCAGCCTCAACTGAATCAATTGAAGCATGTCTAATAAAATGAATAGCAAATCCAATCAAAAGGGCATGCATACAATAGCAAATGGCGCACAGGTCATGTTCATTTTTAGCCTATGGCTGTCGATGGGTTGCTTTGGAGACGGAAGCGGGAATCTGCAATTGCATGACCTGACCGGAGCCACCATGGGCACCAGCTATTTCGTTCGGTATACAGGAGATTCGGTGTGGGGGCTTCAAAGCAGCATCGACAGTGTCCTGTTGCAGGTCAACCAGTCACTGTCTACCTACATCCCCGATTCCCGCATCTCTCGGGTCAACCAGAGCCCGGTCGGGGGTAAAGTGGATGGGCATTTGCGGGTTAACTTCCTGAAATCGGTGGAGATTAACCGGCAAAGTGGTGGTGCATTTGACCCGACCGTGGGCCCCCTCACCGAAGTTTGGGGCTTTGGTGCTGCAAAATCTCTGAAACTGCCCGATTCATCCACCATCGATTCGATCCGGCCGTATGTGGGAATGGCAATTTTCTCTCTAAAGGGTGATAGCCTATTGAAGGTCCATCCGAAGGCACGCCTCGACATGAGTGCCCTGGCGAAGGGTTATGGGGTCGATCAGGTTGCAGAATATTTATTAGGTAGGGGCATACAAAATTTTGTCGTGGAGATTGGCGGAGAAGTGCGGGCACAGGGTAACAAAAGCAAGGGAAATCCATGGACTGTAGGTATCGAGAAACCGCAATCGGGTGCGGGCAGAATTGTACAACGTACCCTGCTGCTCAGCAACCGAAGCATGGCCACCTCGGGTAACTACCGCAACTTTAAAGAGGTTTGGGGACGAAAAATAGTACACACCCTGAATCCCGATACCGGTTACCCCATAGAAAATGATCTCCTCAGTGCATCCGTTCTAGCTGAAGATTGTATGACGGCCGACGCCTGGGCCACCGCCTTTATGGTGATGGGGTTCGAAAAAGCACGTAAAAAAAGCGGAGAACTAAAAGGCATCGATGTGGTGTTTTTATACCTCGATTCAAACCATGACATCCAAGAATATTCCAGTTCAGGCATTGCCGATACCAGCCGCTGAAACGATCCGGTTTCTGATTCTATCCGTCGCATTGTGCCTCGGCATCCCTTTGTCCCAGCACGCCCGGGCGGCGCGTTTGCTTATTCCGATGGATGCGCAACAACGCGATCACCTAAAGGCCTATGGAATTGCATATCTTACCCTGAAACAGGGGCAGGAAATCAGTTGGCTGCTCAATTACAGGGGTGGTAGTTTTTGTCTCCCACAAACCCCATCACTCGAAACCGAATGCCGGGTGCGCGGGGTGAGCTATGAAGTGATACCCGAGGCGACATATGGACGGATCGTGGCCGAAATCACGGATCCTGAAGCCAATATGGAGGTGGTGAAATTGGAGGTGGCACCCAAAATTGCGGTATATACTCCACCCAACAAACTCCCGTGGGACGATGCAGTCACGATGGCCCTCGTTTATGCCGAGATACCCTATGAAAAGGTATACGATGATGAGGTATTGCAGGGAAAACTCCCACTCTATGACTGGTTACACTTGCATCATGAAGATTTTACGGGACAATATGGTCGTTTTTATGCCTCTTTCAGGAATGCGGAATGGTACCAAAACGAAGTACGATTGGCCGAGTCGACAGCGCAGCGACATGGATTCTACAAGGTTTCTCAGCTGAAGGGAGCCGTGGCCGCGCGTATCCGCGACTTCGTGACGGGTGGAGGCTTTCTCTTTGCCATGTGTTCCGCCACCGACTCCTACGACATCGCCCTATCGGCCGAAGGAACCGATATCTGTGAACATATGTACGACGGCGATGCTATCGATCCATCAGCACAACAGAAGTTGGATTTTACCCGAACCTTTGCGTTTAAGGAGTTTCAGCTCAAAAAGAATCCGCTTGAGTACGAGTTTTCGGATATCGATGTGACCGGCACCCGCGGTTTTTTGCAGGAACAAAACGATTTCTTTGCCCTCTTTGAGTTTTCGGCCAAATGGGACGTCATTCCCACCATGCTCACTCAAAGCCATGAACGGGTTATTAAGGGGTTTATGGGACAAACCACAGCTTTTCGCAAGGAACTGATCAAGAGCGATGTGCTCATTATGGGTGAGACCAGCAGTCTGGGAGAGGCCCGCTACATACACGGATCTTTCGGGAAGGGTACATGGACGTTCTACGGCGGTCACGACCCTGAAGACTATCAGCACCTAGTGGGGGAGCCTCCCACTGATCTAAATCTGTACCCAAATTCAGCTGGTTATCGTCTGATTCTGAACAATATTTTGTTTCCGGCAGCCCGCAAAAAGAAACAGAAAACCTAAGGGCAGGCATCCACGTTTCTGGCGAAATCAGCGAATGGCACGCCAGCCTTCCTGACCGAGTAGAGGCACGAATCGAAAGTCTTCGAAGGTCTCGCTCTCTACCTCTGATTCGGAAATGCGTATGATGCGCATCATTTTTTGAATTTCCTCATTGCCCACAGGTATTACCAGCCAGCCTCCGATTTTCAACTGTTCCAATAGAGCTTCCGGAACGGATGGGGCTCCTGCCGTAACCAGAATTCTGTCGAATGGGGCAAAAGCGGGCAATCCGAGGGTGCCATCCCCGAAAAATACCTTGATTTTCCGCCCCATTTCCTTTAGTCTGTCGCGGGTGGCATGAAACAAGGCCCTTTGCCGCTCAATACTGAACACCCGTGCCCCCATTTCCTCCAAAATACAGGCCTGATAGCCCGATCCGGTGCCTACTTCCAACACCTTCATGCGTTCCTCCACTCCCAGCAATTCGGTTTGGAAGGCGACCGTATAGGGTTGGGAGATGGTTTGACCCGAACCTATAGGCATGGCCTGGTCGGTATAGGCGAGCTCCGTAAATACGTTGTCGAGGAACGCATGTCGGGGCACCCGTCCCAAGGCTGCCAATACCCGCACATCCCTGATTCCCTTCTTTCGTACCTCCTCTACCAACTGTTGACGTAGTCCTTGATGTCGGAAGCTGTCGGGTGTGGAATCGGGCATTCGATTGGGTATTGAGTCGCAAAAATAACTCCATTGCCGTGTCGTTAATCGGTATCACCCGGATAAAATAAAGGCATAAAATCCTATTTTCGCACATCTTAATTCAAGTATGGCTATTTCCATTGGTGTATTGGGTGCTGGTCATCTCGGGAAAATTCACATGCGCTGCCTGCGTGACCTACCGGATCACTTCGAATTGAAGGGTTTCTACGACCCCGACCCCGAACAAGCTAGGCGTGTATCCGAATTGTTTGGTCTCCCCGCCTACGACCATATGGAAGAGTTATTGGACGAGGTGTCGGTTGTGGATATTGTTACCCCTACCGTTGCGCATTTTTCCTGCGCAGAAGCTGCCATCCGACGAATCAGACATGTTTTCATTGAAAAACCGTTGACCCATACTCTCGATGAGGGGCGCACTCTACTTCGTTTGGCTACCGAGGCTGGGGTGAAGGTGCAAGTGGGTCATGTTGAGCGATTCAACCCGGCTTTTCAAGCTATATTGCCACATTTGCAGCAACCCCGTTTCATTGAGGCGCACCGGCTCAGTTTGTTCAATCCACGGGGCACCGATGTTTCGATTGTTTTGGACCTCATGATCCACGACATCGATGTTTTGTTGAGTGTAGTGGGCGATGGCATCCGAAAAATCAGTGCGAGTGGTGTGTGTGTGGTGTCGCCAACGCCCGATATCGCCAACGCCCGGATCGAATTCCACAATGGATGCGTGGCCAACATCACCGCCAGTCGCCTAAGCATGAAAAACATGCGAAAAATGCGATTTTTTCAGTCAGACGCCTATTTGTCGGTCGATTTTCTGAACCGAGAATCCGAAATTTTGCGGTTGAGTCAACGCGAACCCTCTGCAGGCGAATCCGCTACCCCGGTCGATCTGGGTCCACAGTTGGGTGTCCGATGGATCACCCATGCCCGGCAAACTCCCAACGAGTCCAATGCCATTATGGAGGAACTCAGATTGTTCGCTGAAGCAATCGAGTCGGATAGCCAACCCGTGGTGGGTGTGGAGGCCGGCTTTCGGGCCTTAGAAGTTGCCTTTGAAATCTTGGCTCAAATTGAATCGGTCGAACCACCCAAGGAATGACGAGAATACGTGCGATTTTGTTTTTATGTGTTTTGACCGGATGCAGTTTGTATACGGCCGACAAAGGAATCCCTTCTTACATTTACATACCTGACTTTACCTTGGAGACAATCTACGCCGAACATGGAAGTGGCAGCTCAAATATCAAGGACGTATGGGTGTTCATCGATAGCGACCTTCAGGGCGTTTACCCTTTACCTGCACATTTCCCAATTTTAAGGGAAGGACAAATAGATATGGCGCTTAGCGCTGGCGTTTTGCTAAACGGAATTTCCGCCACCCGTGCGATTTATCCATTTTATACCCAGGCCGCCGCTTCAGTGGATCTGTGGGCTGGTCAAACCGATACGGTCAGACCAGAGGTTACCTACCGCACGTCCGCTCAATTCGCCTGGATGGAGGATTTCGAGGGACAAGGATTCAGCCTTCGGTCGTCGCCCTCGAGCGACACCACCATCGGACGGAGCGACAATCCCTTAGAGGTATTTGAGGGCGCCCGATCCATGTATATCGGTGTGGATGCACGCGCACCCTATTTTCAGGCGGAGGGAATCCAGGCCTTTTCACCGCCGGGTGTTGGATTACTCCCCGTTTTTCTGGAAATAAACTACCGAAACACCCAAGCATTTGAAATAGGATTGCAGATCATAGGTCCTACCGGTTCCATCACAGATCTTCCGATTGTGGTATTTGCTCCCTCTCCTCAGGAATGGAAAAAGCAATATGTCAATTTTTCGCCATTTCTGCAGCGGACACCGGGATATACCTACCGAATACTCATCACCGCCCGCCACGAGCCGACATTAGGTGCGATAGGGTCGGTCTGGCTCGATAATCTAAAGTTACTGTGGTGAACCGGAAGCGATATGATGCCATTGCCTATGTTGCCGGCGATTGGTTGTCGGCCTTGCTCGCTTGGTTTTTGTTCTTTCGCTACCGCAAGCTTTATGTAGAGAACCTTCCCCTGCAGGTAAGTGATTGGACTGAACTCGACTCGAACCTCATTAAAGGACTTGTGCTTGTTCCCCTTTGCTGGCTGATGTTGTATGCCGCCTCAGGAACCTACAACGATATCTATCGAAAATCGAGGCTCAACGAATTGGGCAGCACCTTTTTGTCGACCATCATCGGTGTGGTGGTACTTTTTTTTGCCTTGATTCTCGATGACCAGATCATTAGCTATACCAATTATTACAGCAGCCTGTCAGCTCTGTTTTTGCTCCATTTCTCCTTTACTTTCCTCTCCCGTTATACGCAGTTGTCACTAATCTCCGGTCGACTGTATTCCGGTGGGATTACTTTCAACACCCTACTGGTGGGCGATAATCCTCGAGCACTGAATTTGCTCGACGAGATGAAGTACCAACGAAAACCAACGGGAAACCAGTTTATTGGGTGCATCCGTCTCACTAACGGCTCATCACGGGGCAGCCTCAAAGGTATACTGCCCACACTTGGATATATGCAGGATCTTCCAGATCTAATCCGCAAGCATAAGGTGGAAGAGGTGGTGTTGGCCCTCGACGAAAAGGAACATCACCGCTTCAATGAGGTGGTCAACCTGATCCGCGATGAAGGGGCAATCATCAAGATTATTCCGGAGATGTACGACATCATGCTTGGTCACGTCAAAATGCAACAGATATTTGGCTTGCTGCTGATTGAGATTTACCCCGATCTGATGCCGCCCTGGCAAAGCAGTCTCAAGCGGATAGTAGATTTGATCGTGTCTTTGATGGCTCTGATCCTTTTCTCGCCCCTTATGATGTATTGTGCCATACGGGTTTGGATTGGGTCGAAGGGCCCGGTGTTGTTCCGACAGGAACGAATTGGCCTGTCCGGAAGGCCTTTCCTGATTTATAAATTTCGTTCGATGGTGGTCGATGCCGAAGCCAGTGGACCAGTGCTGTCGAGCGAGAATGATCCGAGAATTACCCCCTTCGGACGCACACTGCGCAAATGGCGCTTGGATGAATTGCCCCAGTTTTACAATGTATTGATGGGGGATATGTCACTTGTGGGCCCCCGACCCGAACGTCGCTTTTACATCGATCAACTGATGGAGGTGGCACCACAATACAAGCATCTGCTTAAGGTGAAGCCTGGTATTACCAGTTGGGGACAAGTTAAATATGGCTACGCGGAGAACTTGAGTCAGATGCTGGAGCGCTTGAAATTTGATTTGCTTTATATCGAGAACCGATCGCTCTTGGTCGATTTCAAAATTCTCATTTACACGCTCATCATCTTGTTTGAAGGCAGGGGCAAGTAATAGTCATTTAGAGGTCAACCCCCGACCATTGGATCAGGAAATCGGGGCCTGTGAGCAATTGGGTCTTGTTGTGCCCATTTTGGTGGATGCGGACCACGAATCGCTGCTCGGGAAAAAGCTGAGTGAGCAAAGTGAGTTTTAACGCCCAATTTTTAATTTCTTTTTTGCCCAGATCTTGCTCCAAATAAAGCCAAAGGGCGTCTTCCTCACCCTCACATCCGAGGTAATGGAGATCAATCGCCTGTGAGTCTGCTTGAAGCCTGACATCTTCGCGCAGCATGGCATGGAGCATCCAAAAATTGATGGCACTGTCGCCAAGGGTCAAATCCACCTCCTTTCGGAAACGCTCACTCAACATCATTTCCAGATCATCGGTAAAAACGCGAACAGCCAATTCCAGTTGGTTGCTGTCGATTTGCACCTCCACCAGTCCTACATGGAAGGGATGTGCTCGTTGCGGGAAGGATAAATTGCTCTGAAACGAATCAGATGCGATGGAAAGCGTGTATAAGAACACGAAAATAGCGGTTAAAAAAACCAATTTCGTTCGCATAATTCGCCGTAATTTTTTTCTGATAATCATTTTCTCGTAGAAGCAAAATGATCCACAGAATGCATAAGAATCAGGTTCCCGTCCATACCCCCGGATTGTCTCTCCATTGGTTTAAAATAGTTACCTCCTCAGGGGATATTTCACCCAATTCACGGGCTATGGTCAAAAGGGTAGGGTAGTCACACAAACTATGGCAGGGAATATTCGCGTCATCAAACAAATTTTTTGCCTGTTCGAAACCGTATGTGAATACCGATACGACAGAAAGCACCTTCATTCCGGCCTCCTGTACGGCCAGTGCCGCTTTCAAGGAGCTTCCTCCTGTGGAAATCAAATCCTCAATCAGCACCACACTCGAACCCGGAAATGTTTGTCCCTCGATCTGTTGACCGCGTCCGTGTTGCTTGGGTTCCGGACGCACATACAGCATGGGCAATTGAAGTCGATCAGCAACCAGAGCTGCCTGGGGAATTGCGGCCGTGGCCACCCCCGCAATGGCTTTTGGGTAGGGCATATTTTGCTGAATATGATGACTCAGCGCATCCGCAATAAATGAACGCGTATGTGGCTCGCCCAGAGTGAGACGGTTGTCGCAATAGATTGGAGAAAGCCAGCCACTCGCCCATTTAAATGGTGATTTGGGGGATAGACTAACGGCTTTTATTTTCAGCAGAAGTTTCGCAATTTGTTCCGCTGTTTGTTGTGGGTTCATACATACAAAAATACCGCATTTTTGTTTCGGATCGGGTCATCAACTTTTCCGAAAATGAGAGCTGGACACCCCTCGTTGGGCGAATTGTCTTGCGAGGACCCCGTATTCCCGACCTGCATCGCTGGCTTAAGAAATTGGAGCAGGACAACACCATTCGGGAAATTTCTGTTCATGTTGAGGATCCCCAGACATTTTTTCAGGATTTTGTTCGCTCCATGAAGGGGATTCAGGCGGCTGGTGGGGTTGTGGAGTGTGGAGGTAAGGCACTGTTTATCTACCGATTCGGACGTTGGGATTTACCTAAGGGCAAAATGGAGCCAGGAGAGTCGCCCGGTCAAACGGCCTTGAGGGAAGTTGAGGAGGAATGCGGTGTTGGTCAACTGGAATTGAAAGGAAGATTTTCGGATACCTGGCACATATACCTATTTGAAGGGCAGCATGTGGTTAAGCAGACCAGTTGGTTCGGTATGTCAACCTGCTACAGAGGAATTCCTAGACCTCAGGTGGAGGAGGGCATTGAAAAAGTGGCCTGGATTGAGCCATCTGCTTGGAATCGGGTGGTGATACCACATACCTATCCGTCACTTTTGCCTTTGTTGAAGGAGGCTAAGTTGTGGATACTGCAGAAGACTGGTGTTGAAAATCCGTGAGTTGTCCTATCCCGATTGAAACTATTTTGGGGGGATGACCATTCCGGGTGGTAGCAGGGCCGACGCATCGCTCCCATGACAGATTATGTCGCGCACAAGAGTCGATGAGATGTGGCTGGCTTTGGGATCACATGCCAAAAATAGGGTGTCGACACCATACAATTCCAGATTGAGTTGAGCGATGTTGCGTTCATACTCGAAGTCCTGGGTATTGCGCAACCCCCGCAAAATCCAATTAATTCCCTCCTTGCGACAAAAAACAGCGGTTAGTCCAGTGTAAGACAGAATCTTGACGTTCTTGAGATGTGCAAACGCTTGTTCGAGCATCTGCATTCGTTCCGCGAGAGTGTAAAGGGTTGTTTTACCCTGGTTTTCGCCAATACCAATCCAGATTTCCGGGAACTGTTGCAAGCCCCTTTCAATGAGGAGCTGATGCCCTAGGGTAATGGGGTCAAAGGTTCCGGGAAATAGGGCTACGTCATTCACAGGAGTGATTTAAGTGGATAAAACCTCAAATATACTGAATACACCTTCCCCGTAGCGCCGCGACTCCTTATAGCCTATAAGGTCCCCGAAGTTGTATGTTTGGTCATGCTCCAAAATCAGGATTCCTCCATTTGTGAGCAGAGCCGAACTCATGATTTTTTGGGGTAGGGTATGCAGCAGAGGCAGTCGATAGGGGGGGTCTGCGAAAACCAGTCCGACGGGTTGCGCGTGTTCGATAAAATGAAAGGCATCGGCACACACCACTTCGACGGGCAGGTTCCATTTCTGGGCAATAGATGATATTGTTTGACAGCAAACCGATTGTATGTCCACACATATGGCCTTAGGGCAGCCCCTCGAAATCATCTCGAAGGATACCACACCTGTGCCGGCAAACAGTTCTGTGATGGAGCAGGTTGAAAAATCGATTCGGTTCGATAGCCAGTTCAGCAGTGATTCTCTTGCCCTTTCGGTAGTTGGTCGTACATCAGGCAGCTTGGGGACACTCAATTTTCGGCCGCTCAAAGTGCCTCCAGTGATGCGCATCAGATGGGGTTGCTGATTAAATAGGCGGCTAAGGCGGGGGTTGATACATTTGGGTACTGATTCCAGGGCTCAGCTTCGGCCGTCGAAGGCTCCTCTAGTATCCAGGATGATGGGTTGCATAGTCCAAATGACTCAACAAGCAGGGGGTTTAGCGATTCCTCCTCTTTTGCATCAAATCCTGCCAGAAAGACCGAGCCAGAAACACCCTGGTCGAGCAGAAGGGCGTAATAAAGTACTTCTTCCGGTGTCGCTGCTTCAAAAGTGTTACATGCCTGCAGGCAGCTGTTTCTCTTTTGGGCCACCAAAATGCGGTTGTCGAGTCGACAAATGAGCAGTTCGGCCGTGTCTGCCAACCGAGGTCCGATTCCAGTAGTCGGTTTGAGAAATCGCGAAATTGCTGCGGCTTCATAAGCAAACAGGCGGTAACCGGGGAAGATTTCTCCGACAGCCTCCACAACGCCACGGCCAAATCGTGAGGCTACTACCACTTCTGTTTCAGGTAGGTGATACAAACAGGGATCAGAAACAACATCGGAAGCACCAAACAGGATATCCAATGAATCCGCAGGGATTTTGTCGCGGCACACCGATAGGGGCAGGGTGCTACATGCTGCAGACACTAGCATCAACAGGGGTACAGTATCCGAACAAGATGCATCCTCGAAAATTGACATTGGAAGCACACTTTTGATTGCACCGTCTAACCATTTGAATTGTTCGAGTAGTGTGCGGTGCTCCCATTGAGGCGGGACACCACCATATAGGCTGATCACACAATGGTTTGTGACTGAATCTGCTCCCAAAAGATACCATTCCGAATGCCCGATGGTTAAAACCAGCCGAAAGGATTTTTGGGCTGATGTTAATTCTTCCAGATTCTGAGCCGACCAGAGCCAGAAGCTTGGGTCATTCCCAATTTCCAGAGAGGCTGGCATCGGTCATGGAACCTACCCTCAACACCTTTCTGGTATCGAAGGGTGCTGTATCTTCTACTTCAAAAACGCTGATTTCCACCGCACCTTTTTTAATTTTTCCAGCCCTCAGTTCAAATTTTTTACCATCGGTAAAGGGAATAAACGGCAATGAATCTATCGATTTGTCCCTGAAAATGGAGTCCTTGATGCTTACATATATCGTTTCGTATTCTATTCCCTTGAGAATGTCAAGCGAGTCGTCAGGGTTACCGATTACTTTAATCACCTTAAACTTGCCGTCACGGGCAACAATCATCAGCGAATCCCAATTGTCGGCAAACTGCCCCTTAACCTCCCGATAAGCTACCTGTGCGTCACGAATGAGTTTCAAACGATCGATGACATGTGCATAGCGCCTGTCACGTTCTTTTTCGAATCGTATGGGTTCAGCGATCTCCTCCACCAACATATAGGAGAGTACCACAACGACCAAAAACAAGGCTATTTGAATGATAGATGTGCGATTCATATTCTATTCAATTGACGGACAATTATAGCGGTTTTCTACAAAGCGCGCAAGGTTATTTCGGTAAAACCATAAGCCGGATCGTAGTGGTTTAGGATATAATTTCAATCATATTTAGATCCAACAGAATATGTTGATGATAAAGAAGGAGCCACGGAAAACAAAAATCCCAATAGGGTGTTTTGTTGGGGTGAAACAGTTCTCAATCAAAGATATGGAGGTTTTGAGTGGTGTGAAGGCACACACCATTCGGATGTGGGAACAAAGATTCCAAATGTTCGAGCCCCGTCGCACCCCTGGAAACATCAGATACTATAATGAAACTGATCTCAGAAAACTGCTCAACCTGTCTTACTTGAGTCAACAAGGCTACAAAGTATCGGTTTTGGCCCGGATGAGTGAGGAGGAATTGTCGAGCCGGGTATTGGACCTGAGTCTGACCTGCACTGGCAATGAAATCCGCATCCAATCGCTCACCATGCACATGCTGCAGCTCAATGAGCCGGGTTTCACTCAGCTACTCTCCGTATTTATTCGGGATTCGGGCTTGGAGCGGGTCATGCTCGATATAGTTTTTCCATTTTTTCGGGCCATCGGTTTCATGTGGCAGACCGGAACCATAACCCCAGCTCATGAGCATTTCATAACCCATTTGATCCGTCAGAAGCTGATTGTTTCGATCGACCAAATCGATTTTGCTGAGCACGAGAATTCCAGAAAATACCTGCTCTTTCTGCCAGAAGATGAATTTCACGAACTGGGACTTCTTTTTGCCCATTACGTGATTCGATCCAGAGGCCACCATACAGTATATTTAGGGGCGAATGTGCCCTATTGTGATCTCAAAACGATCTATTTGACCTACAAGCCACAGGCGCTTTTGTGTATTTTAACATCGGCGCAGGTTGACATAACCGCTGCTGATTATTTGATGCAATTGTGTACTGATTTCCCCCAGACTGAAATTTTAGCCTCAGGAAAATCTGCCCTAAATGCATCGTCGGAGAATTCCCTTCATGGGGTCACTCTCATGAGCGATTTTTCGGATTTGATAGATTGTTTTGAGACAGTATGCTGACGGTAATTTTTGGATGGATCACCGGCTTCCTGGGCATTGAAGTGGTATCTTCTCTCATTCACCGCTACCTAATGCATGGCCCCCTGTGGTGGATTCATCAAACACACCACAAACCGAAAGGTGGATGGGAACTAAATGATTGGTTTGCTGTGTTGTTCGGTTCAGTTGGAGTGGCTTTGCTTTTTGGTGGATTCCTTGAGATTATTCCCATTTTTTGGGGATATGCAGGTGCAGGCGTATCTGTATATGGACTCGTATATTTCGTTTTGCATGATATTTTGGTTCATTCACGGTTGGGCTCATTCCCAAAGCCAGTTTCCCGTTATTTAATAGCCCTCAGGACGGCACACCGTATGCACCACAAGCACACCACAGCCCAGCCCGGCGAAAGTTATGGCCTGCTCTTTTTTCATTACCGCTACTTCTCCGACCAGAGAGCCGATTCTGATCTCAGAAGAGATCCTGCCCGTTGAGAGGGTTGGTTGACGAGAATGGCTCGCTTCTTTTAGGTGGAAGATTCCTAATCGGTGTATTTTTACACCCCACAAAGCCATCATGTCTTTTATTGTGACTCACAGGTATTCAGTCTGCCTCAAATACATTTTGTGGATGAGCCTCACTACCTACATTTTTCACGTTCAGGTCTATGGACGCGAGTCCTACAGCTTAGCGGCAAAGGTTGGGAGTGGGCTTGACAGTACGAAAAACGACCACGGCTTTCCCAATTTAATAAATCTGCGACCTGACTCTTTTTCGGGATTGGCAGTCGACGCGCCCCAATTCAAAGCAGTCGTGCCGAAGGAGTGGGACCGTTGGGCAAATGAGTATGCATATACTTCGGAATCCAATAGCCGAGCTGAGGGTGCCGTTCGGCTTGACAACGGAAGGGCGGCAACCTATTCGTTTGTGCTTCTGATTATGGGAATGATGTTGTTGGCAGCAGATCGGCATCGGTTTGGGCTGCTGGCTCGTGCATTTGTTCAACCTCGACTATTTGAACAATTTCTCAGGCAGCAAGGCGGCGTTCAGAGTTCAGGCTGGTCGATCGCCCGTGTTTTCTACTTCTTCATGTTGTTTTCGATCTGGATTGCCATTTTCAGGCAACGATTGGAAGTGACAACAGATCAGCTCTTATTGGATTGGGTTCAGATTTTTGGGGCGGCGGTTTTACTCTTATCATTTTTATTGCTCATACACTTTCTGCTGGGCCTGGTCTTTGACCACAGTGAGTGGACGAGTAGCCATTTGCGTACAACTTTAGTTTTCGTTCAGTTCGCACTTCCATTTCTAATGATCGCTGTTTTACTTGGCGCTACCTTGCCGGTCCGGCAGGTCATCCCTTCGATGATTATTTTTTCAGTTTTGCTGTTTGTGGGTTGGTCTTACCGTTTGATATTGGGATGGATCAGAGCGGCTCATGCCAAGGGTGTCGGTTTTGGGTATATTATTTTCTATTTTTGCCTCTTCGAAGTTTTACCTATTCTGTTGGCACTCAAGTACACCACTGTCCACTTCATCTGATATGCCAGAACAACCCGAGCAGTCTTCAGTGCCAGTCGGCAAAATCAAGTCCATCCTATTTTCTCAACCTAAGCCGGATTCTGAAAAATCGCCCTTTTATGATCTTGCGAAGCGGTACAACATTAAAGTTGATTTTCGGCCTTTTATCCAAGTGGTTTCTGTTGAAGGTAAGGACTTTAGAAAGCTAAAAATAAATGTTACGGATTACAAATCGGTAGTGTTCAACAGTCGGAATGCAATCGACCACTACTTTAGGATTTGCCAGGAGTTGCGTGTTGAGGTTTCCCCGGAAACACGTTATTTCTGCATTTCGGAGAATGTCGGGGTCTATATACAGAAATACGTAACCCTGCGTAAGAGGAAAATATACTTCGGGCAGGGTAAGTTATCCGACTTGTTTCCCGTGATGGCACGCTTCAAATCAGAGCCATTTATGTTGCCCTGTTCTGATGCGATGGAGGGTGATTGGATTCAAGAGGCTGAAGGTGTTGGCATCGATTTGCGACCTGCAGTTATGTTTCGGACGGTATCAAGCGATTTGAGTGACTTGTCGGACATCAAATACGATCTGCTCGTTTTTTTTAGTCCACTAGGCATCAAATCTTTGTTTGAAAATTTTCCGGATTTTATACAGGGAAACACCCGGATTGGCGGATTTGGTGCCCGTACGCATGCCGCTATTATCGATCGGGGCTTAAGACTGGACATTACAGCTCCCAATACCGAATTCCCGTCAATGTCGATGGCTATTGAAGATTACATAAAAAAATTTTCCCGATAGTTTTACATTGACACTTACTTTTCGTTATTTCGACCCGTCAATATTTATTGCATATGATGAAACACTACATACCATTCCTGATTGTCCTCTTGTTTATTTGGGTGCCTTTCATGGCATTTGCCCAACAGGAGCCGAAATGGAATCATTATATGTTCAACGACTTCTTCTACAATCCGGCTGCTGCAGGATCGAGGGGAAAAATCAGCACATTCCTTATTCACCGCTACCAGTGGGTGAATCTGCCCGATAATGCGAGTCCACGCACAACTGTGCTGAGCGTACATGCACCTGCTAAGTTTTTGCATGGTGGATTGGGCCTGATGGTGAATACCGACCAGGATTTTTTCAATGAGACTTCCAATTTTAGATTTGCATATGCTTACAGAACGGATTGGAAGGGAGGGGAGTTGGGTATTGGAGCATATTTTGGAGGCATTCAGAGTATTTTAGACGGCACCAAGTTCAAGCCGGAAAACCCCAATGATCCATTGCTGATTAACTCGAAAGCCACCGCGTTCGCTATAGACGCAGGTTTCGGATTTCATTACATCTCAGATCGGTTTTATGTAAACCTTTCAGGTAATCGACTCAATAACCCGAAAATCAGGTACAGCACGGGTAACGCTGCTTTGACTTACCAAAGAAACCTATTTCTCTCTGCTGGGTACACGATCCCCCTGGGCGATATATGGTCAATCACTCCTTCAACGCTCATCAAGTCAAATCTATCTGCCTTCCAGGCGGATGTTAACCTGTTGGCCACCTACAAAGGCAAGTTTTGGTCGGGTTTGGGTTATTCAACCGGTGACGCTGTTGTGGCCTTGCTTGGAGCCAATTTGGGGAAGCATTTGAGAATTGGCTATTCCTATGATTACAATTTATCCGGTTTATCGCGTTTCAATGATGGTTCGCACGAGATTTTTGTGGGCTACGATTTCACCATCAAATTTCCAGAGCGCCCAAAGGTTATCATACGCTCACCCCGATTCATGTAAATTTCCCATCGCATACACTTTTTGTCAAATATTTCTATTTTTGGCCATCGTTTTAAAATCTATGTACCCAATCCTTACTATGCTGAATTATTTGAGTCCAAAATCGCTTTCCTCCATTTCAAGGTGTCAATATGTTCAGGGGGACAGGCGCTCTGCCCCGTCAGCAATTGCTGAACCCTGCTTAAAACTATCTTTTTGGTCCATTTTTTCGGTTATCGCGATCAGTTTGCTTTCCGGTTGCGGTTCGGGAAATTCAGGCGAGTTGACAGGTAGTCTCGATCGGCCAAAATGGTCGCAAGCTGTTCCATACGGCACGGTTTTGTTGAAGGGGGGGTCTCTTCAGGTCGGGCAGGCCGAGCAGGATGCCTTCTCCAGCAACTACCAAACACCCAAAACCATCTCATTGAAGGCCTTCTATATGGACGACACCGAGATCTCCAATAACGAGTACCGACAGTTTGTGTATTGGGTTCGCGACTCAATCGCACATACCATCATGGGTAACATGGAGGAGGATGAAAATGGTAATGAATTGATCAACTGGGAGGCGCCTCTTGATTGGACCGACCCGGATTTTCTGGAAGAAGTTTCTGAAATGATTTTCTCGGGCGGAGATATGGTATTTGGCGGTCATGAGCTGGATACCCGCCGCCTCAACTATGTTTATCAAACCTTAGATTTTAAAGCCGCTGCCCTTAATAAGGATCGGACACGCTCGCGTAAGGATTTTGTTCGTAAGTATAATGTAAACGTTTATCCCGATACCTTGGTGTGGATTCGTGATTTTGTGAAGGAAGATGGTGGTTCATACAATGAACCTCAGGCCCTGACCTACTTTTCCCACCCCTCATTCGACGAGTATCCCGTTGTGGGTGTTAGTTGGGATCAGGCAAACGCTTTTTGCAATTGGCGCTCCAGGGTATTCAACGGATTCCGCTACAGGAATGGTTTGTATCAGCAGTTAGAATTTCGTCTTCCAACTGAGTTTGAGTGGGAGTATGCCGCAAAAGGTGGTCGCAACATCGCTACCTATCCATGGGGAGGTCCATACACGCGCAACGATCGGGGCTGTGTATTAGCCAACTTTAAGCCGGGTCGTGGAAATTACACGATGGATGGAAATTTATACACCGGACCGGTTTATCAATATAACCCGAACGATTTTGGGTTGTTCAATATGTCTGGAAATGTGGCTGAATGGACCAACACCACTTTTGATGAGTCGGCCCAGTGGTTTACCCACGACTTAAACCCGGATTTCCGTTATGCGCCTGAGAATCCCAATGATGTGGTGATGCAGCGTAAGGTAGTTCGCGGAGGCAGCTGGAATGATGTTGGTCATTTAATTAAGACCAGTACGCGTTCCTATGAGTATGGCGATTCTGCCAAATCTACCATTGGTTTCCGTTGCGTCATGGACGTTATCGGAACTGGACAAACAGGTCGTTAGCTATTTTTAATCAATTCGTAAAATTTTAATCTAAACAAATTCATTTATTATGCGTGATTCCAGTTTTTTAGAGTCGAAGCGGGGTAAAGTACTCCTCAATTATGCCTACGGATGGGGTGCTGCTGTTGTAATCATCGGGGCCTTGTTCAAAATCCGCCACCTGGATGGAGCTGATTTAATGCTCACCATAGGTTTGGGAACTGAGGCGGTGATTTTCTTCATTTCAGGCTTTGAAAAGCCGAGTGTAGATACCGATTGGTCACTTGTTTATCCGGAGCTTTCAGACGGAGAGGCCAATTCAAAACCTGCGCGGGCTACCGATTTTGATGGCATGATGCGTGAATCAGGCATCAATAAAGGCACTCTGGAGCGTTTGGGTGAAGGATTTAAGTCGCTAACCGAAAATGTTGGGAAGATGTCAGATATTTCACAGGCGACTGTAGCTACCAACGAATACACGAAGCAGGTGCGTGAAGTGGCGGGATCGATGGCCGGATTTTCTCGCAACATGACCGAGGCGAATCGGCTTGTGGAAGAAATGAATCAGGTCGTTGGAATGGGAACTGATTTAAAGATGTACCAGGATCAAATCGCTCTGTTGAACAAGAATCTGGGTGCATTAAACGCTGTTTACGGTAATATGCTGAGTGCCATGTCGGCACCCCGCCAATAATCCAATCGCTACAAGGCTATGGCATCAGTTAGATTGTCACCCAGACAACGAATGATAAATATGATGTATTTGGTGCTGACCGCGATGTTGGCGCTGAATGTATCAGCGGAGATCCTAAAGGCTTTTGCGATGATTAATAAAAGCCTCGAGGATACCAACCTAACCATCCTTCAAAAGAATGGGGCTCTATATGCGACATTCGAAGAGAAGATGATGGACGAACCAGGTAAGACTAAAGCAGCATACGACAAGGCAATGGTGGTTAAACGTGAAACCAAGGAGCTTTTGGGGTTTGTTAAAAAGATCAAGGATAAATTGATTGATGAAGGTGGTAACGAAAACAACAAGCTAGACGAGCTTGATTTTAAAACTGAAGGTGGCGTTCGCCGTATTTTGGATGATGGTAACATCGATATCAGTTCCACCCTCCTGGTTAACCCGGATGGTAAGAGCAAATTGGGCTTGGAGATGAAAGATAAGTTCAATGACTTTAGGAAAAAGCTAATTGCATTGATTCCGAAAGCAGATCGGGGTAAAGTAAAAATTCATTTAGACGATCCTGCTGATCCGGCCCCTTCAAAAGGCAGTGGCGTGAAGAAGAATTGGCTGCAATCCAATTTTGGAGAAATGCCATTGTCTGGTGTTATTACTTTACTTTCAAAGTATGAGAGTGATATACTTAACACAGAGAGTGAGATTCTGGCCTATTTACTTGAGTCCATTGACGCTGCTTCCTTCAAGTTTGATCAGATTGAAGCCAAAGTGATAGCCAAAAGCAGCTATGTACTTACCGGTCAGGACTTTGAAGCAGATGTAATGTTGGTTGCTTACGATAGTCGTCAAAATCTGGACATTAGATTGGATGGCGGAACGATTGTTCCTGTAGAAAATGGTTTGGGTAAGTATAAGGCTCGGGCCACATCAGAAGGTGAAAAGAAACTGAACGGATACATTTTGGTAAAGAATCCTGGAACGGGTGAAGAGACCAAATACCCATTCAGCACATCCTATACGGTCGCACGTCCTGCTGCGGTTGTTTCTCCTGATAAGATGAATGTATTCTACATTGGTGTCGACAATCCGGTATCGATTTCTGCGCCGGGTGTGAAACCAGCGGATCTAACTCCCGCTATTTCCAAAGGAACATTAACGGGTTCAGGAGGCAAATATGTGGTTCGTGTGATGGAGCCTGGTAAGGTTAATGTAGATGTGCGTTCCAAGGGAGAAGCGGGTAAAGGTAGCAGTATGCTTGGAAGTTCTGAGTTCAGGGTGAAATACGTTCCGGACCCAATTGCCACTGTAGGGGGTCTTACAGCAGGACAAACACCAACCACGAAGTTTAAAGCTCAGGGTGGTATGATTGCTTTGCTAAAAGATTTCGACTTTGACCTTCGTTTTGAGGTAAGAAGTTTCCGATTGATCTACTTGGCGCCCAGAAAGGATGCCCAAGTTGTATCGGTGACCGGCCCGGTTTTTTCTGCTGCTGCTCAGAACATTATTCGTAATGCCAAGCCAGGTGATCGCTTTATTTTTGATGAAGTGAAAGCGGTGGGTCCTGATAAAGTAACCCGTACCTTGCCGGCTGTAACTTATGGCCTTAATTAATTGATTTATGAAGAAAGTTCTCATTGTTTTCGGATTCATGACCTGTTTGTTGACAGGAAGTTTGTCTGCACAGGTACAAAGCCCTGAAATCATTGATGGGGCATTCAGGCGCGTGGAAAAGACGCGTCGGACGAATGATCTCTACATGGTTCGACAACCAGACGCTATGTTCTCTTGGAGTATCATCCGTTTGATTGACCTGAATCAGAAACCTAATTTTTTCTTCACCTATCCGCGCAGCATGTTCATCAATTATTTGATGGGCTCACTAAAGGGCGGTGAATTGGAGGGCTACATTTACAAGACAGAGGATCTGATTCCTGAAAATGCAATCACTTCTGACGCCATTTTGAAATCCTTGGAAAGTTACGACACCGTTATTACGATGGATCCGGTCAGCTACGAAATGGTTCAAAAGGTTGAAAAGAAGGAGTTTAATCCTAATGATGTGATCGGTATACGTTTAAAAGAGGAGTGGGTTTTCGATCGTCGCACGGGTGGACTAGATGTTCGTATTGTTGCGCTGGCACCCGTCACCAACATTAAGTCTGAGGGCAGGGTGGTTGGACAAACCGCTATGTTCTGGGTCTATTATCCTTATATCCGCCCTGTATTGTCAAACTCTGAGGTTTTTAACTGGCGCAGTGAATCGGAGAAATTAACCTATGACGAAGTCTTCATACGTCGGATGTTCACCAGCAACATCATCAAGGAGCCAAACGTGAAGGACTTGCGTGTTGAAGATTACGCAAAAGGACGAGACGCCTTTTACGAGTCGGAACGCATTAAGAACAAACTACTGGATTTTGAGCAATCACTTTGGCAATATTAATCTAACCTGAGATTGATGAAAGCCCCGGATTTCTAGATCCGGGGCTTTTTATTGTTGGGTGTTTTCGGTTAGTGCCTGTATCTTACCTAATCCGCACATGGCTTCTGTATATTTTCACGTTCCATTTTGTAGACAGGCCTGTTACTACTGTGATTTCCATTTTAGTACTGGGCGTATACATTATTCTGAGATGGTGAACTGTTTGGTGCTCGAGTGGGAAAAAGTACATCATGTGCTGAATGGGGAGCAGGTGAACAGCATTTATTTGGGTGGAGGTACACCGAGTATACTTCCTCCCGGTGATATTAAACGATTGATCGATGTGGTTGGCACCCGAAATTCTGTCCGTTCAAATGCTGAAATTACTTTGGAGGTTAATCCCGACGATGTGTCATCGGATTTTCTTGCGTCTGTATGTGAGGCGGGTGTCAATCGCCTCAGCATCGGCATACAGTCTTTGAATGATGAATCGCTCCGTTACATGAATCGGGCACATGACAGTCATATGGCGAGACAATCCCTGTCTATGGCTCAGTCAACGGGGTTTCATCGAATTTCGGTGGATTTAATGTTCGGTTTACCTCATTTGACAGATCTTGAGTGGGTCGATTCCCTGAATGAGATTGCCAATTTTGGTGTTTCGCATATTTCTGCTTACGGTTTGACTCTGGAGCCAGGCACGGTTTGGCACAGGAGGGTGCAGCAAAAGAAAATGAGCGTGCCCGATGAAGAAACCAGTCGTACGCAATACCAATTGCTAATGGACTTTGCCGATCAGAGGGGCTATCGTCATTATGAGGTTTCGAATTTGGCCCTTCCGGGCATGGAATCTGAGCACAATTCAGCCTATTGGAAGGGCACCAATTATTTAGGTATGGGTCCGTCGGCCCACTCTTATGTGGATGGCGTTCGGTGGTGGAATGTATCGAACAATGTCCGTTATATGCGATCCATTCGAGGCGGTGATCTGCCCCAAACCTCTGAGGTGCTAACGCTGGCTAACCGCCACAACGAGTATGTTATGACGCGTCTTCGTATGGATACTGGTATAGATCTGGCCGAATACAATACATTGTTTGGTGCTTATTTTGGTCGAGATTTCAGAAGGAGTTTGCAGAATATCAATCCGGATTGGGTTTATTCCGGCGATGGACGGTTAATCTTGACTAGGGAGGGCAGGTTTTATGCCGATGGGATCAGCGCCAGTTTATTTGCCGATGATTCCACTTACCCGAATCCGCCCAAGGAATGACTGTGGCGGTTCTCAGGTAATTTTTGGCTACATTCGAGGCTGAAGAGCTGGGTTTTGCATGGCTTATGGTTTGATGGTTTTTTGATACAGAAGGAATGAAAAAGTTGATTACCGATGAAATATGGGGGGTACCGGAATGGAATAGTCCCATCGACTTGTCATGGCCATTGAATTTCAATGGTCCCAATCCCAGCGCGTTTTCTATACCTTCACCTAGCCGTGAGCCTCTCAGGATGGGTGCCTTTGTGGGTTCGGTGTCTGAAGGTGGTAGTTGTAATGTTTTTGCGCTTTCGCTACATCCCCACGGACAGGGAACCCACACCGAATGTGTGGGTCATATTTCTCGTGAGCCCATCTACCTCAATGACTGCTTGCAGAGATTCTGGTTCCGTGCCCTTTTATTTCGGGTGATACCCCGTGAAGTGACCGGCGACCGGATTATTTCGAGGAAGGATCTGAAACGAGTCTGGGAATCTATGGTGATGAACACGGTATCAGGCGAACGGATAGGGGCCTCGGATTGTGGTATTGAGGCCCTGATCGTTTGCGCAGGAGGTCCGAGTTGGTGTGAAAATTCAGGTGCTTGTCCCGTCTACTCCGGCGCAAATCCACCTTATTTCGAAGCGTCGGCAATGGAATACGTTCGGGAAATGGGCGTGTTGCATCTTCTGACTGATCTGCCTTCGGTCGACCGTGAGGACGATGGGGGTCAACTTTCCGCTCACCATGCTTTTTGGAACTACCCAAGTGCGCCCCGCAGGGAGGCCACCATCACGGAAATCATCCGGGTTCCGCTTGATCTTCCCAATGGATTCTACCATCTGAATCTCATGATCGCCCCGCTGCTTTCAGATGCGAGTCCCTCCAAGCCGATTTTATACAGTCTATTGAAACGATAGGTTCAGGCGATCTGAGATGTTGGACTACTTATATCCGTTGGTTCGGCTGATTTCCGTCAGGACATCCAGCATTTTACGTGTGTCTTTTGGGCATAGGAGTCCGAGTGGCACACCTTTGCTGCGCATAATGCCCCGATCGGTGGCGCGGTACAGGTAGAGGGTTCGGCGGAGGCCGGAAAATTGCCGGATCACCTCATGCCCGGTTAATTCGGACGCAGGCAGGCTCAGAAATACCTCATTCTGCGCTTCCTGGTCGGTCGATATATAGATGGTGCCCGCGTTGACTTCAAAAGCCATATATCCGGGGCGGATCATGACCCAAATGGCTACCAATAGGAGCAGAGTGCTGATAAAAATTGCGATTCCCAGGGCTTCCGGTATATCGGAGAAGAGTGCCAGTGTGCCAGCAGCCACCACCACGAAGACAAGTCCCCTAAACCAAATAATCTGTTTCAGATTATGTACGCCCGATTTCATACGCCCTCATTGTATGTTTCCATGCCGCGCGCTATGGCCTCATCCATGGCGGGTGTGCCAAAATCGCGGTGCCAGTTACCCTGTTCCATGAGTTGATCCATCCATACATCCTGCATTTTACCTTTTTGAAGGGCGATGTGGTAGGGAATATCAGGGCGAAAGGTGACCATCGAATATAAGGGCGTCCAACGATTGGGGTATTGTTCGTTAATACGTGCTTCTATGCGTTTGCGTAGGAGAAACTCCGGGTCTGCGACTTTATCGCGCATTTCAATAAAATTGGCTTTCGCCAGATCGGCTATTGCATCGGTATTGGCTTTGCGCAGGGCACCAAATTCCGGAAAAATCTGGTTCCAGTCTTCCCGGTGGGCGTCAATCAATTGGTCGAACACCCGCACATCCTCGAAACCACAATTCATACCTTGCCCGTAGAACGGCACGATTGCGTGGGCTGCATCGCCCATGAGCAGGTGGTCACTGCCCAGGTGCCACGGTGTGCAGCGTACGGTCACCAGACTCGAGGTGGGATTGCGCAGGTATTCATCGACGAGCTTGGGCATGAGGACAAGGGCATCGGGAAACTGCTGCTGAAAAAAGTGATGTATGTCGCTCGGATCTTTTAGGCTGCTGAAGGACGGGTTGCCATCGAAGGGGAAAAAGAGGGTACAGGTAAAAGTATGGTCGGGATTGGGCAGGGCAATCATCATATAGGTTCCCCGGGGCCAGATGTGTAATGAATCTGGCGACAAGGCAAATGATCCATCAGATTTGGGTGGGATGGTGAGCTCCTTGTAGCCATGCGGCAAATAATCCTGTGAATAGTCGAAGCGGTCGCTGCGCATGAGGTAATCACGGAGCGCTGAATAGGCGCCGTCTGTACCGATCAACCGCTTGTAGAATATGCTGTGTGCCGTAGGTTCATGGTGCTGCTCCATGTAAATCCGTTTGTTCGGTGGGTCGACTTGTGTGCACCGTTGCTCGAAATGGAGGCGTGCGCCCTCTTGTTCGGCCAAGCTCATCAGGGTTTGGTTTAGTCCACCGCGCGAAACAGAATAAATATGTTCGCCTTTCTTACCGTAGGGTTGGTAGGTCGTGACGCCCGATGTACTGTGCATGGTTCGGCCCTTCATGGGCATTCCGGTGCGCAGTACATCCTGATCGACCCCTACATTTTTGAGCGACTCTATGCCGCGGGCACTCAGAGCGAGGTTAATGGAACGACCGGCGTAGGCCCCTTTTAACCGGGGATCGGGGCGCTGCTCATACATGTCTACCTGGTATCCCCGTTTTCTCAAGTAGACTGCCAGCAGGGAGCCCACGAGCCCGGCGCCGAGCAGGGTAAAATCAGGCAAAGTACGGGTGTTTGCCGTGTTGACCGAATTCGAATCGGAACGGGAAGATTGGCTGTTTGGGATCATGGGGATGGTGTGCGGGCCTCTTGATTTTATATCGGATGCAAAATTACCGCTTCGCGGGCGATGAGGCAAGTAAACCCACCCCATATTTTAGCTTATGGCGGTGGAAAGTAGCCTCGACATCCTATTTTTGCACAACATGAATGATACCCATCCCTTGATTCAGGAACTGCAATGGCGTGGATTGCTGCAGGATCTAACGCCCGGAACGTCGGCTATGCTCGGGCAGTCACCCCAAACGGTATATGTAGGTTTCGACCCCACTGCCGACTCGCTGCACATTGGGAATCTGATCCCCATAATGCTTTTGTTGCATATGCAACGAAATGGACATCATCCCATAGCTCTTTTGGGTGGAGCCACAGGTCTGGTTGGGGATCCCAGCGGGCGCACCACTGAACGTCCATTGCTATCGGTAGAGGAAATCGACCATAACGCGAAGTGCATTGGTAAGCAGCTTAGCCGTTTTTTGGATTTTGACCCGGCTTGTGGAAATCCGGCGCGACTGTTGAACAACCACGACTGGTTTAGGAACATTACCTTTCTTGATTTCATCCGCGATGCGGGCAAGCATATTCCGGTCGCTTACATGCTGTCGAAGGATTCGGTGAAGTCACGTATGGAAACTGGGATATCGTTTACCGAATTTTGTTATCAATTGATTCAGGGCTACGATTACCTTCACCTGTATCGGCACTACGGCTGCAGGCTCCAGATGGGGGGATCCGACCAATGGGGGAATATCATAACCGGTGCGGAGATGATTCGAAGAATGGATCAGGGGGAAGCGCATGCCCTCACTGCGCCGCTGGTTACTCGTTCAGACGGCAACAAGTTCGGTAAATCGGAGGGAAAGAATGTATGGCTCGATGCCGGACGCACCTCGGCCTACCAGTTCTACCAGTTTTGGTTGAATGTGGCAGACGATGATGCACGGCGACTGGTGGCGACCTACACACTTCGAGATCGGGAATATATAGAGCAGTTGAAGGCCGACCACGATCAGGCGTCCCATGAGCGCAGGATGCAGCGTTTATTGGCAGAAGACCTCACCACGCGAGTTCATGGTGTGGATGTACTAGCACAGGTACAGGATGCCTCGGCCATTTTGTTTGGACGGGATACGGCCGATGCCCTCAGGCGACTTCAGCCTGCTCTTTTGTTGGATATTATGGAGGGCGTACCTCGTTATGTTGTTCCGCGGACTTCCATTGAGGCCGGCCGCTCGTTGTTGGCTCTACTTGTGGATGATTCACCCATATTTCCATCGCGTGGACAAGCGCGGGAGATGATTGAGGCAGGTGGTGTGTCGCTCAACAAGCAGAAGTCTGTTGATGAAAATCAGATTGTAACAACAGAAAATCTACTTTGTGGACATTTTATTTTAGTGCAGAAAGGCAAGAAAAATTATTATTTGATTGAAATTGTGTAGTCACAGGCCGCGTAATCAGCCTTTGCTATTTTTGCATATCCCGATAAAGTCAAATATGAGGAAATCACAAAATACATTCCCGGTCAACGGACAGGCGCGTGTTGTGGTGGTGCGTACACTTCCATCCATATAGGAGGGTACATACGCCGTGAAAACGGTTGTGGGTGACCCGGTTCAGGTGAGTGCCATGCTGTTGTTTGTTACAGCAATTGGACGAGTTGGGGTTGATTCCGACGTGTGGGACACAAAGAATCTGCTGTATCGTTTGGCACGGGAGGAGTACCCCGTTTGATGAGCAGCCCGACAACCGCTGTTACGCGGGTCTACACTTTATGGTACTTCAAGTTATTGGCCACCCGACTACCCGACTGCGCATCAGCCTGGAAGGAATATCTTAAAATTGAACTGGCTATTTACTGTGTCGAATAGCGCTAAGCTATTTTAATATTATTACATATTATATAGATAGAAATGTCCCAGAATCTGTTTAAGAATGCCTTTAAGCCTGGGGTATAATGTAGGGCGTTTTTCCGTCTGTGATGAACACCTTGGCTTTGGGTGATTTGAGTACCTCCAGCATGGCCTCAATGCTCCTGAGTTTGAGGATGTTTTCGGTCATGCCCTCCGGTAATATTTTTTGGGTATCGCGTGTTGCGCGAAAGGAAAATGGGGTTTGATCGAAATTTTCAATTGTCGGCGTCAAACAGGGCGGATCCCATTCGCACCAGGGTTGATCCGTGCCGCAGCGCCAGAAGGTAATCGCCCGACATACCCATGCTGATTTCACTGAATTCGGGTAGTTTCTGTTCAAATTGATTTCGGGCCTGAGAAAAAAGCTCCGATAAACTGCGGAATTCTTCATCAATCTGCCCGAGGTCGTCGCACAGGCTGGTCATGCCCATGAGACCACCTACCCGTACGCCTTGAAATTCACCTTCCGCGCAACGACCCAGCAGGGGGAGAACCTCGCTGGGCTTCAGTCCGAATTTATGTTCTTCCTGAGCAATGTGCACCTGCAGCAAGATCCGGGTTTGTGTGCCGATCCGCAACGATTCGCGGTGGATGTGATCCAACAGGGCGGCGGAGTCAACCGAGTGAATGAGGCCAACAGCAGGCAGCAGTGCACGCACTTTGTTGCTCTGCAAATGACCTATAAAATGCCAATCGATGTCGACCGGGAACCTCTTCTTTTTCGCCAACAGCTCTTGTACCCTGTTTTCCGCAAAAATGCGCTGACCGGCTTCGTAGGCCATCATAACCCGCTCGTCGGTCTGGTATTTGGAAACCGCCACCAGCCGTGCACCTGAGGGGTTCAACTTGAGCCTAATTCGCTCTAATGCCGCGGCAACCGGGTTCATCCGTATTTTTGTGATTCATGGTAATCAACCCAAAATTACGGATTTGCCTTTGCTTTTGTTGGGCTCTGACTGCTTGTCGCGACCCCCATGCCCTCCGTGGATATCACAGCGGAATCGTGCCGCCAGACAGTATGGAATTGTTGTTGGTGGAGGTGCACCTGGCCGAAAGCTATCAGAATCTGCATCAGGTTCTCACGCCGGCCGACACCCTTTCTCGGGGCGAAATGGCCAATCTCTACCGGCAACTGTTGAAGCCCTATGGGGTTTCACCAGAACGGTTTTTGGCTTCTTATGCCTATTACGAACAGCAGCATCCGGTGGTTATGGACAGCCTCTACAGCGGGGTGACGCGCCGCCTCAACGAGCGCTTGACCGAACAATACCGATGAGCATACTTTATGTTTGGGGAAACCTAAGTATTTGGGTGCCCGTTTGATTTTATTGTGTTTATGAAATCCTTGGAACAGTACCAAAACTATATGTATCTGGATCCGCCGTTGTCGGCCGCACGGCTCGACTACCAGAGCATTCGTGTGCGGTTGGCCCACTACTGCCGGAGTGAGTCGGCCGCACAGGAGCTTATGACGCTTCGACCCCAGTCCGACTCTGAACAGGTGGCCTCGGCTCAGCGCCTCATGCGCGAGATGTTGAGGATGATGCAGGGCGATGCACAGCTTTCGGATGACCCAATAGCAGACTTGCCCGTATTTCTGGCCAAGGCCATACCGGAAGACTCCTGGTTGGAAGCCGAGAAAATAGCTGATATACGGAGGTTATTGAACATGCTGAACAGGTGGCTCAAGCGCCTGCATGGCGCCGGCCGCCCATTTCCGCTGCTGGCAGCCCTTTTCGAACGGGTTGTGGTGCCTACGAATCTGCTGGTGGAAATGGACCGTGTAATAGGACCAGATGGGAAGGTGCGCCCCCACACCAGCAGCGAATATGCCAAGCTGAGTGTAACACTGAATCGTCTCCAGAATGAAGTCAGGGGGAAAATGGACCAGATTTATCGCCATGGTGCCCGCGAAGGTTGGGTGGCCGATTCCGGGGTGACCCTGCGCAGCGAGCGACTGGTGTTGCCTGTTAAGGTTGAACACAAGCGCAAGGTGGATGGACTGCTGCATGATGCGTCGGCAACCGGACAAACGGTCTACATCGAACCGGCTGCGGTGGTGGGAATCAACAACGAGATTCGGGTCACCGAACTGGCTCTGGAACGAGCTCTTCGAAAAATCCTTCAAGACCTTACCTCTAAATTACGGCCTTATATCGATTGGCTCTACGACGCCCATGCCCGAGCAGTGGAGGTCGACAAACTTAGGGCCCGAGCATTGCTCGCCATGGAATGGCCATATGCCTGTTGCCCGGAAATTGATCAACAAAACATAGACCTGCGTGAGGCCGTACACCCCATGTGGTTGCACGATCCCGAAAGCGCCCGCTGCACCGTCCCCCTCAACATACACCTTAGTCTGGATGCTCGAATGATCGTGTTGAGCGGTCCAAATGCAGGCGGAAAATCGGTTGTCCTAAAAACCCTTGGAATTTTTCAGTGGATGTTTCAAGCCGGAATACCCCTGCCTGTCCGCGATGGCAGCCGGATGCGCATATTCAAAAATCTACTTGTCGAACTCGGAGATGAGCAAAGCATGGACGATGAACTCAGTACATATAGTGCCCACCTTACACACATGAAGTCGTTTCTCGAACGATCCGGTGATCAATCGCTGGTGCTGATTGATGAAATGGGTTCGGGTACCGACCCACACATGGGCGGCCCATTGGCAGAAGTGGTGCTTGCAGAGTTGGTGCGAAAGGGATGCTGGGGACTCATCACCACGCACTATAACAATCTGAAGCTGCTGGCGAACCGCACCGATGCCATGCGCAATGCAGCCATGGGTTTCGACGTGGCCGCCCTTCGTCCACGCTACACCTTCGAGCCAGGTAGACCTGGCTCGTCGTTTGCTTTTGAAATTGCCGGCCGCACCGGTCTGCCACGTACATTGGTCGATACTGCGCGTGCCCAAATGGCAGGTCGCCAACAAGATGTGGAGGCTCTCCTGATACAGCTGATGGCCCGCGAACAGGAGCTGGCCGATCGTGAGCGCTTGCTCCAGGAAAAGGACCGCCTGCTGGATGAAGTGCTCGCACGCTGGAACGGTCAACTTGCCGATCTGTCCGAAAAGCGCAAGAGGTTGTGGGAAAAATCCCGCACACAAGCGCAAGAATTGTTGATGCAGGTGCGCCGTCAAGCCGAAAACTTTTTGGCTGAGGCACGCAAATCGGAAGGAAGTAAGGATAGGCTGCGACAACTGCTGCGCCAGGTGGATGGTGAATGGTCACAATCCGATGTACTGCTCAAGGAAGCGCAACAGGCTGAGGAGGCGCCGGCAACTGTCGGAGAATCAGCCGTATCCACACCGTCAAATGATAGAGCTTTGGGAAATGGTGACCCGGTAGTGGTGGAACCGGAGGGATTTCGGGGTGTCATACAGTCCATTCACGACCGGGAGGCGGTGGTGCTTGCGGGTGACGGATTTTTGCGGGTGCCTTTGTCGCGTCTTCGCAGTTGGACCCAGACTTCTGCCAGCATGGGGAAAGCTAAAGGCAACAAACCTGCGCATAAGGAGGGGGAAGTGGCACGGAAAACGAGTGGGCTGAACACTGAGACCCCTGTATCGGGTGGTATAGCTTTGCGCAGTTCGTCTGGATCATCGGCCTCCGCGGCTGCCTTTCGGATGGTGGAAGAACTCAAAACCGAACTGGATATCCGTGGCATGCGTGCCGAAGAGGCTGTTGAAATGCTCGATAAAGTGCTGGAGCGTGCCTTAGTGGTCGGCCATCCCAGCATACGCGTAATCCATGGTCGCGGAGGTGGTATCCTGCGTCGCTCGGTGCGCGATCATGTGCGGCGACAATCGTTCGTGTCCGGTTTTCAGGATGAGGAACAGGAACGGGGTGGCGATGGTGTAACCGTTGTTTTTTTGAAATAAGCGAATTCCCCTGATCACCTCCAACAGCATAATGGAATACTATATTTGTCCTGGCATCAGTCAATATGCCTAAACTAAACCCAGAGCCGAATCCATGAATAAGGTCTATCCCGATGCACGAATGGCCACAGCCGATATCCCCCATGGGGCAACTCTCATGCTGGGCGGTTTTGGATTATGTGGAATCCCCGAAAACTGTATCTCCGCTCTGGTCGATAGCGGGGTCCGTGACCTGACCTGCATCTCCAACAACGCCGGCGTTGATGATTTTGGCATTGGATTGCTGTTGCAAAGGAGGCAGGTTCGCAAAATGATCTCCAGTTATGTTGGTGAAAATGCCGAGTTTGAGCGGCAATTGCTGAGTGGAGAGCTGGAAGTTGAGCTCATTCCGCAGGGCACACTTGCCACCCGATGTCTCGCGACGGGCTACGGCATGCCGGCAATCTATACACCTGCGGGGGTGGGCACCGAGGTGGCTGAGGGGAAAGAGGTGCGGCGGTTCGGTGACAAAGACTATTTACTCGAAATAGCTTTTCAGGCCGATTTTGCCCTGGTGAAGGCGTGGAAGGGCGACACCCATGGGAACCTGATTTTCCGTGCTACCTCCCGAAATTTAAATCCCCTTATGGCTATGGGGGGCAACATCACCATTGCTGAGGTTGAGGAACTGCTTCCGGCAGGCTCAATCGACCCCAATCAGATCCACACCCCGGGTATTTATGTGCACCGTATTTTTCAGGGCAGCGGCTATGAAAAACGCATCGAACAACGCACAGTTCGTAAACGTCAGGATACAAACAGCACTTAACCGCCTGAGATCGGAATCGATAGATTCTATCGTGTTATGAATCTCCGGCTTGCATTCAATCTGGTTTGGTTGCGCAACGATCTCAGGTTACACGGCAACCCCCGCTCTGTTTGAGGCTGCTAAGGGGGAAAGCCCGATCGAGTTGGTTTATGTGTACGACAGCAGTCTGATGAATCCAACGTCATGTGGGATTCCAATGGATGGACAGCGAAGACAGGCCTGAGTGCTGGCTAATCTAAAGGAACTACAAATTGAATTTGAACAATACGGACAAATCATACACATAGCCTATGAAAATCTGGTCGAAATTCAATCTCAAAGACTTCAGTAGGGGTGGGGTGCATCAATTGTTTTTCACGACGAGCATAGTTTTGACGAGCAGCAGGATGCCAATAGATTGATGGAATGTGCGGCTGCTTTGGGGATTGAATGTAGAGTCCTGTCAGGGGCTGATTTGATTAACTGCCCATCGGATTAGCATTTGCTCATGTTGCAGTTTCAGTTACTATAGAGTGCGAATTTTTTCGGCATTTGTTGCAGTGATGGAGTCACCGCATGTTTTTGTCGGGGGTGGACAGACTGCATATTTTCCACAGGTTGGACGGGTGGGTGTGTCATTCGCACGCTGGTGCCAGGGAATGAACGGGCATAAATATATTGACACGCATATGATTGAGCCGGCGGCCACCGGTTGGATGAGAAATTGCGAGCGACGGGTTTTGGCAAGCTTACTGGTGGACAATTTGTAGTGTGACTGGCGCGTGGGCTGCCCGGTTTGAGCACCATATGATTAATTATTTTGTGGCAAGTAATTATGGCAATTGGACCTATGTGGCCGGAGTAGGTACCGATACAAAACCCAATAGGGTGTTCAATCCCGATTTACAGGCCGAGCTATCTGATCCTGTCGGCTTATACACCCTAAGGTGGACTACCCCTGAGGATTTCGGATAAGAATCGACAGCAATTAACCTAATTATCAGTTCTTCTTCGCTTGCGCTCCGCCGATAAGAGGGTCAGTTCGCGCGACATTTGTCCGGCGATGCTCGTATTCTCCCGGGCGCGGCGCACAAGATATGGCAAGACCGCTTGCACCGGTCCGTAGGGAAGGTATTTCGCTACCCGGTAACCGGCATGGGCCAGATTAAAACTGATATGGTCGCTCATTCCCTTCAACTGAGCCGACCAAACCCGCGGATTACTCGCCTCAATGCCAAGCTCCCGCATCCGATTAATCATTCTCAGGTTGCTCTCTTCGTTGTGACTTCCGCAACAAAGGGCCATTTGCTCTATATGCTCTAGGCAGAAACGCACCGCTTCATCGAAATCGCGATCGGTCGATGCCTTATCGGGCTGTATCGGGCTTGGATAGTTCCTTTCGGCCGCCCGCTCCCGCTCCTTTTCCATATAGGCTCCCCGCACCAGTTTCACAGCAAAATGGCAACCCTCTGCGCTTATCTGAGCATAGGTCTTTTTGAGGTATTCCAACCGATCGTGACGGTAAAGTTGCACGGTTTGGTAAACCAGTGGCTTTACCCGGTTATATTTCAAGATCAACTCATGCACGAGCCCGTCGATTGCATCCTGGATCCAGCTCTCTTCTGCATCCACCAAAACAGCCTGATTGGCATCCGCAGCGGCTTGAATGATGCGACGCACACGCACTCGAACCGTATTCCATTCCATTATATCTTGTTTTGCGGGTTGCGATTGGGCACTAATCCGCTCCATGAGTTCAACAGATGCCACCCCACTCACTTTAAAAACGGCGAAAGGGATCCGGTCATCGCCACGGGCCTTGTGGATGGTGCGGATGATCTCTTCGGCACAGGCATCAAAGGCCTCATCCCCATCAGTTCCCTCTACTGAATAGTCGAGAATGGTGCCAACCCCACCCATGGCCAATTGAGCCACCGCTGGTTCGCATCCCACGATGGTCTCCCCCCCGCAAAACTGATGGAACACCGTTTTCCTAATCGCCCATTGTACGGGGAGGCCGATTCGAATGGCCCATTGAGCCAGTCGGCTTCCCCATTCCACCATCCATGGAATGCCCAACAATCGAAACAAAAAATAGGAATCCCGTAGTTCGGCACTGGAAAATCGCGAAAATGCGATTCGGGTATTGTTGAGATCGGGTAGGGGGCCGGACTGCATATAGGGTGATGTGGATCGCTACAAAGATAGGTTAAAGCAAGGGCGCAGTATGGGTAGAACGGTTTATAATTCAATCATAAGCCCCCGGTGAGCCGAAGGAAACCCCGAACCTGTAAACCGAAATCGGAACGTTCCCTATATGTATTATATAATGTTATATTATTATGTTTGTTTGTCAGCTATTCGATTTTCTTCAGGTTTTCGATAGCCCGATATGGTCGGGCTAAGATATGGTGGTGTTTCAGGGGTGGATCTGGGGCGCTACAGAACAGATTGTCGCAGAGGTTTTGAGTGGCCATTGTTGTGACAAGCAGACGAAAATCGTTTGCTTGATTGCCGTTGGGCATTCTCAACTCAACCAACATCACTGCCCTGTCGTGTAGGGGATTGATCACGAGCAGAGGCTTTATTTATGGTGTTGTAGGATGATTGGAAAAGTTGCGCCAGCGATATACACCCATCGGCTGCAGAGTGTCTTGTACTGTTGGTAGTAGTAGCTTCTGGTGCTGATGAAAAACAACGGATTGGAAGCACGCAGGGTGAAACCGGGATTTTCGGGTTGTTCTGGCTATACCCGCGATAGGGGCGATCGGCATCCAAACACAACAAGAAGCGAGAGGTGCAGGATCAACGCACAAAAAATCGATAGCGATTTAAGCATATCAAGCGAACATGCCTGCCTGCTTAGGTGTTTGCAAGGTTGCAAAGCATCGAAGCATCTCGCGATTTTCCATTGGAGCCAATCACCGAAATCCGATTGATATTGGGCGACAAGCTGAACCATCTGCACAGCTGGTTTCGGAAGTGTAGACCTGACGTCTTGTATGTGATGATGAAATGCAGGAGCGATACCGACTACTGCCAGCACCACATCCAGAAAGTTGTAACATTTTTCATGTCCATGCGCTCATTTTCCCGGTGGTTGAATGACTATGGACATACACTACACTACATATATCTGAATGACCCGGAGAACTGCCAGTCGATTACCGGCAACCTCGAACGTGTCCTGGCTTGGTATCCGGGCGCTGGAGGTGCCTGCCAGCAGCCCGACACCCGTGGCATGAGTCAGTCTGCCGATGGTGGACTTATGGTGAGCAAACCCTATACCTCGTCGGGTCAATACATCAGGCGAATGGGTGACTACTGTGGTTCTTGTCGCTACAACCCCAACCTTTCTACCGAGCCGAATGTTTGTCAATTTAACAGCCTCTACTGGCATTTCCACGATCGACATGAACGATTGTTGAACTCTAATGTTTGTCTGGCTATGGTCTACCGCAATTGGGACCATACGGACAGAAGCAAGCGTGAAGCTCTTTTGTTCAAGGCTGAAGCGCTCTCTTAGCGCATTGAACAATTGTAGACTAGATTTTGACTTATATTACATCTTATTAACAAAATTGAACGTGAGCCACCAATTCCTTCATTATCCCTTTCATTCACCTGGTCCGGCCGATGTTGTAGTCGGCACACTCGTGGATGCCCCCTTTGATCGTGTCGTTGCTGGCTTCGGCTCACCCCTCTTTAGTGTCCTCAACCCGCCGTTTCCCCGCACCCACCTGATCCGTATGGATGGTAATTTACCGGGCCATCGAATCGAACTCAAGTTGGATTTCGGACTCTTCTCCCAAGATTGGACGGGCGTGATTACAGCCCAGGCTGAGTCCTACAGCCATTACTGGTTTGTGGACCAGGGAGTTCGTCTGCCATTTTTCCTGCGCAGTTGGGAGCATTTTCATGGGATCATTGAGATAAGCGCGCGCGTGACTTACATTACCGATGCCATACGTTTTCGTGAGGCCCCATGGATTCCACGTTTCCTGATGCGGTGGATGCTCTTACTTCTGATGCGTTACCGATCTCCACGGTATAAACGATATTTTGTAATGTGATAATTTTTAATCTACCCTGTTTATTTCTGTCAGTTGGATTAAAAATATTCAATTTACACTACTTGTTGTTGTTTTTGCGAAAATTCGTTGATTGAATTATCATAATAAATATATATAAATGTCTGCAAAAGAGTAGAATATATATTATAAAAATGATGAATATTTTTTTGTTTAAGTAAAATTAAAAAAAGTTAAACAAAAGTTTGGAAATTAGTTGCAGGCACTATACTTTTGTTTAACAATTCAACCAAAAAACTTAAACATGGATTCTAATACCTTCAGTGTCAAAGTGAGAGAGAATGGAGTAGCCCTGAAAGCGTATGCCCTTTATTTATCACAGAATCGGGAGGACGCCCACGACCTGATGCAAGAGACGCTGCTCAAGGCGTTCACCCATCGTGAGCGGTTTACCGACGATACCAATCTGAAGGGCTGGTTGTATACCATCATGAAGAACACCTTTATCAATCAGTACAGGAGAAAGGTAAAGCGCAGTACTTTGCTTGACTCCACGGAAAATGAGTACTACCTCAACAGTTCAGCACATGCCGTGCCCAATGAGAGCCTTGAGCGTCTCAATATGGAACAGATTCATATGCATATAAATCGCTTACCTTATGACTTAAAGGAAGCCTTTATGATGAATTTCCGGGGTTATAAATACCAGGAAATTGCCGACCATTTTGGCATCCCCATCGGAACGGTGAAGACTCGCATCCATATGGCGCGACAAATTCTTAAGAAAAAGCTTCATGTGTTTGGTGAAGCCTACGGAATGCAGGTTGCTTAATATTTCCATATTAAATTTAAAAATAAAGGCTTCCTCTTGGAAGCCTTTTTTGTTGGGCGAGGCAACTGCTTGAATTGATTTTGATAGGATAAATTCAGCCGCTTCACAAACTATGGCGTTTGGTTTTTGTTGTTGATAGGAAAACCATACTATGCCAAAAAACAGGGTAATCGTAATCGGCTCGGGGTTCGCAGGATTATCTGCCGCCACGAGCCTCGCACACAATGGCTACAAGGTTACCCTGCTCGAAAAAAACGCGCATTTCGGCGGGCGGGCCCGGGTTATGGAAAGCCATGGTTTTCGTTTTGATATGGGGCCGTCGTGGTACTGGATGCCCGATGTATTCGAAGCCTATTTCGCGCAGTTCGGCAAGAAAGTGTCCGACTACTACCAACTGCAGCGGCTCGACCCTGGCTATTCGGTCTTTTTTGGCAAGGATGATGTGATGACCATTCCAGCACAAATGACAGAAATCGAACGGATGTTTGAGCAGTACCAGTCTGGATCAGCGAAAAAACTAAGATCGTTTTTAGCTCAGGCAGGTGAGAAATATCAGATTGGTATGCGCGACCTGGTCTACAAGCCAAATCGGTCTGTTATGGAATACGCCAGCGTTTCCCTGCTTCGGAATATGCTTAAAATGGACGTGTTTCAGTCGATGCGCAGCCATGTCTATGCTCATTTTAAAGAGCCCCGCCTGCGCAAACTCATGGAATTTCCGGTTCTCTTTTTGGGTGCTACCCCCCAAAACACACCCGCCCTCTACAGCCTTATGAACTACGCCGATTTATCGCTCGGCACCTGGTATCCAATGGGCGGTATGGGTGAAATCGTAAAGGCATTTGTGTCGCTCGCCAGGGAAAAGGGAGTAGAGCTGATGGCCAATGCAGAAGTGCAATCGATTGAGTGTTTGGGTTCGCACGCCAAGTGCGTACACGCGGCACATAGTACCTATGAGGCCGATGTGGTTGTGGCCGCAGGCGATTACCACCATATCGAACAGAATGTGCTGCCCGCATCGCATCGTCAATACAGTCCAGCCTATTGGAAAAGCAGAACCATGGCGCCGTCGAGCCTCCTGTTCTACATTGGTCTGAAAAATCCGTTGCCGGGACTTACACACCACAGCTTGTTTTTCGATGAGGAGTTCGATCGTCACGCCGAACAAATCTATGCACGACCATCCTGGCCAGATCATCCGTTGTTCTACACTTCACTCAGCAGCAAAACGGATTCCACCGTGGCGCCTGAAGGAAAAGAAAACCTAGTGATTCTGGTACCCCTGGCGGTAGATCTGCCCGATCCGGATGAAGCCCGCGAACGCTGCTATCATCAGGTTATGGATCGCTTCGAACATATGGTGGGTATGGGCATCCGCGATCAGGTAGAGTTTCGCCACAGTTATGCCCACTCCGATTTTCGGCGCGACTACCACGCATTCGGGGGGAATGCCTATGGATTAGCCAACACCCTGGCCCAAACCGCGATTTTTAAGCCGTCGATGCGCCACAAGAAACTAACGAATCTATATTTCACAGGTCAGCTGACCATACCTGGTCCGGGCGTGCCCCCCACCATAATTTCCGGGCAGGTGGTGACCGGAGAAATCCAGCGTGACTGGCCCTTGTAGCCGTACGGCTTTTCCCCACTGCCAGTTCTTGTGGATAAGTTGTTCAAAACATTTATCCCGTTTGGTTGGTTCTTGTTGGTAAAAGAATCTATGTTATCACTCTACCGCCACACTAATATTGAATGCAGTCGGATTATTACCCGCAACTACAGCACCTCATTCAGCATGGGGATTCTGGCGTTCGACAAAAAGTTCCGGGATCCCATCTACGCGATTTACGCTTTTGTGCGTTATGCCGATGAGATTGTAGATACTTTTCACGACTACAATAAAGAAGAACTGTTTAAGGAATTTTCCCTGGATACCTGGAATGCCATTGAGCGGGGCATCAGTCTGAATCCGGTACTCGATTCCTTTCAGAAAATCGTTTCCGAATATGGAATTGGTCGTGATTTAATTCAGGCCTTCCTCAACAGTATGGCTATGGATCTGCAGGACATTGAATATGCCGAGAATTCATACCACACGTATATTTATGGCTCGGCAGAAGTGGTGGGCCTGATGTGTTTGCGCGTGTTTTGCGCGAGAAATAACGAACTATATGACCGTCTCAAACCAGCTGCCCGCCACCTCGGTGCCGCATTCCAAAAGGTTAATTTTCTGCGCGATATCCGAGATGATTACCAAAACAGGGGGCGCACCTATTTTCCTGGCGTGGATTTGGGCATTCACTTCGACCAACGGGCCAAAAATGCGATTGAAGCCGACATTGAAGAGGATTTCAGAAAGGCCTATGAGGGTATACGTCAGTTGCCTCATGGTTCCAGAACGGGGGTACTTACCGCTTATCGGTTCTATCTGAATCTATTCCGCAAAATTCGGCGGACAGAACCATCGCGCGTGATGGAGACGAGGATTCGGATCAGCAATTTGGAAAAGGCAGCCTTGTTGGCCGGTTCTGTTTTGTCGCATCGCCTTTCTTGGCTCTAGGCCGAGAATATCCTTTTTTTTCTTTTTTTTGAGTCGCGTTGACTCTATGTCAATATCGGCATTTGTCGCTTAGCGTATTCGCCCGTTCATGAAACACAGACACCGCAGACAGCATCGTTCAGCCGCATATGGGATGGAATCACATCCGGTAGAAAATGCAGAAAATCGAGGCGACAGCTCCGTGGATTCTGAACTGAGCCAGGCGGAACCGATCAGGCACAGACATCGGCGACCTGACCGCTCTCGGTCGGAAGAGTATGGGGTCACAGGCAAACGGGTGGCGGTCATTGGGGGTGGGGTAGCGGGATTGGCCACTGCGGCACGACTATCAACGCGTGGCTACAAGGTAGATTTACTGGAGGCGGGTCCGGAAACGGGGGGGAAAATGCGCGACTATCGGTCCGACGGATTTCGTTTCGACGGTGGACCATCACTGTTTACCTTACCGGAAGTTATGGAGCAGCTGTTTACCGACTGTGGAAAAAAAATGTCGGATTATGTCCACTACGATCGGCTGGATTTGGTGACCCGCTATTTCTATACCGATGGCACCCAGCTCAATGCTTGGTCACAGCCCGGGCGACTGGCCACTGAAATGGAACAGAAAATCGGAGAACCTGCCCAACAGGTTCTGGCTTTTTTAAAACGAGCGTCTTTCATATACCGCATTACCGCTCCGGTTTTTATTAAGCGATCCTTGCACGATTGGCGCAATTTGCTTCGGCCGACTACGTTTTTGCGGCTTTTGGCGATTCCCCGCCTGGGTATTTTCACCAGTATGCACCGCTTTCAAAAAAGGTGGCTGAGCCATGAACGTAGTCTGCAGTTGTTCGGCCGCTTTGCGACCTACAACGGCAGCGATCCCTACAGGGCGCCCGGAACCCTCAGTATGATTGCCCATATCGAACAAGAGTGCGGTGCATATTATCCCCGCGGGGGTATGGTGGCCCTTCGCGATGCCCTGCACCAGTTAGCATTGGACTTGGGCGTGAATGTTAGAGTCAGCACCCGAGTGGATCAGTTGTGGATTCATGAAACCCGTTTGAAGGGTTTGCTCGTGGGGGAGGACCGCGAAATCTACCCCATAGTGGTTTGCGCCAACGACATACTACAGGTGCAGCGTAAACAGTTGCCCCGCAAATACCGACGATCTCGATTTCAATTGCAGGAACTCAGCACATCGGCCGTTGTGTTTCATTGGGCAGTGCTGGGAGTGTTCCCTCAATTAGATTTGCACAATGTATTTTTTTCTTCCCATTACCGGCGCGAATTCCAGTATTTGCAGCGCGGTGACATTGACATTGACCCCACTTGGTATGTCTACATCAGCTCAAAGAAAAACTCAACCGATGCTCCCGATGGCTATGAAAACTGGTTTGTGATGGCCAATGTGCCCGCCCGGCGTGAACTGCCGTCGGAAGAGTTACTGGATCGTTTGCGTCAGGATGCTATGGATCGAATCGGTCAGGCTGTAGGGGTAGATCTACGCCCGTTGATAGAAGAAAAGAGGGTGTTGACGCCAATAGAAATGGAACGTGCCACAGGGGCAGTAGGCGGTGCCTTGTATGGCCCCGCCTCCAACAGCCGCTGCTCGGCCTTCCTGCGCCAGGCGAATCGCGATCGCCGCATCAAGGGTTTGTTTTACTGTGGAGGAACCGTGCACCCTGGAGGTGGGATTCCGTTGTGCCTGCACTCGGCTGCCATTACTGCCGATCTTGTGGAACGCGGGCATCCCCACCCAAAAGCAACGAGAAAACACCAGCGTTGATGTTGCGGTTGCTCGAAATTCTAACTGTTCGCAGCTATTTTCTCCTGTTTTGGGGCATGGTATATGGAATTGGTGCACTGGGATTGGCATGGCCCGCAACCAGAGGATTTTTCTTAATGTTTGTACCGTATGTTTTATTTCTGGGCGCCCTGCACGTTTGGTTGATGGAGCGCCCGGTGCCCATGCCGCACACGGTCTTGCTTTTATTAGGTTGTTTGGCGGGCTGGCTTATTGAGGTGTATGGGGTAGCAACCGGAAATGTTTTTGGGGCCTATCACTATGGAAGCGTACTGGGATATGCCCCCGCAGGCGCACCGCTGGTAATTGGCGTCAACTGGACGGTGCTTATTTATGCCTCAGCCCACTTATCCTTCGCTGCTCAGATCTCCCCCGAAATTCGTCCCTTTTTGGGTGCAACGGCAGTCATGCTGGCCGATATACTTATTGAACCTGTTGCCGCATTTCTCGGTTTCTGGGACTGGGACACCCCAGGGGAGGGTAGCTTTTTCGTAGCTCCTATGCGCAACTACATGGCATGGTGGGTGTTTTCGGTGGTTTTATTGTCGCTTGCCGAAATAGCCGGAATCAGACGTGTGAACCCGGTGGTGCTGCTTTATGCCGCATTTCAGTTAATTTTTTTCTTCTTGCTCAATGCACTGATGATTTTCAACTAAATAATATTCAACTCAATAATATCAAGTCAAATGAGACAAAATCACGAAATCGAGTATAAAATTTTTGGTGAGGAAATGCAGTGCGTGGAGATTGAGTTGGATCCGCAGGAGACGGTGATTGCGGAGAGTGGGGCCTTTATGTTTATGGATCCAGGCATTGAAATGACTACACTTTTCGGCGATGGATCGACTCATGGGGGTGGTTTTTTGGGGAAACTTATGGGCGCGGGTAAGCGCTTGCTCACAGGTGAGTCGCTTTTTATGACAGCCTTTACGCACAACGGGTCGGGTAAGTCACGCGTTACCTTTGCTGGTCCGTATGCTGGTAAGATCATCTGCCTCGACCTGCAAAAATTGGGGGGAAAGGTCGTTTGTCAGAAGGACTCGTTCCTGTGTGCGGCCAGAGGCGTGAGCGTGGGAATTGAGTTTCAGCGGCGTCTTGGTACAGGCTTGTTTGGTGGAGAAGGTTTTATTATGCAAAAATTGGAGGGTGAAGGCTTGGCGTTTGTGCATGCCGGCGGATATATTCTGGAGCGAGTCCTGCAGCCCGGTGAGGTTTTGCGGGTCGATACAGGCTGTATCGTGGCGTTTACCGCCGGGGTCGGTTATGATATTCAGATGGTGCGCGGCGTAAAAAATATGATTTTTGGAGGCGAGGGCTTATTTTTTGCCACACTCACGGGGCCTGGAAAGATCTGGCTGCAAAGTCTTCCCGTTTCGAGGTTAGCTGCGCGCATTTTGAGTTATGGTACAGGTGCAGGCGGCCGGAAGGAGGAGGGGTCCCTACTTGGCGGATTGGGCAATCTCGTCGATGGGGATTGATTTGGTTCAGTGACTCGAAGGGGGTTAATCCAGCTTATCTCCTCGATGGGCTACGGCGTCCCTCATTTCTCTGATGGGATTGACTTTGATTAGAAATTCGAAAAGCATTAATGCCGTTCAGTGACTTGCCGGGGGGTTGTCGTAGATCAGCGACCGATGAAATTTGGAGGGCGCTTTTCGATAAAAGCCTGCATGCCTTCTTTTTGATCCTGTCCTGCGAAGAGCAGATAGAAATTCTTGCGCTCGAATTCAAGTCCCTCCGCGAGATGGGTGTCGTGGGCCTTAAGGACAGCTTCTTTTGCGAGGCGTATGGCCAGGGGTGACTGCCGGGCCAGTTGTCGGGCCATATTCAGCGCCTCTTCCAGATAGAGCTCTACAGGCACCACCTTGTTCACCAGTCCCCACGTCAACGCCTGATGCGCGCTGATGAATTCCCCGGTCAACATCATCTCCATGGCCCGTACTTTTCCCACCTGCCGGGTAAGTCTTTGAGTGCCCCCGGCGCCCGGAATTACACCAAGCTTGATTTCGGGTTGACCGAATTGGGCCGTTTCGGAGGCCACCACCAAATCGCAGTGCATCACCAACTCGTTGCCTCCCCCCAATGCAAATCCTGAAACGGCGGCAATCAGGGGCTTTTTTATTTTCTTGATAGTGTCCCAGGTCGAAAACTGATCGATTAGCAGCATGTCCACAGCGCCCTTTCCCGACATCTGTCGGATGTCGGCTCCCGCGGCGAAGGCCCGGTCATCACCCGTGATCACAATCGCCCGAACCTCATCATCCTGATCCAGTTGCTTCAGGGTGTCGCGCAACTCGGCCATGAGCTCAAGATTCAGGGCGTTGAGTTCTTTAGGGCGGTTCAGTCGGATGAGCGCTATGTTGGGTTCGCTCCGGGTTTCAACAATAAGGTAGGTGGGATTCATATTTAGAAGGAAATAATGCGAATTTCTTACAAATTTCCATCAAATGCCTCAATAATCGAGCGTCTTTTTGCTGTATTTTTACATTAATCATTAATCATTAATCATTAATCACTAATCATTAATTATTTAAAATGTGTACTTTCTCCAAATTTCGTTTGTGGACAGCCTCGGTGCTGTTGGTCTTTTGTTTGATGGGCAACCGGGCCTATTCTCAGCTCGTATTGCCACAGCCCAGCCCAAAGGCCAATGTGATGCAGGTGGTCGGTGTTACTGAAGTTAGTGTCACCTACAGCAGTCCCGGTGTCAAAGGCCGTGTGATTTGGGGCGATCTGGTTCCTTTTGACGAGGTTTGGCGTACCGGGGCGAATTCGGCCACGGAAATCAGCTTTAGCACAGCCGTTCAGGTTGCTGGTAATCCGGTCAAGGCAGGTAAATATGCTCTCTTCACCATCCCGGGGCGCGACAACTGGACCATCATTCTGAATTCGAATGAAGGTCAGTGGGGCTCCACCAACTACAAGAAAGAATTGGACGTGATTCGGTTCACGGTTCGACCGAGCATAAGCGAGCGCCTTCAGGAGCGAATGAACTTTGCTGTGGAGTTGACAGGAGAGGATCGGGCGGATGTGGTTCTTCGTTGGGAAAAAATGCGGGTTTCGTTTGGGATTACCACCGATCTGAAGGCATTGACCATGGAAAACATCAACCAGTACTTTCACAATTCAAAGACGGATTGGTATACCCATCACAATGCCGCATCGTATCTGATGACTAATGGAGGCAATACCACAGAGGCGCTTCGTTTTGCCACTCGTTCGGCAGAATTGAACCCCGAGCATTTTATGCCACACTACACCAAAGCCCGTGCCCTTGCCGCTTCCGGAAACATCAATGATGCACTGGCATCGGCCCGGCAGTCGATCGCTGTAGGTGAGGCCAAAACCAGCGAATGGTTCGAGTCGACCCGTCCCGAAATCGAAGCGTCCATTAAAAACTGGATGGTGCCCGGCGGTAGAGATAAAAAGAAATAATTTCATCGCATTACTGCTTTTTGGTTTTGAAACTAAGATTGGGCCCGCGATTTAAGGGTCTGAGATGTACGAATATGCGGTTTATGAGCATGTGGTTTTCTGCCCGGAGTTCTTTGGGTCTGCAGTCTTTAGGCCTACGATATTTAGGTAGTCATGTTTTCGGGCTTGGGTTACTCATTTTCTTGTTTGGGTCGACATTTTCAAATGCACAAACTGGTTTTGGACCAGCAGCGAGTGCTTCATCCGGTGAATTGTTGGAGGAGGTCAGGGCCCTTCAGATGCCTGTCCGGGTTTTGTATCTTGCGGCCCACCCCGACGATGAAAATACACGGATGCTTACCTGGTTGTCGAAGGGAATGCGGGTGGATGCCGCGTATTTATCGCTCACCCGCGGCGATGGTGGACAAAACCTAATCGGAAAGGAAACTGGCGATGAGTTGGGTCTGATACGCACCTATGAATCGATGGGGGCACGTTCGCTCGATGGGGCACGGCAGTTTTTTACTCGTGCCAATGATTTCGGCTACAGCAAGACATCGGAGGAGACCTTTCAACAGTGGCATCACGATAGCCTTCTCTCTGATGTTGTTTGGGTGATCCGTTTGTTTCGTCCGCATGTCATCATCACCCGCTTCACTCCAGAGCCCAGCGCTACGCATGGCCACCATACCGCCTCGGCGCAACTGGCCGTGGAAGCCTTCACCGCCGCAGCCGACCCCAATCAATTCCCAGATCAATTATTAAGGGGCGTCGACGTATGGAGTACGCGCACTCTATATTGGAACACCAGCTGGTGGTTCTTCGGGCGACCGGATTTCGATAAGAAAGGACTTGAGGCGATCGATGTAGGTGGTTTTTCTCCCATTCTCGGTCGTAGTTATGGGGAGACAGCCGCTTTAAGTCGCTCGATGCACCGAAGTCAGGGCTTTGGCTCGTCTTTGCAGAGGGGGGAAGAATTGGAGTACCTGAAGTGGTTGGCGGGAGATTCCTTTGCGGGCGGCCTCAGCGCACTTTTGTTGGATCAGGGCAGGAGGGAACGGGGTTTGGCTTCGCGATCAACCTATTATCGGACGCTTTCGGATGCTGAACGGGCTTTTCGAATAGACCATCCGTGGCAAATGCTGACCAAATTGATATCGGCCCGGGATCAGCTGCTTCAACTGCCCGACAACGCACATCGAAATGACGATCTCCTGAGACTCGATCGCCTGATATTGAAAGTCGCCGGCATCTGGCACGAATTTACTTCCCCAAAGCACAATGCACACCCAGGTGACACTCTTGTCATGTCGTTCCGAACCATCCGAAGACATCCGGTTGTGGTTCGCCTCGATTCTATTCAGTGGCAAACACAGGGTGGACAGGTTGGGGGGATGGCTGCCAACGAACCAGAATGGCAGACGAACAGGGGCGCTCTGGCGGTCGATACTTTTTTGCCGTACAACCGGTTCGTCATACGGAATCAACGTGTTCGTTTGCCAGACAACGTCCCCCTTTCCCATCCATTTTGGTTGCAAGGACGTGTGGGGCGTACGGGCTTTTTCGATTTTCCCGGACAAGCATGGGCGGGCGTTCCGACAGACCCCGCTGCAGTGCGGGCAATGGCAAACTACACAATCTTCTCAGGGAAAAGGAAAGTGTGTATTCATGTCCCGGTCGACGTTTTGCACCGATACACCGACCCGGCAGAGGGCGAACGCTACCGACCATTCACAGTTGTGCCACCTTTGTATCTGTCGTTTGTTGATCCTATCGCACTGCACACAGGTCCAGGCCCGATTCAGGTAGGGGTTCGTGTTTCGTCAGGTGCCGACATCGGTGAGCTTGATGTGCGCCTTGATCTCCCTCCGGGGTGGATGGTAGAACCTTATCAGCATACTCTTCCCGTTTTGGGGGCAGGTGAGAGCCGCATCCTGCGTTTTGTGGTCAACGCAAACGACAATCCCACTACCGGTATTGCCCGCGTTCGGGCACGTATTGGCAATCAGGAGTTCTCACGCAACCAGCAGGTGTTGAGTTATCCCCATCTCCCGCAACTCAATATGTTGCCAGAAGCGGGCATTCCCATTCTTCACGCGGAGGTCAACCGAATACGCACTAAAATTGCCTATGTGCCGGGAACGGGCGATGAGATCCCGGCTGCCCTGCGCGCCCTCGGGTATGAGGTTACGGAGCACCCGGCGGGTCAGTGGACACCTGAAGAGCTCAGCGATCACCAAGCGGTGGTTTTGGGGGTTCGATTGGTGAACACTGATGAAGAATACCGAAAGTTGTACCCCATGCTTCGGAATTTTGCCCACAACGGAGGAACCGTGCTCATGCAGTACCAAACCAGTCGTGGTTTGCTGAGCGATTCTCTGGCTCCATTTCTTATGCAACTGGGCAGCCAGCGTACCACTGTGGAAGAAGCATCCGTGCGAATACTGATGCCGGATCATCCGTTGCTGAATTACCCGAATAAATTGGGAGTTGGGGATTTCATGGGATGGGTACAGGAGCGGGGCCTCTACTATGCCGCGAGATGGGACAGTTCATCGGCCGATGCTTTGTTTGCGATGGCCGATCCAGGAGAAGCGGAACAATACGGTGCCCTGATCGTGGGAAGAGTTGGCAGGGGCTGGTGGATCTACACAGGACTTAGTCTGTTCAGGCAGTTGCCCGCCGGCATTCCCGGGGCATTTCGACTATTGTCGAGCTGCGTGGAGCTCGGAAGCGGTCGTGTGCCCCAACAAAGGCGAGAGGATAACCAATAGTAGAATCGTTCTATGAGTATGCTGGATTGGTGGGTTTTGTTGTTGACGCAGGTCGGAATCGTGGTATACGGACTCTACGTGAATCGCAGGGATGTTGGTTCCGCGGATTATTTGAGGGGTCGAAATATGGGTTGGTTTACTGTAGGCTTGTCGATCATGGCCACCCAAGCCAGTGCCATTACGTTTTTATCGGCCCCTGGACTCGCCTACACCGATGGTATGCGCTTTGTGCAGTTCTATTTCGGTTTGCCCATTGCCATGGTCTTGATAGCCGTAGTAGCGGTGCCCCTCTACTACCGCATGAATGTTATTACAGCATACGAATACCTTGAGCACCGATTCGATGTTCGACTGCGCACGCTGGCGGCCTTCTTGTTCTTGACCCAGAGGGGATTAGCGGCGGGGCTCACCATCTTCGCACCGGCCCTTATACTCAGCGTTGTATTGCATGTGAATCTGACCCTGACCTGCCTGGCGATCGGGGTTGTAGTGGTGGGCTATACCTTGACGGGCGGAACAACTGCTGTTGCTCGTACACAGAAAATACAAATGGCAATCATTCTGGCAGCTATGTTCTTGGCAGCCTGGTTGGTGGTGGACGGACTCCCGGAAGGGGTGGGTATGGCACAGGCTTTGGATTTGGCCGACACCATGGGGCGCATGAATGCGGTCGACTGGCGATTTGACTGGAATGAAAAGTATACGGTGTGGAGCGGCCTAATGGGCGGCACCTTCCTCATGTTGTCCTACTTTGGAACCGATCAAAGTCAGGTTCAGCGCTATTTGGGTGGACAATCCATCCGGCATTCACGCATGGGCCTGATCATGAATGGACTCCTGAAGATCCCCATGCAATTTGGAATTCTGCTGGTTGGGGTACTGGTTTTTGTGTTCTATCTCTTTCAACCGGCGCCATTGTTGTTCAATACAGAGGCTCGATCTCAGCTTGTTTCGGGTAAAGCCGGTGCTCAGTTTCAACAACTGGAATCCGAGTACCAATCGGTGCTCATGGAACGAAAAGCGACGGCAACCCAATATTTGCGTATTCAAGAAACGGGCAGTCTAAATGGAGAAGGGTCTGCGCAGGCCGATAGACAGGCGGTTGTTAGTTCGCTCAACGAATCGCAGCGAAGGGTTGATGAATTGCGCAGTCGGGCCCATAAGCTTGCCAAAGAGGAATTGCCCAACAGCGATGCGGGTGACACCAATTATATTTTCCTGTACTATGTATTTGAAAGACTGCCAACGGGCATCATCGGACTTATAGTATCGATGATATTGGCAGCATCTATGTCTAGTACTAGCAGTGAGTTAAATGCATTGGCTTCTACAACTGTGGTCGACATCTACAAGCGTCTCTTTCGTCCGATGGCCGATGATGCTGAATGCTTGTGGGTCAGCCGTTGGAGCACGTTGGGCTGGGGCATTTACGCCATATTGTTCTCCATGATGGCCCGTCATTTGGGCACCCTCATTGAGGCGGTTAATCTGTTGGGCTCGTTGGTTTATGGGACTATTCTAGGGGTATTTCTGTGCGCGTTTCTTTTGAAACGCATCACCTCTGCTTGGGTGCTTGGACTGGCTTTGGTGAACCAGGGGGTAATTTTTATTTTGTTTTGGACGGACGCGCTCCCGTTTCTTTGGTTCAACATAATCGGTTCCATCGGTATACTTATTCCAGCCTGGCTGATTGAGCAATGGCCCAGATTTCGATCCATTTTGTTTGTGGAATCACGACTAAACAGGTGATTGTCCTTTTGGTGGTATGCGAATAATAATCGGTGCTCTGCTGGTATTTGAATTAGTCCAATTCGACATGGTATACATCCGAGTCATTCCTGCTGATGTTTTGAATTGAGAATCCACCCGGCTCCGGGATGATTTCTTCCAGATTGAATAGGGTGCAGGAGGAAGGAAGTGGGGCGAATATGAGGGTAAAGCGGTGCCCTTTTCCCCCCGGAATCTTCATCCAACGGGGATGGAGGGTGATGTTTTCCCAATATAGCATGGGACAACGAAGATCTGTGCCTTTGGGAATCAGAAATGTTGATTTCCAGATTCGGATAAGGGTACCGAAAACTGGTGGTCTAAGACTGCAATGTACTACCACCTGACCTTCCGCTTGTAGCGATTCCTTCAGTTTCCGTTGAACGGATTTGCTTACCCGGGTCTTGGGTTTTTTGACTGGGGGTTCCTGAATTTCGATTTCATCCATGTTCTTTTAGTTTGTAAGGGCAAAGGCTCTGATTATTTCTGTGATGATTAGAAAAAATCAGTAACAAAAAACAGACGTTAAAAGTTCCGGGATTTTTGCGTTTTGCTGTTGCGAATCAGCAATGATTCAAAAGCCATTCACGTGGATTGGGTTCTTTCGGATGCGAAACCTCAGGATTCCAAAGTCGACCTATGCATTCAGCGCGGCTCTTTGCTCAATCAGGGCTTTGCTGTGCATGTATTCGTCGAAATCCATAAGCTTGTCGAGGTACCCGAAGCGTCCGATTTCAATCACGCGGTTGGCTACGGTTTGTGCCATCGTGTGGTCGTGGGTGGTGAAGAGCACCGTGCCCCTATACTCTTTCAGGCCATTGTTGAGGGCTGTAATCGACTCCAGATCGAGGTGGTTGGTGGGTTCATCCATAAGGAGAACATTGGCTTGTTGCAGCATCATCCGGCTGAACATACAGCGCATTTTTTCGCCCCCGCTGAGTACCGTGCAGGATTTGAGCACTTCTTCGCCTGAGAACAGCATTTTGCCTAAAAACCCGCGGATAAATTGCTCGTCCTTTTCACCTGGTGAATACTCGCGAAGCCAGTCGACCAGATTCAGGTTTTTGCCATCGAAATACTGCGAGTTGTCGGCCGGCAGGTAGGCCTTATGCACGGTCACACCCCAGCGTACTTCACCCGAAGTGGGTTGGAGTTCACCTGCGAGAATTCGGTAGAGGGCCGAAACGGCCAGGCTGTTGCGCGAAAGGATGCAGATTTTATCGCCCCTGTTAACCTGAAAATCGAGACCAGAAAACAATACCGTTCCATCCACCGAAGCCGAAAGGTTATTCACCTCTAGGATCTGGTCGCCCGCTTCGCGCAGCATCTGATTGAATAGAATAGCGGGGTACTTTCGATTGGATGGCTTGATTTCCTCCAAGTTAATCTTATCCAATGCTTTCTTGCGGCTGGTGGCCTGTTTGGATTTGGATGCGTTGGCGCTGAATCTGCTGATGAACTCCTGAAGTTCACGCACTTTGTCCTCAAGCTTTTTATTCTGATCGGCCTTCTGGCGCATGGCTAGCTGGCTCGATTCATACCAGAAGCTGTAGTTGCCCGAGTAGATATTCATTTTCCCGAAATCAACATCCACTACGTGCGTGCAAACTGCATCGAGGAAGTGGCGGTCGTGACTCACCACCAGGGTTACGTGTGGATAATCTGCCAGAAAATTCTCCAGCCAGTCGATGGTCTCCAAATCGAGGTCGTTCGTAGGCTCGTCGAGCAACAAAATATCCGGATTGCCATATAGGGCCTGAGCCAGCAGCACCCGCACTTTTTTTCGGCTGTCAAGTTCTCTGAGCAGTCGGTTGTGCAACTCTTCAGGAATCTGAAGGCTGCTGAGCAGGCTCGCGGCATCGCTTTCCGCATTCCAGCCATTCATCTCCGCAAATCGTTGCTCAAGTTCACCCGATTTGATGCCATCCGCATCATTAAAATCGGCCTTGGCATAGAGGGTGTCCTTTTCTTTCATGAGGTCATATAGCTCCCTGTGGCCCATGATTACCGTCTCCAATACCGGAAAATCGTCGAATGCATAGTGATTCTGCTTTAGCACGGCCATTCGTTCGCCCGGCGTTATGGAAACATGCCCGGAACTGGCCTCTTGCTGACCTGAAAGAATCTTGAGGAAGGTCGACTTCCCGGCCCCATTCGCCCCTATAATTCCGTAGCAATTTCCCTGTGCGAATTTGAGGTTTACATCCTCAAACAGTACGCGTTTTCCAAATTTTAGAGTTACCCCCGACACCTGCAACATGTTCTCGATTTTGGGTGCGAATATCCGGATTTTAAGGCGGTTTTTCTGTTTGTACTCTTTATTTCTTATCTTCGCACCTCTTCTCTTTAAAAAATGACGAAAAGAAATTTGTCAGTATGGGTATGGTTGCTCTTATTACCAGGTCTTCTTGGATCGTGGGGTGGATGGAAGCAAAGTCATTTCTCTGAGGAGAACACGAAAAGACATTCACCTATACTGTTAGCAGCGGGTGCAGAGACGAACACCAGACAAGAATCAGGCCCGGATCAAAATTCTATATCAGATCAAAATTCCGATTCTGATCCAGGATCTAATTCTGATATAAGTTCCGGCTCCAGCAATAATTCTGGCCCGGGTCAAAAATCTGACTCCGACGAACCGGCCCTTCCTGCACCAAGTCCTTTATTCTTTTCGGCGGCCCATACGACCTATCTGCCTACGGGTGTTCTACTGGGTTCGCCCTCTTCAACAGCTGTCCTTAACTGGTCTTTTCAAGACCTGCAACGATGCAGATTCCACAGCATCAACGATCAGCGCTACACCACCAGGCATATCAGCCGCTTATGGCAACGAGCCCTGCGCTTGCGCACCTGGTTCACCTGCATTATGCCCGCCCAGGCACCCTGATCGACCCCGAATTCCCCTGGAATTCCCCACAAAGATTCGTAAACCGGGAATCACTCATCCCTAGATTTGGAATTTTATTGTTTATAATTAATCATTTATTATTAAAAATTCATCATTAATAACTATCATTTACAATTTATAATTAACCATTTAAAAATTAGAGTTTTATGAAAAGCAAAGGAGCTGTTAAATTTTTGGTGTACGCCTTTTTGGTGGTGTGCCTCTATCAGCTGAGCTTCAGTTTTCTGGAGGGAATCTACCTAAATCGTGCGAAGAAATATGCCAAGGGCGACAGCGCCCGAGAGAAGGCCTATCTCGACTCTATCTCCGATGTAGAAGTCTTGAATATGGGTATACGGAAGTTTACCTTTCAGCAAATCAAAGAGCATAAGCTCAACCTGGGGCTTGACCTTCAAGGGGGGATGAACGTGATTATGGAGGTGTCGGTTTCGGAGGTGGTGCGCGCGCTCAGTAATTTTAGTAAGGACGCCACCTTTAACAAAGCAATGGAACTGGCCGAGCTCCGGCAGAGCAGCAGCCAGAGCGATTTCGTGACGCTGTTTGGGCAGGCTTGGAAGGAAGTGAGCAGCGGTGCCCGTTTGTCGGCCGTTTTCGCTACCCGAGAAAACCAAGGCCGTATCACCTTCAACAGCAGCGATGAGGAGATTATTGATGTGATCCGGGCCGAGACTGATGGAGCCATCGATCGTTCCTTTAATATTCTTCGTACGCGTATCGACAAATTCGGGGTTACCTCGCCAAACATTCAACGTCAGCAGGGTACAGGTCGCATCATCATAGAGCTACCGGGTGTCGACAACCCGGAGCGTGTGCGCAAACTGCTTCAGGGTACCGCCAAACTGGAATTTTGGGAGACTTATGAAAATGCCGACATCATCCAGCGCATTTTTGATGTAAACAAGCTTTTGGGTGAGGAGAAAAAGCGCAGCACAAGTGCGGAGGACTCAGCCTTGGCTGTATTAGCCGCTACGGGTGAAATGTCGACCGACTCAAGCGCCCGCACAGAATCCGACACGTCGGACAATAATGACTTAATGAAACAGCTGGCCAAGGCAGATACCGCTGCGGATTCTGATACTAGCAAGAGTATGGCCCGGACTCGTTTGGAGAACCCATTGTTTTCCCTGATGATGCCAGCCGTGACCCAGGAACGCGACGGTAGTTCACGATCTGTAAAGGGTCCTGTAATTGGCACTTCGAACGCACGCGATACTGCCAAGGTCAACGCCATTTTTGCCCGTCAGGATGTGCGTGCACTTCTGCCGAGAAACCTGCGTCTTCTTTGGACCGTTAAGGGTAGGGGCGAGGGCGAACGCTTTTTGGATTTAATCGCGGTGAAAATGCGTTCCAATGATTCTCGTGCACCATTGGAAGGGGATGTGATTACCGATGCGCGGGAGTCACTCGACAACATGGGTCAGGTTGAGGTGAGCATGACTATGAACCCTGAGGGTGCCAAAACCTGGAGGCGCATGACAGCGGATAACATTGAAAGAAGTATAGCCATTGTATTGGATGACTATGTTTATTCTTATCCGACGGTTCGCTCCGAAATCAGTGGTGGCATGTCGTCCATCAGCGGCAATTTTACGGTCGACGAGGCGAAAGACCTTGCCAATATTCTGAAGGCGGGTAAATTGCCTGCACCCGCGCGAATCATTGAAGAAGCTATAGTTGGTCCAAGTTTGGGCGCAGAGGCCATCAGTTCCGGCCTGTGGTCTATTGTTGCCGGAATGCTCTGCGTTCTTTTGTTCATGGCTGCATATTATGCCCGCGCGGGTGTGGTGGCTAACGTCGCCCTTTTGGCCAACGTGTTTTTCATTTTTGGTGTATTGGCATCCCTTCAGGCTGTATTAACCCTCCCCGGTATTGCAGGTATCGTGCTCACAATCGGTATGGCGGTGGATGCCAACGTGTTGATTTTTGAACGTATTCGCGAGGAATTGTCGGGGGGTAAGAGCATGCGGATGGCCGTTGCGGACGGATTCAAAAATGCCTATTCATCGATTATTGATGCGAACGTAACGACCCTCCTGACTGGTATCATTCTTTATTCATTTGGTACGGGTCCCATACGGGGTTTTGCCACAACACTCATTGTAGGTATTCTCTGTTCGCTCTTCAGTGCGATTTTTATCAGTCGACTGATCATTGATTATATGGCGGAGAAGAACAGGTCGGTGAGTTTTGGTACGGGTTGGAGTATGCGTCTGTTTAGTAACCTCAACATTGATTTTCTTGGTCGCCGTAGGTTGTGGTACGGCATTTCTGGTGCCGTAATAGTAGCCGGATTGATCAGCATGTTTGCTCAGGGTTTCAACCTTGGTGTTGATTTCAAGGGTGGGCGTTCTTATATCATTGAGGTGCCGCAGGGACAAAAATCAACGGAAATAAGGGCTTCCTTGGCTGGACCACTGACCTCAGCACCTGAGGTGAAAACTTTTGGCAGCAATACTAAGTTTAAGGTCACCACTTCATATTTAATCGGTCAAAAAGGAGAGGAGATTGATGAGCAGGTGCAACGTAAAGTATTTGAGGGTTTAAGTCCTATACTGGGTAGCAAGGTCGATTTTGGAACCTTCCGCGACAAGCATATTTTGAGTTCTCAAAAGGTGGGCCCAACCATTGCTGACGACATCAAGACCTCAGCAGTTTTGTCGATCGTGGTTTCTATTTTGGTGATCGGACTTTATATCCTGCTTCGTTTCCGCAAACTCAATTACTCAATCGGTGCATCAGTGGCGCTGTTGCATGATGTGCTGGTGGTTTTGGCTGTGTTCTCCCTGTTCTGGAAATTTATGCCCTTTGGTATGGAGGTCGACCAGGCCTTTATAGCTGCGATTCTCACTATTGTGGGTTACTCCATTAATGATACGGTGGTGGTGTTTGACCGCTTACGTGAATACCTTGGGGTTCACCATGTTTCGGAAAATCAGAAGATCATCAACACTGCCCTGAATGATACGTTGAGCCGAACGATCATTACTGCCTTAACCACCATTATGGTTGTTCTGGTGTTGTTCTTGTTTGGTGGCGAGATAATTAAAGGCTTCTCATTTGCCCTGCTCGTGGGATTAGTAGTCGGGACTTATTCCTCCATTTTCGTGGCCTCGTCGCTGGTTGTGGATACCGATAATTGGTTCAATAAGCGTAAGTCAAAGTGATTTTTTGATTCCATAAAATACAAGGCGCACAAGAGCGCGCTTTTTTTTGTAGAATTCCAAATAAACCGCGGCCATGGGGTGCGGGTGAGAATAGGATTAAACAGATTTAATCGACAGCTATGAGCCAACCTTTAAGGTATTCACCCTCTGTATGCCCGATATCGACAGGATGGTCAGCGGGTTTTCTCAGATACTGAAGTAGTCTTACCTGTCGGCGGGCATCGACCGCTGCACCAAAGAGCATTTTACGGAAAAGCATTGGTTCAATAACTTGCGAACAACTGAAGCTTAACTACAGACTGCCTGGTGCGATTTTTCTCATAGTCTCGAGGATTAACTCATTGAGCTTGTAGGGCATTGGGAACCGCCCCTGTTTTTTTAGCAAATACCGGTGAATCGAGTATGATAAGATCGTATTCGCCTGAATCAGACTGCTACAGAAAATCAAAACAATCGGCGGTTATGGCCCGATGGGATATCTGAAGATTGTTTAACAGGACGTTGCGGTGTGACTAATCGACCGGACCGATTGGGTGCCTCCTTTGAGGGCGTATACGCTGAAACCTCCAGTATTGCTGAATGCATTGAGTTCACATCGATTTTGGTTGTATTATCCAACTATTCACCGGTTTTCACGCTGGTCGAGAAAAAACCCTGTTTTTTGTCCAACCAAAGGATCCATTTCTAATAGACAGTCATGCTTCCGGATGAGGTTGGGGTATTCTGATTTGGAATGGGTGCGCCACCCCGAGTCTTGCTGGAGCCCTTCAAGGTACCGTGTATAACTTTTTTGCTATAGATAAAGGTGTTTGAAGCCCGCCTCGAAGAGTACCGATTTCAGGATAAGAAGGAGACGATCACTCTCACTGATCAGCACTTGAAGCACCACGGTTTGATCATATAAATCGGCGATTACGTCTGGCATGCGGTCACCCGATGCATACAACAGCGGCCATGCATTAGCGTGTTTTGGTCGAACCAGCGGCGGTGCCAGTTAGCTGCCCATTCCACTGTGTGCTATTGAGCGCGCCAGGCACGGCCACCGATTTGGTTTGGTTGCGCAGGTTCACAAACCTCTAGATTTCATTGGCTTGCAACGAACGGCGCACGTTCAGTACGTCGGGGTGGGAGTACAGGGTACGCGCGCCGGAGCGAACGATTTGGTGTCATGGAATAATTTCCGGACATGTTCCTGTACGATTCAGCATAATAATTTTTGATTGCCAAGTGATCCCCATAGATCACAGAATTTGGGGCTTATCGCTTGGGAGTTTGCTGTATTTTTGGGACATGGCAGAAACACTCGATCTGAAAACTCTGGAGGGCATCGACAAACTGGAATTCCTGGCCCGGCAGGTGGTGGAGGGGTTCATCACTGGCCTTCATAAAAGTCCATACCACGGTTTTTCGGTGGAATTTGCCGAACACCGACTCTACAACACCGGTGAGTCGACCCGCAATATCGACTGGAAATTGTTTGCCCGTAGCGACCGACTGTATGTTAAGCGATATGAAGAAGAAACCAATCTGCGTTGCCAACTGGTTGTGGACACCTCAGCCTCTATGTATTTTCCCGAAAACAGCCGCAGCAAAATCCGCTTCTCTGTCTATGCCTGCGCTGCCCTGATGAACCTGTTCAAACGTCAGCGCGATGCGGTGGGTCTCACCTTGTTCGACGAACAGGTGAACTTGTCGCTTCGGGCCCGGGGACACGCAGCCCACCACAAACTGCTACTGGCCCAACTCGAATCCGCTTTGGGGCAGCCCACGCCGCAACACGGCACCCGAGCCGTACAGGCCCTGCATGAGGTAGCCGACACGGCCCCGCCACGCTCGCTCATCATCCTGTTTTCGGATATGTTCGAACCCTCCGCCACCCAGGAAAATTTGTATGCGGCGCTGGGTCATCTCCGCTACAACAAGCACGAGGTACTCTTGTTTCATGTGGTCGACAAGCCTCTGGAGCTGCAGCTCGACTATGAAAATCGTCCACACGTGTTTGTGGATATGGAGTCGGGCGAAGAGGTGCGTCTCAATCCAATAGGAATTCAGGAATCTTATCGCAAAAGAGCCACCGATTTCCGAAAGGAGCTTATGTTGCGCTGCCGGCAATACCGAATCGATTTTATCGAAGCCGACGCCAATCTGGGCTTTGCACAGATTCTGATGCCCTATCTGCTCAAGCGATCGCGTCTGGTGTAGTCGGTTTTTGGCGGCTTTTGATCCATCCATTGAGCAATAGGCTCAGGAGGATCAGAATGGTGCCGAAATAGAAGGAGCCGCTCATGTGCTCGGATTCCCCAAAAATCAGTCGCGCAAAGACAATGCCATACAAAGGCTCCAGGTTGACCGTGAGAACGAGCGTAAAGGCCGTGATTTGTTTCATGAGTCGGATGCTGGCTAGAAATGGATAGGCTGTGCATAAAAGGGAGAGTATCATTATCCACCCGGCATCTTGTACGGTTGGGGTTTGGAAGCCACCACCCGTAGTCCCCATCAACAGCCATATGGGTACGATACCCAGCCAGCCGCCAGCCATTTCGTGTATTGCCACGGCCGAAGGGGGATAAATACGCGCAAATCGTCCGTTGAGTACGGCGAACAGGGCGGAAAGGGAGGCTGAAAATACCGCTATCAGCATACCCCCCGCATAAGCTGATTCAGCCTGAAAAATGAGATAGAGCGCTGCGATGGCCACCAGGCCTAAGCCAATTTCGTATCGGCTCACCCTCCTTCGCTCGATCAGTGGTTCGAAGAGGGCCGCAAAGAAGGCACCCGAAGAAAAACCAGCCAGAGTTGCCGAAATATTGGAAATCTTTATAGCATGGTAGAAGGTTAGCCAATGCAACGCTATGATGAGCCCTGTTCCCCAAAGTGCCATGCGGGCCCGAAGGGGTAGGATCGGGAGGCCGGTGCGCCAGTGGGTATGGGCCATCATCGCCATTAGGGCCACGGGCATCCGGTATAGGGTAAGATCGAGGGCAGATAGGCTGATCAGCTTACCCAGAATCGCCGTAAACCCCCAGATGAAGACCACCAAATGGAGCTCTGCCAGCGACTTCTGGTACTTACTTAGGCGCAACACGATACAGGTATAGGGCTATGACCATAAAAATCAGGTTGGGAGTCCATGCTGCGAGCATGGGCGGCATGTTTCCCTTGATGGCGAAGGTGAGAGCAAATCGAATGAGCATGATGTAGGCGAAACATAGACCAACCCCCACACCGAGTTGCAGGCCTATTCCACCCCGTACCTTGCGTGAAGAAAGGCTTACGCCCATAAGGGTTAGGATAAAGGCCGAGAATGGAATAGACAGGCGGTTGTGTTTTTCGACCAGAAAAGGCTCGATTCCACTGCTGCCCTTCAACCGCTCACGTGCGATGTAGGCTTCAAGTTGTCGGTTGTCCAGTAAGGCCGCATCTTCCACCAGTGGGCGTCCGAAATCTTCGGTGGTGAAGCGAAGTGATGTGTCGATGTGTGGAAAAAAGAGAATTTGTTCCCTTTTTTTACTTTCGATGCGGCGGAGGTGACAATCCTCAAGTGTCCATAGTCCCATTTGCCCATTCCAGCGAATCCGTTCGCACATCAGCTTCGAGCGCAGTTGTCCGCCTATAAAATGCTCCAGCGTAAACCGAAACCCAGTAGAGTCGGGGGTGGAGTAACTTTCCACATAGGCCAGTTGTCCGGGCATCGGCTGAAAGTGGAAGTGGTGACGGTTAAAGTAAAAGCGTTCCCGGAAGTAGCGGTTATCGAATTCAATCCGTTTTTTATTCGACGGGGGGAGGACATAGCCGGCCAGATACCAGTTCCCGCCCGCGATTAGGGTGGCTCCAAGCAGGTAGGGGTACATCAGACGACCGAAGGGTATGCCGCTGCCGAGCATGGCCACCACCTCACTGCGGGCCGCCAGCCGGGCCGTGAAGAAGATGACCGCTACGAAAACGAACAAGGGACTGAACAGATTGGCGAGGTAGGGAATCAGGTTGAAGTAATAGTCGAATAGGATTTCCTGTATAGGCACCCGCTTACCTACCAGCGCATCGAGCCGCTCTGTGAGGTCGAATACCACCGCAATCCCTACAAATAGACCGAGGGTGAACAGGTAGGTGGTAATGAAGTACCGGAGGATATAACGGTCGAGCAGGCGCATTCGGGGTCAAAAATCCTCAAAAATGCTTCAATATTTACGCTATTTTTGAGAATGGCTTGGGCTTGTTTTCGGGTGGGCCATGACCTATGAAATATTCAACGAATGAAAGAGCCAATTCACCCACGTAAAGTTTTTTTTTTGCTGGGACTGATTCTGACGACATGTAGCCCGATGGTACGGGCTCAGGTCACCTTTCACATCACGCAATTACCTTCGTATACCCCACCAACCGACACCTTATATGTAGCGGGCACCTTCAACGGATGGAACCCGGGCAGCGCGACCCATCGGTTAATCAGGCAGCCCGACAACAGTTGGATGATTACCCTTCCGCCTGCAACGGGCAGTATTCAATACAAATTTACCCGGGGCAATTGGACAAAAGTTGAAGGGAATGCAGCAGGCGCCCAGCGGCCCAATCGTCAGTTTGTATTCGGAAGCGCCGACACCGTCCGCATCAGCATTGAGAGTTGGGAGGACCTCCACGGAGGGGGCGGAGGAGGTGGTGGTTCCAGCGCGAATGCCCAGGTGATTCTGCTCACCGATAGTTTCTACATCCCCCAGCTGCAGCGCTACAGGCGTATCTGGATGTATTTACCAGTCGATTACGCCACCGCGCTTTCAAAGCGATATCCGGTTTTTTATATGCACGACGGACAAAATCTATTTGATGCCACAACCTCATTCGCCGGGGAGTGGGAGGTCGACGAGCATATAACACGTTTGTTTGGACAAGGTGATTACGGTGCCATAGTGGTGGGAATCAGCAACGGAGGCGGTCAGCGGATCAATGAATACAGCCCGTGGGTTAACCCCCAATACGGAGGCGGACAGGGTGAGGCCTACGTAGACTTCATCGTTCAAACCCTTAAACCCTTCATCGATACCCACTACCGAACCGACACAGCACGAGCGTCTGCCGGGTTGTGGGGGAGCAGTATGGGTGGACTCATCTCCCAGTTTGGGGCGATGCGCCACCAAGAGATTTTCGGGATGGCTGGTATATTTTCTCCCAGTCTCTGGTTTTCCTCCCAGGTATTTGCACAGATTCCCTTGGAGGGCCGTCGACTGCCGATCCGCTTTTACCTGCTTGCCGGTGCCCTCGAAAGCAGCAGCATGGTGGCACAGACGCAGCAGCTTGCACAAGCCCTGCACGATGTGGGGTTCGACAGCACAGATTTGGCCCTGCGGATCAGGGCCGATGGTCAGCACGCCGAGTGGTTCTGGCGCCGCGAGTTCCCGGAGGCCTACCGATGGCTGCTTAGGCGAATGCCGACTACCGATCCCAATCTCATCATGACCAACGTAAGGTGGTATCCCAATCCGTCGGGTGGACGAGTGCGCCTCATAGGATTGGACGATTTTGATGAGCCTGAAGTGCGTGTTTTCGATGCCTTCGGTCGGTTGCGCTTCGCTGGCAGGGTGACCTACGGAACAGACCTCGACATTACCGGCTGGTCGCCTGGGGTTTATACAACCTCTCTTGTTAATCACCCCCACATCCGCCCATTTCGACTCATGGTTCAGTGAAAGAACAGCGGGACAATCAATAAACCGATGAGAATATTGGGTTTGTTTATGGCTGTGGGTAGGCCTCTTCCGGTAAATTTCTGGCCATACCGGCAATTCTACGGGCGCGCTTCTTGAGGTAGCGACTCGGTCGATCAGGGAATCGTTCTCGGGGGTTGGGAAAGGCAGCCACAATCAATGTAGCTTGCCGCGCAGTAAGTTCTTCCGCGTTTTTGTTAAAGTAGGCCTGGGATGCGGCCTCGGCCCCATAGATGCCGGGACCCATTTCAATTACATTCAGATAAACCTCCATTATACGCCGCTTTCCCCAGATGCCCTCAATGAGCAAGGTAAATCCAGCCTCGAACCCTTTGCGGACCCATGTTCTGGACGGCCACAAAAACACGTTTTTTGCCGTCTGCTGGCTGATGGTGCTAGCGCCCCGTGTGCGACCCGCTTTGTTTTTACGGTTGTAATCCATCGCTTTTTCCATCGCCTCAAAGTCGAATCCGTAGTGTTCCATGAATCGCTGGTCTTCAGCAGCTACTGCGGCACGAATCAGATGGGGAGATATTTTTTCGAGTGGAACCCAGTCTTTATAGAGGCTGTATTCTTGACCTGGCTGTTTTCCTTCCGCGAGCCGTAGCATCATCATCGGGGTCACCGGCACGGGAACCCATCGGAAAAGAACCAGACAGAATAGCACAAAAGCTGCCAGCCAAAGGAAAAATCTGAAAACTCGCCGCGCAATTCGGGCTAAGGTCGACATGAAACTGTAGAGCGTATAATACGCCACAAAAATAGGAGTATTTCGCTGAACTGATTTTTCGATTGGGATAGGGTGATTTCTTGAATGTGATGGACGGATTTCTTGAGTGGGATGGAATGATCATCTGCTTTCCTGAACAATTGCAAAGGATTGTTTGTTACTAGAGAATGTATATTAGATCGCTATTGGCCTTGTTACTGTGCGCCGTTGCGTGCAGCGAGTCACAACCCCAATCCAATCCAACTCAAATGCCGATTTCTTTTTATGACCTTAAAGCTAAGACGCTGGAGGGGCAGACCGTTGATTTTTCCTCATTTAGGGGCAAAAAAGTTTTGTTGGTGAACACGGCTTCCGAGTGCGGGTTCACACCCCAATACGAGGCGCTGCAAGGTCTGCATAAGAAATATGGCCACAAATTGGTGGTGGTGGGCCTTCCCACCAACGATTTTTGGGGTCAGGAGCCGCTCGACAATGCATCGATCGGTACTTTTTGCGCGCGTAACTATGGGGTTGACTTTCTTATGTTAGAAAAATGTTCGTCCCGCGGTCCCAATCAACATCCGGTCTTCGCCTGGTTGACCCAACAGCAACTCAACGGCCGAAGTTCAAGTCGCGTTTGGTGGAATTTTCAGAAGTATTTGGTTAATGAAAACGGGCAGCTCATCGATTATTATTTCTCATTTACCAAACCAAGCAGCCGTCGGATCACCCGTCATCTGGAGAATTAAGTACGGGGATGACTGTAGATAAACGCGCTGTGGTGTTGGAACCCTACCGATACACAGGGATGCTGATTGCTTCCCTGATGCTATTCATGTGGGTTGTTTCCCTGGGATTGGGTCTGTATCTGCCTTTGGACTTATCGAATCCACTCACAAGCCTGCGCATCCTCATCCAAACGCATTTGTTTACGGGGCTTTTCATAACGGCCCACGATGCCATGCACGGCACTGTGGCGCCCCACCGACCGCAATTAAATCGTTTTTTTGGTCGACTTAGCTTGCTGCTTTTCGCGTGCAACCGATGGTCACGTCTGCTGCCGGCACACCATGCGCACCACCGACATCCGGCATCCGAGGAGGATCCCGATTATGGTCCACCTTCCTTTTTCCGCTGGTTTTTCCGATTCATCACCTACTATGTGCGGTGGCACCAAATTCTTGTGATGGCGATCCTGTTTAATGTGGCCGCATTTTGGATCCCGAAGCCCAATATGGTGGCCTTCTACATCATCCCTTCGCTCTTGAGTCTCCTTCAGCTCTTCTACTTCGGCACCTATTTGCCGCATCGGGGCGAACATGAACAGGCCAATATTCATCGTGCGCGCTCACAGTTGAAAAATCACCTGTGTGCATTCATCACCTGCTATTTTTTTGGCTACCATCAAGAGCACCACGAACAGCCAGCGGTTCCCTGGTGGCGACTACCCAGAGTGCGTTGAATGGGTGAGGAACGGATAGGAGAATTTTTTATACGAATGCTAAATTTATTTTTCTATTTATAATGCAAAATATTACAAATAAAAATACAATATTTTCTTTACTTCTGATTTGGATGGCTGTGGGATTTCAGTGCGTTTCGGCGCAAACGGGGGAGATCCGGGGGCAAATCAGAAATCTGTCCACCAATGAAGTCATTCCTTTCGCGAACATACTTATTCAGGGTACCACCACCGGAACCACCAGCGATGATCGGGGCAATTTTCGGTTGTCGGCTCTCAAACCCGGCTACTACAGCCTGCAGATCAGTTATTTGGGCTTCAAAACCCGAACGGTGGTCGATATTCAGGTATTCGGCTCACGCCCCGCAATTGTGAATGTAGAATTGGAAGAGGATGTCCGTAAACTAGAGGCAGTTGAGATTATTGCATCACCCTACACACGACTGGAAGAGAGTCCGGTCTCCGTCAATACTCTGGGGGTGTCAGAAATACAACGCAATCCGGGTGGCAACCGCGACATCAGCAAGGCAGTACAATCATTGCCCGGCGTTTCAAGCGGGGTGAGTTTCAGAAACGATATCATCATCCGGGGTGGCGCTCCCAACGAGAACCGTTTTTACCTCGATGGAGTAGAGGTGCCCGTCATCAACCATTTCGCCACCCAAGGTAGCTCAGGAGGTCCGGTGGGCATCATTAATGTCGATATGATTCGCGAGGTTGATTTTTTTTCCGGGGCTTTTCCTGCTAATCGGGGAAACACCCTCAGCTCGGTTTTTGAATTCAAGCAGAAGGATCCACGGACGGACCAAAAAAGTTTTCGGGCTATAGTGGGGGCCAGCGACGTGGGTTTAATAGCCGAGGGTCCGATCAGCGATAGAACATCCTATGTGGTTTCGGCGCGCCGTTCCTACCTGCAGTTCCTCTTCGCCGCGATTGGCCTGCCCTTTTTGCCGACATTCAATGGTTTCCAAGCCAAAATCAGGCATAAAATCGACAACCGCAATGAAATTAGTTTCGTCGGACTCGGAAGCATCGATCAGTTTAGTCTCAATACGGGCCTGAACCTGAGTTTAGACCCAGGCCAGAACCCCGATATAGATTCGGCTCTGATTGAACAGCAACGCTATATTCTGGGATACCTGCCAGTGACGACCCAATGGCATTATACAAATGGACTGGTGTATAAGCGGTATGGCAAAAAAGGCTACAAAACTTTCGTTTTGAGTCGGAATATGTTAAATAACGTCAGCTACAAGCATCCCGGAAACGATGAGAGCCGTGAGCGCATACAGGATTACCACAGCCAGGAGAGCGAAAACCACGCTCGCTATGAGCATCTCCTGCACAGCGGCTTGTGGAAAGTGAACTATGGAATCAACTTCGACAGGGCGCGATATACGGTGCGAAATGTATCGTGTGAATTGCAAAGAGATACCTTGGTGGTTCGCTCGTTTAACAGCAAAATTTCCCTGACCCGATATGGTTTGTTTGGCCAGGTTTCAAGAACGTTGGCCGAGGATCGACTGCAACTCAGCGCAGGCCTCAGAATGGACGGCAATACCTATTCACCGGAAATGCAGAACCCGCTCGATCAGCTCTCGCCGAGGGTGGCCATGTCGTGGCGCCTGGGCAGCAGTCTGAGCTTCAATGCGCATTTAGGCCGCTATTTTCAACTGCCACCCTATACCGTGATGGGTTACCGCGATGGCAACGGTAGACTGCTGAATAGTGTAAACAAACTACAATACATCGCAGCGAACCATTCAGTGGCTGGTTTGGAGTTTTTGGGTCGTAACAATTTCCGATCCACACTCGAGGGATTCTTCAAGCTCTACAGCCAATACCCCTTCCTCACCGATCAGCAGATCAGCCTTGCCAATCTTGGGGGTGACTTCGGGGTCATCGGAAACGCACCCGCGCTCAGTAACGGTCGGGGTCGCAGCTATGGCATTGAGTATCTCGCCCAACAGAAGCTCTATAAGGGTACCTACGGAATTCTGGCCTACACCTGGGTGAGATCGGAATTTGAGGACGAAGAAGGTAAGTATATACCCTCGTCGTGGGACAACCGCCATATCCTAACGCTCACGGCTGGTAAGATCATACCCAACAACTGGGAATTGGGCATTCGCTACCGCTATGTGGGTGGTGCCCCCACAACCCCATATGCGGAATATGCGTTGGATACGGCCGTTTGGAACGCATTTGGCCGTGCCGTTTTTGATTTCGGCAGACTTAACACCCAACGGGCCGGGGCCACCCAGCAGCTGGATGTACGAGTCGACAAAAAATGGAACTATAAGAATTGGGCTCTGAATCTCTATCTGGATGTTCAAAATCTACTGAACCAGCAGACCCGTTTTCCTGACTTTTGGGTAGCCCGAACCGATTCCGAGGGAAAACCACTCCCCGACCCTGATAACCCAGGTAGGTACCAGAAGTCACTCATCCCCAATACAGTAGGCACCCGTTTGCCCACCATAGGTATCATAGTGGATTTTTAAAAGAGAACGGACTCTAAATTATTGTTAAGCTAGCTGGCAAAAGTCGTTATGACTGATTTCGTAGGTTTTCGATCTCAAGGGCAAACTCTTCGGCCTCGGCCCTCTTTTGGTCAGATGCCTTCCGATTGGTGTTGGAGAGTTTAAATGAATCCTCAAGTAATTTTCGATAGCGCAACTCCAATGCCTCTAGGGGTGATTTTTTCTTAAAGAAACCGAACATGGAGAGAAAACACGCTCCCGCTCATAAAGTTTGGGGCAACCTATCTTTTTGTAGACGCGTGTTTCAAACAGATCAGGTCGGAAAAGAGGCGGTATAGAGCCGCAAGGGCGGGCTGCTCGTATACCTCCCGCCATTGTTGTTCGACTGTTTCGTAGTCACCACGCGATGCAGGACCAGTCTGCCGATCGTGTAGGTTCGACTCTTCAAGGAAGTCACTCAAAACCTGATGCAAAATGGGGCTCAGCAAACGAGGATTGCCTCCTTTTGCCCTGAGCCACTCACTGGTTTCCGCTAAAAGAAAGAGGGTGAAATTGGCCGAGCTTACAGCCGAGAGGTGATGTGCATGCCTGATCGGAGCTTCGGCCTGAATAACAACCCCGGAAATTCGTTGGGCCAGCTCCAAAATTCGACCCGTGCATTCTGATTCCGAACCCTCAACAAACAGGGGTGTGTTAGGCCAGTCGGGACTCCTCTCCCGCCTGAGGGCTGCCAATGGCCACAAAATACCGCATCGGGGATGGGGTGAAAGCTGCGATAAAGTGCCCGAGCCTGAGGCATGAACCAAAATTTGTGCAGAACGAACCGGAATACGTTGGGCGCATTCACAGATGGCGGAGTCGCTTACTGCCAGGAGAACGAATTCGGCTTCTGGCCAGAGCGTTGGATCGCTGTCGAGCGGCACAGTACCGAGCCGTGTAGCGAGGGCACTGGCCGACGATCGTTTGCGGGCCAAAACCCCCACACATGTAACGCCCGAGTTGATGAGTGCCTCACCCATTTGCCATGCAAGGTGGCCACTGCCCACAATGATCAGACGATCGGGACAAGGATGTCGAATTTCTTCAGGTTTCGTCGACATTCTTGCTAAGGGAAAATGATCGGGGTCCGTTCTTCTCGCGGTGGCGAACAACCACCGCCATTGACAGTCCTAAGGTGGTGAGAACCGCACCCAGCCACAGCAAATTAATCATAGGGAATCGAAGCGCTTTCATGATGATGTAATCGCGCGGCTCAGGTGCTGCTACAGAGGCTGCGAGCTCAATTTGCTTTTTGTCGGGGTGAATTCTGCGAAAACTAAGGTTAATTCCAGCTTCCTGACGCATATCATCGAACCGGAACTCCACACCTTTGCGGATGGCATAAACCGGCCGCAGCTCGTAGGTCTCATTGAGTGTTTTCCAGATTACTCTGGCGGCAACAGCTGCATCGGCGTCCTGCAGTTGTGTTGCCAGATCGACCGGTAATTCGGTGGTCACCCCCTCAAAAATCAACAACCCATCCCGTACCATTATCGTATCTCCTGAAACTGAAAGCATCAGGGGTTCGGGTGGAGCCCACTCCTTGCTGCTCCCTGTGGCCTCTTTGTCCATCACTTGGGTGACATGGGTGTATAGATCACTGAGCGCATAATGTCGGGTATCCGGCGTTGCGATCAAGCCCATTTTAGGGTTGATTTGAGCGTTGGGAAGCAAAATAAATCGATCGATCACATGCCCCTCGTCATCCAGTTCCTCGTACTGAACTTTGTAGTAATGGTTGGGTTCAGCCACCGAATCTCCCAGATAGGTCACCCGATAAGGGGGCATATCCAGGCCCTCACCCTCCCACAGCAGGACGTTTTCGCGATTTTGTTTTTCGTCAAACTGTCCGCCATACGCGTATCCGGAGCGGTTCAGGGAAACCACTTCCCGTCCGGAGGCCGAAATCAGTACCCCCACCATCATTATTGCAAAGCCAATGTGGGCAACAGCACCGCCCGAATGAAGCCATATTTTTTGTTGTTGCCACAGCAGTCCAAAATGTCCGATGATGGCCAGTAGAGCGGAAGCGAGCAATAAGATGTAGGTCCAGTTTGTGTATTTCAGGGGAATGGCCACCGCAGCAGTGAGGAGCAAGGTGGGGAGGATGAGATATAGAAACCATTTTTTCCACGGTATTCGTGTGGAACCTTTGTAGGGTAACAAATGGGCGAGTGTGCCAAGCAGGAGGATGAGCACCGCAATGGGCAACTGCCAACGGTTGTAGTAGGCCACAACATCGGCAGGTGGCGCCATATTGGATCCGAATATGCGGTTCCAGACAGGGATTGATGTACTAAACAACACCTGAAAGGCACTCAGCGCCATCACGAGTGATCCCATAAAGAGCCAAAACTCGCGCGACCATAGGGGTTCTTCTTGTTGTTGACGGGGAAGATGTTTCCAAGACAGGGCCAGGAGGAGGGCAGCCGATAAAACAAATGCGAAGAGAAACACCAGCAGCTGGCCCGACATGCCCAAGTCTGTGAATGCATGCACCGAACTGTCGCCCAATATGCCGGAACGGGTGAGAAAGGTGGCATACAACACCAGAATATACGATAATATAATCAAAATCGTGGCTGAGGGCAACGACTGTTTCCTTTTCTGCCAGATGTGCATCAGGTGTAAACCACCAACCAGACAAAGCCAAGGAATGAGGGACGCGTTCTCAACCGGATCCCATGCCCAGTAGCCCCCAAAGTTCAGTGATTCATAGGCCCATGCAGCGCCCATAACAATACCCGTTCCCAACATGGCTATGGCAAACAAGGTCCACGGAAGGGCGGGCCGCACCCATTCCCCGTATTGACGGGTGGCGAGCCCACCCATAGCATAGGCGAAAGGCACCAGGGTAGACGCAAATCCGAGGAACAGCACAGGGGGGTGGATCACCATCCACGGATTCTGAAGCAGGGGATTCAAACCTTTTCCATCTGTGATGTACTTGAGGTAATCGGCCTGTTCAAAAATAGGGGCCTGCATGGTTTCGCGCAGGAGAATAAACGGACTGCTGCCGATTTTGATGTCACCCATATAAATGCCCAGGAGCATCGATGACAACATCAGCTGGGCAAGGAAAACGAAGGACATCACCGGAGCCTCCCACCGGCCGGCGGTTCGGATCAGCGATAACCCAAGTACCACATTCCAGAACATCCACAGCAGAAAACTACCTTCTTGCCCCTCCCAGAAAGATGATATAATGTAATGTGTGGGAAGGGCGCGGGAGGCGTGCGACCAGGCGTAATGGTATTCGTAGCGGTGCAGGTATATGATCACAAAGAGCACCACTCCAATGGTCACCACGGCCAGAGAATGCAGTCCAAACGCCCATCTTCCAAGTCCCTGCCAGCTTAGGGTTCGTCCCCCCTCCAGCCCGCGGGTGTGGGCACCGTAACTAATCACCCCGAGCAGCGCAGTAATAAAAGAAATAAGTACTGAAGCGTGTCCGAGTTCTCCCGGAACCAGCCATTCACCCATATAGGTCATAGTGCGTGATCGAGTGTGAGGTTTCGTAAAGGATCATCCATGGACCAGAACGATGTACGGGTCTGAGGAGTAACGTCCACACTATCCTCGTTGTATTTCGACGGACATTTCGTGAGAATTTTGCTGGCCGTAAACTCGGAACCTTCCATTTTCCCGATGATCACAACTTGCTCTGAACGCTCAAAATCCTGAGGCTTACTGTCGTGGTACACCACCAGTCGAACCGCACCCGCCTGATCTTTCAGATAGAAGCGAAACAAGTTGGGGTCCTTTAAGGGATCGTACTGCATATCACCAGGATTGTGTAGCGTTCCCACCACATGAAATTCTTTGCCGGGGTATGCCTCAGCTGTGGCAAAATCCTCATACGAACTGCTTTCATCGACCGTGCTGAGGATTACTCCTGCGACCACAACGATGAGCAACAACAGGAATAAATGAACTTTCGACATAAACAAATAACCAGATAAAAACAGAATGCAAATATCGGCATAAAGAAGAGGGAACAGGCTTTTGTCTTGCCAATTATATTTGCCCCATGAATCCCATCATTGAATGTGTGCCCAATTTTTCAGAAGGGCGCGACCTACGCGTACTCGACGAGATCAGCGCTGCCATTTCCAGTACTGAGGGCGTACGCCTGCTACACCGCGACCCGGGTAAGGCCACCAACCGCACCGTGTACACCTTTGTGGGCCATCCTGAAGCGGTGGTTGAAGCAGCATACAGGGCGATTTCCGTGGCTACCCGTCTCATCGATATGCGACAGCACCAAGGCGAGCATGCCCGTATGGGTGCCACCGACGTTTGCCCGTTCATCCCGATATCTGGAATCAGCATGGAGGAAACCGTGGCGTATTCACGCACCCTGGCAAAAAGGGTGGGCGAGGAGCTGAACATTCCGGTCTACCTCTACGAAGCATCGGCTACCCACCCTTCCCGCAGGAATTTGGCCGACATCCGCGCGGGCGAATACGAGGGACTCCCTGCCAAAATGCAGGATCCTGATTGGAAGCCTGATTTTGGTCCCGCTGTGTTCAACCCACAATCGGGCGCCACAGTCGTCGGAGCACGGCCGTATTTGGTGGCCTATAATGTGAATCTGAATACACCCTCGGTGCGACTTGCCAACTCTGTGGCTTTTGATGTACGGGAAGCGGGAAGGGTGAAACGCGAGGGCCACCCTATTACGGGGAAGGTTGTGCAGGATGAGACAGGTCAACCCGTGCGCATTCCCGGAACTTTGAAGGCTGTTAAGGCAGTGGGATGGTATATCGAGGAGTACAAAACGGCACAGATCTCCATGAATCTGACCGATTTGTCACAGACCCCCCTGCACATCGCATTCGATGAAGTGGTTCGGGCCGCTACAGCCCGTGGCATTCGCGTAACGGGTTCCGAGTTGGTGGGACTGGTGCCACTTATCTGCCTCACTGACTCGGGTCGACATTTTCTGCGTAAAATGGGTAGGAGTGAAGGGGTGTCGGAAAAAGAACTTATCGAATGCGCGGTTCGTACGATGGGATTATCTGAGCTTTCGCCCTTCCACCCCGAGGAGCGAATTATAGAATACAAAATGGCTGCCGCCTCCGACCAGAGGTTGATTCACCTCTCTCTTTCAGATCTTTCTGACGAAACAGCCAGCGAATCGCCAGCCCCCGGTGGCGGCTCCATTTCAGCAGCGGTCGGGGCTTTGGCCGCCGCACTGGGCGCTATGGTCGCAAATTTATCGGCCGGTAAAAGGGGATGGGAGGCGCATTTTGAGCGCTTCAGTGTCTTGGCAAGGGAATGCCAGAGCTACAAGGAGGCTCTTCTGAAGAAGGTCGACGAAGATACCTTTGCCTTCTACGGAATCATGAACGCATTCTCATTGCCCAAAAGCACACCAGAAGAACAGCTTCACCGCCGCAACTGTATTGAACTGGCCACAGATGAAGCCATTCGGGTTCCTCTGGAAACTATGAAGCAGGCTTTTGCCTGTCTCGAGCCCATTCGTGAACTCATCGAAAATGGCAACCCCAACTCCGTTTCAGATGTGGGCGTGGCCTTGTTGTGCATACGCAGTGCGATCTATGGTGCCTGGATGAATGTCACCATCAACGCAGCCAGTTTAGCCGATCAAAAAAAGGCTGCGGATTACCGCCGCGATGCCGACGCCCTGCTACAGGATTGCCTGAAACTAGAGCCGGTGTTGCTCGATGCCGTTCGCACCAAACTGGGCGGGTAATCGAGAGCGTACATTAGGTCGATTTTTTCTGAAAGGCCCGATATTGAACAGCCCATCCAGCCAAATAGGCTATGCTTTGCAGCGCAGCTACCGATTCTAGTGTTGTACCCGGCACTACGACTAACCCGATTGCGAGGGTCATAAGGGTTGCGAGCGACGAACAGGCGTTGACGGGGTATCGGCCCAGCCCGGCCTGGTGGTGGGCCAGGATGTTTGAGCGTGACAAAAACCACAAGCCCGGAGCCATAAATATGAGCAGTCTGGGGATTCCCCCATATTCCGGACCGAGCAACCGGATCCAAACCGAATTGGGAACGATAAGGAGGATTCCAATCGACAGGGCACTCAGTAGGCTGACCCTTCTATACCATTTTAACGTGAGTGTATGGGCATCCTGTTCATTATCCATCTGGGAGATTGCCGTGGCCTGTGACAGCGAAACCGACCGGGTCAGCAGCCATACCGATTCACCCAGGGCAACCGCCACGGAAAACCGGCCCACAGAACTGAGTCCGTTTTGTGTGCCCAGGAAATAGTAGAGCAGGCGATAGGCAAAAAACTGGGATAAACTGGCCATTTGTGCCCAACTGCCAGTTCGGAGTAATGAACGCCATAAGGAAGCAACGGGGGATATTTCCTTTGAGTTGTCTTTGGCGATTAGTGAGTGACGAAGGGGGATTAGTGCAACCAAAAGCAGTACGAGTTGGCCGCTGTTGAAGGCCGTGAGGAATCCCGAAAGAACGTTCTGACCACGGTATCCCATTTCATAAGCAACAACCAGCAATTGCACGCCAAGCCCCAGTAGTCCCAGCAGGTTGTCGGTCCGGATCCTGTTCAGGGCCACGAGCATACTGCGAACCACAACCGTGGTGTTCAACAGCAACAACGTGGTGGTCCAGCTGAAGGTGTGCATCGACAATCCATACGATGTGGCAGGCAACAACAGTCCACACGCAAGGCTTACCCCCAGACTCCACAACAGGGCCACAAAAAGTAATTGGCGCGGTGAATGGCGGTTCACCCAATACACCAAGGTTCCACCTCCCACCCAGGAGGCCAGATGACTGCCGAGAGTGAGGGTGGCCAGCAGCAGGCTGATTTCGCCCCGTACATGTGCGCCACCCCAACGTGCAGTGAGAAATAGCAGCAGAACAGAGCCCAGTGCTTGTCCCGCCCTACTTAAAATAGTAAAAGCGATAGTTTTATTAGATAATGTTAAAAATTTATTATCCATTGACTTATCAATTTTCCCACTGATTCCTTGCCGTAGACTCTCTGTATGCCTTCCCAGACTCCGGGTATAGCCATAGGCCTCGATTCTGTCCAGCATTCCAAAATCTCGGCCCATTGTTCAGGGTCATGCGTGTGCAAACTCCGATGTGTGCCGAAAGCGTCGAATGCCTCCAGGGCTGGTAGTGGGGAGCTGATGACCGGACATCCACATGCCATGGCTTCGGCAGTAACGATGCTGAAGGTCTCGTGGTGACTAGTCACAAGTAGGGCCGTGGCCTGCCTGTACTGCCTTGCGAGGGTTTGAGAATCCGTGAATCCCACCCATTCTACGTTCGGGCATTTCGATGCATAACGGTTGCGTGCTTCTGTTGGGTTGAAGGCCCCCGCTACCCAGAGTCGGGCGTTGGAAAAGCGCTTTCTGAAAGCACAGAATACATCGAGTACAAAGCCAAAATTTTTGACCTCGGCCAGGTTGCTTACATGAAGCAACAGGGGAGAGAAGTCGGTTTGGTGCGTTTCCCTTTCGCTGCCCTCATAGCCCGCAATTTGGGAGACCTCAGCAGATTGGCGAAATATTTCGGTATCCACCACATTCGGTACAATAACTGGACTTTCGCTGCTGAGTTTGTGGGCGCGTAGGGCATGTGCAAGTGGTAGACTCACGGCTCCCACCGCTTGAGATCCCGAAAAAATCCATTTAAATAAACACTTTAAATATATAGGTGTATTTATATATTGATCAGATATATAAATAGACCAATGTTCTATGATTTTGTAGGATATTCCATATCGGGCACGCAGCCAGCGGGCAAAAAGGCCTGCTTTCCAGGCCACCAGCACGAGCGCATACTGAGGACGACCGTATGTGATTTGATACAACTTCCAGGCTTTGTGCATGGCCAGGCAGTAGCGAAGTGCTTGCAACAAAGGAATGGTCCCTGAGCGATATCGGGCCACGCAGGCTGCGCCCCAACTGTGCTGCTGAACCTCAACGCGCTCTATTTCTTTAGCTGCTAAATGGGGGACTGCTGCCACGATGCCCACCTGGTGGCCCACCGTGGCCAGTGCATCCAATTGAGCCAGACAAAACAGTCCGTTGTGGTCATCTTCACCCGACGGATACCAACTGGGTAGGCCCAATACATGAGCCCTTCCAGTGGCTTGAGCGCCGTTCTGCTTGTTCATGGTCGAAAAATACGCCACAACCAGTAAAACGCAGTCCCCCCGTTATTTGTACCTTCGTGTGTCGGTCCATTTTGCTGCTCTACATGAAACTCCTGGTTTGGTTGATGGTTCTCCTCGTATGCATACTCCTTCCGGGACGTGTCGCAGCACAGGGTGCTCAACAAATTGTGATAGAGCAGTCGGATGAGTTTAGTTACAGTGGATCGGCCGGAGTCAGAGCCTTGAAGGGCAATGTTCGCCTCCGTCACAACCGGACTGTTTTGTATTGCGACAGTGCACTTATGTTTGATGGCGGAAGACAGGCGCGGGCTTATGGTCGCGTGCGGATTGTGGAACCGGGTGAAAATCTGCTGGTGCGTTGTCGCTACCTCGAATATGATGCTGAAACGGGATCTGCCCGCCTCTATCAGGACGTTGTCTTGTCCGACGACGTACTTCGATTATATTCTCCAGAATTGACCTACAACACCTCAAAGCGGGTGGTAAATTACACGCAAGGGGCACGAATGGAGGACGGCAGCGCACGATTGAGTAGTCGCCTCGGCCGCTATGCCGTAGAATCAGGCGAGATGATTTTTAATCGTGAGGTAAAACTGGAGGACGACTCCCTAACGCTTTCAACCGATTCCCTGCGCTACAACCGCAAATGGGGTCGTTTGTATTTTGTGGCTCCCACGCATTTCGTTATACAGGGAACAGATGTTGAGACAAGTGGTGGTTGGCATGAAATGCGCACGAGAATCAGCCATTTGTATCCCTTTTGCCGGGTCCAGCACTACGACCATCATTTTCTGTGGTCCGATAGCCTGTATTTTGACCAAAATCGGGGTTTAGGAACAGCAAACGGTCGGGTGCAGTGGATAGATACGCTATGGAAAATAGAAATTCGGGCCAATCATGTGCAATTCGATCGTACCCGAGCCTTCTATAAAGCCTGGGGCGATCCCCTGCTTCGGTCATTTGGCGGGGGTGAAGGCGATTCACTTCAAGGAAGGAGGTCAACCCAAAGCAGTTCATGGGTTCCGGATACACTCAGCCTAACAGCCGATACCCTTATGGCCATGCGCGTGTCGTCTCGTACAAATATCGCAGATAAGTTTTCTGAAAATAGTAAAGCCGGAATCGATACTTCCTGGTTGTTTAAGTCATGGGGCAGGGTGGCTGGACAATCACGTGATGCGCAATTGAGCTGCGATTCACTGGTATACCTTCAGTCCGACAGCTTGGCACTGCTCATGGGAACACCCTTGCTGTGGCCTGCGACTTTTCAGGTGAGCGGACCCACTATGAAGTTCTACAATAGGGGAGAGAATTCCGGAACACTGCTTTTGCCCGAGGGTGGTGTGCTCGCCGATCGTTTGGAGGATAGCTTGTTTCATCAAATAACCGCAGCCAGAATGCAGGTTTCTTTTGATTCTGGTTCCATTCAATACCTGCATGCGGTGGGGCAGGTGCTGACTCTCTACCATATTCCGGGTGAGGACAGCGGCTACGTGGGACTAAACCGAATAGCATCCGATTCGGTCAATATATACTTCGCCCGCCAACGCCCCAACAGAATGATCTTTCTTGGGAAGCCAGAGGGCGTGCTTTGGCCGCTAGCCCAGGTGCCTGCCGGGGAGGATACGGTTGCTGGATTTGAGTGGATGGGAAAATTGAAAATATCGGTTCAGGAGCAGATTAAGGGAGTGATTCTTAAAAATCCCGATCGGGGAGGGTATGAATTATTCTCCGTTCCGAATCAGGTGGATGCTGTAGATCTGAATGGGGGTCGAAATCTCAAAAGAAAGAGTAGAAGAAGGTGACTCCAAGGTGAACCTGCGGTTTCCTTTCTAAAAGGGCTTTTTCGTAGGGGTATTTGGAGACCGACTAATCTTGCAGACAACGAACGGAATAGCCGAGGCGCTTGTCGCTGTTGTCGCGAAACAAGTTTTGAGCGCTGAACGACACCCTCCGGTGGTAGGCATTTGCGCTGTTTGCGGGTACCGGGGTCGATGACCACCAATAAGTGTGGCTGAGCAAACCATCGAATGCACCCGTTTCTCTTCTGAAGCCAGCCGGGA